>NZ_JANKJL010000029.1:0-1636 GCF_041414805.1 Sporosarcina sp. OR05 | reverse complement strand
AAACATACTAACATTAGTAGTACAAACCAAGGCCATGGTTTGTGCTACTATTTTTTTATAGTAGAAGTGAAGAAAAGCCGACCAGCCTCTTGGACCTTTTGAGTCCGTATTTAAAACCGGCTAACTTCACGCCCTTATATGAATCAGTTTAGTATGTTGGGTCCATAGAGATCGTGTATAAGAAAGTGGAATCGATAAGGTAGTGTGGAGGCTTCTATGATTGGTCAAGAAGGAGAAATGAACATGAAACATGTCGTAGCTTTAGATGTGAGTAAAGGAAAAAGTACGATTGCGATTTATGATGGTTATCGCCAATGTGAATTTGAAGGCGAATTTCATCATACACGTGTTGAATTTGAACGATTGCACGAAAGAATGGCAGAGATCACAAAGGTAGATGGCCAGGCACCAGATATCGTGTTTGAAGCAACCGGCGTCTATTCAAAACCTATCGAAACATTTCTCAAAGATTTTGGCTATGCGTATTGCCGCATGAATCCACTTGAAGCCAATTTACAGATGGCGAAGATGCGGCGGCATAAAACAGATCTTAGTGATGCCCATGAACTTGCGAAGACCCATTTCCAAGCGGCGCGTAAACATACATATATCCAAGATGATTATTATGAACAGATGCGTGCCTTGACGCGTTATTACGATGAAATTGATGAAGAAATGATTTTACTGAAAAGCAGAATGCATTCTATTTTACATCTTAGCTTCCCGGAATTAGAAAAGCTCATTACACCAAGTTCAGCTCTGTTCTTAAATATTGTTCAGCTCTATCCGCATCCTGCACTTTTACTGGATCATTCAAAGACGGTCATTAAGAATCGTTTAAAAGCTAATACAAGAAAGAACCTTTCGTTGGCACGAGCTGAAGCGAAAGCATCCGTTCTATTGGAAGCAGCGCGAAACAGCTATCCAGCCATCAAACCGAATGATATTCGATGCGACCAGGTTCGTGATTACGCGTCCCGAATTGCCGACTTGAAGGAGAAGAAAGATACACTGATAAAACAAATGAAAAAGTTATCAGAAGGCCGAAAAGAATATCTTGTCTACCGCTCGATACCGGGTATAGGCGATTCGACGGCATGCCGATTAATCGGAGAAATTGGAGATATTCGCCGCTTTAAGAATGCGAAACAATTGAACGCTTACGCAGGCATCGATATTATGCGATACCAGTCGGGCAATACACAATATAGAGATCGTATTAATAAAAGAGGAAACAAACATCTGCGGAAGATTCTATATTTTATGATATGCGCTATGCTTATGGCTAAAAGAAAGCCGAATCATTTTGTGGATTATTACTACAAATTAAAAAAGCAACCTCAGAGGAAGCCCCATAAGGTTGCGATCATCGCCTGCATCAATAAGTTTCTGAAAGTGACATTTCAGTTACTGACGTGTGGCATTCTATACGATTATGAGTCCGCACTACCAGCTCAGAAATCGTAATCACTTACCTAGAACTATACCACAATGACCTTTCGAAAAAAATTAAAATCGTCAGGTCTTTTTGGCGTATCTAAAAAGGACGGTTAAGAGGGGTGGGATATCCCGCCCCTCTTAACCATCCTAGAAAGTATAAATAAATCTTTTAAAAAGGTTGACTAATTGTAAGAAA
>NZ_JANKJL010000028.1:0-1737 GCF_041414805.1 Sporosarcina sp. OR05 | reverse complement strand
AAATGTTCTATGTTGCAATAAGTTCTTTTTGACTATATAATTAGAAATACTATTTAAATAATCACTGTTTATTGACGAATTAACTTGCTGCTTATGAAAAAACACATCCTTTGTTCTAGGAATATATGATTACTTTTCATCGTAACGTGGTATAGAGGATGGGGGGAGTTGGTAGGATGACGACCTTTTATTCCATAACTTACAGATAGAAGGTAGATTTGATGAATGGACAATACGCTTATGGCTTTATGAGTGCTTTGTTTATAGCAATTGTTTTGTTTACTTTTGTGCAGAGAAGATGGGAGCAGGAGAAGGTTGCTCTTTTAGAAGAAAAAAGTCGATTTGTACATATCGTAGAAAACTCGAAAGACTTTATTTATTATTGTGAGATTTATCCCGAACTGAAGTTTCAATATATCAGTCCTTCGGCAGAGCAGTGGATAGGTAAAGGTACTATAGAGCGTTCATTTGCAGACCCGCAATTGCCTTTTGATTACATCCATCCGGATGATTATGAATTGCTAATTAAGAAAGTGAAAGGTGAACTGGATTTCAGTAAGGGTATTATTCAACGGTGGCGCGACAGTGATGGCACGTATAGATATTTTGAGGAGTATGCGACACCGATTTATGAGAATGGACGGATTGTCGCCATGCAAGGAATCATTCGCAATATCGATGAAAAGATTGAACTGCAAAAGAATTTGAAGTATCGGTTATACCATGACTATTTGACGAGTCTATATAACCGTGAATACTTTGAGATTGCGCTTACGCGGCTTGATGAAAAAGAAGATACGCCGGTTGCCATCATTTTATGTGACTTAGATGAACTGAAATATGCGAATGATCATTTTGGCCATAAACAGGGCGATGCTTTGCTGCAAGCGACAGGGGAACTGTTAAATCGTTTTTCTTCCGAAAAGATAATCGTTGCGCGCATCGGTGGAGATGAGTTTGTTTTGCTTGTGGAGAATCAAACGAAAGAAGAAGTTAAACAACTCGTCCAAACAATAACTGAGGAAATACATATGAACAACCAGAATTCTGATCAAACTAAAATCCATTTATCGATTGGGTATTCTTACTCGATTCATTCCATTGGAAAGATGACAAAACTTTTTACAGAAGCGGATCAGTGGATGTATCAACAGAAGAATGAGAGAAAACAATCTAGGGAGATTGGCTTTGTCCAGCAGTTAGAAGGAGAAACAGAAGAAGTTTGTATGCCGGTTGAATAGATTTTAATCGTGTTGATAACGAGTCAGTTTAATCTTAGCATTCGGAGTTCGTGGTTGAGTTATAGTAAGTTCGTTCGAGAGGATCTGCATCTGTAAGAATAGGTGCAGGTCTTTTTATGTTTATGGAATATGCTGTGAATATGCCGCGATTGGGCGAAGTATGCTGTGTTTGGTGGGAATATGCGGCGTTTGGCGGGGTTATGCCGTGTTTGGAGGGAATATGCGGCGTTTGAAGGGAATATGCCGCGTTTGGAGAAAGTATGCCGCGTTTCGAAAATCTGAACTTCTTTTATACTTGTAATTCTTCGCTTCATTTTCTCGTGGGGATTTCTTTGTCTTAGTTCTATTAAAATCGCGCCAAATGGGTTTTGACAATTCAAAGGGGTTGTTGGGGGGATTTGTATTGTGCTTGGAGATTTCTATTTTTTGTGAGGTTATGCGGCTTTTGAGCGAAGTATGCTGAGTTTGGAAGGAATATGCTGCGATTGGAGAAAGT
>NZ_JANKJL010000027.1:0-1864 GCF_041414805.1 Sporosarcina sp. OR05 | reverse complement strand
CTTGGTGGTGAAAGTCCACTACAGGCTTGGCAGTAGGAACTGTTAGCTTAAGGCAAGGGTGTTCATCGTGAGGTGGAATCTGAAGGAAGCCGGCGGCAAAATCCCGAACCGACGGACAGAAACTGCATATAAGGCTGAATTGGAACGGACGAGTTTGCAACACAAAACGAAGTCCAATACTGCCCGAATTCCATACAGTAAATGCAGCGGTTACATGGGAGGAAGGTTATAGCTCTTACCCGGGGAGGTCTTACAGGGGTTCCCGACAAGAGGAATGGAATATTCCACAGGAACAAACCCGACAGTGATGACGGGTTGAACTGTAAGAAGTCAGCAGAAGCCATAGTAGTCCATTAGGATGAAGGGCTGAACAATAACAATTCTGAAATGAAATGGAGGTAAAGACAGTGCAAAGACCACAGAAAACATCGTCAGATGGCTGGCCGCAAAGGGATAGGTTGGAAACTGAAAAGTATGCGAGAGCGTGCAGTCCTGTCTTTACAGAAATGGAACGACAGGATGGTATCGATTTGATTGATAAAGTAGTCGACATCAACAACCTCTTTAACGCATGTAAGAAAGTAAAGGCAAATAAAGGGGCGCCCGGTGTCGATGAAATGACAGTAGATGAGCTATTTGGACATGTAGCCAAATACCGAACCCTACTGATTCGGAAACTGAAAGACGGTTCGTACGAACCACTACCAGTAAAACGTGTTGAAATCCCAAAGTTAGATGGTTCAATGCGAAAACTCGGCATACCGTGTGTACGGGATCGAATGGTTCAACAAGCCATCTATCAGGTGATTGGTAAAATCATTGACCCTCATTTTTCAGAGGGAAGCTATGGTTTTCGTCCAAGACGGAACCAACATCAAGCTATTAAGCAGGCCATCACATATTATGAACAAGGTTACAGGGTGGTAGTCGATTGTGATTTAAAAAGTTACTTCGATACCATTAATCATCAGAAGCTGATGGAGTATCTAAAGGAGTTCATAAATGACAAGATTGTCCTAAAGTTGATATGGAAGTTTCTAAAGAGTGGCATCCTAGAAGATGGACTTATCAGTCCAACAGAAGAGGGTGCTCCGCAAGGTGGTGTACTTTCCCCGATTCTTAGCAATGTCTATTTGAACCAATTGGATAGAGAACTTGAAAAACGTGGGCATAAATTCGTACGATTTGCGGATGATTTCTGCATCTATGTGAAAAGCAAGCGTGCAGGGGAACGTGTTCTGGAAAGCATTACAAAGTTTCTTGAACATGACTTGAAATTAACGGTAAACCAAGAAAAGAGCAAGGTGGGTTCACCGGTAAAACTCAAGTTCCTCGGTTTCTGCCTCCATTCCACATCTAAAGGTGTGGGTTGTAGACCCCATCACTCCGCGAAGAGTCGATTCAAAACGAAAATAAAGAAAATCACCAAACGGAACCGCCCGGGTCGCTTCGAAGAGATTGCCAAAGAAATCAACCAAGTGACAGTAGGCTGGATAAACTATTATGGAATAGGCTTGATGAAAAGTTTTATAAAATCCATGACACAATGGCTGAACCATCGGCTACGGCAACTGATATGGAAACGTTGGAAGAAGATATGGACAAAATACCGTCAGTTGCGAAGACTGGGAATTTGGCATGATGAAGCTTGGAAGGTAGCAAATTCCCGAAAGGGATATTGGAGAATTTCCAAAAGCGAAACGCTACACAAAGCAATCAAAGCAGAAACGCTCACCAAGTGGGGTCTGAAAGACTTGAATCACTTGTATGAGCGTCGGTACTTAAGTTATTGAACCGCCGTATACCGAACGGTACGTACGGTGGTGTGAGAGGACGGGAGTTAATCACTCCCTCCTACTCGATT
>NZ_JANKJL010000026.1:0-2944 GCF_041414805.1 Sporosarcina sp. OR05 | reverse complement strand
TAAAGGATAAGTCCTCGATCGATTAGTATCCGTCAGCTGCACGTGTCGCCACGCTTCCACCCCGGACCTATCTACCTCATCATCTTTGAGGGATCTTACTTACTTGCGTAATGGGAAATCTCATCTTGAGGGGGGCTTCATGCTTAGATGCTTTCAGCATTTATCCCGTCCATACATAGCTACCCAGCGATGCCTTTGGCAAGACAACTGGTACACCAGCGGTATGTCCATCCCGGTCCTCTCGTACTAAGGACAGCTCCTCTCAAATTTCCTACGCCCGCGACGGATAGGGACCGAACTGTCTCACGACGTTCTGAACCCAGCTCGCGTACCGCTTTAATGGGCGAACAGCCCAACCCTTGGGACCGACTACAGCCCCAGGATGCGATGAGCCGACATCGAGGTGCCAAACCTCCCCGTCGATGTGGACTCTTGGGGGAGATAAGCCTGTTATCCCCGGGGTAGCTTTTATCCGTTGAGCGATGGCCCTTCCATGCGGAACCACCGGATCACTAAGCCCGTCTTTCGACCCTGCTCGACTTGTAGGTCTCGCAGTCAAGCTCCCTTATGCCTTTGCACTCTACGAATGATGTCCAACCATTCTGAGGGAACCTTTGGGCGCCTCCGTTACACTTTAGGAGGCGACCGCCCCAGTCAAACTGCCCACCTGACACTGTCTCCTACCCGGATCACGGGTAAGGGTTAGAATTCCAATACAGCCAGGGTAGTATCCCACCATTGCCTCCTCCGAAGCTGGCGCTCCGGATTCCAAGGCTCCTACCTATCCTGTACAGGCTGCACCGGAATTCAATATCAGGCTACAGTAAAGCTCCACGGGGTCTTTCCGTCCTGTCGCGGGTAATGCGCATCTTCACGCATATTATAATTTCACCGAGTCTCTCGTTGAGACAGTGCCCAGATCGTTACGCCTTTCGTGCGGGTCGGAACTTACCCGACAAGGAATTTCGCTACCTTAGGACCGTTATAGTTACGGCCGCCGTTTACTGGGGCTTCAATTCAAAGCTTCGCTTGCGCTGACCTCTCCTCTTAACCTTCCAGCACCGGGCAGGCGTCAGCCCCTATACGTCACCTTACGGTTTTGCAGAGACCTGTGTTTTTGCTAAACAGTCGCCTGGGCCTATTCACTGCGGCTCTCTCGGGCTATTCACCCTACCAGAGCACCCCTTCTCCCGAAGTTACGGGGTCATTTTGCCGAGTTCCTTAACGAGAGTTCTCTCGATCACCTTAGGATTCTCTCCTCGCCTACCTGTGTCGGTTTGCGGTACGGGCACCTCCCGCCTCGCTAGAGGCTTTTCTTGGCAGTGTGAAATCAGGGACTCCAGGGAAATATTCCCCTTGCCATCACAGCTCAATGTTATAGGAACGGGATTTGCCTCGTTCCACACCTCACTGCTTAGACGCGCATGACCAACAGCGCGCTCACCCTATCCTACTGCGTCCCCCCATTGCTCAAACGGCGGGGAGGTGGTACAGGAATATCAACCTGTTCTCCATCGTCTACGCCTTTCGGCCTCGACTTAGGTCCCGACTAACCCTGAGCGGACGAGCCTTCCTCAGGAAACCTTAGGCATTCGGTGGAAGGGATTCTCACCCTTCTTTCGCTACTCATACCGGCATTCTCACTTCCAAGCGCTCCACCAGTCCTTACGATCTAGCTTCAACGCCCTTGGAACGCTCTCCTACCACTGACATCTAAGATGTCAATCCGCAGTTTCGGTGATCCGTTTAGCCCCGGTACATTTTCGGCGCAGCGCCACTCGACCAGTGAGCTATTACGCACTCTTTAAATGGTGGCTGCTTCTAAGCCAACATCCTGGTTGTCTGGGCAGCGCCACATCCTTTTCCACTTAACGGATACTTGGGGACCTTAACTGGCGGTCTGGGCTGTTTCCCTCTCGACTACGGATCTTATCACCCGCAGTCTGACTCCCAAACATAAATCATCGGCATTCGGAGTTTGTCTGAATTCGGTAACCCGGGATGGGCCCCTAGTCCAAACAGTGCTCTACCTCCGAGATTCTTTCGTTTGAGGCTAGCCCTAAAGCTATTTCGGAGAGAACCAGCTATCTCCAGGTTCGATTGGAATTTCACCGCTACCCACACCTCATCCCCGCACTTTTCAACGTACGTGGGTTCGGGCCTCCAGTAAGTGTTACCTTACCTTCACCCTGGACATGGGTAGATCACCTGGTTTCGGGTCTACGACCCCATACTCATTCGCCCTATTCAGACTCGCTTTCGCTGCGGCTCCGCATTCGCTGCTTAACCTTGCATGGAATCGTAACTCGCCGGTTCATTCTACAAAAGGCACGCCATCACCCATTAACGGGCTCTGACAACTTGTAGGCACACGGTTTCAGGTTCTCTTTCACTCCCCTTCCGGGGTGCTTTTCACCTTTCCCTCACGGTACTGGTTCACTATCGGTCACTAGGGAGTATTTAGCCTTGGGAGATGGTCCTCCCGGATTCCGACGGAATTTCACGTGTTCCGCCGTACTCAGGATCCACTCTGGAGGGGCTGGACTTTCGACTACAGGGCTTTTACCCGCTATGGCGGACCTTTCCAGGTCGCTTCGTCTAATCCAGCCCTTTGTAACTCCGTATAGAGTGTCCTACAACCCCAGGAAGCAAGCTTCCTGGTTTGGGCTCTTCCCGTTTCGCTCGCCGCTACTAAGGGAATCGATGTTTCTTTCTCTTCCTCCGGGTACTTAGATGTTTCAGTTCTCCGGGTGTGCCTCGTTTACGCTATGTATTCACGTAAACGTACTACCCCATTACGGGCAGTGGGTTTCCCCATTCGGAAATCTTCGGATCAAAGCTTACTTACAGCTCCCCGAAGCATATCGGTGTTAGTGCCGTCCTTCATAGGCTCCTAGTGCCAAGGCATCCGCCGTGCGCCCTTTCTAACTTAACCTTTATACGG
>NZ_JANKJL010000025.1:0-3352 GCF_041414805.1 Sporosarcina sp. OR05 | reverse complement strand
ATCATGTCAGGAGCCATTTTTAATGGCGGTAATTTCGGAAACGAAGGTGTCGGTGACAAATTAAATTCGCCACCGACACCTTCGTTTGCTTCTTATTATCGCCATACTCATTGACATTTTATGGATAGAAAAACCATTGAATTCTTTTGGTTTTTGTATTAAACTCATAAAAGAAAAAAAGGACCTGAAGGTCCTTAAAAACGGTAGTCGTCGATAACTCGTTCAGCAGAGTCTTCATCTACCAATTCTTGTTTTCTGGAAACAGCGTCTAAAAGGCATTCTGTACATAAGCGGTTTGTTAAGCGCAGGATGCCACGTGTTTCCTTGTATATCCTCTTCAGGGCCGCCTCGGTAAAGATCTGTCTCTTTTCGCCAGCCATTTCTAATTGATGGACGATGTATTCATTCATTTCATCGTAAGACAATCCTTCCAAATGAAATCGTGTGTTAATCCGCTGCGAAATAGCTTCTAAGCTTCTTAGACGTAGCTTATCCCGCAATTCCGGCTGTCCAACCAGAATCAGTGCCAGCGGTGAAAGTGAATCAATCTCAAAATTTGTTAGAAATCGAATCTCCTGTAACATCGATGCTGATAATAAATGCGCCTCGTCAATGATCACGACGGGCGTTTTCTTTTTATTTTCATAGATATCCATCAAGGCTGTTTTAAATTGCCTTTTCAAATCACTTGCCAAAAACATAGGTTCAATTCCAACTTGAAGAAGCATCTCTCGATAGAAATCCCTCGGCTTCAAAGAAGAATCAGATAAATATAAGAAAACATACTGATTCGCTTCCAACCGATCTCTCAAAGCGCGAATAGCCGTTGATTTTCCTGCCCCAACCTCACCAGTAATAAGGCCAAATGAGCGTTGCTGAATCATAAAGGTCAACCGTGCTTGCAATTCTTTAAAATGACTTGTCTTATATAAATGTTTGGTTTGAACGTCCTTTTGAAAAGGGGTATAGTTCCAATTAAAATGTTTAGAAATCATTAATTTCCATCCTCCACAAGGGTTTGGTAGCTGACGGTCCCTCTCTTTTCCTTTTGTTTCTGCTCATGGTTAGGTATTGATAATTCAAGAAGGTTTAAACCGGTTTCTTCTTCCGTTTGGTTCGCTTTTTGAGACGCTGCCTTTTCGTGTTTCGGTCTGGTGAGCTTGAGTGGGAGTGCATTCTCATATTGATTTCCATTCAGCCAAACTTCCAGTTTTTCTAAATCATTGGGATCGAAGCGAATCGTGATTAGTTCTCCAACCAGTTGAGATTCCACCTCATACTTGTTCCCTTGAAATGAAATGCATCCTGTATTGTCAACCTTTCGCTCCTCTTCCCAATAAAACGCATTCTTCAGGTCAGAAAAAGAAACGGAAACCGTAGGTTGATCACACTCTTCCCATCTCTGATTGGGAGTTTGTTTCGTTTCGCCGTGAATCCGCTCATGATAAATTGATTCCTTCCAGATATGAAAATACCGATTTAACTGCTCGATAGATTGAATTCTTCCCGACTCAATTAGATCATAAGCTTCGGGTTTGAAAGACGAATCGACGAATTGAAAGAACCTCTCTATTTTTCCACGCCCCTGTGGTCTTCTCACAGTAGAGTGAGTAAGCTTTATACCGAGTTTTGCACAGGTTGTTTCTAACGCCTTTGCTCGATAAATCGAGCCGTTGTCTACATAGATCTGCTCTGGCTTTCCCTGGCTCATTATGGCCTTAAATAAGCAATCCTCTAACTGTGCACCCTTTTCCTCAAAATAAAACTGCCCATGTACGATGAATCTCGTATAATCATCAATAAATGCAAATAACTTAGCTACCCGTTTTTTATCCGGATTTTCCGGGTCGGGAAGATAAAGTGTATGTTGCACATCCCCTTGCCAACAAGCATTCCTATAAGGAAACTCAAAGCGGCGAAACTGCCTACCACTTGGTACCTGTTTTAATTTTTTCCGTGTCACTCCAGCTTTACGCATTTGTTTAGATAAAGTACTTTCAGAGATGACTCCTTGTTCCACTATATTCGCCATTTCCATAATCCGAATGATCTGTTCAACTGAACGTTCGGGCCGCTCAGTCTTTAACTGTATTGCCATATCCAATAACTCATTGGAAATAGCTCTTGGCGCATATCCGCCCCTTTTCGTTGGTTTCAATACTTCAAATCCTCCGCTACGATAAAGTTGCAAATAGCGTTCAAGTGTACGAGTACTAACTTTCTGCATCTCCCCATAAGGATTTAGATGTTCACTATACGATATGGCACGAAGCCTTTGGGCTTGTTCTCCTTTAGGAAGATCTCTTGTAACTATTTCCGCAATAAGGCCAAATCGAAATAAGGCAATATCGTTTCTAAATTTTTCATCCATCAAAACTTCCCCTTTTCTAAAAATTGATCTTTTACATGTTCTATTTAAATACGATTATCACGGAAAAGGCAGAGACCAAATTCTGTGGGAACATGCATTTTAAAATGACAAAAAGAGGAATAATTGCCCCGAAGGGGCGATAAATAAGATTCGGAAGATTAACAGGCGGGTTGTATAAGTGGAGAGTAATGGATTTATCGGTTTAATATTTATGTATTAGTTGATTTATCCATTGAAGAAAGCCGCAAAAAGGGTAGGGAATCGAAGGATGAAAAATTTTCCATGCCTTAGGGAGAAGAAAATTTAATAGCGCTTGTTCTTCACCAAGCGATTTAATATCCTTAAAGTTAATCGCTATGGGATGGATGGTGACAATATGAGAGATGAGTAGCTGTATCAGGGGATCCTTCTTATCCTTCCAAAAAGCATCCCATCGGATAATCGTTTTATAACTAATTCCTCCTGTCATCCTGTTTGAAAGGAAGTTTTGAATGTGATTGTAACTTTTTCCTTTTACGTATCTTAAAAACCATGCTTTTTGAAGTATTCGACCAGAAGGAATCCGATACGGAAAAAGAAAATCAGGTAATAATGAGAATGTCTTTCCACACTCGGGACACAACCTGCGATAAATAGGTATTCTGGTAAGGGTCTTTCCAGTTACAACCGAACGATAATATCGTCCATGATTGTATAATTTCCTATGACAGTCAGGGCAGTTCTCCTCGTCTTTTGGAGGAACATCTTGGTAAAGGCGTAAATAGCCCTTGACCGTCTTTCCAAGATATTTTAATCTAATCATAGTGTTTATTGTTCATCACCTCGGAGAGACTGCCATCTCTTCGGGGTAATTTTTTTGTCCTCCTCCCGCCAGGGAATAATTAGTATTTATACATTGTCGCATATTTCCCTTGATATGTGCCGACATAATATTTTCCTAAAACAACAAAAAACGCCGCCAATAAAAGTGGCAGCGGACAG
>NZ_JANKJL010000024.1:0-9626 GCF_041414805.1 Sporosarcina sp. OR05 | reverse complement strand
TTTAAGGTGCCTGTCCCCGGAACGATTCTGAATCGTTTCGGGGACAGGCACCAAAACAATTTCGAATAGAAAGAAAGCGCCCGGTATTTTGGGCGCTTTGAGTTTACAGTTATTTCCCGCCGAGCATGTTGAACAAACCACCTGCGATGCTGCCTTCGTCTTGAGAGCCGCCTGGTGTTTGTGGTGCTGCTGCGAAGACGCGGCTTGCGAGTCTAGAGAACGGTAAGGATTGGATCCACACTTTACCCGGTCCGCGGAGGGTAGCGAAAAAGAGGCCTTCTCCACCGAATAATGCGGTTTTCACACCTTTTACCATTTCAATGTTGTAATCTACGTCTTGCGTCATTGCGACGAGACAACCTGTATCGACACGTAACGTTTCGCCGGCGGATAGTGTTTTCTCGATAATCGTTCCACCTGCGTGAACGAACGCCATGCCGTCTCCTTCAAGCTTTTGCATGATGAATCCTTCGCCGCCAAAGAAGCCGGTTCCGAGTTTGCGTTGAAGTTCAATGCCTACAGAAACCCCTTTAGCAGCAGCTAGGAACGCATCTTTTTGACAAATAATTTTACCGTTGTACTCGCTAAGATCGAGGGGAATGATCTTCCCAGGGTAAGGCGCTGCGAATGAGACATGCTTTTTACCCGTTCCGTTGTTAGTAAATGTAGTCATGAACAAACTTTCACCGGTCAACAGACGTTTACCTGCGCCCATCAGTTTCCCCATGAAGCCTCCACCCGAATTGCTTGAACCATCTCCGAAGATCGTTTCCATGACGATGCTATCATCCATCATCATTAACGACCCGGCCTCTGCTACAACCGTCTCCTGTGGATCAAGTTCCACTTCCACAAACTGCATATCATCGCCATATAACTTGTAATCAATTTCATGATTGTTCATCACTCGAAACCTCCTCGTATTTGTATCTGATTTTACGTAAAAACAATACCGGAAGTTTCATTTTATCTTTAATTAAATAGAAGACCATGAACCTTACCGCGTTACCTCCATGTAGCGGCTCGCAAATGGGACATTCATCGCCATCACCAACAGCTGGAGGCCTAACAAATTACTTCGTTGGCGGAACTGTCCCTTTCTCAATATCAATATATTGCAAAAGAAGTGTGGCGATTTCTGTCGAACGATAATAGAGCCGTGTCCCTTTGAACAACTTCTGGAAAGTCGGAATGAGTGCTTCGATGACGACTAAATTCGAATTGGTTTTATTCATTTCGTCCAAGAGAAATTGCGTCATTTGTATCGCATCAAATAACTCTTCTTTTTCAACACGCACGAGAAATTTTTGAAGCTTTTCCACTAACAAGTCTGTCCTAGATATCGGCGTTTCAGCAGCAATCGTTAAAGCAGCCAAATAATTATTGCCAAGCAACGTATCTTCATTCCGAATCATATCCTCCATTATGGCGTCAACCCGCCGAATCGTGAAGTGGACCAAGTCATCGATCGCAATCGCTTCTGTTGCAGAAGACAAGAAGTGAATGAGGTGTTGGATTACGCCTAAAATCATGACCGCGCAATCGAGTACATACGGTTCTGCTTCTTCACCGTAAACGTCGGTAAGTCGAGTTGTTAGCCATTTTAACTCCATTAAATGCCGCTTGCGTACAAAGCTTCTCAATTCATTATCACCTGAATAAAAGACTGCTTCATAAATCGATAATAAATTATGCTCGCGGTTGACGTGCATGCGTACCAAAATTTGTTCCGCTAATATATTTTTATCGCGCTTGTCCTTGCCGTGCATTAATTCACGTCTACGGACAATCGCTTCTTCATGGGCAAATTCAAAAATGGCCATCAGACACTCGTTTTTCGAAGAGAAGTAATTGTAAAACGTCCCTTTGGAGATTTGAGCAGCCTCAATGATGTCCTGAATCGATGTGGTGACGTACCCTTTATCAATAAATAGTCTTTGGGCAGTTAAGAGGACATGCAACTTTCGATCATTCATATAGATCACCTTTTTGTAAAATTCATTTTATACTACCAGTTCAATTCCTATCGTAACGAAAATAAGGCTTTGTAGCAATGATAAAAAAATTTTTCGGAATGAAAACGTTTGTGCATTTGCGTAATTTGGACTGTCAGTATAAAATAATACTATTGTTGAACACTCAGTACAAATAACCTTCGCGGTAGTCGAACCACTATAAAATCGTTCAATAGAAAATAGATGGAGGATGGGAAATGGAAATTGATTTAAAGAAAATGCACGAGAAGCCTCCTTACGGTATGATTGCCATTTTGTTTTTTGGAGCATTCGTTGCGATTTTGAACAATACATTATTAAATATTGCTTTACCGTCAATTATGACAGAGTTTTCGGTGAAGCCATCAGAAGTCCAATGGCTGACGACAGGATTTATGTTAGTAAATGGGATCATGATTCCGGCAAGTGCGTTTTTTATCCAAAAGTTTTCAAACCGAAGATTGTTTTTAACGGCGATGACGTTGTTTACGATTGGTACGGCGCTCGCAATCTATGCGCCTAATTTTGGCTTGCTCATCGTTGCCAGAATGATTCAAGCTTCCGGTTCAGCGATGATGATGCCTCTTTTGATGAATGTTATGCTAGTCGCGTTCCCGATTGAAAAACGGGGTACAGCAATGGGGATGTTCAGTCTTGTCATGTTTACGGCGCCTGCAATCGGACCGACTTTGTCCGGTTGGGTTGTTGAGCATTATTCTTGGCGAACGCTGTTTGAGATCGTCTTGCCGTTCGGGGTTTTATCGATCTTGTTAGCGTTGTTTAAACTGAAAAACATTACACCGAACCGTGATGTGACACTGGATGTCTTCTCGCTCATTTTATCCAGTATCGGATTCGGTGGATTGCTTTACGGATTCAGCTCCGCGGGTGATAAAGGATGGAGCTCACCAATTGTGTACGGAACAATAGCGATTGGTACAATATCTGTCGTGCTCTTTGTCATCCGTCAGTTGAAAATGAAAGACCCGATGCTCGATTTCCGGATTTATAAGCATCCGATGTTTGCACTCGCGTCCATCATTTCAATTGTCATGTCTGTCGCAATGTTCTCTGGTATGATTTTGACACCGTTGTATGTACAAAATGTCCGAGGGATTTCTCCGTTTGAAGCAGGGATCCTCATGTTGCCAGGTGCGATTGTAATGGGCCTCATGTCGCCGATTACAGGAAAGATTTTCGATAAATATGGTCCACGGGTCATTTCACTCGTAGGGCTTGTCATTACCGTCATATCTACGTTCTATTTGAGTAAACTCGAATTGCATACAGGCTACTATTATTTAATGGCTTTGTATACTGTACGAATGTTTGGTATGTCAATGGTCATGATGCCGATTATGACGAACGGGATGAACCAATTGCCGATGCGTTCAAATCCTCATGGTACGGCGATGAACAATACCCTTCAACAAGTGTCTGGTGCAATCGGCTCTGCCATCTTGTTGACCATTATGACGAAACGGATGGAGAGTGCGGGTGCGGAGTTGGCACAAGAAGCAGCTACTTCCGGTACTACAAGTGGCAATGCAGCTGCGGTGCAACAAGAGATTATGTTGAAATCGATGCTGGAAGGAATTAATTACTCATTCCTCGTCTCTGCATTTATCGCGGTCGTTGCATTATTTTTAGCATTCTTCGTTAAACGTGTTAAACCAAATCAGCCGGATTTTGTAATAGGTGAGGGAAGTGAGAAAGTCACTTCATCTCCACTAGAGCCGGTAAAAGAATAATTCGCAGAAAAAAATCTCAAGGAGTTTTAAACTTCTTGAGATTTTTTATTTTATTCTGAGAAAATGAAGGATTCTAATAGGATTATGTCGAATTGAAGAAAGTGGAAGCGTTTGCAATAAATTATGTGTACTAGAAAGGGGAATTTCTAAATGCGTTTGACAAACTTTATCGGTGGAGCTTGGCAAGAAGACGGAGGTGCTGAATTTGCAGCGGTAACGAATCCGGCAACCGGGGAAGAATTGGCGCAAGTTCGTTTATCAACTAAACAAGACGTGGACCAGGCTGTGGCGGCTGCAAAAAAAGCGCAGAAAGATTGGGCGCTCGTACCTGCACCTAAACGGGCGGATTACTTATATGCAATCGGGAATGTCATGAAAGAAAGGAAAGAGCACCTTGCACAAGTGTTGACGAAAGAAATGGGGAAGGTCATTGAAGAGGGCCGTGGCGAAGTGCAAGAAGGAATTGACATGGCGTTCTATATGGCGGGGGAAGGACGAAGATTGTTTGGGGAAACAGTTCCTTCTGAGTTGCAAGACAAATTTGCGATGAGCGTCCGTGCGCCAATTGGGGTTGTTGGTTTGATTACACCGTGGAATTTCCCAGTGGCGATTGCGACGTGGAAATCGTTTCCGGCAATCGTTGCAGGCAATACGTTTGTGTGGAAACCTGCTACGGAAACACCGATGATGGCCTATGAAATGGCGAAGATTTTCGAAGAGGTAGGGTTGCCTGCTGGAGTTGCCAACATCGTGTTCGGATCTGGATCGGAAGTGGGAACGGCTATGATTGAGCACCCTGATGTGCGTGTCATTTCGTTTACAGGTTCAACAGATACGGGTCGCCACGTGGCAGAAACAGGCGGACGTCATTTGAAGAAAGTATCACTTGAAATGGGCGGTAAAAACGCGGTCATCGTTATGGATGATGCAGATATTGACTTGGCAGTCGAAGGGATTTTATGGAGTGCATTCGGAACAGCGGGTCAACGTTGTACGGCATGTAGTCGCGTCATTGTGCATAAAGATGTTAAAGAGGAACTGGAAGAGAAACTGTTGGCTTCTATGCAACAGTTAACAATTGGGAACGGGTTGGACGAGTCCGTCAAAATTGGACCGGTTATCAATGCAAAAGCGATCGAAAAAATCCAGAAGTATGTTGAAATCGGAAAAGAGGAAGGCGCGAAGTTGTTAGCGGGAGGCAATGTGCTAACAGAAGGGGACTTAGCAAACGGCCATTATTTCGAACCGACATTATTTACGGATGTGAAGTGGGATAGTCGCTTGGCACAAGAAGAGATTTTTGGTCCGGTCGTGTCTTTGATTGAAGTCAGTAGTTTGGATGAAGCGATCGAAGTGAACAATAGTGTCATTTTTGGCCTTTCCAGTTCCATCTTCTCGAGAGACGTAAACAAAGTGTTCCGCGCACAACGTGATTTGGATACAGGGATTGTCTATGTGAACGCGGGAACGACGGGTGCTGAAATCCATCTGCCTTTCGGGGGGACGAAAGGGACAGGGAACGGTCACCGCGATTCAGGCGTGGCGGCACTTGACGTGTTCACGGAGTGGAAGAGCATTTATGTTGATTTCAGTGGAAAATTGCAACGCGCGCAAATTGATACGGAGTAAAGCAGTAGAGATATAGGTGCTTGATGCTCTTGTATATTGAGCACAGTGTAATTGACTCATAAGCTACCGAAAGGGATTCGATACAGGCAAACAGGTAGTTGTCTCGGTGAAATCTAGTGGAATGGGAGATGTTCATATGAAAGTAGTCGTACTCGGTGCAGGATTGATGGGAAAAGAGGCCGTACGTGACCTTGTGCAAAGTGCTGGTGTCACAAACGTATATCTAGCAGACTTGCATACACAGCAAGCGGAGGATTTTGCGGAAAAACTGCAGTCCGATAAGCTTGAAGTCATTAAATTGGATGCGACGGATGATGAGCAATTAAAGCAAGTGATGGGACTAGGGGAAGTTGTCATCAATGCGTTGTTTTATACATTTAATGAAAAAGTTGCAAAAATGGCCGTCGATATCGGCGTCCATTCGATCGATTTAGGGGGACATATCGGTGGTGCGACGGACGCGGTGCTGGAATTGGCAGAAGAAGCGAAAGCAAAAGGGGTAACGATTATTCCCGATTTAGGTGTTGCACCTGGGATGATCAATATTCTAACGGGGTATGGCGCAGGAAAACTGGAGAAAGTCGAATCCATCAAGCTCTATGTGGGGGGAATTCCAGTTGAGCCGGAACTGCCACTGAACTATAATGTCGTTTTCTCGCTAGAAGGGGTATTCGACCACTATACAGATCCTTCCCATGTGATTCGTAATGGCGAACTGAAGGAAATTCCTTCATTGTCTGAAGTCGAAACGATTCATTTTGATAAATACGGGGAACTGGAAGCGTTCCATACGTCAGGCGGTACGTCGACATTGACGAAGACATTCAAGGACGTCCAAACGTTGGAATACAAAACAATCCGTTACAAAGGGCATGCAGAGAAATTCCAGCTGCTCGTCGACTTAGGGTTGTTGTCCCGTGACAACGAAGTGACAGTCAATGGACAGTCCGTAAAAGTCCGTGACGTCATGCGCGAGCAATTATCACCCCAGTTGCGTTTAGGAGATAAATCTGACGCGGTTCTACTTCGCGTCATCGTAAGTGGCGAAGCGCATGGCATGCCTGCAACGTACGAGTATAATCTTGTGACGGAAAAGGATTTGACGGTGAATGAAACCGCAATGGCAAGAGCGACCGCAAACACGATTTCCGTTGTTGCCCAAATGATTGGCAATGGAACGATAACAAAGCGTGGCGTCCATCCTCCTGAATGTATCGTTCCAGGAGAACCGTACATTGAAGAGATGAAAAAACGCGGCGTCATCATTGAAGAGACGGTAAAAACCCAAGAAGCACATGTTTGATAGCGGAGAGTGGAAAGGGGTCGGAGAAGTTGAATTTTGACTTTACAGATGAGCAGCAAATGTTGCGTAAGACGGCAAGACAATTTGTGGATGAAGAAATTATGCCGCACATCCAACGTTGGGATGCGGAAGGTGGTTTCGACCAAGCGATTTGGAAGAAGCTTGCCGATCTAGGTTTTATGGGAGTTTGTATTCCGGAACAATACGGTGGTAGCGGCATGGACTACAATTCATTGGCCATCCTTTGCGAAGAGTTGGAACGTGGGGACACGGCGTTCCGTACGGCCGTTTCTGTCCACATCGGGCTGAACTCGATGTCGATCTTGCAATGGGGAACGGAAGAACAGAAGCAGAAGTACCTAGTCCCGCAAGCGAAAGGTGAAAAAGTGGGAGCATTTGGCCTTACTGAACCTGGAGCAGGGTCGGACGTAGCCGCAATGGCCACAACTGCTGTGCGCGATGGTGATGACTACATTATTAATGGCCAGAAGACGTGGATTTCGTTATGCGACATTGCTGACCACTTCCTCGTTTTCGCCTATACGGATAAATCTAAAAAGCATCATGGCATTAGTGCATTTATCGTCGAACGTTCCACGCCAGGCTTTTCATCCAAAGCAATCAAAGGGAAATACGGCATCCGTGCGGGAAATACGGGTGAACTATTTTTTGAAGATATGCGGGTGCCGGCTGCTAATCTTCTTGGTGAAGAAGGCGAAGGATTTAAAATCGCGATGGCATCACTTGATAACGGTCGATTTACCGTTGCAGCGGGGGCTGTCGGACTCATTATGGCATGTCTAGAAGAAAGCGTGAACTATTGTCATGACCGTGAAACGTTTGGCAAGCCGATCGGCAAACATCAACTCGTCCAACAAATGATTGCGAATATGGAAGCAGGCTATCAAATGAGCCGCCTACTCGTCTATCGAGCAGGTGAGTTAAAGAACAAAGGTGTCCGCAATACGCGTGAGACGTCACTTGCAAAATGGCAAGCATGTGATTTTGCAAATAAAGCGGCAGACGATGCTTTCCAAATCCATGGTGCGTATGGCTACTCTGATGAGTACCCGGTTGCACGCTTCTTGCGCAATTCCAAAGCACCTGTCATATACGAAGGAACACGTGAGATTCATACGATTATGCAAGCTGAATATGTACTCGGTTACCGGGAAGACAAAAAGCTGAGCCATATGCTGCCAGGATGGCCGTTTGAATAACTGCTAAATGTGTAAACGCCAAGAGTTTTCGTGCTCTTGGCGTTTTGTATAGGGCGTATTAAATCGTGGAAAGCATACCGGAGTATGCAGTTTATTAATTTAGCATGGAATGAATAATCGGGACGAAAAGCTCATAGGCTTGGACAGAATGCAAGAAGAGAACGAACATAGTTTTGTTTAACGAACTTAGTAGCATTGGATTCACGAGATAGTAGGTGTTTTGAGAAGCCCAATACACGATTTCTGAACGATTTTACTCTGTATTCGCTGTAAGGAATGAACGTTTACCGAAGTACAAGGATGGTGGTGCAAGTGAAGAAAAAACTAAAAACAACGCTAGTCGGAGCAGGTTTGTTGGTCGCAATATCGGGTTGTGGTACAAGTTCAAGTAATGGCAATCTGGTGATTTCGGAAGGGGTGGAATACGAGGTGACAGATTACGAAAAAATTGTCGCACCGAATAATGACTTAGCGTATAAGCTGTTAGACGAAATTCAAACAGATGATGACGGAAACGTGTTCTTCTCTCCGACAAGTCTATTCATGGCATTAGCAATGGTCTATAACGGGGCGGATGGAGATACGAAAGTTGAAATGGCGAAAGCGATGCAAGCTGAAGGCATAGATGCAATGGAATTGAATAAAGCAAATGCCGCTCTCATGACCATGTTAAACAAAGACAGTGAAGATATTCAGTTACGGATTGCCAATTCAATTTGGTTGAATGAAGAATATAATTTTACGAAGGATTTTACGCAGCGGACGAAGGATTATTTTAATGCAGAAACGCAACGGATTGATGTGACAAGTAATGAGTCCGTAAAAAAAATTAATGGATGGGTCAAAGAAGCGACGAATGATAAAATCGATAAAATGGTGGAAAGTCCGCTTGATGAAAATCTCGTCGCAATGCTTTTGAACGCCATCTATTTTAAAGGCGATTGGAAGCATCCGTTTGATAAAAAAGATACGGAAGAGCGTGTGTTTCATGTGAACTTGAGGTATCAAAAAGTGACACCGTTTATGAAACTGGAACGAAAATTAGCCTATATGGCGAACAATGAATTTCAAGCTGTTCGACTCCCGTACGCAAATGGTGAAATGAGTATGACGGTTGTCCTTCCGAATGAGCATACGAATTTAGAAGGATTCAAGGAGAAGTTATCTACTGAGAACTGGGAAATGCTACTGCAAACTGCTTTCACTGAAATGGAAGGCACGCTGCTGTTGCCGAAGTTCAAGTTAGAGTATGAAACAGGACTGAATGAAGCGTTAAATGCGCTCGGTATGCAGCAAGCATTCACGAAAGATGCTGATTTTACTAAAATGGTGGAGGATGGGAACGTGTTAATCACTTCGGTGAAGCAGAAAACCTATCTTGATGTGAATGAAGAAGGAACGGAAGCTGCGGCTGTTACAGGAACAGAAATGGGTGTGACATCTGCTCCACCAGGAGATCCATTCTATATGGAAGTAAATCGACCGTTCTTCTTGGTGATCAAGGATGAGGAAACGGGAGCTGCGCTGTTTGTGGGGTATGTGACGAATCCGAAGTGACTTGTTTTATGTGGCGTTCTAGAGAAGTATGCGGTGTTTCGGAGTGATATGCGGCGAACGGGAGAAGTATGCGGTGTTTCGGAGTGATATGCGGCGAACGGGAGAAGTATGCGGTGTTTCGGAGTAATATGCGGCAAACGGGAGAAGTATGCGGCGTTTTGGAGCGATATGC
>NZ_JANKJL010000023.1:0-11209 GCF_041414805.1 Sporosarcina sp. OR05 | reverse complement strand
TCCAGTGTGCTTAAGCACAAGGGCTTTAAGAAGGACTTCAGCCCTTACAACGACTTTAGTCGTCAACATTTATGTTGAAATCCACCTCCTTTAGCGGGTGGTTGTTTAATTTTCCTTTCAAGACTGGTTTTCCAGTCTTTTTTCGTCCGTATGGACAATTTTGCGATTCCATGTAAGAATATAATTAGTTAAGCGCTTACTAAATGGTGAAGGGGGTTAAACCATGAGACCAACAATATATGATGTCGCTAAGGAGGCTGGGGTTTCCATAGCGACTGTTTCTAAAATCATTAATCATAAAGGAGGCATCAGTGAGCGGACGAAGAATAATGTCTTAAGGGTAATGAAAGAACTAAACTATCACCCGAATATTATGGCTACTGCGCTTACAGGAAAAAACACTAATAGTATTGGCCTAGTCCTACCGGATTTAGCAAACCCGTTTTTCTCTGAACTCGCAAGAAAAATTGAAGACCGCGGACATGAACTAGGATACAGTATCATGATCTGTAGCACAGACTATAAAAAAGAAAAAGAGCTGAAATACATTCAGTTACTGAAAAGTAAAAGTGTAGATGCCATCATTTTGGCATCTGGTTTTGAAGATGAAGAAGTGATTAGTCGCTTACTAAAAGAAAAACTTCCTGTTTCAATTGTGGCAAAAAATTTCCCATCAATATCAATCAATACAGTAGCTATTGATGACTTTCAGGGAGGGTATATAGCAACGACTCATCTACTGGAATTAGGACATACGAAAATTGCAATTATTGCAAGGGATGTCTACAGTAATCGTGAACGGATGAGGGGGTATTATCAGGCTCTAATGGATTATGGAGTGGATTACAAATTTGAATTCCGCTTTGCAACTGAGTCAAATGTTGAAACTGGAACAAGAATGGCGAGAGAAATCCTTGATTCTGAAACAGGGGCAACTGCTTTTGTTGCATGCAATGACCTATTGGCAATCGGCGCAATACAAGCGGGTAGGGAAAAAGGTTTTAACATACCTAATGACCTTTCGGTAGTAGGGTTTGATAACACAATTATCGCAGAGGTTTACGATCCTCCATTGACAACCGTTTCGCAACCTATTGGAGACATGGGAAAAGAGATTATGGATTTGACTGTAGCAGAAATTGCTGGAGAAAAAGGGAAGAGGAAAGTAATTCTAGTTCCGGATTTAATAGTGAGACGATCGACACGGATCCGTGTTGATGAAATGATTGATGAATAAGCATTAAACTTTTTCGATAGCCCTCTTTGACAAAAAAGACGAGGGCTTTTTTTAATCGTAGAAATATAAAAATTTACTAAAATAGATTGACTTCTATGAACTTATGGATTAAGATGAAAAAAACATTAGGTAAGCGCTTACCTAATGAGGAGAGGATTAGCAATCTCTCACATGGTGAAGATCATTAAAGGGATTTTTTGTTTTACAGTTGTTTCTAGGTGAAAAAACAGGGGGTTATATTGTGAAACGTGCTTTTCTTATTAAAGGATATTTATTAATCGCAGCGTTGGTTTTAGTCTTGGCAGGATGTACTAATTCTTCAGGGAAAAATGATGAAAGTGTAAGTGCTGACAGTGGAAAAGTAACATTGGACATCAGCTTAAGTTTAGCAGAAGGTAGTTTTGCGGACGTTGGCGTTCAAAAGTTCAAAGAAGAGCTACAACGACTTTCTGACGGAGAAATTGATTTAAAAGTTTATTATAACAACACTTTTGGAGGAGAACGTGAAGTAATTGAGATGATGGGAATCAGTTCTTTGGATATGGCAACAACATCAAGTGGTGCGCTAGGAACTTGGACAAAAGAGTTTAATATGTTTGACTTGCCATATTTGTTCAAGGATCATGACCATGCTTACCGTGTTTTTGACAGCGAGATTGGAAAGGACCTTGCTGATAAGTTCGAAAATAGTGCTAATGTTAAGATTCTTAGCTACTGGACGGCTGGTTATCGTTACTTGTCAAACTCAGTTAGACCAGTTAAAAGTGTCGAAGACGTAGCGGGAATGAAACAAAGGGTTCAGGAGAACCAAGTACAGATTGATACATGGAAAGCATATGGTGCTAATCCTACTCCGATGGGATGGACTGAGGTTTTCACAGGTCTACAGCAAGGCGTTATCGATAGCCAGTCAAACCCGCTGGATTCTATTAATACAATGAAGTTTTATGAAGTACAAAAATATGTATCTAAGCTTCCTGAGCTTTATCAGCCATATTTGCTGATGATGGGTAAGCCTGCATTCGATGCTTTGTCGACTGAACATCAGGAAATTGTTTTACAAGCAGCTGCCAATTCAGTGGAACATGCTAGAGAAGGCTTTGAAAAACTGGATGAGGAAGCAACAGAAATTCTGAAGGGAAAAGGCATGGAAATTCTAGAAACAGATGAAATTGATGTGGAATCTTTCAAAAAGAAAACAGAATCGGTTTACGAGAAGTGGGCACCTGAGTTTGGAGTCGACTTTATTGAAAAGGTTAGAAACTTTTAATTGTTGATCAAAGGGTAGATGGGCTTCTGTTCATCTACCTTTACATAAAGAGGTGAACCGTATGAAAGTAGTACTTACCAAGTATTTAGATAGCATTGAATTCTTGAATAAATTAGTTGGATGGGTTTTAGCTATAATGCTTTCCATGATGTGTATTTTTATTTTTTGGCAAGTAATTGCTAGAAAGCTTTTTGGTTCATCGCTTACTTGGTCTGAGGAAATTTCCCGATTTTTGATGGTGTGGGTAGTGTTGCTTGGAGCTGCTTATGCACTAAAAAGAGGGGAACTTATCGCCGTAGAGCTGTTGCCAGAACTGTTAAATGAAAAGGGCAGGAAAATCCTATTTGTAGCGGTTTGTACTGTCTCTATGATTTTTTATGTAATTCTAACAATTTATGGTTGGGACATAGCACAATCCGTAAAAGTGCAGATAGCGCCGAGTACGGGACTATCCATGTTTTGGGTATATCTCGCATTACCAAGCGGGGGATTATTATTTATCTTAAATACTTTTTATGTCGTGATTCAAAAATTCTTGATGAAATAGGGTGTTTCCATGCTAATAATATTTTTCATTTCTCTAGTCGTTTTAATGTTTATGAGCGTGCCAATTGCAGTAGCTCTCGGATTAGCGACTGCTTTGGGAATCGGTATGCATGAAACACTTCCGCTTATGACTGTCGCTCAACGGATATTCATATCGATCAATTCTTTTCCATTGATGGCAATCCCCTTTTTCATTTTAGCAGGAAACTTGATGCAAGTCGGGGGATTGTCAAAGCGTCTCGTTAATTTCGCAAGCTCGTTGGTTGGTCATTTTACTGGCGGTCTAGCAATGGTTGCGATAATTACTTCCATGTTTTTTGCTGCTATTTCTGGTTCGGGGGCAGCGACGACAGCAGCAATAGGTGCTATCTTAATCCCAGCAATGATTGCTAAGGGATATAGCAAGGAATATGCAAGTGCCAATCAGGCAGTATCTGGAGCATTGGGAGTCATTATACCACCGAGTATATCTCTAATTCTATATGGTGTTGTAGCAGGAGTTTCAGTAAGCGAATTGTTCATCGCTGGAGTATTTCCAGGGCTTGTTATTGTCGTATCTTTGCTAATTATGGCGTATGTAGTTAGTAAGAGAAATGGCTATACAGGCATGGAGAAAAGCACACCTAAGGAGATCTTTACAGCATTTAGAAAGTCTATTATTGCCCTGCTGATGCCTGTTGTTATTTTGGGCGGGATATACGGGGGATACTTCACACCGACTGAAGCGGCTGTAGTTGCAGTGTTCTATGGTTTTGTAGTAGGTGTGTTTATCTACAAGGAAATCAAAATAAAACAATTGTACAAAGTCCTCGTTGATTCGGCAGTGACAACGGCTATCGTTATGATCATAATTGGAACTGCTGGATTATTTAGCTTTTACATAAGCATTACAGGTGTTCCCGAATTGATAATGACACTAATATCAGGACTGACAACAAATGCAATTATTTTTTTATTAATCATCAATTTGGTTTTGTTAATTGCAGGAATGTTCTTTGATGGGGCAGCAGCAATATTGATTTTCACACCATTATTCTTGCCAGCAGCTATTTCATTTGGAATAGACCCGGTGCATTTTGGAATTATAATAGTCGTCAACCTTGCAATCGGATTAGTGACACCACCTGTTGGATTAAATCTATTTGTGGCTGCACAAATTTCGGGAATTTCCTTCTCGAGGTTATCTAAAGCAATTATGCCTTTTATTGTGATTTTGATTGTCGATATCCTGATTATTTCTTACGTGCCAGCAATTTCACTATGGCTTCCAGGATTTCTAGAGTAATTCAAACAAGAGTGGTAATGTAGGTTTATTAGGTTAAGCGCTTAACACACGGGTGGTTGGCATGAGTATAGGAGGAATAGTCTTTGAATCCACTAGTATTTTCGAATAATCGGGCATTCGATTTAATCGCCCTTGGTAGGCTTTGCATTGATTTAAATGCAAATGAAACAAATCGGCCAATGGAAGAGACAAGTACATTCACAAAGTATGTAGGTGGTTCACCTGCAAATATTGCAATCGGTTCGGCTAGGCTTGGGCAGAAAACAGGATTCATCGGAAAAGTAGCGGATGATCAAATGGGACGCTACATCATTGATTATTTATCAAAAGATGCAATCGATACTTCTGGTATTGTTATTGACAAGTCTGGTGCTGTTACAGGGCTTGCATTCACTGAAATTAAAAGTCCGGAGGACTGCAGCATTCTTATGTACAGAGATAATGTGGCCGACTTGAAGCTTCATCCGGATGAAATTGATGAAAACTATATCGCGCAATCAAAGGCTTTGCTTATTTCTGGAACAGCATTAGCACAAAGTCCATCAAGGGAAGCCGTCTTCCTTGCGCTCGAATATGCTGTCAAACATGATGTTGTCATTTTTTTTGATCTGGATTATCGTCCGCATACTTGGAAAGACAATGCCGAGACAGCAGTTTATTATAATTTGGCTGCGGAAAAGTGCAGCGTAATCATTGGAACACGTGAAGAGTTTGACATGATGGAAAATTTATTGAATGTAAAAGAGTCAAATGACAAGCAGACCGCGTCCCGTTGGTTTTCGCAGCGTGCGAATATCGTCATAATCAAACACGGAAGTAAAGGTTCAATTGCATATTTGAAAAACGGCGAATCGTATCAAAGTGGTATTTTTAGAACAGATGTGTTAAAAACTTTTGGAGCTGGAGATTCCTATGCATCAGCATTCATATATGGGTTGATGAAGGGATATAACGTGCCGGAAGCAATGAAATTGGGAAGTGCCTCTGCGTCTATCGTTATTTCGAAGCACAGTTGTTCGCACGCAATGCCTACAGAGATGGAATTGTTGGAATATTTGAAAACCGCTAATTACGAAACAGTTTAATTAAAGGAGAGAGGTAACATGACAAACTCAGTGGAACGATTACAAAACTATATAAATGGCAAGTGGGTTAATCCAATCTCAACAACTTTTGAACCTGTCTTTAATCCTGCGACTGGCGAGGTAATTGCAGAAGTTCCTCTTTCATTAAAAGAAGATGTGGAACAAGCGGTTCAAGCAGCGGAAGAGGCGTTTGAGAAATGGTCGGAATTTGCAGTACCGCGCCGAGCTCGGATCTTATTTAAGTATCAGCAGCTTCTGGTTGATAACTGGGATGAGCTTGCTAAACTTATTACGATTGAAAATGGTAAAAGTCTCGCAGAAGCTTATGGGGAAGTGCAGCGTGGAATTGAATGTGTTGAATTTGCAGCGGGTGCACCGACGTTGATGATGGGTAATCATCTTCCAGATATTGCAACTGGAATTGAATCGGGCATGTATCGGTATCCTGTAGGGGTTGTTGGGGGGATAACGCCTTTTAACTTTCCGATGATGGTGCCTGCCTGGATGTTCCCTCTTGCAATCGCTTGCGGCAACACATTCATTTTAAAGCCTTCTGAGCGAACGCCACTTCTGGCAAATCGACTTGCAGAACTTTTCACCGAAGCTGGCTTGCCCAAAGGTGTATTAAATATTGTCCATGGAGCCCATGCCGTAGTAAATGAAATTCTTGAGAATCCCAAAATCAAAGCCATTTCTTT
This sequence comes from Sporosarcina sp. OR05, assembly GCF_041414805.1. Classification (NCBI taxonomy): domain Bacteria; kingdom Bacillati; phylum Bacillota; class Bacilli; order Caryophanales; family Caryophanaceae; genus Sporosarcina; species Sporosarcina sp. OR05. The sequence goes on along the minus strand of NZ_JANKJL010000023.1, from coordinate 5,088 downwards.
CGTGGGATCACAGCCGGTTGCGGAGTATGTGTACAAAACAGGCACTGCAAATTTAAAACGAGTACAAGCATTGGCGGGAGCAAAGAATCATTCAATCGTCTTAGCCGATGCTAATCTTGAGCTGGCTACGGCGCAAATCATCAGTGCAGCTTTCGGATCAGCGGGTGAGCGGTGTATGGCGGCGGCAGTCGTCGCTGTTGAGCACTCAATTGCTGATGAGTTGGTTGAAAGTTTAAAAAAGGCTTCAGATAATATCGTTATTGGCAATGGCCTTGATGAAGATGTTTTCCTTGGCCCAGTAATCCGTGAAGGGCATAAAGAACGTACATTAGGATACATTGAGAAAGGGATAGAAGAAGGAGCATTTCTCATCCGGGATGGCAGGGAAGACAAGGAAGCTAACGGTGAAGGATATTTTGTAGGACCGACAATTTTTGACCATGTATCGATGGAAATGAAGATTTGGCAGGATGAAATCTTTGCACCAGTCCTATCAATTGTACGGGTTAATGATTTGGCTGAGGGCATTGAAGTAGCTAATGCATCTTCCTTTGCAAATGGTGCCTGCCTGTATACAGATAGCGCTGCTGCAGTACGCCAATTTAGAGAAACAATCGATGCAGGTATGTTAGGCATAAACTTAGGTGTTCCAGCACCTATGGCATTTTTCCCTTTCTCTGGTTATAAAAATTCCTTCTATGGAGACCTTCATGCGAACGGTAAAGACGGTGTAGAATTTTATACAAGGAAGAAGATGGTCACAGCACGCTACATGAAAAAATAAGATGGAACAGGGCGGCTGGAAACAGTTCGTCCTCTTTCTTATAAGTACATTGCTTTAAAATCGAACCTTATACGAGGAGATACGATATGAGTCTAGTTAAAATGAAAGAAATACTCATCAAGGCGGAAGAGGAGAATTATGGAGTAGGGGCATTTAGTGTTGCAAACATGGAGATGGTGATGGGAGCGATACGAGCAGCTGAAGAGTTGCGGTCACCAATTATATTGCAAATTGCCGAAGTAAGGCTTAGTCACTCACCATTGCACTTAATCGGACCAATGATGATTGCAGCTGCCAAAGAAGCAAATGTTCCTGTTGCGGTTCATTTTGATCATGGGGAAACGGTTGGGAAGATTAGGGAAGCGTTGAAATTAGGTTTTACATCCGTAATGTTTGACGGCTCCTCGTTGCCGATTGAACAGAATATTCAAGAGACAAAGAGAATAGTGTCCCTTGCATCCACTTATGGTGCAACAGTTGAAGGAGAGATTGGTAGAGTAGGAGGAAGTGAGGACGGTTCCGTTGATATTGAAATAGCAATAACGTCGGTAAAAGATGCCAAACGGTTTGCTGAAGAAACTGAAATTGATGCTCTTGCGGTTGCAATTGGAAATGCACATGGTGAGTATAAAGGTAAACCCAATTTACGATTTGCTCGGCTAAAAGAAATTTATGAGACAACGAATATACCTTTGGTTCTGCATGGGGGTTCTGGTATTGAGGAAGCAGAATTCCGTGAAGCAATACAGAAAGGAATTCGTAAGATTAATGTTGCAACATCCACTTTCAACCGTGTGTTAAAAACAATAAATGAACAAGTTCCATTCAATTATTATTTTTCGTATCATGAAAGGGTGGTTCAAGCTTCACACGAAAATGTTAGTAAGCATATAAAGATGTTCCAAAGTGAAGGACGTATCTAATTGATGATTATTAAGGAGGAAAAAAATGCATTATAGAAAATTAGATGAAATAAATGACGGGTATACAAAGATAACGGACGCTACTAATGTAAATTCCTTAATGAATATTGGCATTCATATATTACCTGAAGGCAAAGAAATAGAATTAGGGGAAGAGGCAGAAGAGCAGGCAATCCTTCTGCTGGAAGGTACTATACGGCTTAAATGGAATGGTCATATACAAGAAGTGTCTAGAAAGTCGGTATTTGAGGAATTGCCTTGGTGCCTCCATGTTCCACACAGCGTAAAAGTTCAAGTATCTGCTTTGGAAGCAAGTGAGGTGTTAGTACAATCGACAGAGAATATGCTTGATTTTGATGCGAAGTTATACGGACCTGATGAATGTGAAAGCACAACAGCGGGAGAAGGGGTCTGGGACGGTACAGCCCAACGTGTAATTCGCAGGATTTTTGACTATGAAAATGCATCGCATTCCAATCTTGTTATTGGTGAAGTGATTTCATGTCCTGGAAGATGGTCAAGTTATCCTCCTCATCATCACGACCAACCAGAAGTCTACTATTATCGTTTTGATAAGCCACAAGGTTTTGGATGCGCCATGATTGGTTCAAATGCTTATCGGATTGAGCATAATAGCTATATAGAAATACCAGGTAACTTGGATCATCCCCAAGCTACTGCACCAGGGTATGCAATGTATTTCTGTTGGATGATCAGGAACATCGAAAATAATCCTTGGACTGAAAGAATATTTGAAGATGAGCATAAGTGGCTCCTTGAACCAACAGTGATAAAAAATTCCTCATACAAATAAATAACAAATTGTTTGTATCGCAGTTTGGACCAGTGTTTAAGTATTCATATTACTATATTAATAAGAGTCAATCCACTAACTTAACGTTCCAAAGATTTCTGCATTGTATGACGGTGTATCCCGTGCAAACAATTCACAATATGTATTTCAAAAACAGAAATCATGCAGCTTGAATTTGATTTAAACGCGCACCGATTCGATCAGCAGCGAGTTTTGAAGCGTTGTAAACTATTACTAGTAAATCAAAGTGAACTTTTGAAATCAGGTGCCTGTGCTAGGTTGAATTCAGTCAATTCACTACAATTGCATATACATAAATCCAGTATGTTGTAGGCGTTGTGTTTTTTATTATTTCTTGTATAACCACACAAATTAGTTGAATTAACATGAATGTTTCTGGCACAGGCACCCACAAAAAGAAGATCGGGTCAACTTAACATCTGCAGGAGGAAATCCTCATCGATGATGAAAACTCTTTTCTCTTTTTTAGGTGCCCAGTCATTGTCAACCTCTTGCTTGAAAGGCAGCAACGGATAGAGCGTGATCGATGTACCGTCAATTTCTTTTACAATCCGTTCAATAATACCAAGCGTGATCAGTTTTTCAAGTGAACGATCGATCGTGTCGAAAGACAGCTTGAATAGTGTATGCGCTTGCTCCCTCACATTTGGTGCACAATATCCTAAATTGTGCATCACAATCCATTCAATTACGTCGAGGTCTTCTTTCGACAAAACCGCCTCGTGGTAATTTCGATGATAGAAAGATGCTTTCATTAACTCCCTATGACTCTCGAACTTAAAATGTCCATAATACTTGTTTTTCATCATGCACACTCCTCGTATTATTTGATTCCATCATACTTGCATAAGCCCCAAAAGCTTAGCATTGTCTTCTCGATGCTTTCCCTCCGTCAAACCGGTTCCACTCTAAAGCTGTAATGAGCAAGTCTTGTCCATGTATTTCATACTTCAAAACGTCTAAGCGAGCGAGTGTTTCTAAAGCAACCTTGAGCTTCTCGCTCGTCATTGAGTCGTGGACGCATCTAGCAAATGCTCGTAAAGTCGTGAGCAGCTGTCCCGGTTGAACGGTCACCGTTTCATTTTTCCAAACCCCTTCTTCTTCACGATCATTCACATATACCAGCAAGGTAATATACGTCGTTTTCTCTTCAGGTGTTGTCTCCCTCCACACCGGCTCGTCAATCAGTGAACTCGGCATGTTAATCCAACCTTGATTCATTTTCATCTTCCCCTTTCCATTGTGAACAGCCCTTTCACTCTTTATATAGATGGAGGTTAGCGGAAAGGATACAGGGGGGGATAAATTAATAAACTTTAATTGGATGTTAGTGTAAGGTCGAATTTAGTCAATTCACTACAGTTGAATATAGATAAAACAGAGTTGTTGTAATTGTTGTATTTTTGGCTGAAATAACATGAATGTTTATGGCCACTAGCGTTGCATAGTTTACACTAAATACATTAAAATCTATATTTTTACATTATGGTACTCCGGTAAAATTTAAAAAAGGGAACAGGGGTCTACAGTTAAATCAGTTCCCTTTTTTTTGTAATTTAATTTATTTAGCTTTGTTTTTCTTTGTTGCTTTTAACTTCTTCTCTTTTTTGATGAAATGTTGTTTATTTATCGGGTCGACAATGGCAGAGTCTTCACCATAATTTATTGGTTTCTCTTCTTCCTTGGACACTTTTTGCCTTCCTTTACTCTTTCTAAGCTTTCGGTTGACGTAGTTTAACAGTTTTCTAATCGTTTTAAACACATACAACCTGACGTTTCTAAAGAGTGTCCAAAGTGTTCGATTAGGCATATGAATGAGTCGCAGGATTTCTGCCAATGCCACTGTTATGAGCGCAATGTACATCTGGTTCCATATGCCAACTGGAGAAGTGCTAAACAAATGATCAATCTTGACATGCTGCTTTAACCACTTAAAGAAAAGCTCAATATACCAACGGTTTTTATACGTTTCCATGATCTCTTCTTCAGTCAGTTCCAATCGATTGGTTATTAGATGAAAGTGAGTTCCTTTGTCATCTACAAACTCAATATAGCGCAGTGGTTCTTCGCGCGTGAGTATCGAAACCAACTCATTGCGAAGGACCTTATCATGCGTTGGCGTTTCTGATTTTAGCGTTTCCATTCTAAAATTCTTGCGCGTACGCACGAGAAATTGAACGCCTCTTTCCATCCAGCCGCCCATCTTTGTCTTGTGGGCGTAGCCACGATCCATGACATATAATGCGCCATCAGCATCAATAATATGATTGACAGCGTCGGAGTCCGCTATATTCCCAGTAGAAGGAATCATTTTCTCTGGATAAACGCTATTTGCAGAGGCTAAAGCGACCCGTATATGCAATTTAATGCCGCAAGAGTCCTTAGAAACTGCAGTCCAGTTTAACGCATTTTTTGGTAATTTCCCATACGTTGCATCTATGATTTTTAGTACTCCAACATTAGAATTTATTCCTTTAGCTACTCCTTTTACTTGCCAATACCTTCGTGCAATACGGTTAAAGAGATCAACTAAGTGTTCAGTATCT
>NZ_JANKJL010000022.1:0-20251 GCF_041414805.1 Sporosarcina sp. OR05 | reverse complement strand
CAAAAAGACACCCAAAATAATGGATGTCTTCGAACTTTACAAACCAACCGAAATATACTTCACTTCAATATACTCATCAATCCCTTGGTGGCCGCCTTCCCTTCCCAGTCCACTTTGTTTAAACCCTCCAAATGGAGCTTGCGGTGTGGATGGTAAGCCATCATTCAAGCCGACGATGCCATACTCTAGCTTTTCACTCATCCGAATACCTTTTGAAAGATTTTCCGTGAAGACATAGGCAGCCAGTCCATAAATGGAGTCATTTGCGCGTTTCAATACCTCTTCTTCAGTTGCGAAAGTTGTTATCGGTGTGACGGGACCGAATGTCTCTTCTTGCATACAAATCATGTCATCTGTCACGTTAAGTAAGACAGTTGGCTCAAAGAAAAGCCCTTCTTTCCGACTTCCACCTACGGCTACGTTTGCACCTTTTTCTTGTGCATCGTCTACATGCGATTGGACTTTTTTAACTGCAGCTTCGTCAATTAATGGGCCGATGTGAACACCTTCTTGTTTTCCGTCACCGACTTGCAATTGTTTGACCCGTTCTATGAATTTAACAGAAAACGCGTCTACGATTGATTCGTGGACATAGATACGATTGGCACAAACACATGTCTGACCTGCGTTACGGTATTTTGCAGCGATGACACCTTCTACAGCTTTGTCGATATCACAGTCTTCCATCACAATTGCAGGTGCGTGGCCACCTAACTCCAATGATATTTTCTTCACCGTTTCAGCAGCACCACGCATAAGTAGTTTTCCGACTTCGGTTGAGCCAGTAAAAGTTAGTTTACGCACTCTCGCATCGTTCAACCATGCATCACCAATCGCTTTCGCATCTCCTGTGACGACGTTGATGACCCCTTCAGGAATTCCTGCTTCGTGTGCTAATTTCACTAATTTTATTGCCGTGATCGGTGTTTGTTCAGCTGGTTTGATGACGACCGTACATCCTGCAGCAAGAGCTGGCCCTACTTTTCTAGTAATCATTGCCGCCGGGAAATTCCAAGGCGTAATGACAGCAACAACGCCTACTGGTTGCTTATGCACAAAAATACGTTTGTTCGAATGACTCGCAGGCACCATTTCACCATATATACGTTTCGCTTGTTCTGCATACCACGAAATGAACCCATTTGCATAATTCATTTCCCCGCGGGCTTCATGCAATGGTTTGCCTTGTTCTACCGTCATCGTTTCCGCAAGTTCATCGATATGCTCGTTAATGAGCGCATACCATTTTTCGAGAAGCGCGCTCCGTTCATAAGCCGTTCGGTCAGACCATTTCTCAAAAGCGGTGTATGCTGCGGCGACTGCTTGCGTCGCCTCCTCGGCACCACCGTCAGGGACTGTCGCAATAACATTTCCTGTTGATGGATTGGTCACATCAATTTTGGAAAGGTCTTCTCCAACGTTTTTTCCGTTAATGATCATTGAATAAGCTTTCATCTTCCTACCTCCCATGTACTCTCTACCTATACACAATGTACCATGCTTTTTCTTCCAATTCAGTACGCAAGCCTTCAATGATAAAACCTGCTCTTTTTACGATACTTATAGAGATATACCCACCTACAGATTATGCTACACTAATTTATGTAAATACACGAAAGGCGGTTCAATGGATGAATGAAACGAACCCTATCAAACTAACTTCATTAACGACGAAAGGAGGATGCGGCTGTAAAATCGGACCCGCGGAACTATCACAAGTGCTACGAAACCTCCCCCCTGCCCCATATGATCCTCAATTACTCGTTGGGCTGGATACGAGCGACGATGCGGGTGTCTATCGACTGACTGATGAGTTGGCAATCGTTCAAACTTTGGACTTTTTCACACCGATTGTGGATGATCCATATGATTTTGGTCAAATTGCAGCGACAAACGCGATCAGTGATGTATATGCAATGGGCGGAAAGCCGATAACTGCTTTGAATATTGTTGCATTTCCTATCGCAAACTTGGACAAAGAGATTCTCACAAATATTTTAAAAGGCGCTGCTGATAAACTACAGGAAGCAGGCGTTACACTAGTAGGCGGACACTCCATTGACGACCAAGAACCAAAATTCGGTCTTGCCGTTACAGGCACTGTGCACCCTAAAAGAGTGCGAACGAATGCAGGAGCAAAAAGTGGTGACAAGCTCATTTTAACAAAACCAATCGGTGTTGGAATTCATACAACCGCTTTAAAAAACGGCATGCTCTCTGTCGAAGAAGTGAAACAAGTGACGTCCGTCATGACAACGTTAAATAAGGAGACAGCAGAGACGATGGCCAATTTCGACGTCCATGCTGCTACAGATATCACTGGTTTCGGACTACTTGGACATACGAGCGAAATGGCGAAAGCAAGTAAAGTCGGCATTCGAATCAATGCGGATCAAGTTCCCATTCTTCCCCGCACAAGAGAGCTTGCTCAAGCCGGTCGTATTCCAGGAGGAACGAAGAACAACTTTGCACATGTCCAAAATGATGTCGAGTTTGCTGCATCAATTGACGAGATCGATCGCTACATTCTTTGTGATGCCGTTACATCCGGTGGCTTACTGTTATCCGTACCTGCAGACGAAGCAGATCTTCTATTGAACGAACTCGTTGAAAACGGAGTTAACGCAGCGTTAATCGGTGAAGTCGTTCGCGAACATCAAGGAAAGATCGTTGTACAATAGATTGAAGAGGTAGAAGGTGAACATTGTGTTTCAAGATAAAACTGTAGCTGAATTACTTTCATTACAAAACAATAAAGCAAATACAATCGTCGATGTACGATCCCCTTCTGAATTCAATGAAGCGACAATACCGGGAAGTGTCAATATCCCGATTTTTTCTGATGAAGAACGGGCAGAAATCGGTACCCTTTATAAAAAAGTTAGCAAAGAAGCCGCTATTGAACGTGGGTTGGAACTGTTTTCTGCAAAACTTCCAACTTTCATTGCACAATGCAAACAGATTGGTACGCCACTGACAGTCTTTTGTTGGCGAGGTGGTATGCGAAGTAAGACAGCTGCTACGGTCTTGGACTTGATGGGTGTTGAGGTCAAGCGATTAAGCGGAGGTGTGCGAAGTTATCGGCAATGGGTCGTGAACGAACTTGAAAAAGGAGTTTTCCCTCCTGACTTGATCGTCTTAAATGGCTATACTGGTTCCGGAAAAACAATTTTATTGCACCGGCTAGTAAAAGAAGGATTTCCTATATTGGATTTGGAACAGTTTGCCGGTCACCGTGGCTCCATTTTTGGCCAAATCGGTCTAACACCTCACAATCAGAAGAAGTTTGATTCATTACTCGTTTACGAGATGCAAAAGCACTTTAACGAACCCTTTGTGTTTATTGAAGGAGAAAGCAGACGCATTGGGAAAGTTTGTGTCCCTTCGTTCTTATTAGACAAGAAAGAAAAAGGTGTACATGTATTTATTCACCTCCCAATTGAAGAGCGTGTCCGGCTGTTATTGGACATTTATAAACCTTGGCAATCACCTGCGGACTTCAATGAAGCCTTTCAACGCATTAAAAGAAGAATTCACGTACCGATTGCAAAAGAAATTGAAGAAGCATTACAAACAAATCAATTCGACCGTGCCGTTCAGTTATTGTTGCAACATTACTATGATCCGCGATATGCCTATTCAACGACCAGACAACCACAAGAGAACAATCACATGATTCTTGCAGTTTCAATTGAAGATGCATTTGAACAGCTTTTGGCACTGACGGAATCTTTAAAACAGGCAAGACACGTGAACTCATAAAAAAGCATGAAAGCAGTTGTTAAATTGCTTTCATGCTTTTTTCTATTCATTCTATCGAATTTTTCCGTTCCCTAAACAACAGAAATTGTTCAATAATAATTGCAAGTATCGTACCAGTGATCAAGCCATTGGACAAGACAGCCGTAATGGCGTGCGGCAAGTTCGACATACTCACTTGCGGGATGAACATAATTCCGACCCCTACCATGAGTCCGATTGCTGTTACTTTAAACGCGCGCTGTTCGTTCTTTTCCGCGCGCAATTCGTAAAAAGCCATCTCAACCATTTTCGTAAAAATTGCAAACGTCACTGCATAGGCTACTGCCGCTGGAAGAGACGCAAATACTGACATAACAGCCGGGAAAATTGTAATGACAATTAGCATGAAACTCCCAATAATGAACGGTTTCAACGATGCCATACGAGTCGCGCCGACAAACCCTGCTGATCCTGAAATCGGAACGGGCCCAATTGCAGAAAATAGACCTGCAAGGAGATGATTGACACCTGATGCGATCGATCCTTGTTTCATCCGATCAGGTGGAGTAATCGCAAAAGATTGTTTCAACAAACTCTCCATGACGCGAATTGATGCCATCATATTGGCGATAAGTAACAGCGTTATGAATGAGGCTGTGACGACGACACCACTGTCCCAAACCGGCTTGCCATATACGAATACATCGGGCAGTTTCAGGATTTGATCTAAATTTGCTCGGACCATATCCGCTTTTCCAATGAGAAGAAATAAGATCCAGCCAAACCCGATAGAAAGCAATACTGAATACCTCGATATCCATGGAACTTTATGATTCATCGTTAACATCGTAACAATGACAACGAGGAAACTGCCGATGAATAACAGACCGTCGATACGATCTTCCGGTCCCCCTACACCGACCATTCCACGCAGAAATGTTCCGCTCAACTGCAGAATAAGCAGCATTAAATACGTAAACGTTACTGCTGGCGTAAATAATTTTTTCATCTTACCGATGAGACCTGATAAAGCTAGGAGGACGAAAAGCACACCACTCACAATCATCCCGCTTTGTAACGATTGTAAGGCATCTTCATTCGTCGGATATAAAACACCTACCATGCCAGCATAAACAACAAAGATGCCCCACCATAAGCCGGCTGGCCCTTCATTTATCGGCATCCGATGACCGAAAATGGCCTGGACGACACATGCGACACCGAGCACAAACATTGTCCGTTGGATGAACAGTGCTGTTTCAGCAGAATCCATTCCAAAAACATTTGCAATGGCAATGGGTGCAGCAATCGATGACGCAATTAAAAAAACGGCCCATTGCAAGCCACCTAATACATACTTCATAAACACACCTCGATAACGATTGATTCATTTTTTTCTGTTCTTTAGTATAACACTTCAAGTACCGAAGTATTGTTTTATTGAAAAGATTGATTTTTAGCTTTTCCCTTAAAGTAACCATCTTGTAATATTCGTCATGTTTGAAACGAATGACGAAGGGTAATTTCATGAATAGCAATTACTAAACTATGAAAAATGACTAGGAGGCGTTCGATTATGGTACAAAGACATGTCGTTGGGTATTACAATACAGAAGCAGAAGCGGTGCAAGCAATTGAGGAGTTGAAACGCCAAGGTTACAGCTCAAGTGAGATATCGATTATTAGTAAGGATAAGGAACATGTAGAAAATATTGAAGCGCGAACGGAAACACATGCTGCTGACGGGGCGGCAACAGGTGCGGCGACTGGCGGTCTGCTCGGAGGACTCGGTGGTGTACTTGCAGGACTTGGTGCACTCGCGATTCCGGGTATCGGACCAATTATCGCAGCCGGCCCCATTGTAGCAGGCATAACGGGTGCTGCTGCAGGTGCAGGTGTCGGCGGACTTGCCGGTGCATTAATTGGCATGGGCATCCCGGAAGAAGATGCACACCGTTACACCGAATATTTTGACGAGGGTAAGATTCTCGTATTAGTAGATGGCGAGTATTTACATCCAGATAATCGTATGGACTATCCAGATCGCCCACTTGTTTAACTGCATAATAAAGGCTGTCCGTAATGTTTGGACAGCCTTTTTCAATATTAATAATACGGAGAGATCATTATATAGACTAGCACACCCGTAAAACTTACATACAACCATAATGGCATCGTCCAACGAACGATTTTACGGTGACGTTCATGTTCTCTGTTCCAAGCACGTGCGACACTTGTCAATGCAAGCGGCACAATGGCTGCTGCTAAAACGATATGTGTAATCAACACAAAATAATAAATTCCCGCTACGATCCCCGAACCACCAAACGACGTGGACGGTGCCAAATAATGATAAGACACATACGTCACAAGGAATAACGATGTTGTGAAAAACGCAGCGTAGATGAATTTCCGGTGAGCATTAATGTTTCGTTTTTTAATCGCAACAAGAGCAGCTACAAGGAACAAAAATGTGAAGCTGTTAAAAATCGCGTTCAATAACGGTAGAATCGTAATATCAAATGCGGTAAATTCTTCGACTCCCCTGCGCCCTGATAGCAAAGCGATAACCCCTATCAATACGACTGACAAAATAATGATGGCAGGTTTATAATTGCGTTTCTTAAACGGTTTACCCGATAGCCTATCCATTTCTTGATTCATAAGCAGTACATCCCTTTCTGTCCTCTATCACTTTGTAGTGTATCATATTTCATTAGAATGAGTGGTAACTTCACAGTGTTGTCAAATTCAAACAAAAAACAGCGGCTGAAGAATAATGCCTCCAACCGCCGTTTCTATTCACGATTCTCTCATCGTACGTTGTAAAAACGCTTTTGTCCGTTCTTTTTTCGGATTCGTCAATAAATCAACCGGACTTCCCGACTCGATTATTTCGCCGTTATCCATAAAGAGCACAGTATCCGCTACATCCCGTGCAAACTCCATTTCATGTGTCACGACAATCATCGTCATATGCTCCTGCGCGAGATCTTTCATCACACGAAGCACCTCCCCCGTCAATTCCGGGTCCAGTGCGGATGTCGGTTCGTCGAATAACAAAATGTCAGGGTTTCTCATTAATGCCCTAGCAATCGCAACACGTTGTTTTTGCCCACCTGAGAGCTTTGCTGGCAACACGTCGGCCTTATCAGCGAGCCCTACTTTCGCCAATAACTCTACCCCACGCTTACGAAGGTCTGCTGTACTTCCCTCTTTCAGCAATTTAGGAGCAAGGACTAAATTATCCAACACCGTTAAATGAGGAAACAAATTGAAATGTTGGAACACCATCCCCATCTTCGACGTAATTTGTTTTAATTGCTGCGGTTTTGAATAAACCCCTTCTTGGACAATGAACTGCCCATCTACCGCAATGCTCCCACCGTCAATTTCCTCTAAATGGACTAAACTCCGAAGCATCGTACTTTTCCCTGATCCAGATGGTCCAATGACCGCAACGACTTCATTTTTATTCACATTAAAAGAAATCTGTTTGAGGACTTCGAGCGGCCCAAAAGATTTCTTTAAGTTCGTCACTTCCAAAATCGCCATGCTTACAACTCCTTACTTAAAAATCATCAATCAAAACGTAATCTTCTTTCCAACCATTTAAAGAATAACGTCAAACATAACGTAATGAGTAAATAAATGATACCTGCCAATACGAACGGGACGATGGTAAAGTCACGGTTGACGGCGGTTTGTGCAAAGTGTAACAGTTCCGGTACGGCTACAGCGTATAACAGCGCAGTGTCTTTTACTAACGTAACCGATTCGTTTGCCACTGCCGGCAATGCAATTCGAATCATTTGCGGCAAAACCACTCTCGTCGTCGTCTGCCAACGATTCAGCCCAAGCACTTTTGACGCTTCATATTGTCCATTGTCAATCGCTAACAGTCCACCACGGAAGATTTCCGCAAAGTACGCTGCATAGTTTAAGATGAAACCAATCGATGCGGCCACAAACCGATCCAACACGAGGTATTCCCCGATGACCGGGATGAGCGGCAAACCAAACACGATGAAAAGCAATTGCAACAGCAATGGCGTTCCACGCATTAAATAAATATACGCATTCGCCAGCCAAGCGAGCGGTTTAATGGAACTGCGCACAGACAATGTTAACAGGAATCCAAGCGGAATGGATACGATAATGGCGATTAAAAATAATAAGACTGTCGCTTGAGCCCCTTCTAACATCGGTTTTATAATGGATATTAAATAATCGATAGACATTTGGCAAAACTCCTTCAAAAAGCAAAACAGGTTTTCACATGGAAAACCCATTTAGCACCCTATTTACTTCAATACTTTGTCTTCACCGAACCACTTCGTCGAAATGTCAGCTGCACTACCGTCTTCATTCATTTTATCCAACGCGTCTTGCAGTTTATCCAACAACTCTTCATTTCCTTTTTTCACGCCAACTCCATACTCTTCAGGCGCCAATGATTCACCAATGACTTTAAAAGTCCCTTCATCCTTAGACATGTAGTAATCAATGACGACTTCGTCGATAACGACTGCGTCCACACGACCCGCTTTCAAGTCTGTCAACGCCAATACATTATCAGCATACTCAGAGATTGACTTCACTTTTTCATGTACCGGATTTGCGCTCAAAGCATCAGATGCAGAAGATAGACCTTGCAAACCAACTTTCTTGCCAGATAGGTCGTCCAACTTCTCAATGGATGAATCCGTCAATGTCGCTACAACTTGTGCATTTTTCAAATAAGGCTTAGTAAATAGTACTTTCCCTTTACGTTCTTCAGTAATCGTATAACCGTTCCAAATCAAATCGATCCGACCACTACTCAATTCTGTTTCTTTTGTTTTCCAATCAATCGGTTGGAACTTCACTTCCATCCCCATATGCTCTGCTGCTGCTTTTGCATAATCAATATCAAAACCAGTCAATTCGTTATTCTCATCCCGGAAGCCCATTGGCGCAAATTTATCATCCACACCGATGACCAACACATCATTATTTGCTGAATTATTTTTGGATGTCCCACATGCAGCTAATACAAACAGTGTCATTACGGAGACTCCGACGAACAGTAACATTCTCTTCATGTAAAATACCTCTTTTCATGTATATTAAACTTCAACACTTTAACTCGTTAACGTATTGCTACTATAACACGATTGTTTCGCAATGAAAACCCCTTCTTTTATAGACGGAATATTACATAATTGTATAGCACGTGAAAAGGATAGCGTTTAAGATTGGTAGAAAACGGTTATTGAACAGTACACTGTTTTGAAAAACTGAGGAGGCGTGAAAGATGAACAAACAACCAAATGAAGTACCTGCAACAGAAAAACGTCGTCGATTGGAAGTCCAACACGTATATTCCCGTGATTCTAAAACGTATGAAAATGAACCAAAAGCTGCTCACCCCACTCCTGTGGACGAACAAGATTTTACTGGATCGAATCGAAACGACTTTGAAAGCAATGAACTCGGCCCGGAACCTAACGGTGTAGATCCGTCATTGCACGGTCAGTCTTTTCAGCAACAACCAGTCAATGAGTTCGATAGCAATGAACTAAATCAAAATAATACAGAAACGTACGAACAGGCCAACGAACCAAATGGAATGGACCCTGCATCATCCGTATATAAATTCGAACACGGCCAAACGTTTCAACAAACTCCAGAAGAAATAGAAGTGAACGGACTCAGCGAAGAGCCAAATGGCATGGATCCGAACAAACGTTAATGCGAGTAGAAACGAAAAGCACTAGGTACATACATTAGTATGCGCCTAGTGCTTTTTGTTTAACGACTACTCACTAAATCTTTGTCCGAAAGTATTTGATAAATCGCTGCTACTGAATGATCGGAGAGATTGTAAATCGTATGTGTATCGGTTGTCTTCATGAGCGAACCAGAATCATCGGTAATCCATAAGGCAAATTTTTCGTCATCTAAACTGAATGTGAACTGGGGAGCTGCCATATTTACGATTCCCGGCTCTTTTGTGGAATCTTTTACAGCTTGTTTGAAAGAGGATATGTCATCTACTGAAAGGTCGAATTGAATGGTTGATTGGGATGCAGTTGGATTTGTTTGCACTTTCTTTTCCGGTTGTGTATTTTGGGAACAAGCAGATAGGTACATACAAAGAGGGATGAATAGGAGTAAAATGTTCTTCATGAATATTCCACCTTTTTAAGAGTAGACGTGAGATGGGATTGGAGGTTACATAATTTGTGTGTATTTATTTTACTGTGCCTGTGCCAGAAACATTCACGTCAATTCCACCAATTTGATTAATTATGCAGTATTCAAATGAAAACCCAGTAACTGATATACTATGCACTCATCTAAATGCAATTGTGGTGAATTAACTAAATTCAAACTGGGCTCAGAGACCTGTTTTCAATCTTTACATCGGCTTCTTGATTTCCTCGATAGCATTCATAACTTGTTCATGCGGCATAACTTGGAATTGCGGCAATACCCGCTTTCCGTTATCGCCAAAACGGCCTTTCCGCGCTATCCGGTGAAGGTCGGGGTCGTACTCTTTCATTTCTTCAAGTTGATCAATGTAACTCTGAGGCAAAAACAGGTTATCATCCGCCGTGGAATGATGATAGTAAGTATCGTCCACAATCATCGTTCGCTTTTGATACAGTTCTTTGTCATCCAAAACAAAACGCTTGTTAATTTTGTCTTGAAAGAAATGTAAGTACGTCCAGTTATCTTCTCCTACTGGATTTGTCGATAGAATCATATGGAGCTTTAACGATGGATGTCGTAAACGTCCAAGTAACTCTTTAAAGCCTGCGTATTTCACTTCTGAACTTTCTTCTATCCAGATGAGTGAGACGTTGTTAATCGATTTTAACTTTGCAGACTTATCCATCCCTTTGAAAATGATTTTACTGTCATTCGGAAATCGTATGTGCATTGGTGATGACACACATCTGATTTTATGGGATAAAACCATTTCCTTAATGATTTCCTCGAACAAGAAGAATGTTGAGTCCCTGTGCGTGTCGTAAACTTCACGAACGACCAATGCCGTTCTTTTTTCTTAAATCAACTTCAATATTATTTTTAGTGCAGCGTGATAGGACTTACTGGATTCGTAGCCACCGACTAGGAACTGAAACTTCTGATTCCAGTTAAACAAAAAAATTTCAAAATGAGGATTGACTTCTTTCTGCATAGCAACCATTAGCGACCTCGCTTTCGAGTGATCATGATTTCAATTGGACCGTCATCATTGTTCCCCGTCAGTTTGTCGATTTCTGCTTCGGTTTTAGTGATATCCATTTTTAACTTTTCTTCCTGCAAACGTTTCTTGTCGCTGTCAGATAAGAGGTCGGTATACTTCGCTAGCATATCCAACGCTTTCATCTTGTCTAAAAGCTTGACAGATACACCATCTTTACCTTGCTTCACTTCTGTAATCAAAGATCCATCAACTTCATCAGCATTCTTCAAGTTAACGTAGTTCAGTAAGTAGGTTACTTTCTCGCCTTCATCATCAAGGATAGGCTCGCCAAGTTCATTCATTGCTACGACTTCTTCTGAACCGAATACAACAAAGTCTGTGATGTCTGCAAAGGCGATGACGATGTATTGCTGGAGAACGACATCAGCACTTAACAATAAACCAGTTGCCCCTTTCTTCTTTCATCTTTGTTATCTCGTCACGGATATTAGCATTTACTTGCAGACGACTGCCGTTGACATTAGTGACATTAGCTGTCTTGTAGTCACACTCATAAGCCTTTCGATAAACCTTCGTCGCATTGAAGTATCTAATGTAGTAAATACAAAAAAGCCGTTGTTTGTCGTTCAAATCGTCAGACTCTACAACAGGCTCAAATACCTCTTTTTCCGTTGCATCCTTTTAGGTATGGTTGCATCCTTTTGCGTTTTGGTTGCATCCTTTTTCGGTGCACCCCTCGACCACTTATCACGGCTCTTTCTGCTCTTTAAAGTACCGAGCTTCACACCATGCTTTTCTGCTAATGTAGCAAGAGTTATTTTAGTTGTTTCCCACTCTCTCTGAATCTCTTCCCAGTTAGGCATTTCACATCACCACTCACTCCTTTATTTTCAGACATAGAAAAAGCACCCCAAAGGATGCTCTTATACAACTTTCATTCTGTTAATAGACTGTAGATCGACTTTATTTGGTTTCCTGCACTAATATTATTTTTCCCATCTGAGTCTTCTTTGTTGTGAAATATTAAATCAGTGCCATCTTTAAACTTAATTTGGATTCCAACTTCCCTATCTCTACCTAAAGTCAATTCAACCTCAATTATGCTGGATGTTTTTATATTTGCTATAGTTATGCATTCAAGTTTTCCACCATCATCTTTAATTAATTCAACAACCTTAATATTCACTTTTCCAAAGTAATAAAGTTTATCTGTTAATTCTTCCGCATAAAAACCTCTTGCGTAAAACATGGAGTTCACATCATTAATTTCTACTTTGTGGTCCACAGTTAAATCACTAATAAATTCCCTTAGTTGATGCCCTTTATACCTATCAAAAGCATCCATAGAATTTAAGTAATCTTCCAATATCATATTTTCACCTCCCACTGACACTATTCGCCAAGAAAGGTGAAAATCCTTCACAAAGAGCTATAGATTCAGAACACCGTGCCCCCCTTTAATTTTTAGGCGTAGAAAAAATACTCAGTCTAGAGTGGCAACTTTTTAATTTTAATATCTTGATTACATGTTTCAGAATATTCTCCTGCAGCTTCCTTTAAAAATCGTTCAATCGTTTGCTCGACAAGCGCCATGTCCAGATTACTTTTTTCAATTCCTTCTTGAAATTTCTCTTTAATCGCAAATGATGGTTCTTCGCCTGCAGGTATAACCCAATACTCCAATTCATTTTCTAATGTGACAGCGTCAACCGGCTCTTGAACTAACCCATCTTTATTAACATCGAAAGCTAATAAAGAGGGTTTCCCACTTTTATCTATTTGTCCGATGATAACGGAAATATTATAAACAGTTACATTTTCACTAAACATCTGTCCCCTTATAAACCCCAAAATAATTTCAGCAGTTGTTTCAATTTCTGTCTCTTGAGCAATTTCACTGTCAAGAAAGTTCATTAGATTAAGGACGAGGCTTGATTCAAACAGCCCCGCGAACGCAAAAAGTTTATCGTGCTTACGAAAAATCTTTTGTTGCGACTCGTTTCGATCATCCACTTCTATCACGCCATCTTCCGCCAAGCTATAAATAACTTCCAACGAATCGCTACCAAATAATACATATGGCTTTTCTCCACTAGGTGGATATGCAGCCATTGCAATCAGAACGGTCAATCCAACTCCTCCTTTTTTTCTCATTATAACAAAAAGAGAGTAATGTTGTGATCGCTTGTATGTATCGGGGCTATTGGAGTGACCCGGTCGACCGAGCGCCCCCCTCCTTTAATGGTTCCCCTCACATATGCAGACTTTAATTAACGGTGCCTGTGTCAGAATCATTTACGTCAATTCAACCAATTTGATTATTTATACAGTAATCAACTGAAAACCCAGCAACTATTACACTTTGCACTCATCTAAATTCAATAGTAGTAAATTAACTGAATTCAACCTGGCACAGGGACCTCTTTTAAAACATTCCGCCATAGTTCTGCTAGACTCTTGGAAAAGCATGTGAATAAAAGTATCGAACCTATTGAAAAGTTGTATTTTCAGTTTACTTTTTAGTTCAAGCAACACTTCTATTTTTGAATAGCCAGTTGGACAATTGGATAATTTATAAATGGCAAAACTACTACAAAAAGAAAGAACCCACTGGTTGATCCGGTAGGTTCTACTTATATCGAAATACTCACTAATAATAATTATTTCCTTTATTGACTATTTACAGTAATCTTCAATATTAGAGTGAACATAATAACCTGAAACAAGCGTTTTACCCCCATCGAATAGATTGAAAGTAACTGTCTCACCATCGTTACTTTCAAGCGTAGCTTGATGTTCGAGGTCAAATTCCATTTTTTCCGTACCTTCTCTCATTGAACTGTTGATATCGATTAATACTTTATCAATTGTTACTTGATTATCAATAACAACCGTTTTACCATTTGTACACTGAATTGAGAGTTTAATCATTTCACCTTCTATTAAAGGTTCGGAAAAAGGTTTACATGCACTTAAAAGGATCAGACAAGGACCAATCCATAACAGCTTTTTCATATACTCATTCCTTATGTTTTTTGGATTCCTCAACTAACTGTCCAACTTCAGGTGATATTACTTTTTCTTGAATTTTCGATAAGGTCTCTTGGACTGACAATTCTAAATCAAGGGCTGCCAACTCTTCAAAAGTTAATTCATCTTGATTCTTTAACTTTTTAAGGATATTAGCATCCTTAGAACCAATGTTATAAATTCAGACCGGAGGAACTGGACGATATTTCCTAAATGAAGAATCATCAATTGACGGCGCCTTTGTCAGAAACATTCACGTCAATTCAACCAATTTGATTATTTATACAGGAATCAACTGAAAACCCAGCAACTATTACACTTTGCACTCATCTAAATGCAATTGTAGTGAATTAACTGAATTCAAACTTGCACCTTTTTTTAAAGTGATGCCGTCCAATTCTCAGTGATTCTTAAAGCCATTTGATAGATTGTTAATGGCTAAAACAGCCACGAAAACACCTTCCTTCTATTACATAGGATTTATTCCAAGCGTCCGATAAATACCTTCTAGTTAATACATTGTATGAATAGAGCATAATTCTTATAATAACTTGAAAAATCTTACCCCTTTTTATTAATCCATGTTCCTTACTTGTGCTGATTAGTTAAAATGAAAAGCAACCTCCCTTTATTTTATGGAAGTTGCTTTCTCATTCCTAGACGCGTTTAGGCGGCACACAACCATCCCTTTTACCGCACATTTACCTCATAAAAACTCTTATACATCTCTTCCAAATTCCGTTTACTACGATTCACTGATTGAATTGTTACTCCATTCTTTATCAACCATTCAAGATATTTCTCCAACTCATATGCCGGATCCGTAAATAAACGATTGTCCAATAGACGATAAGGCAATTGACTGTCCGACATCACTTTTTCCAATGAAGTTTCGGCGGGCACCACAACTTCAATTTGAAATGGGTCATTTCCATCAAGCAGCATATCATTTTTAACCAACTCGCCATCTTTGATGAACCAGATCGTGCTCGTCAAATCTTCCAATATATCCAGGTTATGTGTGGAAATGAGTAGGCTAATCCCTTTGGCATGTAATGCGCGAATCAATTCCTTCAGTTCAATTACACTTGTCGGATCTAACCCATTGAAAGGTTCATCCATCAAGATAATGAGCGGTTTTGTCAGGATACTTAACGCAATCAGCAGATGCTGTCGCATGCCGTATGAATAAGACTTGACAGGATTATTGACATACGTCCGGATTCCTATCAATTGTATAACTTCATCGATTTCCTTCTTGTCCAGATTATAAATACTCGCGACAAATGCCAAATGATCGTATCCTGTGAGATGCATATAGAGGTAGTTGTCACTTGGTAGGAATGTGACATATCTGAAGAATTCAGGATTCTGGTTAGAAATGCCTTTAATCCGCACTGAGCCGCTTTCTACATCTTCCAATGCTAAAACGGAACGCATCAAAGTAGATTTCCCCGCCCCATTTGGCCCCACAAGACCGATGATATCGCCTTCATTCATTTCAAACGTAATTTCTTTCAGGATACTTCGTTTCCCATAGTTCTTCGTAAGCTGATCGACTTTTAAAATCGACATATTACGCCTTCCTCCTTCCTGCTAGTAAGCCGATGATGAACAACAGGATTCCACTGACAAATAGAATGATACTTCCGTTGATGAAGTTCACAGCAGCTGAATTCGCGACAATCGATTTCCAACCATCCACGACATTCCATGTATCAAAATACGTGAATGGATTCAAAAACATATAACTTGCCGACGTATACTGACTAGCCAAGAAATAGCCTGTAAATACCAGCAGCAACGTAATGATAATCGTCACATACTGATTTTTCACCCATCTCCCCACTAAGCTAAACAAACTGTTCAAAAAGAAGATTTGAGCCATAATCAGCATGCCGCTCTTCATGATAAGCATGAGCAAACTTTCAAAATAGAAATTGACATTATCTCCATAAGAATAAAATACCCCGTCGTCGGCACTTTCATTTGAAGTAACATCGGGCGACAATTCAAGCGTGAAGCCATCCTCGTAACTCCCCGTCGCATATACTAAAATTGGATATTGCGATTCACCTATACCACCGATTAGTGAACTGAATAGGAATACAATGCCCCCACATAGAACAAGCAATCCGTAAGCAATCATCAGATTGTAAGCCCACTTGCTTACATAGATTGAACGGAAAGAAATCGTTTTGGTTTTCATGAAATTGATGGACGGATTCGGCTGTCGCTCATCGGACAAGCTTGTCCATAATAAAAGGATGAAGACACCCATACCAAACAACATCATATTCCAATTCAAGTATTTGTAGACAGAAAACAGGCTGCTATTTCCATACTTCGTATTCCGCTCTTGATTCGCTTTGAGTATTGTGTAATGAACGTCATTAAGGGCCGTGCTTGGGTCCTGAAAATGTGAAATCCACAGAGGTCCAATCGGCCATGGCGTAATTTCCTTTTCCGCTAGAATACGTTGCTGCTCTTCAGAAGCCATTACCGTTACATCCCATAGATTTCGATCTAATTCTTTATAGGATGGTTCCTTTCGTATGGTGTTCATTGTTTCCCGAAACTTTTCAGGAAAGTTCTTTTCTCCAATTTCGTTCATTAAATCATCTAACAAGCGATAGGAGAGATCCATATTTTCAATCATAATCGTATATGGATTCTCGGCGGAAACGAACTCCGTCTCTTCACCGGATTTTTCGTGATCAGCACGCATCATTTCAATTTCCATATCAAACTCTTCTTCAAGCACTTTCCAATGCATTTGCTGTTCAACGTAAAAATTTTGCTGTTCTTCAATTACTAGCAAATACGTTTTGGGAAGATTTTGATATTGTTGATTAACAAAGATGTACGTACCCCCGATAATTCCAACTAACAGAATTAGCGATAAGAGCACATGACCTTTTCGCTTCTTTTTTAGATGTTCAAATTGAATCAGCTTCCACCTGTTTTTGGGCGCATACTGTTTTCGGATAGAATGGAGCACAGGGACTTTAAGGTACAATCCCTTCGATTTGAAAACCGGATAGGAAGCGATTAAAAAAATAATAAGCAGAACAGACATACCAACCAAATAGGGCACAAAATGATGCGTAGGCAGCAGATGCATTTCGTATGAAACAATTAAATGGATTGGATTAACGATGTAAAAACCGAATTGAACTGAGACAATATAAGCGATTACGAGAGGCAAAGTAATTATGGTTAACAACGTACCCATACTAAATCGTTGTTTGAATAAACAAATTGCCGATACGAGCAGCAATGAAACAAAAATTCCCCAGCCTATCGGCATATAGAGAAGCCATTTCCATACAGGTACCATCAATGTATCTGCACCCACTACAACTTCAATTGGATAGTGGATTGTTTTCAAATTTCCAGTGACCAAAGGAGGTAGAAATGATAAGAAGCTTGCCAGAATTATGTATCCAACTACGATTAGTAAAAATGGTATCAAATAGCCATAATAGATAACAGGATTCGATAACGATTTTACTTTTAAAAAATCAAATATCCGATTCTGTTCATCCGATTTATATTTATAGATGAAAATAAGTAAAAATAGAAACGCGGTAATTGGGCTGAATAATAATTGAAATAATTTCTTAGTAAACAAAGCAGTGTTATAAGGAGTCTCTTGTTCAGTGTAGGATAAATTATACTTCTTTAAGATTTCTGCTTTCCGTTGTTCGATATGCAAAACATCTATATTTTGATAAGGAATGGAAATAGTACTTTCATACACGCTGTATTCTTTAATATAATCTAGATTTTCGGATGAAATATCTAAATCTTCATCATTTAACTTACTTTCTATTGTTTTTAAATATTCTTCTTGGATTAATAAACTATCTAATCCACGTTCCGCCTCTTCTGATAAACCAATATTCCTCTTCTTGTTTAAAGCTCTTCCAATTAAAAAATCAATATTCTCTAACCGTTTTTCAAAAGTAGCCTGTAACTCTTTTTTAGTTGCCCCTGATTGTGTAGTGTTGATTCCGTAAAGTAATAATATAAAAACAATTAATACAAGCGATAGCCACAAGACGTATTTGCTCTTGATAATCCCTTTAACCATAAAGGCAATTATTTTTCTCATCAACTCACTCCCCATATCATTGAACATTATCCAGTGATTCCTCTTCGTATTTTACAAACCTTGACCTTACCTACTCTGATTCAATAGTACTTTTTTATAAATGTTCATTTTCCGATTGCCAATATAAAAAAAAAACCTTTAAGCAGTAGTATAAACATTAGTGAATTTACACAATATCAACTTAAAGGGGTACATAAAAAATGCTTTGTACGACTTTTCTATATATTAATTATCTTCCAGCAGATAAGGATCTACGTAAGGTGCAGCATCAAGCCAACCATTAAATATCGAGTATCCATTCGTAGGATGAAAACCTCTATTGTATAAATACCCAGAGTACGTTTTTCCGTTTCGGACTTCTGTAACCCAAATAGCTGATGTATATGTTGGAGCTTTAAGTTGTTCCACAAATATCCTATCTGCCATGGGAGTAATTTGCGCGTTAACGTTATCAGAAGCTTGGACACTTGAGAATGGTGCTGATAATCCTAAACATAAAGCGGCGATTAAACTTAAAGATAATACTTTAATCTTCTTCATAAATTTATTCCTCCATCTCTATTTTTTAGTATAAAAAAGAAACTCTCACGAAGAATATCGGCCGATAGTTCTCACAATTCAATCATTCCATATTCCACCAATATTGTCCATAACTATTTATTGCGCAAATGAGCTATGAAAAGTAGCGTTTTTAGAGCATTTTCAGACAGCATTTTCGCAAATGATAGGCATTTTACAATTCATGCGTATATTCTTCTGAAATTCCTGGCAGTTCTTCGTCTTCTCCACTCAATTGGAAAGCAGCCGCACTCCCCCAAAGGAAAAATACAATAAGGAATCCAAACATCCATCGCTTCATCTCAGCCACCCTTTTAGCCAACTATCATTTTATAAAAATCCACCGCTTTTTTATATTTGCCATTTCTAGCATAGAGGTCTGCAAGTTTTTTTGCGTAATCCATCCATTGTTTATGACTACCTCTTTTTTTAAAGAAGTGGAATGCCGACAACATTGCATTTTCTATCTTTTTTTCATCTTGTGAACATACGGCTTCATATGCATTAAAGTGGTGCTCATAATACTCTCTTTTTCTCTCATGCAATTCAGGCACTAGTCCTGATCCTTCTTTCAAACATTTTTTTACCTGATCCAGTCTTCCTATTTTTTCATATTCCTTCACCAAAGAATAGATAGAGTACAACAGTTCACTCGGAAGCTCTTTATGATCGATAGCTATTTCAAAATGTGAAATGGCACGCTCCGACTCACCCATCACCGAATAAACATCGCCAATATTTTGGTGAAGAATGCCTAGTAAGGAATCCAAGTCAAACTGAATGCAAATCATTTCAACAAGATGGAATACTTCGAGAGCTTTTGTTAAATTATCATTATTTTTGTAAGCTACTCCGCAAATCATATGGCATTCCACTACCCGCTGTTCCATCATTATTGATTCAAAATAGGCAAGCGCTTGCTTAGCTTGTACAAGTGCCTCAAATTTCTGCCCATTCGCCATAAGAACGACAGATAGGACATAGGCAAAATCAGCTCGTTCAAATGGCGAGAGTGCAAGACTTTCCGTCATGCATTTCGCCTTTGAGAGCGCTTCCAAACTTTCTTTTAACTCACCGTTTGTATATAAAGACATTCCTTTCATTTATAAAACAGCAAAGGCTTGTTGAGGTGTCAATTCCGATTGAATGTCTTGATACTTTGCAAGTTTCCTCCGTGTTTCTTTTTCTCCGCCTTTCAACACTAGACTTAACCGTATTGCCATCAGTTCTAACTCTATTCTTGTCTGTATTCCAGCTGAAGGGAACTTGTCCGTTAACTCACTAATGAGTCTAGCTGCCCCTTCTTGATCACGCGTGTTTATGATCCTTTCATAACGCACTACATAATCCTCGACACGAACCCTTTCATCTTTGAAGTCGTCTGAGATGGCAATACCCAATCTCTTGGATAGCTTATCCAATACCTCATCACGGCCCTTAATGTTCCCGTTTTCAATTCTGCTTAGTTGCGATTCAGAACAAATCCCCTTAGCCAAGACAGCCTGTTTCATTTTTTGAGAGAGCCGCTCCATCTTGATCATATATCCAACATGCATTTACATCACCTACTTATGGGTATATTCATCGACAGTCTATCCCGTCTGATG
>NZ_JANKJL010000021.1:0-22406 GCF_041414805.1 Sporosarcina sp. OR05 | reverse complement strand
AAAAAAAGTTTTTCAACCTGTTTTCAAGTTGTTTTCGTTTATCGGAAGTGCAACGTTATCTACTATACCACCGTATATTTTAGAATGCAACACTTTTATTTAAATTCTTTTTCCTTCTATATCTGCTCACATATTTCACAACGCTTGTCCACGTAAGCAAACTAGTAAACCTTAACATACCGATGACCAACCTTCATCTACGTACATGACTAAGAATAGAAAGGAGCTATATTTATATAGGCTAGACAGTACATAATCTTGAGTTTGTATCATCAATACTTTCAGTGATTCCACGGCTGAATCGAATCTACGCAACTTGTCTTCTTTGTTCAGCCGGAAATCCATACTCAAACGATGCAATACTCTTCTATCTATTATAGAAGAATCGTTACAAAAACACTGCAAATGCAAACAAAGCTGCAAAACCTGGTATACCTAAAATGGCTAACAGGAACCCTGAAGCAATGTTCACAGGAAAATAGATACCTACAAAACCACCAGCAATGTTCAGGATAAATAGCGCTAGAAAAGCAAAAGCCAATCGGAACCAAAAGATCGACAGTTTTTCAGTAGCTTTAGCAATTTGTTTTTTATCCAACATCAATAACGATAAAAGAATAACGCCAATTACTGCTACACCAATTATTTTCATGGGAAACGCTCCTTTCGACTAGTAGTCCAATCTATGCGTTTCCCAAAACAATTATCACGGCTTTATGACAACAACTTGTTTCTCATCGCTCGACTCGGAGCGCTCGCTCTTTTGCTTCTTTGAATAAATGAAAGTATTTACTTTCTGCTATTTTCCTGCGAACAATTACATCTTCATCATAATCATTCAAATAGTGCTCTATCTCTCTTGCTTGTTCCCAGTCGCTTTTCGTTTCAAGCAACAAGTTTCGAAGACAATCGTCAAATTCTCTTTTTAGTTTTCTTTTACGGCCAAACATGGACGTTGACCCCCTATAATTCCCTACGACCTTCTAATGCTTTAGATAGTGTCACTTCATCTGCATATTCCAAGTCTCCTCCAACCGGAAGACCGTGTGCAATCCGTGTCGTCGTAATGCCTGATGGTTTTACAAGACGGGAAATGTACATCGCTGTTGCTTCGCCTTCAATCGTTGGATTCGTTGCTAGTATCAATTCTTGTACTTCTTCATCTTGTAGTCTTGTTAACAATGAAGGGACGTTAATATCTTCTGGCCCGATTCCATCCATTGGAGAAATGGAACCATGTAACACATGGTACAACCCGTTGTAATCTCTCATCTTTTCCATGGCAATTACATCCTTCGGGTCTTGAACGACACAAATCATCGTACGGTTGCGGGATTGATCTCGACAAATATGGCACGGATCAATATCCGTAATGTGCCCACAGACCGAACAAAAACGCAGATTTCTCTTTGCATCTACGAGTGCTTTCGCAAAATCGAGCACTGTATCTTCTTTCATGCTTAACACAAAAAACGCCAGTCGGCCCGCTGTTTTCGGGCCGATACCTGGCAGCTTCATAAAACTATCGATCAATTTGGATATCGGTTCAGGATAGTGCATAATAGTTCCTCCTAGAACATTCCAGGTAGGTTCAATCCTTTCGTGAATTGCCCCATTGTGGAGTTCGTTAGTTCTTCCGCTTTTGACATCGCATCATTTGTTGCGATTACTACTAGGTCTTGAAGCATTTCAACGTCCTCAGCATCCACTACGGATGGATCGATTACAACTTCAAGTACCTCTTTTTGACCTGAAACGATTACTTTTACCATACCGCCACCGGCTACACCTTCGAGACGCTTTTCAGCTAACTCCTCTTGAGCTTCCGCCATCTTCTTTTGCATCTTCTGCATTTGTTTCATCATACCTTGCATATTTCCCATACCACGCATTGTCATTTCCTCCTCAATTTTCAATTAATCATCATGTACAGTTATGAATTCCTTGCCAAACATCTTTTCCGCCTCCGCGACGAGTGGATCCGTATTTTGCTCAACTGCTTCCTGCATAAAGGAAGGCATCTCGTCCTGAGCACTTTGGTCATCCTCAGTTGGATGCTCTGAGTCATCTGATTGTTTGGAGAGCCCATTATTACGGATGAATTCCTCTCTCACCTTTAACCAGCCGTCTTCCGGGACGTATACGACGTCGTATGCTTTACCAGTTTTCGCAAGTAAAGCAGCTGACAACCCTGATCGGAGTGACGTATTTTCTGAAGCCATGAGGCAATGAATTTCATACTTGAATTTTAACACAAAAGCGTTGTCAGATGCCGCCACCGGTTCAGTTTCTTCTAGAAGCGCTGAATGGGATCGCTGCATTGTATGCATCATCCCTGCCCACTCTTCACGAATGACTTGTATATCTTTACGTGTCGCACCTTTAAGTACTTCATTTATCTTACCAGTCGGTATTCTGAATGACTGCGAAGATTTCGATGCATTTTTCTTTGGTTGTGCTGGTGCAACGGAACCTTCAGTTGGACGAACGCCTTCTGCCAATTGTTGTTGTAGTTCAGCGACGAGCCTTTCCAAACTTTCTACTTTCTGATTCAACTGCGGATCAATTGTTGCGCTACCGCCTTGTGACTGTCCACCAGAATTATCGAGATGAATCATTTTTAACAATGCAGATTCAATATATACTTTCGCATGATTCGAGAATCGCATTTCTTGCTGTGTTTTTGACAAGATATCAATAAATGCATATAACATTTCCGCTTCAAATGCATGTGCCATCGAAACGAATCGTTCATCGTTTGAAATTAACTCTAGAAGATCTTCCAAATTCGGGGCCGTTCTTAATAGAAGAAGATCTCTGAAAAACGTTATCAAATCTTCGGCCAGCCTCGATACGTCCTTCCCTTCAGCGATGAGTCGATCGAGTAGTGTCAAAGCCGTTGCTGCCTCTTTCGATAAAAGCGCTTCTGCCAATTGGTAGAAAATATCTTCACCGACAGACCCTGTTACAAGCAACGCACTTTCCGCTGTTAACCTCTCCCCACTGAAAGAAGCTACCTGATCAAGCATACTTAACGCATCACGCATTCCACCTGAAGCAGCTTGTGCAATCACTTTAAGCGCAAGTTCATCCGCTTCAATGCTTGCATCATCCAACACTTGTCGCATCCGATCAACAATTTCCGCTGACGTAATCGGCTTAAAGTCAAAACGTTGGCAACGTGAAATAATTGTTAACGGCAATTTATGCGGTTCGGTTGTGGCTAAAATGAACACTGCATGCGGAGGAGGCTCTTCCAACGTTTTCAGCAACGCATTGAATGCTGAATTCGATAACATGTGCACCTCATCGATAATGTACACTTTAAATCGGGCATTAGAAGGCGCAAATCGAACTTTCTCGATAATGTCCCGAATTTCTTCGACACGTGAGTTTGATGCTGCGTCAAATTCGATGACATCCGTATTGGAACCTTCAGTAATGCTTTTACACGTTGGACATTCATTACACGGTTCCTTCGCCGGGCCATTCTCACAATTCAACGCTTTTGCAAACACCTTTGCGGCACTTGTTTTCCCTGTTCCCCGAGGACCTGAAAAAAGATACGCATGCGATGTTTTATTGTGATGAAGTGCATTTTGTAATGTCTGTTTGACATGATGCTGTCCCGACATTTCACCGAACGACTGTGGCCTGTAAACACGATAAAAAGCTTGATACGCCACTATTCCCCCTCCTTCCATGACAAATCTCATAGTATGTATTATAGCATAGATGCATTCAATAAAGCGCTTCGTCGTCCTGTGGATTCCAAGGATTTGTTTGCGAATTCCTCTACCAGTATACTAGGGACTTCAATTGCGTATTAATACTACAAGTATGTCATTCAGGCTCTGTTTCAAAACACGAACTGGATCGGCCTGCTTTAAAAAGATTCCTATTTAACATGAAGACAAAGAAAAAACCCGACCGATAAACGGACGAGTTGGATAGACATATGTAAATGCCGTGCACCTTCCTTCGACTGCCGCACATAAGCGTTACTCTTGTCGACAGCTCAGCCTAGGCTGCCCCGCGGCACATGAGAAAGTCCACTTAATGCTGCTTCCTTCCGGACCTGACATGGTTCATGGGTTCCCATTGCGCAGGACCCAGACGTCAACACTACGTGCAAGAGGCAGGCCCTACATGCGGACAGCCTCAGAAAAGGAATTCAGTCTTGCTAGAGCGGATTGCAAGTTACAGGGCACCGCTACCTCCCCACCTAGCACGGCATTTACTATTATACAGATTTCTGACGAAAAATCAACCTACTCCCTCTATCGTCTTAGGTTCAAGAAGTCCACTTGTAAGTAAGTGGTTAATCAACAGGACCTGAAACTATTTATTCCCCATACATTAAGTGTTATTTGTACTCCTCTTGTATAACTGTTAGAATTTACAGAAAGGATGTGACTATGTGAAAGAATTTGAATTAAGTTTTCGGAATCCCGAAGTCAAAATGTATGTGATGTTGGTAGCACCAAGTTTTCTATTTGCACTTCTCATCATTCTGTTTTCGAATGCTGATTCGAAGAACATTTATGCGGCTTCCATTCAGGCTGTCGGACTAGCCGGATACTATGTATGGCGCATGTTTCATCGATGAAAAGAAAAACTTAAGAATAATGGTTGACACCTATTTAAGAACGTGATAAATTATTACTTGTCCAACACGGAGGAATACCCAAGTCCGGCTGAAGGGATCGGTCTTGAAAACCGACAGGGGTGTTAAAGCCCGCGGGGGTTCGAATCCCTCTTCCTCCGCCATATTTTTTATATCGCGCATAAATTGGAAATGAAATTTGTTACGTTGTAATGAATTTCATCTGAAACAATAAAAAACGCCTGACCGGCTTGAACGGTCAGGCGTTTTTCATTTATTAAACTATAGGTGCTTATGAATGATGTACATAAGCACCCTTTACTTCTTTAAACTCGATCTACTACCCTTGCGCCTTCCTCAGCAGGTTGCAAAGCGATCGCTTGATAGTAAGGGAATTGCTCCTTTAATTTCTGAGCGATGACCGTTTCTTCCCCGTCTTTTACTGCCACAAACAACGAAGGTCCTGCTCCGCTAATTGTCATTCCATACGCTCCAAGTGAATGGCACACCGTACGAATTTCATCAAACGAAGGAAATAGGCGCTTTCTGTGCGGTTCGTGGAAAACGTCTTTCTCCATCATGCGACCTGCCAGCTCCCAGTCGCCTGTCGCAATGGCCGTGACGAGCATATTGCTCGCAGCACTCCCAGCCGCCGCTTCAGAATGAGACAGTTCAAGTGGTAGAAGGCCTCTTGATTCTTCGGTTTTTAATGCTTGTGGCGGTACGAGAAGAACAGCCCCGATCGGCGGTTTCGGTAATTGAATGACTTCCATCGTATCTTCTGTGTAGTAGGTTACGGTCACTCCGCCTAGTAACGCGGCAGTGACGTTATCGGAATGCCCTTCAAGTTCACTACCTATACGTGCTTTTTCAATGGAAGTAAAAGAGATGCCTAGCAATCTTTCCGCAATAACAATTCCTGCTGCAATAGCTGTTGCGCTACTCCCAAGCCCCTTTCCTAAAGGAATAGTGGACTGTACTTGCAATACATGCGGCTCAACTTCTTTACCGTGTCGCGCCGCCACATCTTGAATCGTTTGGACGATTAAATTATCGGTCCCGGTCGCAAGCCCTGCATACTCCTCACCGTCATAATGTACAGCCCATGCGTGAGAAGCGGTAACAGCAACCGTCATATACAAAGCTAACGCCATTCCGACACTATCATAGCCCGGTCCGAGATTTGCTGTCGTAGCAGGAACAGCAACCGAAAACATCGGCGCTTCCATTAGTTGACGCCTGCCTTTACGTCATTTAAAAATGCATGAAATTCTTCAGTCGACAAGAAAGGTTTCCCTTCATTCACTTGAATTGCTGTTTCAGGGTCTTTCAGGCCGTTTCCAGTTAACACACCGACAATCGTCGTCCCTTTTTCAATTAGCCCTGCATCGAGTTGCTTCTTAATGCCAGCAATTGTTGCACAAGAAGCAGGTTCAGCAAAGACACCATCTGTCGCCGCAAGTAAACTGTATGCTTCTAAAATCTCTTCGTCGGTTGCTGAAAGGATTGCCCCTTCAGATTCTTCTAATGCCGCAGTTGCTAAATGCCAGCTGGCAGGATTACCAATACGGATCGCAGTCGCAATCGTTTCCGGTTGATCAAACACACGGTCATAAACGATCGGTGCTGCACCATCCGCTTGCACACCTAGTAATTTAGGCGTTCCTGAACCTTTTTTCGCGTCGTACTCCTTGAAACCTTTCCAAGCAGCTGAAATGTTCCCCGCATTCCCTACTGGCAATGCAAAAATGTCTGGAACTTTTCCTAGTTGCTCTATTGTTTCAAAGGCAATCGTCTTTTGTCCTTCTAGACGATACGGATTGACGGAATTGACGAGTGCAATCTTGCCTTCACCTACTTCACGCACCATCCGAAGCGCTTCATCGAAATTGCCTTCGATTGCAACGATCTCTGCTCCGTACATTTTTGCTTGCGCTAGTTTACCAAGTGCAATCCGTCCTTCCGGGATGACGACGATTGTCCGCATCCCTGCGCGAGCGCCATATGCTGCTGCTGAAGCGGATGTATTGCCCGTAGAGGCACAGATGAGCGCGGTTTTGCCTTCCTCTTTTGCTTTAGCGACTGCCATCACCATGCCGCGATCCTTGAAAGAGCCTGTAGGGTTTGTCCCTTCCGTTTTGACGTATAGGTTGACGCCCCATTGTTCGGATAGGTTTTTCAAATGAATGAGGGGCGTGTTTCCTTCTTGTAGCGTGAGTTCAGGTGTGTTGTCTGTCACAGGTAGCCATTCTTTGTATTCTTCTAAAAGTCCATTCCATCTTCTCATTTGTTTTCGCCCTCCACTCGGTAGTAACTTACGACTTTGTTTACTTCTGGTACGTTTTGCAATGCTTGCATGATGTCCTTGTGCTGTTGACGTGAGATTTTGTGTGTAATCATGACAAGGTCCACTCCACCATTTTGGTTGCCTTCCGGTTGGACGACGGTTGCCAAACTCGCACCGTGATTGCTATAAATTGAAGATAAATGCGTCAACACGCCGACTTTGTCTTTCACTGAAATACGGTGGAAGTACCGACCGATAATTTGGTCATCGCTTTTCGCTTTGCATGAATGCTGAGGGGCATGTACTCTTTTTCCGTTGACCCCTAGCAATAGGTTCCGGCAAGCGGCAATAATGTCTCCAGTAACAGATGTCGCTGTTGGCAATGAACCTGCTCCTGGGCCGTAAAACATCGTTTCACCGACGGCATCCCCGTACACGTAAACTGCATTGAATTCATTGTTCACGGAAGCAAGTGGATGTGCATTGCGAATGAATACCGGTTCCACGGAAATTTCAATCCCATCTTCGTCCTTTTTCGCTGATCCCGCCATTTTCACCGTGTAGCCGAATTGCTCAGCAAGTTCCAAATCGCCCTCTTGAATGACATCCATACCTCGTACAAATACATCATCCAGATGAACATCTGTAGAGAATGCTAGTGACGCAAGAATAGCCATTTTTCTTGCCGCGTCAATGCCGTCGACGTCCGCGGAAGGATCTGCTTCAGCAAATCCAAGTTCTGTCGCTTCGGCCAGTGCTTCTTCATACGATTTCTTTTCGAGCTTCATCTTCGTGAGGATGAAGTTCGTCGTTCCGTTCACGATGCCTGTTAACGCAGTAATCCGGTCAGACGCAAGTCCATCTTCAAGCGTTCGGATTAGGGGAATACCGCCTCCGACACTCGCTTCATAGAATAGATCGCACTTATTTTCATCTGCTAACTTCAACAATTCAAGCCCTGATTCTGCCATGACGTCTTTGTTTGCCGTAACAACGCCTTTTCCAGCCCGTAGTGCGCGTTCAATCGCTTGTTTTGCTTCGGTTGCTCCACCAATGACCTCGACAATTAAATCAATGGATGGGTCTTCTATTAATTCATCCAAATCAGTCGTAAACATTTCCTGCGCTAAGTAAGTATCTCTTTTCTTCGTAGCATCTTTCACTAATACTTTTTTTATCTTTACGGGAACCCCCAATTTATGGTTCAGGTCGTCTTGGTGTTCGTGTAGAATTGTGGCTACACCGCCTCCAACAACGCCGAATCCGAGTAACCCAATTGTAATTTCACTTTTCATTGACGATTCCCCTCACTCTATGTACACTATAAAAATACATTCGTTCTTTGCATAAGGACATTATAGAGAATTACACTTTCAATAACAACCCCTTTTATGGTAAAGTTCAATATATCATGCAATTGTCACTTTAATAAAGATTGGATCTGATGAATATGATAGTGTGTAAATTCGGCGGCACATCCGTTGCGACAGCCGATCAAATTCGAAAAGTGGTCGACATCGTCACCTCTGACAGTAACCGTAAAATTGTAGTTGTCTCTGCACCTGGTAAACGTTTTTCCGATGATACGAAAGTGACGGATCTTCTCATCCAGCTTGCAAACAAAGCGTTGGCAAATGAAGATACAGAACAAGCATTGTCTGCCGTTGTCGATCGGTTCCGTGGAATTTCCGAAGAACTGGGCCTAGACGGCGCAATCATTGAGGAAATTGAAACGGATCTACGTGATCGTCTCGCCAAGGATAAAGTAGATACTCTTTTATATATGGATAGATTAAAAGCAGCCGGTGAAGATAATAATGCGAAAATGATTGCCGCTTACTTCCAGTTGCTCGGCATGGAATCCCATTATGTCAGTCCAAAAGAAGGCGGCTTGCTCGTCAGCGACCGACCTGAACGCGTCCGTGCACTCCCTGAAGGCGATGAGCGTCTTGCCAAACTTCGGGACCTACCTGGCATTATCGTCTTCCCTGGATTTTTCGGGTATACAAACGACGGCACCATCCGTACATTCAACCGTGGCGGTTCCGACATCACAGGTTCAATCATTGCAGCTGCCACTGGAGCGGAACTGTATGAAAACTTCACAGATGTCGACTCTGTTTTCGCAGCAAATCCAACGGTCATTGAAAACCCCGTTGCGATTGAGAAAATGACGTATCGTGAAATGCGGGAACTGGCCTATGCTGGCTTCTCAGTCTTCCATGACGAAGCGCTAATTCCTGCTTTTCTAAAGTCCATTCCTGTTTGCATTAAAAACACGAATAACCCGAGTGCCCCTGGAACGTTGATCGTCAAAGAACGTGACTACAATGAGCAACAAGTAATCGGCATCGCAGCAGACAGTGGCTTTACAACGATTTATGTGGATAAATACTTAATGAACTTGGAAATCGGCTTCGGCCGCAGACTCCTTCAAATCTTTGAAGAAGAAGAGATTTCCTACGAGCATACACCGTCAGGCATCGACAATCTTTCCATCATCATCCGCACGCGCTATTTGCCTGAGGAGAAAGAGAAAAAGATTGTAGCGCGTATCCATCAAGAACTCGAACCGGATGCTGTAATCGTTGAACACGACTACTCCATGATTGTCCTTGTCGGAGAAGGCATGCAATATACAACTGGACTTGCAGCCCGCGCAGCATCTGCCATCGCACGCACAGGTTGTAATATTGAAATGATCAACCAAGGATCTTCAGAAGTCAGTTTAGTGTTCGGCGTGAAGAAAAACGACGAAACGAAAATTTTAAAAGAGTTGTACAAAGAATTCTTTGTACAATCAACTGTACAGCTATAAGGGACACCTCCGTGTCCCTTGTTTTCTTCCATTGAATTAACAATACACATACAATCCCCTTCAAATTCAGTATCTTGCCACCGAATGCGGCATAACTCTGCCGATTTCAGCATATCTCCTCCGAACGCCGCATAAACTCCGCCATTCTCAGCATATTCCCCCAGAACGCCGCATAACTCCACCATTCTCAGCATATTCCCCCGTCGTATCTAAACTATATAAAAGCTGAAATTAAACACGCTATCAACAAAAAACCGCGCAAAATCAAGAGGCCACCTCTCAATTTCACACGGTTTTATTGTCCCTACTTCTTCAATCCCGCCGACAAGTTCAACATATTACCAATCCGCTCTACAATCGCTTCCACTTCTTCAGGGTTTGCTTTTAAATCGTAATCGGTAATATCAATTCGCAGTACTGGACATGAATTAAACGAATCAATCCATTCTACATACCTACTATGCAGCTCTTCCCAGTAAGAAAGCGGTGTATCTTGTTCCATTTCGCGTCCGCGCTCTTGGATACGCGCAAGAATCGTTTCAAATGGCCCATCCAAATAGACAAGTAAATCAGGATGTGGGAAATATGGCGTCATGACCATTGCGTCGAACAACTTCGTATATGTATCGTAATCGACCGGATCCATCGTCCCTTTATCTTTATGCATTTTCGCAAAAATCCCCGTATCTTCGTAGATCGAGCGATCTTGTATGAAACCGCCGCCATACTCAAAAATCCGTTTTTGCTCCTTGAACCGTTCAGCTAAGAAATAAATCTGCAGATGGAAACTCCACTGCTCAAAATTATCATAAAACCGGTCTAAATAGGGATTTTCATCGACATTTTCTAAAGATGTACGGAAATCCAGAGCGTTCGCCAACGCGTTCGTCATCGTCGACTTACCAGCTCCAACTGTTCCGGCAATTGTGATGACCGCGTTTTTCGGAATGCCGTACTTTTCACGTAAATTCATTGCTTTGCTCCTTTTCGTATCGTCTCATCGACTTTGCTTAAAATAAATTGCAAATCGCCTGCATCATTCACAAAATCGATTTCGTCCCCATTGAAGCGTAGGACAGGTATATCTGGATGAGCCGCTTCGAAGTTTGAAATGAACACTTCGTAGTCAGCCGATAATTGTTGCAAATAAGCAGGATCAATCTTCTTCTCAAAATCTCTCCCTCTCATTTCAATCCGCTTCATAAGCGTATCCAGGGATGCATGGAGATAAATAATAACATTCGGAGCAGGCTTGTCCCTCGTTAAAATATGATAGATCTCTTCATATTTTTTATATTCTTCCGCTGGTAATGTCCGCTGCGCGAAGATCAAGTTCTTAAATACATGATAATCCGCCACAACTGGCTGCTCGTTGCTAAGGTATTTCTTTTGAATATCGCCCAGTTGCTTGTATCGGTTACAGAGAAAATACATTTCGGTTTGGAAACTCCATTCCGCAATGTCGTCATAAAACTTATTTAAAAATGGATTTTCATCCACGATTTCACGTAACTGGTGGAACTGTTGTGCTTCTGCGATCGCTTTTGAGAGAGTCGTTTTCCCGACACCAATCGGCCCCTCAACCGTAATAAACGGAACAGACATTACAATGCTCTCCTTTAATTCGTCAATTTCTGCACTTTATTTTACCATATATGGGTTGTGAAACATAGAGTGTTTCCAGTTCTATTACAAGTCCGCTGTACAATGGTTCACCTTCGTTCTATGATCCCAGCAACATTTCCGTTCAAGTTTTGAATAAAAGGATGGTACACTACATACAAGGAGCGATGACAGATGGATGCGTACACGACAGATCAATATTTTATGCAGTTGGCAATTGAAGAAGCGAAGAAAGCTGAAGCGTTAGGGGAAGTTCCGATTGGAGCGGTCATTGTAAAAGACGGCGTAGTCATTGCGCGCTCCCATAATTTGCGAGAAACCTCCCAAAATGCCGTCACCCATGCCGAACTGACTGCAATACAAGATGCATGTGCGGTAGTTGGCAGTTGGCGTTTGGAAGAGACAACCCTATATGTCACACTTGAACCGTGCCCGATGTGCGCAGGTGCTATTCTTCAGTCTCGAATACCGCGTGTTGTCTATGGCGCACGTGATCCAAAAGGCGGTTGTGTCGATTCTTTTTATCGTTTATTGAATGACCCTCGGTTTAACCACGAGTGTGACGTGACGGAAGGTGTCCTAGCAGATCAATGCGGAAACATGCTTACCCAATTTTTCCGTGCATTACGGGACAAGAAAAAAGCACAAAAAAAGGCGATGCGAGAAGTCGATTGAACTTCCGCATCGCCTTTTACTGTACCTCTTATCGGATGACTTCTTTGCCACCCATATACGGACGCAATACTTCAGGCACAACGACAGAACCGTCTTCCTGCTGGTAATTCTCAAGGATAGCAGCGACAGTACGACCGACTGCAAGCCCACTTCCATTCAATGTATGAACGAATTCAGGTTTCGCACCTTGCTCGCGACGGAAACGGATGGACGCACGTCTCGCTTGGAAATCTTCAAAGTTTGAACAAGAAGAAATTTCACGGTACGTCTCTTGCGTCGGAATCCAAACTTCAATATCGTATTTTTTCGCAGCTGTAAACCCAAGATCCGCTGTACACATTTTTAACACACGGTATGGCAAGCCAAGTAGTTGCAATACTTTTTCAGCATGACCTGTCAATTTCTCCAATTCATCATAAGAATCTTCCGGTTTTACAAAACGGACGAGCTCGACTTTATTGAACTGATGCTGGCGAATTAATCCACGTGTATCCCGCCCTGCAGATCCTGCCTCTGAACGGAAGTTTGTGCTGTACGCTGTAAAGGCTACAGGCAATTGAGCGCCATCCAGAATCTCATCGCGATAGAAGTTCGTTACAGGCACTTCAGACGTTGGGATTAAGAAATAATCCTCTTCCTGTATGAGGAACGCATCTTCTTCAAACTTTGGCAATTGACCCGTACCTGTCAAGCTTGTGCGGTTGACCATGTATGGTGGAAGCATTTCTTCATACCCGTGTTCATCCGCATGTAAATCCAACATGAAACTAATTAACGCTCGCTCAAGACGAGCACCTAACCCACGATAGAACACGAAACGGCTTCCCGCCACTTTCGCAGCACGTTCAAAATCAAGCAAATTCAAGTCTGTTCCAATTTCCCAATGTGGCTTTGGTTCAAATCCGAATTCCGGTTTCTCACCCCACGTACGAACCTCAACGTTGTCGTCTTCACTGTCGCCGACAGGAACACTTTCATGCGGAATGTTCGGGATACGCATCATAACATAATTCAAATCTTCTTCGACTTGATGCAATTGCTCATCTAGCGCTTTAATTTCATCGCCCACTTCACGCATACGAGCGATTGTCTCATCCGCATTTTCCTTGTTGCGTTTCATTTGTGCCACTTTTTGAGATACTTCATTGCGTTCTGCCTTCAGCACTTCCACTTTCGCAATCAATTCTCTCCGTTTTTCATCGAGACCAACGAACTTATCTAGGTCCGTCAAATCTTCTCCGCGTTTCGCAAGTTTTTCTTTTACGCCATCGAAATCTGCACGTAACTTCTTAATATCCAACATCGTTTATTCCTCCTCTAAATGTAGTGTTGACGACAATCTTCAGACACAAAAAAAGCCCTCCATCCCCTATAATAGGGACGAGAACTACCCGCGTTGCCACCCAAATTGACCAGCCGTAAAGCTGATCCACTCGTTGAAATAACGGTTCAATGTCCGGCTAGGCCTACTATTCGTTCAACCCGGCTACTCAGGGACGGATTCACAAGTGTCTTTACCAGCTTTCACCACCCGCTGGCTCTCTACAAAAAAACATACTTGCTACTGCTTCCCATCATCGTCTGATGTATGAAATTAACATTACTGTACTACATACTGAATGTTTTAGCAACAAAAGACTAACACAATAATTTATAGCGGTTAAACAAGTGTAATATCAGCATAATTGTGGTAATGTGAAGATATACTAAAAAAGATCGGGTGCTGCTAACACCTCGTCTGTGCAGCTGACATCCGCATGAAATGCGGTTGGCCTGTAATACGAGAGTTTTTACAAAAGAGTAACTACCCTGCATACTTTGGACGTTTGCGGAGGGTGGTTACTTTTTTCTATTGATGAATAGAGCAATTATCGCTACAATGACTGCTGCCGCTGCTGCGAGAAACATTCCAAATTGGAATAGCATGTTCATTGCGTCATAAGTCACCATATAAACACCCCCTTTTCTCAGGGAGTGCCAACCGCCCATCCGCTTAATGTAGCTGCTTATCCTATTCTAACATTTTTATAGATTCGTTTGATGTTCCAACATCTCTGCAACCTTGTGAAAGTACCCTGTTTCATGTGGAACAAAATCATTGAGAGTTATTTCCGATAATGTGCCATCCCTTAAGTTCTTACACGTAACGACTTTGCTTTCATTCCGAAACAATGCTTTGATTTCGCTAATTCCAACCGTATAAATTCCTTCTACTTCCTCATCTTGCAATGAAAAATCCGTCGGTGAAAAAGTTGATTTATACAAGAATACATTCGCGAATTCCTTATCGATAAATCCTGACAATCTAATAACATCTAGAATCACACCTGCCTTCACCAACTTTGCAGGATCTACCTTAATCCCCAACTCTTCCTCAACTTCGCGTATTCCGTCCGTTACATTTTCAGTCGCAAGCAAATGTCCCGCCGCAGTAATATCAAATAAACCCGGAAAGTCCTTCTTCTTTGCACTTCTCTTTTGAATATACACATCCGTTTCATCCATCAACCAACAATGAAAAGTCTCATGCCATAGTCCCTTCTTGTGTATGTTTTCCCTCGTATCCTCCCCCAGATAACGATAGTCTTCGTCAAACATTTTTAATCGTTCCGTCATGCGATATCCTCCTGTCTCTATGTAGAATACCAGACCTACTCCTAACTGACGGGTAACTACCTCATTACCCGTCTCTATATGCATATAATGAACGAACATTCTCCGTACAATCTATCATTTATCCAACGAATAATCCCGAATCACTTCTTCCGCTGTCGTCCCTGGTTCGACTAATATATATCGGCTATACACTTCCTGAAAGTCAATGTCCCCTTCTATGTTATCGACTAATTCAAAACAATCCAAGACCGTTACAAATCGCCACGTCGTCGTTCCACCTGCGGCATTTTCATACGTAAGTTCTTCATACTGTCCGATGACACGTTGCCTCGCATGGTCCTTCTCATCCGCCTTGACTAAAACAATCACTTCTTCAAAAACGTCTTCGTCATCACCGAATTTGAGCGTGTCCTTTGAGTTAATAGATTGCAATAAATATTTTACTGAGAAAATCTTCTTCATACCCCTCAGCCTCCCACACTTTACTACCTTTACGGCTACTCACAAAAAAAGATTCAAGAAAAGCCAGAGCAACAACTAATTGCTCCAGCCTTTCTTGAACATACATGCCTCGTTAATTAACCTTACACGCCACGCCCAGCCATCAATTCACTTTCCGCCAATTTGCTAATTTCAAGTCCCTTCATTGGGGTTCCGATATCTTTAGACAAATCTGCAATGAGCGGATAGTTTCTAAAATCTTCTGTCGCCATAACAATTGCACGTGCGAAACGTTCAGGATGATCCGATTTAAAAATGCCCGATCCGACGAAGACGCCATCTGCACCTAGTTCCATCATCAATGCTGCATCAGCAGGAGTTGCAACCCCGCCTGCCGCATAATTAATAACTGGCAGACGTTTTGCTTCACGGATCGCAAGTAATATCTCATAAGGTGCACCTAAATCGCGCGCTTCCACCATCAATTCATCATTACTCATATGAATGACCTTATTCACTTGCGCATTCACCATACGGAGATGCCGCACTGCTTCAACGATATTCCCCGTTCCAGGCTCTCCTTTCGTTCGAAGCATTTTAGCACCTTCGCCTAGACGACGTGCCGCTTCACCAAGATTACGAGCTCCACAGACAAATGGAACTTGAAAGTCGCTCTTCAATAAATGGAACTCTTCGTCTGCAGGTGTAAGCACTTCACTCTCATCAATAAAATCGACACCCATCGCTTCCAAGACGCGTGCTTCAGAAATGTGCCCAATACGCACCTTCGCCATGACAGGAATCGAAACTGCCTTTTGCACCTCTTCCACAATGCGCGGATCCGCCATTCGTGCCACTCCACCCGCAGCACGAATATCCGACGGTACACGTTCAAGTGCCATTACTGCAATTGCACCTGCCGCCTCTGCCACTTTTGCCTGCTCCGCATTAATAACATCCATAATGACGCCACCATATGTAAATTCCATAATTCCCTTCCCCCTTTTCATATTTTTCAGTATACTAGATTATGACCATATAGAAATACTCAGAATGCATTTATTTAAAGTGGTCAGATAGAGGTTGATCAAATGGATATGCTGTTAATTACATTAAATAAAGAAAACAACATCCCCCTATATGAACAAATATACGAGCAAATACGTGAGGGGATTATTGACGGGAAATTGGTTGTAGGTGAAAAATTACCATCGAAACGGAAACTTGGAGAGTTTTTAGATGTCAGTCAAACGACAATTGAGCTATCGTATGGGCAACTCGTTGCAGAAGGTTTTATTACATCGAAACCACGAAGAGGCTATTTTGTGCAGGAAATTGGAGAGTTGGCATATGTTCGACCGGTTGAGCAAGCTTTGACGAACGTACAGCAACGTCAAAAAGAACTAGTCATTGATTTTTCACCTGGGAAGATTGATACGGCGTATTTTCCATTCACACAGTGGCGAAAATATGCCAAGGATGTCATCGATGAATCGGCACAGCACCTTTTATTGCTTGGCCATCCACACGGGGATCTAGAACTTCGACAAGAGATTGCGAAGTATTTGTATCACTCCCGAGGGGTCGATTGC
The DNA here is from genome assembly GCF_041414805.1 of Sporosarcina sp. OR05. Taxonomy (NCBI): domain Bacteria; kingdom Bacillati; phylum Bacillota; class Bacilli; order Caryophanales; family Caryophanaceae; genus Sporosarcina; species Sporosarcina sp. OR05. The sequence continues at coordinate 5,748 of NZ_JANKJL010000021.1, read as the reverse complement.
ACGCCTGAACAAATTATTGTCGGTTCAGGTACCGAACAACTCATGCCGTTGCTCATCCGCCTTTTAGGTCCAGACGCAACGTATGCCATTGAGGATCCAGGCTATCCGCTTACACATCATGTGTTCGTTCATAATAACCGGGAAGCAATACCGATTGCTGTAGATGAAGAAGGAATGGACGTACAAGCGTTACAACGATCATCTGCAACAGTCGCCTACGTTACCCCTTCCCATCAATTTCCGACCGGCACAGTGCTTTCTGCAGGACGTAGAACTGCCTTATTGAATTGGGCATCCTCAAATGAGCATCATTTCATCATTGAAGATGATTACGATAGTGAATTCCGTTACACTGGCCGCCCAATACCGTCGTTGCAAGGCATGGACAAAGCGGACAATGTCATTTACATCAGTACGTTTTCAAAATCACTCATGCCTTCTTTGCGAATCGCGTACATGGTGCTACCACAAATATTGCTGGAGAACTATGAAAAAGCATTCATCCACTATTCGTCCACTGTCCCGCGACTTGACCAACATACAATCGCGCGGTTCATGGCGGATGGTCATTTCTCGAAACATTTGAACCGTATGCGGAAAGTGTACAAGCGGAAATTGCAGTTATTAACCGATGCGCTCCAACAATATGCTCCTCATATTTCCTATTCAGGAGATGAAGCAGGTATGCACATCCTCATCAATGTCCATACCGGAATGGATGAACAAACGTTAGAAAAAGCTGCGCTCATGAAAGGCATCCGTGTTTACGGTTTACGAGCATACCGGACGGCAACAACAAGCGATACCCCTTCCTTCCTAATTGGCTTTGGCGGATTGACAGATACGGACATATGCAGTGCCGTTGAACAACTAATGAACGCTTGGCACATCAAACGTTGTTAGTCTTTAATCAAAAAAACCGCATGGAACGCATTTAGATTCCACGCGGTTTTCTTATCATCAATCAAACAAACCTTTCACAAAGCCAGTCGCACTATCCCAAATGCCGACGAAGAAATCACCAATTGCACTCATCGCAAGTGAAAACCAACCAGCTTTCTCTACATCTTCTGTGACAACGACTTCCATGCCCATATCATTGGCGTTAATGTAGCCGTAGTCCTCGCCCTCTTTTTTAACAATATTGACGTGTCCTACAACTGTTCCTTTTTTAATCGGCGCTTCAAGTGCACCATCTTTAAGCAATGATTCATCCAGTACCAATTGTGGTTCATACAGATCTTTTTCACTCGATTTGATCATCGATTGAATGGAATCCTTCACTTCAATTGCTACAGTCTTCTCTTTTCCTTTATGCACATCTAGCGTTTTTTGGTCTTTAAACTGATAACCAGCTGGCAGCAATTCCTCTTCTGAGAATTGACTAAACCCATAGTCAAACAATGCACGTGTCGCGTCAAATCTTGCTTTGTACGAACCAACACCATTGGCATCCACAGCTTTCATGACAACCGCAATTACACGCTTGTCACCACGTTTTGCAGTACCTGTAAAACAATGCCCTGCAAAGTCAGTAGTACCTGTCTTCAAACCGTCTACACCTTCATAGGCATACACAAACCCTGGAAGCATGAAGTTCCAGTTGTCCATCTTAATTGCATCCGTCGTACCTTCACGGAATATTTTTGAATTGATTTTTGTTGTGTCCAACACTTCTGGATAATCTTTCATTAAGTGGAATGCAAGGCGTGCCACAGACTTCGCCGGCATGACATTCTCATCATTCGGTCCTGTTCCTTGCGGATGCATCCCTTGTAAGTATTCGTTGTTCAAGCCCGTTGAATTTACAAATTTATAATCCTTTAAACCAAGTTCTTTTGCTTTTTCGTCCATTAATTTCAAGAACTCTGTTTCTGTCCCTGCAATCGTTTCAGCAATTGCAATCGTCGCAGCATTTGCCGAGTAAATCGCTAACGCTTCATACAACTCACGGATTGTATACGAACCATCTCTACGGAGCGGTACATTACTCAGTCGTCTGTCTTGAGAAACTGCATATGTATAGTCCGTTACTCTGTATTCTTGGTCCCAACTAATTTTTCCTTCTTCGATTGCTTCAAATAGAAGGTATTCCGTCATCATTTTTGACATACTTGCAATGCCGAGTGGTGTGTCTGCATTTTCTTCGTATAAAATCTTACCACTGTCCGCGTCAATTAAGATGGCACCATCAACATGAATGCCTAGTGTCGTTTCTGCTTGTGCAGGCGCGATATTGATCGTCATCATGAAGACAACTGGTATGATCAGTAAAGCAACCCATTTTCTCATTTCCCGTTTCACCCAACTACCTCCGTCATTGCATTTTTCCACTTCATATTTTATCACAAGATGAACTCTTTTAGGGACTCCTCTAAAAAAAGCACCTTTTCGCTCATATCATGACGGCTGAAAAGGTGCTGAAGTTTCATATGAATACTTCCAATTTATTATGAAATCGAGTAATTCGGCGCTTCTTTTGTAATATGAACTTGATGAGGATGACTTTCACGAAGCCCCGCACCCGTCATACGAATAAATTGCGCTTTTTCACGTAAATCATGTAGATCCTTCGTTCCGCAATACCCCATACCTGCACGAATCCCACCAACTAATTGATGGATCGAATCAGAAAGAGGCCCTTTGTACGGCATACGACCTTCAATTCCTTCTGGTACAAGTTTTTTCGCATCTTCTTGGAAATAACGATCTTTTGAACCATGCTCCATCGCCCCAACAGAACCCATACCGCGGTACACTTTAAAACGTCTACCTTGGAAAATCTCTGTATCGCCAGGGCTTTCAGTCGTACCTGCTAGCAAACTACCGAGCATCACAACATGTCCACCTGCAGCAAGAGCTTTTACAATATCGCCCGAGTATTTAATTCCACCGTCGGCAATAATCGTTTTGCCATGCTTACGCGCCTCTGAAGCACACTCGTAAACAGCTGTAATTTGTGGTACACCAACACCCGCAACAACGCGAGTCGTACAAATTGATCCAGGACCGATACCGACTTTTACGACGTCTGCTCCTGCTTCATAGAGTGCCGCTGTTGCTTCAGCTGTTGCAACGTTTCCAGCGATAATATCTAACTCTGGATACGCCTTTCGAATTTGCGCAATTGTCTCAAGCACACCTTTAGAATGACCATGCGCCGTATCAATGACGATAACATCTACTTCAGCCGCAACAAGCTTCTGCACACGTACCATTGTATCCGACGTCACACCAACAGCCGCCCCTACAAGTAGTCGACCTTGCTGATCTTTTGCCGCATTCGGAAACTCAATCACTTTTTCAATGTCTTTGATTGTAATTAAACCTGTCAAAATCCCTTGCTCATCGACAATCGGCAATTTTTCGATTTTATACTTCTGCAAAATCTTCTCTGCATCCTCTAACGTTGTCCCAACAGGAGCCGTCACAAGATTATCCTTCGTCATGACATCATTGATCGTCATGGAATAATCTTGAATGAAACGCAAATCACGATTTGTTAAAATACCGACCAATTTTCGCTCGTCCATATTGTTAACAATAGGCACACCCGAAATACGATACTTGCCCATCAAATGTTCAGCATCAAAAACTTGGTGTTCCGGCGTCAGGAAGAAAGGATTAGTAATAACACCATTCTCAGATCGCTTAACCGTTACAACTTGCTCTGCTTGCTCTTCAATGCTCATGTTCTTATGAATGACACCTAATCCACCTTGACGAGCCATCGCAATTGCCATTTTCGCCTCAGTAACAGTATCCATCCCTGCACTGATAATCGGAATGTTCAACGTCATTTTCTCTGTCAACTTAACAGATAGGGACACATCCTTCGGCAACACTTCAGAAGCACCAGGTACAAGTAAAACATCGTCAAAGGTTAATCCTTCGCGAGTAAATTTAGTTTCCCACATATCGTTTCCTCCTAGTATGATCTTAGTCTACACGTGAATATTATTAAAAGGTTATCAGCGGCAATCAGACGTGTCAAGGAGGCCCTAATAAGAAAAAGAATTCCTACTATTCACTGAATGTATTTCTCAATTACTGCCCTCATTTTATCCGGAGACGTTTGTGGAGCAAAACGATCAACAACATTTCCTTCACGGTCAATTAAGAACTTCGTAAAGTTCCACTTAATCCCTTCCGTCAACAATCCCTTCTTCTCACTCGTTAAGAAAGCAAACAACGGAGCAGCATGCTCCCCCTTCACATCCACCTTCTTAAACATCGGAAACGTCACACCATAATTCCGCTCACAAAACGCCAACGTCTCATCCATCGAATCGAACTCCTGATTATTGAAGTTATCTGAAGGAAACCCAAGAATCACAAGTCCCTTATCCCGATAATCATCGTAAATCTGCTGCAACTCTTTAAACTGATCCGTAAACCCACATTTACTAGCCGTATTCACGACAACAATTACAGAACCTTCATAGTCCTTTAGAGACTGCAGCGTCCCATCCGGTTTTTCCACCGAAAAATCATATACCCTAGCCATACTTATCATTTCCTCTCTTCTCTCTTATTAATCAACAATAATTCAACTTGAAACGCATTGCAAAAAATACCTTTTGAATGATTTAAGAGAGGATTCCAATAGCCGGGATTTTGCGGGGAATGCAACGAATAGCGAGTTCTTACCAAGTATGTAGCATTTCGAGCAAGGATGCCGGGATATGCACCAGTATGCGGCGATTTAAGCCAGTATGCGGTGATTTGCACAAGTATGCGGCGATTTCAACCAGTATGCGGTGATCTGCACAAGTATGCGGCGATTTCAGCCAGTATGCTGTAATCTTCACAAGTATGCGGCGATTTAAGAGTTGAGGAGTTCTTGCCAAGTATGTAGGGCATTTCGAGCAGCATTGAACGTTAACGAGCCTGCTAATCAATTTGAAGAGAATAATTTTCTTTTTTGCAAATAAATAACCGCGGGAGATATCTTCAAATAAACAATCCCCATCGCGCCAAATGGGTTTTGACACTTTAACGGGGTGGTTGTGGAGGGAAACTGTAGATCGGTAGCCAATGTGGTAAAAAGAATAAGATATGTACTCTTAACAACGCATACTTCGGCCAAACGCCGCATAAACTCTTCAATCGCAGCATACTTTTCCAAAACGGGGCATACTCCCTGTAAACGGCTCATAAACGCTTCATTCGCGGCATATTCTCCCCAAACTCCGCATAAGTAACTACTGAGGAATATAAAAATAACGATGTTTCATTTACCGCTCTATTTAAATCGAATAGTCATGATTAGCTTTTTTGTAGAATAAATAATACAGTGCCAAATGGGTTTTGACACTTTAACGGGGTGCTTTTGGAGAGAAACTGTAGATCACTAGCCAATTGTCGTAAAGAGAATAAGATATGTACTCTTAACAACGCATACTTCGGCCAAACGCCGCATAAACTCTTCAATCACGGCATACTTCTCCAAAACGGCGCATACTCCCTGTAACCGGCTCATAAACGCTTCATTCGAGGCATATTCTCCCCAAACGCCGCATAACTACCAAGAACTCGAATATCCTCATTAAAAACAGCCTCACCTAAAATTACCCCTTAGTTTGTCAAGTGCATCTAGCGCGACAAGCATGCCAACGATGGAAAGCCCTCCGCGGAACAAGCAATCACCGCATATTGACATGAAATGCTACTTAATATCTTCTAACTGTTACGGCATACTACTCTCTTGACCATCACATATTCATTCTAAAATCTCCTGAAAATACA
>NZ_JANKJL010000020.1:0-22703 GCF_041414805.1 Sporosarcina sp. OR05 | reverse complement strand
GATAAATTAACTCACTTTGTGAGAATGATAAGGTTACGTAAAGATTGTGTAAAAAGTGAGGGGATCTGAAAATAGTAGAGTATACTCGGGAGGATAAAAGAAGAAAGAGGGGATTGTTATGAGAAGAATTGCTGTAGATATGGATGAGGTACTTGCGGACTTTACGCAGCAAGTACTCGATGTATTAAATAAAAAAACAAATCAACGCTATACACGTGCTCATTTAAACGAATACTCGATTGAAGAATTATACCCGAATGAATTGGACTATCTAGTAGAACAAATCCATACGGATCATTTCTTTCGTACTATGCAAGTAATTGAAGGGAGCCAAGTCGTATTAGAGCGACTCAGTAAACATTATGAAATTGTCATTGCGACAGCAGCGATGGAAGTGCCGAATTCATTCGCTGCCAAGTTTGATTGGTTACGTGAACACTTCCCATTTTTAGATCCGAATTTGTTTATCTTCTGTGGCAATAAAAAAGTCGTCCAAGCCGATTATTTAATCGATGATAATATCCAACAGTTGACTCGCTTTGAAGGGCGAGGCGTAATGTATACAGCAATGCAAAACATTGAACTTGCTTATGATGTCCGTGTGGATAATTGGCATGAAGTTGAGATGTATTTCATGGAAGAGTTAAGTGTAAAAGCGTAAATAACCTAACAACAGAGCTCAGGTTCTGTTGTTAGGTTATTTTTTTGAAATGGTGGATTCCCTTCAAAAATACCTAAAAGGTGGATTTTCTTCATGAGATTTTTACAAAGATACCGTAATGGATTTACATTCATGTCTTACAGTAGAGATGAAAGGAGGGAGTCGTATTTCCTCATTAATTGAGAAATTAGAACACCCGGATGTGGAATGGAGTAGGTCGCAAAAAAATATCGCAACATTTATCTTGCAACATTTACAAGAATGTAGTTTTTTAACTGCTCAACAAATCGCTAATCGAACAAAAGTTAGCGAAACGACGGTGCATCGGTTTGCAAAGCAACTCGGGTTTGACAGTTTTTTATTGATGAAGCAAGAACTACAATTTTTAAATCAACACAATCGAAAAGTGATTACAAAACTGATGAAGATGACAGAAGTCCCTGTTGAATCTTGGTTGTTTAAACATTTCATGACAGAAGTTGATAATGTGATGACGACTGGACAACAGATGAAAGAACCTGATGTTCAACAAGCTGCTAGTGATTTGTTGGGAGCGAGTCATATCTATGTCGCTGGTTGGCGAATGGGGCAAGCAGTAACGAGTTATATGAGTTATCTGTTGCGCTATACACTCGGCCGAACGACTTTCATCCCAATTGGGGACATTCCTGAATATGTAGATGTCTTTCAAGCGGAGGACGTGTTGTTCGTCAGTTTTTATCCGAGATATTGCCCGCACACTTTATATGTCATACGGGAAGCGAAACAGAAAGGGATGACAGTTATCGTTTTGACGGATCAACTCGCGTCTCCTGCAGCACCTTATGCTGATATACAGTTTACGTCACGCCAAGAATCAACATACTTTTTAGATTCTTATACGGGGGCACTTTCGATTTGCCACGCAATTATGCATGCGATTGCGCAACAAGACTCCTCCCGATTAGTCAAAAAGATTGAATCGATGGAACACCAATTTCAAAGGTATTACGAGGTAGATGGGGGAATATCATGAAAGTCACGATCATCGGAAGATGGGGAGCTTACCCAGCAAAAGGAGAAGCAACCGCTTGCTATTTAGTAGAGTGTGACGATTTAAAGATTCTGATTGATGTGGGAAGTGGAAGTTTGTCTCAACTCGGAAAATTGATTGATCTAGCAACAATTGATGTAGTATTCGTCAGTCATATCCACGCGGATCACATTGCAGATTTGATGACGCTCCAATACGCTGCACTTGTGGATACCCAATTAAAGCGAAGAAAGAAGAAACTACAAGTATTTCTCTATGATCCAGAGGCAAGTATATCATTTGAATTTCCCGATGTGATTGAAAGACATCCATTACAACCCTCGTCAAAAGTAGTGTTGAAGGAATTAAACTGTACATTTTTTGAAACGAATCATAACGTGCCTACACTTGCCATGCGATTACAATGGAAGGGTCAAGTGTTCGTTTACACGGCAGATACCGCTTATTGTGAAAAATTAGCGCAGTTTGCGAAAGGGGCGGACATTTATCTGACAGAGTGTAGTTTTTATGCCGCTCAGCAGTCGATTGCATCTACACATTGTACGTCAAGTGATGTGGCGAAAATGATGAACATTGTCAAAGCGAAACAAACAATACTTACACACTTGCCACATTATGGGGAACAAAAATTATTAATAGAAGAAGTGAAGCAGCTTACAAATTACGCAGCACAATTAGCAAAACCATTTATGACAATGACGATTAAAGGAGAAGTGAATCATGCGCTTTAACCAAACATTCGTATTTATTATTCTTTCAGCTTTACTAATTCTTACAGCTTGCGGGTCAAAAGATGTGGGCAATAATGATTCATCAAAAACAAACAAACAACAAACTTCTGCACCAGGTGAACGACAAGTATTGCGTATTTCAATGGCTACAGAAGTAGATAATTTAGATCCTTATCAATCAGCAGCAACGGATACAGGTTCAATGATGGACAATGTATTTGATGGATTATTTGATACAAATGAAGCGGGCGAATTAGAGCCGCGTTTAGCGACAGACGTAGTCGTCTCTGAAGATGGACTCACGTATACATTCACGTTAAGAGAAGGAGTCACATTCCATAACGGTGCAACATTTACTGCTAAAGATGTCGTGTATTCTTATGATCGTTTAGCTGGTTTAACTTCAGGTGAACCACTCTCGTCAAAGTTTTCAGTCATATCCTCGATAGAAGCGAAGTCAGACACAGAAGTGGCAGTCGTGTTAAAAGAAGTGGATTCATCATTTTTAGCACGTAACATCGTTGCGATTTTACCAGAAGGTTATGAAGAACATTCGACGAAACCGGTTGGTGCGGGTCCATTTTCGTTCAAACAGTATGATGCGGGTCAACAATTAGTACTAGAGAAAAACGAAAACTATTACTTAACGGACCGTGTGCCAATTGTTGACGAAGTACAGTTTAAAATTATGCCAGATTCAGAAGCTGCATTGCTTGCATTACAAGCTGGAGATATCGATGTAATTCCAGGTATTTCTGAGTTAGGTATTCAACAATTAGGTGATGCGATTGACGTCGTTTCAGGACCGCAAAACATGGTGCAATTAATGGCGATGAATAATTCATTTGAGCCTTTTACAAACGTAAAAGTACGCCAAGCTATCAATCATGCAATTAATAAAGATGTCATCATTCAAACGGTAGCTGAAGGGAAAGGGACGAAATTAGGTTCAAACTTTAGCCCTGCAATGGATTTCTTTTTCCAAGAAGGATTAGAAAATTATTATCCGCATGATATCAAGCAAGCGAAAAAACTCCTAGAAGAAGCTGGCTATCCAGAAGGATTTTCATTTACGTTAACGGTGCCATCAGAATATCAATTCCATGTAGATACAGCTCAAATATTGGCGAGCCAGTTAGCGGAAGTCGGAATTTCTGTAAGTATTGAGTCGATTGAGTTTAGTACATGGTTAGAACGGGTGTATTCAAATGCGCAATATGAAGCGACGGTCATCAGTTTTACAGGGAAATTAGATCCGTTTGAAGTAGTCGGCCGTTTTGTGAGTGATTATACGAAAAACTTCGTGAAGTTTAATGATCCTACGTTTGATCAAGCCATTCAATCAGCTCTTGCGACGACTAATGAGGACGAGCGTGCGGAGTTTTATAAAAAGGCACAGATGATATTGACAGAACAAGCAGCAAGTGTTTTCATCATGGATCCAGATCGTTCAATCGGTATGCGAAAAGGAATTTCAGGTTTTAAAATGTATCCGATTCAAAAATTCAATCTTGAAGATGTGACAATATCAGATAAGAAATAAGGAGTTTAGCCATTGAAACGACTAACTTATAAATTGTTGTCATCTATTCTTACGTTGTTTATCGTCACATTGCTGATTTTCTTCATGTTTCAAGTGTTACCAGGAAATCCAGCACAAATCATTTTAGGGATTGATGCTGATGAAGCGCAAATCAAGCAACTTGAACAAAAACTAGGATTAGATGAACCGCTCACGACCCGTTATATGCAGTGGGTACAAGGAATTTTTACGGGTGATTTGGGCGAGTCGTTGAAGTACCAAATGCCAGTGATGGATGTGTTAAAGCAAAGAGTGCCTGTCACTCTAGCTTTAGCACTGTCATCACTTGTTATAACGGCTTTAATCGCCTTGCCACTCGGTATGTTTATCGCAATGAAACAAGACAAATGGTACGCCTTTGTAGTAAATCTCTTCACTCAATTAGGCATCGCAATTCCATCATTTTGGTTTGGTTTTTTGCTCATTTATTTGTTTGGTGTGAAGTTAGGGTGGTTCCCGACATTTGGATATACAGCATGGAGTGAAAATCCGATGCGAGCAATCCAGTCGTTTATTTTACCAAGTATTGCGATTGCAGTATCGAATATTGCTGTCGTTACCCGTTACTTAAGAAATACCATTCTCGATCAGACGACGATGGATTACGTTCGAACCGCGAAAAGTAAAGGGGTAAAAGATCATCAGGTGATGTCTCGTCACATCGTAAGAAATGCATTCATTCCTGTGTTAACGATTATGGGAATGATTGTGGCGGATACGATTGCAGGAAGTATTATTATCGAAAATGTATTTGCTTTACCAGGTTTAGGGAATTTATTAATTCAGTCGATTACGAGTCGAGATTTTCCGTTAATTCAAGCACTCGTTTCGTATATTGCGATATTTGTAATCGTCATTAATATTGTTATCGATTTGCTTTACCGCATCATCGATCCAAGAATAAAGAAGAAAGGTTGAATGCGTGTGAAGAAAAATCTTTCACTACAAATCGGTTTTGTGCTTGTAGGATCACTCACCTTACTCATGTTGGTCAGTTTGATATATACGCCGTATGATCCTAACCAAATGTTTCCTGATGAACGGCTTCAACGACCGAGCATGCAACATTTGATGGGCACGGATAACTTCGGGAGAGATATACTGAGTCGTGTCATGGAAGGCGCGCAGACAGCGTTTTTAATAGGATCCATGTCGGTAGCGATAGGCTTATCTTTTGGATTGGTACTCGGATCGATTAGCGGTTATTTTGGTGGGTGGATCGATGAGCTCATTATGAGATTGATTGACGCGATGATGGCGTTACCTGGAATTTTATTTGCGATCGTTCTGGTAGCAGTCTTTAGCCCAAGCTTAACGATTACGATTATAGCAATTGGTCTTATGAGCATTCCTTCATTTACCCGAATCATTCGGTCAAGTTTCGTGCAAGCGAAGGAATTTGACTATGTGAAAGCGAGTAAAGCGAAAGGGGCATCGCATGTCCGCCTCATGTATCACCATATTTTGCCGAATAGTTTATCGCCAATTATTGTGGCGATTACATTAAGTTTTTCGAGTTCAGTTTTAGCGGAATCCGGCTTAAGTTATCTTGGGTTAGGTGTACAGCCCCCTTTCGCGAGTTGGGGCAGAATGTTAAAAGAAGCTCAACCATTCATTGCAGCTACACCTAGTTATATCATCATTGTAGGCGGAGTCATTACATGTATGGTACTCGGTTTTAATTTATTGAGCGATGGAATTCGTGACGCAAATGCTAGAAAATGAAAGGAGTTTATCGATGACCCAACCGTTATTTGAGATGATCGATGTAGATGTAGCTTTTCACTTGGAAGACGGCTCGTATAAGGCGTTAGATGGTATTTCATTTGAAATTGAACCGAATGAAATTGTTGGAATTGTAGGCGAGTCTGGTTGTGGAAAGAGTTTAACTTCATTGACGATGATGAATTTACTCCATCGGACCTCAGAACGTACTGCAGGTACAATGCGATTGAAGGGTAAAGTGTTAGACGAGCAAACAGATTGGCATCAAATTCGTGGAAATGAAATGGCAATGATTTTTCAAGAACCGATGACCGCCCTCAATCCTCTGATGACGATTGGTAAGCAAATGACTGAAAGCTTAAAACAACATACGAATCTTTCGAAAATTGAACGACAAGAGAAGGCGTATGCAGTGATGCGTGAAGTCGGTTTATCTCGAGTGGAAACGTTGTATCGTTCCTACCCACACGAATTATCTGGAGGCATGCGTCAACGGGTAGTCATTGCGATGGCTTTAATTAATGAACCTGATTTAATCATTGCGGATGAACCGACAACTGCTCTCGATGTAACGATTCAAGCACAAATTTTACATGTGTTCAAATCCGTGATGACAAAACGCCAGTCTTCACTTGTATTTATTTCTCATGATCTAGGTGTCATTAAAGAAATTTGTGATCGTGTCATCGTTATGTATGCAGGAAGAATTATTGAAACAGGGACTGTAGAAGATGTCTTCAGTCAACCCAAACATCCGTATACAAAAGGATTATTACAAGCGATTCCTACTTACAGTAAAAGGGGTACTCCTTTATATACAATCCCTGGCACAGTCCCACCTCTCCAAGATAGAAAGAATGGCTGTCTTTTTGTTGACCGTTGTGGAGAGCGTATGCCTCAATGTATCGTCGATCGCCCATTCACTACTGGAGAACATGGCCATTATGCTAGTTGTCATCTTATGTATGAGGAGGATGGTGTAAATGCCGTTGATTCAACTCGAAAATGTCCACAAAACATTTGATGTTCCTCAGCAGTCCTTTTTTGAGAAAAAGAAAGTTGTACATGCAGTAAATGGCATTCATTTAACGTTAGTTGAAGGTGAATCCTTTGGTGTAGTCGGGGAATCGGGGTGTGGAAAGTCAACGACAGGTCAACTAATCGTGCGTTTACTAAAACCGACCGAGGGATCTATTACGTATAAAGGAAGAGATATAGCGACCATGAATCGGCAGGAAATGAAGCAGTGGCGCAAGGAAGTACAAATCGTCTTTCAAGACCCATACTCATCTCTGAACCCTCGTAAAACAGTATTTTCAATTGTAGAAGAACCTTTACGTATTCATCGTCTAGGAAATGCAGAACAACGCCGCGCGAAAGTAAGCCGCGTGTTACAAGATGTAGGCATTGACGAAAGCTTTTTTCAACGTTATCCACATCAGTTATCAGGTGGACAACGACAGAGGGTAGCGATTGCGAGTGCACTTGTTTTGGATCCATCATTTATTGTCATTGACGAAGGCGTATCTGCACTGGATGTTTCCGTTCAAGCACAAATATTAAACGTTCTCAAAAAAATTCAAAAGCAATATCAATTGACGTACTTATTTATTTCTCATGATTTGAATGTCATCCAATATTTTTGTGATCGTATAGCTGTAATGTATTTAGGCGAAATTGTAGAGATTATAGAGCGAGATAACGTTGGAAAAACACCTGTTCATCCTTATGCAAAAGCATTGTTTTCTGCTATTCCACAAGTGGATCAAAAAGGAGCATTAACATTGCTTGAAGGTGAAATCCCAAGTCCTATGGATTTACCGTTAGGTTGTAAATTTAGTACACGCTGCCCATACATGCAGGAAACTTGTTTACAGAAATCGCCTACGCTTGACCCGTTAGCTAACGGGAATGCTGTTCGTTGTCATTTTGCTTCCTCGATTCAGAAAGGAGACATACAATGAGAATAGGTGTAATCTCAGATTTACATATTGACCAACGTGAAAATTCGGACCTGTTATACGCTAGCTATCTAGCACAGCTCGTTAAACTTGCCGGACAACTGCAGCTAGATTGCTTAGTAATCGCAGGAGATATTAGCAATGATAGTCAACTTACTTTAAAATTTATCAGTGATTTAGATAGTCGCTTGCGCTGTCCAATTCGTTTTGTTGCGGGAAATCATGATCTCTGGACACTCGCTGACAAAGAGAAAAATACGGAACAAATTGCTGGTCGACTTCAGGCGGATCCACGTTCCTTACAAAATAGACCGTATGTGTTAAATGACGAATGGGCAATAATCGGGCATAGCGGATGGTACGACTATTCGTTTGGCAATCAATTCACTACGCACGAACAATTTTCACAAAAACAGTACAATGGTAGAACGTGGAAAGATCATCTTTATATTGACTGGAACATGACAGATGAAGAAGTAGTAGAACAGAGTTTGATTCAACTCCAATCAGATCTTGAACAAATCGGGGATCGACAGGTAATTTTATGTCTTCACATGGTTGCAACAGATGCCTTTATCGTGCCTACGCCGCACCCGGTGTTTGATTATTTTAATGCATTTTTAGGAAGTAAACGTTATGCTGAATGGATTGAATCACGTCCTTCGATTCGTTATATACTCAATGGCCATGTGCATTATAGAAAAAGATTCACGAAACATGAACAGACCTACATCTGTGCTTGTTTAGGAAATGAATCAGAATGGCAGTCGTCTAGTTTAGAAAAGGAACTACAATCCGCTTTTCAAGTGATCGATTTAGTTGACGGTTTAGTGTTGTAGTCATGGTTGAGCAATAGATAGGTGTTATGTAAAATCAATAGATACTTGTATTTGGACGAATCGTCAAAGAATGAATAGAAAGGTTGAACAACCGCATTTCAAATGGTACGTAAGGTGTAAGTGGTGTGAGAGGTCGGCTAATCAATAATGATTAGCCTCCTACTCGATTTTTGATGAAAAAGCAAGTTCACAAACAGGAGATGAATGGTTATTAGATGGACCAAGGAGCAACACCAAACGGCTGCTAAGATGTTTGAGCAAGTGCTTAATTGGTCAAAAGCGATTTAGCGCGACTGTTTGCACCAAGTCATGAACATACCCGCGAACCTATATCCAACCAGCCACTTACTCGTAGTAAAACACCTTTCTTTGAAAATGCCACATATTTCACGAAAGCCGATAGATTTCATTCAAACGTCACATGCTCATGCCCTAAACTTGCATCTACCCCAAACATGCTTCTTCTCATGAACAACGAGGCATATCTCTTCAACGCGGCATACTTCGGCCAAAACGCGGCATAACTCCGCGAAACGCCGCATAACTCCGCCAAACACGGCAAACTTCTCCGAAACGCCGCATAACTCCGCCGAACACGGCATACTTCTCCGAAACGCCGCATACTTCCGCCGAACGCGGCATACTTCCGCCAAACGCCGCATAACTCCGCCAAACGCGGCATACTTCCACCGAACGCCGCATACTTCCGCGAAACGCGGCATACTTCTCCGAAACGCCGCATAACTCCACCAAACGCCGCATAACCCCGCGAAACGCGGCATAATCCCCACAAACGCCACATAACCCGGCGAATCCCCCAGCCCAATGCAAAATAACAGAAGTACCAACTCCTCCTATGATATGATGACACTATTCATTCAAAAAAACCGAAACGGGGGATTGACGTGATTCACATCGGATTGACAGGGTGGGGCGACCATCCGGATGTCTATCATCCTTCTTCCAGCCCAAAAGAAAAATTACAAGATTATAGTGCACACTTTCCAATCGTTGAGCTAGACGCTTCGTTCTATGCAATCCAACCCGAACGCAATATCCGCAAATGGATTGCTGAAACACCTGAAACCTTTCAGTTTGTCGTGAAAGCATACCAAGGGATGACAGGGCATCAACGCGGGGAATTACCTTATGAAACACCTGAAGAAATGTTCGTCCAGTTTAAACGATCTATCGAGCCATTACGTGAAGCAGCTAAACTGGCTATGATTCTCGTGCAATTTCCACCATGGTTCGATTGCAAACGCGAAAATGTCGAGCAACTCCGCTTCATCAGGCACCAATTGGAAGGGTATGACGTCGCCATCGAATTTCGCCACCAGTCGTGGTATACAGAAGCCATGCGCGAAAAGACCCTCACCTTTTTACGCGAACATCACTTCATCCATTCAGTGTGCGACGAACCTCAAGATGGAGAAGGGAGCGTCCCTCTCGTAGCTGTTTCAACACGAAAAGATAAAGTGCTCCTTCGCATTCATGGCCGTAACGTAAACGGTTGGCGCAATCGCACAGGTAACAATGAAGCGTGGCGAGAAGTGCGGTATTTATACGATTATTCACATGCAGAACTAATGGAAATCGAGCAAGCAATTCGACAAGTAACAAGCGAAACGGAGCACGTATACGTCATTTTCAATAACAACTCAGGTGGTCATGCAGCTGAAAATGCAAAACGCCTTCAAAAAATGATGGGCATCGACTTCCAAGCGCTCGCACCTAAGCAGCTCGACATCTTTGAGGAGGAATAAGAAGTGGCATATATATTATTAGCATTGATTGGGGCGATTTCCGGCATTATGGGTTCGATTGTCGGCCTTGGTGGTGGAACGATTCTTGTCCCATTAACATTATTAATCGGTATTGATTTAGGACTCATTCCAGGAATCACCCCTCAAAGCGTCGTCGGCATTTCCGTCATCATGATGATCTTCAATGGTCTATCTTCAACGCTCTCACACGTAAAAGTGAAAACAATCGATTACCGGACAGGCTGGATCTTTTTTGCAGGCTCTATTCCCGGAACAATGATCGGCGCTTTTGTGAATAAAGGACTGGATTTACCATCCTTTAATTTGTATTTTGGAATTCTACTACTCGTCCTATCTATTTTATTGCTAGCAAGGAAATACTTAAAACCCATCCACTGGTTTGTCGATCGAGGCAAGCAAATGACATTCGTTGACCAACACGGGGAGTCACATGTGTATGGTTATCCGATATGGTTTGCACTCATTCTCACATTTACAATCGGTTTTACATCTGGATTATTCGGCATTGGTGGCGGCACGATGATTGTCCCAGCACTCATTTTGTTATTCTTATTTCCTCCACATGTTGCTGTCGGTACATCGATGTTCATCGTATTCCTATCTGCTATCGTCAATTCAATCACTCATATTTCCCTCGGTCATGTACCATGGTTGTATGCGTTAGCAGTCATACCAGGTGCCTATATTGGCGGAACAATCGGTACGATGTTGAATAAAAAAATGGATTCGGATACATTGGTGCTCGTGCTACGCATCATGTTATTGTTGTTCGGATTGCGATCAATCTATGAGGGGATTTGGGGATGACCAATGGAACAATTTGTCGAAAAAATCCACATATATCATACAAATGATCTTCATAGTCATTTCGAAAGCTGGCCACAGATTAGCCGCTATCTTCTTACACAACAAGCAATTCATGCAAACGCTTCGGAAACGAGTTTCCGTTTTGATATCGGCGATCACGTCGATCGTTCCCATCCATTTACAGAAGGAACGGCCGGAAAAGGCAATGTGGCGTTGCTGAACAGCGCAGGGTATGACGCGGTGACAATTGGCAATAACGAAGGCATTACGCTATCTAAAAATGCATTGAATACACTTTATGAAGGTGCGGATTTTGACGTCATACTTTGTAATCTAGTCGAAACTGACGGGTCCATTCCAAAATGGATGAAGCTGTATAAAATTTATAGCACCGTCGAGGGGACTCGCGTTGGCGTTATCGGAGCGACAGCGATGTATACGGATTTTTATTCAAAACTAGGCTGGCACATTCATGAACCACATGCCGCTCTGAAAGCAGTCGTCGAAAAAATTCGTCACGAAGTGGATATCCTCATTTGCTTATCTCATTTAGGTGTGAATGAAGATCGATTACTTGCCGAAATGTGCCCTGAAATTGACGTCATCCTCGGAGCGCATACGCATCATTTATTCCCTGATGGCGAACTTGTCCATCATTCGCTATTAGCAGCGACCGGGAAATTTGGACAATACGTCGGGCGTGTGACGCTAGAAGTGGATACAAAAAGCAACCGATTGCTGAATAAGCAAGCGACTGTTATCCCAGTAGGAGATTTGGCTTCTGGAAAAGATGATGTGCGCGAAGTGAACGGGTTACTAAATGCTGGTCAAATCGCATTGGATGAAAAAGTATTCTTCATTGAAACACCTTTGAAACAGCAGTTGTTTGCGAATAGTTCGTTAGCTACTTTTTTTGGTCAAGCGCTCCTTGCCTATACACATGCGGATTGTGCGATGTTTAATGCGGGCATATTTTTAAGAAGCCTTGAACAAGGGTGGGTAACAAAGCGTCATCTACACGAGTTACTCCCCCATCCGATCAACGTTTGCGTAGTAACATTGCGCGGTGAAGAGTTGCTGCGTGTTTACCACACTGCACAAAACGAGCAATGGCCGCAGTTGGAAATTAAAGGACTCGGTTTCCGCGGAACACTTATGGGCAACATGATCTTTGAACAATTAGCCATGAACGGGGATGGACACTTGCTGGTCGGCAGTGAAATCGTTCAAACAGACCATATATACCGATTGGCCACACTCGATATGTTCACATTTGGTTACTTCTTTCCGATGCTGAAAGATGTTGAAAAAGAGTATGTAATGCCTGAATTAATTCGCGATATTATGGCTTGGTATGGCAAACGTGAAATGATGGAATCACTTGGATTGCTTGAAGAAAATGAATAATAGTCTTTTAGAATGAACCACTCTTATCCTGCATAAGATTATGTAGGAGGAGTGGTTTTGAGATTTCATGGGCAATCACCCCGAAAATTTCATAGGCGGTCAAGGCGTCTTCAACGACAATATCCCCGCCACTATAACCGTGAACCAAGGCGCAAGCGTCGTTGGTTTCCGATTCTTTTTCCTGCATTACTCCTAACAATCGGCATGTTTTTGTACATCGTCAATTCAAAACTAACCCCCATCTACATTCAGTATGCAGAAGTCCAAACCGAGAAAATTGCCGCTTATGTCATCACACAAGCGATTAAGTCCCGCTCGACAGATATGTATGATGTGAATGAAATTATTGAAAATGTACCGACAGACTCACCTGGAATGGTGACAAATACATTTAACACTGAAATCATTAGCAAGACGATGGCAGAGATACAAACTCTTGTTGAAGCGCATTTAGAGCTTGCTGAAAGAGGCGACTTGGAAATGTTGCCGCTAAGTGAGGATATCGAATACGATCCTGAAGAAATGGAATCATATGGAGGCGTCGTATTTTTCGTACCGATGGGGCAGGCGACAAATATCCCCCTTATTGGTAACTTGGGACCTAAAATCCCGATTCGTTTTCACGTCATTGGCGATGTTCAAACGACGATAAAACATGAAATTGAAGAATTTGGAATTAATAATGCCATGGTGACTGTGAATGTCGTCGTAACGGTAAATGTTCAAATTATCGTCCCTTTAGCGACAACGAAAAGCACGGTGCAACAACAGATTCCAGTTGCTATCGGTTTAATTCAGAGCCCAATCCCTCAAATCTATAGCAAAGGGGATGTCAGTGCTCCGCAAGTCGAAGTACCCTATCCGGGAGTAAATGGAAAAGAGTAAGAGCTACTTGTAATCTGACGTGTAACCTGTTATTGTTGTAGAACAAGAGGAACACCGATTAGGTAGAGGCTGCATGACTTAAGAGTAATAGGCGCAAGATTGGCATCTAAGACCGTCTATGAAAGGAAGTTTTGCCGAAATATGAATGAGGATTGCCGATCCGTTCATATTGGGGTCATTTCGAACAGGGATGACACTGTCATGTATATTTACTACATGATGAGCTACAGATCGTACGTTAGATAAAGTCACCGAAGATTATCCAACAAACGACATGTAGAAAAGCCGATGCCTAGCACACAAACGTGTAAGGGCATCGGCTTTTTATTTCCCCCTACTTGTTCTTCAATGATAAATAAGAAATTGAGGAGGAAAATAGTATGATAGGTACATGGGTTTCAATCTTACCACCACTGATTGCGATTGTGATGGTATTAGTAACAAAAAGGGTTTTATTATCGCTAGGATCGGGCATTTTAACTGCCGCATTATTGGTAGCATCCTTCGGTCCAGTAGACACATTGAAAAACATTTGGTCCGCTCTAACAGTATCTTTTTGGGACGGTGGAGCACTTAATACGTACAATATTTTCATCATGGTCTTCATCTTATTCCTAGGCATTATTACAGCGTTTGTCAGCTTGTCAGGTGGCAGTAGAGCGTTTGCTGAATGGGCAGTCCGACGAATTAAAACAAGAAGAGGCGCAAAACTGTTGACCATTATTCTTGGTATCCTCATTTTTGTGGACGACTATTTCAACGCATTAGCTGTTGGCCAAATTGCTCGTCCGATCACAGACAAGCACAAAATATCAAGAGCGAAATTAGCATACTTCATCGATTCAACGTCAGCACCGATTTGTGTCGTGTCACCAATATCTAGCTGGGGAGCATTTCTGATCGGCCAATTAGCGCTGATATTGGGCACTACGGCTGCTGTAAATTATTCACCACTTTCAGCATTTCTTATGATGGCACCGATGAATTTCTATGTTATCGCTACATTAGCGATGGTCTTCTTCTTTGCTTGGACGAATATTGACTTCTTTGAAATGAAGAAACACGAAGACCGTGCACAGAAAACGGGCGAATTATTCGACCCGGAAAAAGAAATTCCGGGGCAATTAAAAGAAGATTTTCCTGAGCATGGATACGGTCATGTAAGAGATTTAATCGCTCCAATTGTGACATTAATTGTCGCGACGCTCGGTATGATGGTATGGACTGGTTACCGTGCAAGTGACTCTCTAAGCATTTGGGCAATTTTCGAGAACACCGATGTACCTTTATCATTAGTAACAGGTGGAACAATTGGAACAATATTAGCCGCAATTCTTTACATTGCACAAATGGGACGAAATGAGACGGCGTCTTATACATTGGTCGGCAAAGCATTTACGACAGGAATTAAAGCAATGATGCCAGCAATTCTAATCTTGGTATTAGCATGGGGCTTGACACACTTAATCGGCATTTTAGAAACAGGTCCATTCTTATCGAGTGTTGTTGAGCAATCGAACATTCCGGTAAACTTCTTGCCAGTTATCATGTTCGTCCTAGCAGGTCTCATGGCGTTTTCTACAGGAACATCATGGGGATCATTTGGGATTCTATTACCAATCGCCGGGACAATTATGACAAACGCAGCACCAGAGTTATTGCTTCCAGCATTATCTGCTGTTCTTGCAGGCGCTGTATTTGGTGATCACTGTTCACCTATTTCCGATACGACGATTCTTTCTTCGACGGGAGCTGGATCCAATCATATTGATCATGTTGCAACGCAGCTACCATACGCACTTATGGCAGCAACCGTCGCAACAATCGGCTATCTCATCTTAGGCGTGACGGGCTCCGTATGGATTGGCCTCGTCGTCGTCATCATACTCATTATCGCTTTGTTCGCATTCTGGACATCGCGCAATAAAAGAGTAGTAGAACAACCAACAGTCGTTGAATAAACACATAACAATAGTAGCGAAAATGGAACTGACTTTGTTCAGTTCCATTTTTGTTGAATTTTAAAGGAACTTCTATCTATATCTGGTTTCATGTTCCGGGGGAAAGTGTGACTACTGAGACATCCAATCCATTTCAAAGCCTCACCGAATGGAAATTTGTCTCTCTGGCGTAATGAGCAATGTTTAAAGACACGTTAGCAGGAAATTTTAAAGCTCCAGTGTCATAATACGAACTATATTGACTCGCTATTAGAAAGTCACACAGGTCTCTCGTCATTAAACACGGTTTAAAGACACGCCAGCCGTAGAATCCCCGGATCCGGCGTCGATAAACGGATATATCGACACGTTAGCAGAAGAATCCCCAGCTCCGGCGTCGATAAACGGATATATCGACACGCCAGCAAGAGAATCCCCAGCTCCGACGTCGATAAACGGAAATATTGACACGCTAGTAAGAAAATCCCCGCTACAAATCAGTAAGACACAGACTATAAAAATGTCTCAGCCAACTCATCAACCTCAATTTAATAGCGATCAGCATTTCCGGTGATAAGCAAAACAATTTCCTTCAATCGTCGAACTGAATGAATATTCAAGGAAAAGCACACATAAATTCTAGTATGATGAAAAAGTTCGAAGCCTTGAAATAGTATAGAAGAATAGTAAAACTTTCGAAAACGCGACAAAGTAACGATTGAGTAGTGAGTGAAAGGTACCATTTCGGGTGTCGAAGTTATTTAATAAAAAATATTTTGACAACGTCACCTAAGACGTATATACTATGTTTATGATTATATAATAATCAGAAAATACCAAAGTATTACAAGACTCTATTAGAAAGGGGAGCTTTAAATGGCACAGCGTTCGCAATGGGGTACACGAGCTGGTTTTATTATGGCAGCTGTCGGATCTGCTGTCGGGCTAGGAAACATCTGGCGTTTTCCATACGTTGCGTATGAAAACGGTGGAGGGGCATTTTTCATACCTTATTTATTTGCATTATTAACCGCAGGTATCCCAATTTTAATTATGGAATTCACGATTGGGCATAAGTATCGTGGATCTGCACCATTATCTTTCTTCCGTATGAAAGGGAAAGGGGCAGAGTGGATTGGTTGGTGGGGCATCTTTGTTTCATTTGTCATTTCGACATATTATGCTGTAATTATTGCCTGGGCAATGAAATACTCTATTTACTCCTTTAATTTAACATGGGGAGATGACACTGGAGGATTCCTCTTCGGTGATGTTTTGAACTTAGCGGATAATCCGGGTGAAGTCGGAGGGCTTGTACCAGGCGTATTCCTACCTTTATTACTCGTATGGGTAATCGCTTTTGTTATTCTTTTAGCAGGCGTTAAACGTGGCATAGAATTGGCCAACCGAATTTTCATTCCGACGTTAGTCGCCGTGTTTTTGTTAGTCGTTATCCGAGCTGTTACATTGGATGGTGCAGCATTAGGTCTGGATGCTTTCTTCAAACCGGATCTGAGTAAACTAGCTGATTCTACCGTTTGGGTAGCAGCTTACGGTCATATATTCTTTAGTCTTTCCATTGCATTTGCTATTATGATAACGTACTCAAGTTATTTACCTAAAAAATCAGATATTACAAACAATGCGTTCATTACCGGATTTGCGAATTCAGGTTTTGAATTATTAGCGGGTATTGGAATCTTTGCAGCACTAGGATTCATGGCAACTCAAGCAGGAGAACCGGTCTCAGAAGTGGCTTCAGCTGGTGTTGGATTGGCATTTGTTGTGTTCCCGAAAATCATTAATGAAATGCCGGGCATGAATGGAATCTTTGGATTCTTATTCTTCTTCTCATTAGTGTTAGCAGGTCTTACTTCACTCATCTCCATTTGTGAGACATACATTGCTGGATTATCTGAGAAGTTCAATATTTCACGACGAAAAGCTGTTCTTTTCGGTGCAGGATCTGCTTCCATCATCTCAATCTTGTTTGCTACACGCGGAGGACTATACTTCTTAGATGCTGCAGATTACTTCATTAACCAATTCGGTGTTGCGGCAATTGGTCTCGTGGAAGTGTTCTTGATCGCTTGGGTATTCAGAAAGCTGAAAGTGTTCGAAAATCATGCGAACGAAATTTCCGATATCAAAGTCGGTTTGCTTTGGAGAATCTGCTTAACGTTTGTTACGCCAATCGTCCTTGGTTACATGATGTTTGATTTACTACGTATTAATCTGATGAAATTGCATAAAGACGGCGAAGGCAATATCATCGGCAACTACGAAGGCTATCCAGATGCATTCATTTTCCAAAGTGGTTGGATGGTAGCGTTGTTTGCAATCGTCATGGCCATCATCTTTACAATGATGAAATGGAATAGAAATACGATCGATTCCACAGACTACGATAATCGATAAGGAGGATTCAATATGAGTGGTTCAGCAATTTTCATGATGATACTAGGAATCCTCGTTATTTGGGGAGGCCTTGCAGGAAGCATTTTCTATGCAATCTCAAAGTCGAGAAGCAGAGCTTAATGTAGAAGAACAATGTTTAACGACCAAGATGCCAGTTCAAGTTTAATCGATTAATAAAAAGTGTAAAGCCGATATGCAATTCGTCGGTTTTACACTTTTTTAGCGGAATTAATTACCATTAATACAAGCATGTTTCAAGTGTATTGTGAGGGAGTTGTAGTTGTTAGAAGTCAGAAAATATGATACATTGACAGAAGTGGTTTATGCCAAACAAGCAAAGAATGGAGTCGGTTGTTGTGTCCTGCAGACCAGAAATAGGGAAAAAAGAAGAGCATATTCGTAAACCGGATTGGTTGAAAATTAAACTGAATACGAATGACAATTATACAGACTTGAAGAAACTGATGCGTGAGAAAAATTTACATACTGTTTGTGAAGAAGCACGGTGCCCCAACATTCATGAATGTTGGGGAGAGCGTCGAACAGCGACGTTCATGATTTTAGGGGCAGTTTGCACAAGAGCATGCCGTTTTTGTGCGGTAAAAACAGGATTACCAAACGAATTAGACCTTGCAGAACCAGAACGTGTAGCAGATTCCGTTTCACTTATGAACTTGAAACATGTCGTTGTCACTGCGGTCGCGCGAGATGACTTAAAAGATGGTGGTTCTGAAGTATTTGCAGAAACCATTCGTGCCATCAGACGGAAAAATCCGTTTACGACAATTGAAGTGCTTCCATCCGATATGGGTGGAGTGGAAGAGAACTTGCAACGGTTAATGGATGCAAAACCGGATATTTTGAATCATAATATTGAAACCGTCCGTCGTTTGACGCCAAGGGTCCGGGCACGTGCAACGTACGATCGCTCGTTGGAACTGTTACTTCGTGCAAAAAATATGTATCCGGATATTCCAACAAAATCTTCCCTCATGCTTGGTTTAGGGGAAACGATGGAAGAAATTATTGAAACGATGGATGACTTGCGTGCACACAACGTGGACATTATGACAATTGGACAATACTTACAGCCTACCAAAAAACATTTAAAAGTCCAAAAATATTATTCTCCACAAGAATTCGGTGAGTTGCGCAAAATTGCCATGTCAAAAGGCTTCTCCCATTGTGAAGCAGGGCCGCTTGTCCGTTCAAGCTACCATGCTGATGAACAGGTTAATGCAGCTGCAAAGGAAAAACAGCGTATTGGGGATGAGCTGTTACAATCTACAGTGAAAAGCTGAAATGGCGGTGAGAAGATTGGTAACCCTCAACAATTTTGAATATGAAATTATTAAGAATTACAGAGAGGGCTTTAATGAAGAAGCATTAAACGCTCGTTTCAGTGATGTACTATCGAAGTATGATTACATCTTAGGCGACTGGGGCTACGGGCAACTGCGCCTAAAAGGTTTTTTTGACGACCGCAATGCAAAAGCGACATACGAGTCGAAAATCAGTACATTACAAGACTATCTCTACGAGTACTGCAATTTTGGTTGCGCTTATTTCGTCTTGCAAAAAGTCGGAAAGGTAAAACCTGCTACAACTGAACAAGAATAACGTGCTGAACCGCTTCGTGTGCAAATCCTTGCATGCCGAGCGGTTCATTATTTTGTCCAATATGATATGATGAAAAAGAATCATCCATACACAGGAGGGAATCATCGTGTACTTTATCGATCGAGCCAAAATTAACGAAACATTAGCTTATATGGAAAGCCTGTTGGCCTTATTTGAAGGGCACCAACAGTGGAATAAAGATAAAATCCATGCACTCGCCCTTGAACGCATCGCACATACAATTGTTGAATCGATCATCGACGTAGGCAACTCGATGATTGACGGTTTCATCATGCGCGATCCAGGAAGTTATGATGATATTATCGACATTATGGAAGATGAAAAAGTCATTACGAAAGAAATGGCAGATCCGCTGAAAAAAGTGCTTAGCCTGCGCAAAATGATTGTCCGTGAATTTGTCGCTGTCGATAATAAAGAGATTGAAAATGTCCTTTATGAACACAAAAATGAAATCCAAGCATTTGCTCATAATGTCCGTTATTACTTAGAAAACGAACTCGGCCCGGTGTCAGCCTTTAGTCCGGAGCAATAACAATGATTGACAAATACAAAGCAATTTGTTTGGATTTGGACGGAACGGTCTATCGGGGCAATGAAGTGATTCCCGAGTCATTATCGTTCATTCAACAGCTGTTGGAACGTGGCATTGCACCTTATTATGTAACAAATAATTCATCACTGACCGCTGAGCAATTTAAGCAGAAGCTAGGGAAAATGGGCATTGAGACGACGGCAGATCATATTATGACATCGGCAATTGCTGCAGCAAAATATTGCAAAGAGCATTTTCCGAATGCAACGGTCAAAATGATTGGAGAAGAAGGGCTTCATCAGGCGCTTTCGGATGAAGGCATTCAACTGACAACGGATGCACCTGATGTCGTAGTCGTAGGCATCGATCGCAACATCACATATGAAAAACTTGCGGAAGCCAGTTTGGCCATTCAAAATGGCGCACATTTTATTGCGACAAATGGGGATAAAGCGCTTCCGACTGAACGTGGTTTAGTCCCTGGCAACGGCTCATTCGTAAAACTGTTAGAGACAGCAACGGGCATTGAAGCGATTTATGTAGGCAAGCCAGAACCATACTTGTTGCAGTATATCCACGAAAAAGGCTATCGGAAAGTGGAGATGGTCATGATCGGGGACAATTATGACACAGATATTTTAGCAGGTATCCGCTTCGGTATCGATACGATTCATGTGGAAGGCGGCGTAACGTCTGCTGCACGCGTATTGGAGCAAGTGGAACAACCGACGCACCTCTTTACGCATTTATTGGACGCAATAACTAACTAAAAAAGTGTAGACAGAGTCGAAACGGACTTTGTCTACACCTAGAGTAGAAAGGAAGCACGAAAACATTCCTTTCTACTTTTTATTTGTTAAAATAACGGATTGTCTTCAATGAACTGATAGATTTTTTCTGTCAGCTCGTCGGGCGTGTCCGCTTGTACAACTTCTCCATTAACAAGTGCGTAAAGCGATTCAGCACATCGTGTACAGTAGCTGAGACAACCGTATTCAAGTACATCGATATTTGGGTCTCTTTCGAGCGCCTCCAATGTTTTTTGTGCGCCGTTCGCTAGATTGCTTATACAAAATTCAACGATCGGATTCAAGTCGATCACCTCACCTAGTAGAATGCTACTATGGATTCCTTTCTACGTCAATTGGGATGGCTTATTGTGAAATATCTCACAAACTGCTATAATCATTTGTGGGAACAATACGGAAAAACGATTGAAAAAGGAGATAGCTATGAGAAAACTTGTATTACTAGGTGCAGGATACGGGAATATGCGCATATTGCTTCGCCTGCTCAACAAAGAATTGCCAGCTGATCTCGAGATTACGTTAATTGACAGAACACCTTTTCACAGTTTGAAAACGGAATTCTACGCACTAGCAGCAGGGACATCACCTGATTCGGACGTGCGTGTTCCACTGCCAACACATGAACGCTTACACGTTGTTGAAGGTGAAATTGAAGAAATTCAACTGGAGGAGAAGTGCGTTTACCTCGCGAATGGAGAGGCAATTCGTTACGACGAGCTCGTCATCGGTCTTGGTTGCGAAGATAACTATCACGATGTACCAGGAGCTGAGGAATTTACGCACAGTATCCAGACGATTGGCAAATCCCGTGAGACATACAAGAAACTACAAGGACTTGGCGGGGGAGCAACGGTAGGAATTGTTGGTGCGGGTTTAAGTGGCATCGAATTGGCGAGTGAGTTGCGTGAAAGTCGTCCTGATTTGAAGATTAAGCTGTTCGACAGAGGACCGCGAATTTTGAAAGACTTTCCTGAGAGACTCAGTAACTTTGTAAAAGATTGGTTTGATAAGCATGAAGTTGAAGTCATTTCCAATAGCAATATTACGAAGGTCGAAGAGAACGTTCTTTACAATCATGAAGACAAAATTCCAGTAGATGCAGTCGTGTGGACAGCAGGCATTCAACCTGTCAGAAATGTTCGTGCGATGGATGTTGAAAAAGAACGAGGTCGGATTGTGCTTAATCAATACCACCAAATCCCTCAATACGAAAACGTCTATGTAGTTGGGGATATTGCAGCACTGCCGTTTGCTCCAAGTGCCCAGTTAGCGGAGGAACAAGCGGAACAAATCGTCCGTGTGCTCCGTCTCGTCTGGAACAATGAGCCGCTTCCAAAAGAAATGCCAGAAATCAAACTAAAAGGGTTCATGGGTTCATTAGGAAAAAAGCAAGGTTTTGCGTATTTGGCAGACCGCACCGTAACAGGGCGTATCGCCAGGTTGTTAAAATCAGGCGTATTGTGGATGTATAAATGGCATAATGGATAAGAAAACAGCCTTCACTCAACGCAAAGGAGTGAAGGCTGTTTGTTCTCATTTACAAGCATTCATTATCAATAAACCATTAAACTTGTGACACATATCCATGTTTTTCAAGCGCATTAAAAACGGGCTTCAACTGAATATAACCTTCGCCGATCACTTCATCATCAATTATGACAAGAGGGTAGAAATATTCGTCATTCAACACTTGCTCTGCAATTTCCTGTTGCTTCACATCCTGAATGTCTGCTTCAATATCGATGTAATCAATTTCAAACGGTTGGTCAGGGAACTTGCGCGTAATGGCAGCTTGCAACCACTCGTAGGTGTCTTTTGATGAAGGGGCATTCACACAGCTTGCACAGACAATATCTGCACCATAAATTTCGATTTTCACTCTGTTTTTCGTCAATGAAAAAACTCCTTCCGTTTCTCTATTGGATTTTTTCTGCAATCCAGTTTA
>NZ_JANKJL010000002.1:0-537648 GCF_041414805.1 Sporosarcina sp. OR05 | reverse complement strand
CTCATCATATCCTGCGTAGTCATGATGTACGATATCGACAATTTCTTTAAAAATTTCCATATACCGAGTCATTGACGCTCACATTTTCCTTTCTATCGCTCGTTCGTGAGATAGCACAAATTACCCCAAGTTATAACTTCGAACCGCACCACGGACAATAGGTAATTCCTATACTTGCAGAACCACCATCATGAATGATCAAACCATAATCATTGTCATCTTCATCATAAATTACAATCTTATCAGGACATTCAAACGGATTACTATGCAAATCACATTTGAAATTCGCATGTACATTCATCTCTTCACAACAGTGTTTCAAATGTTAATCCCCCTCACTAGTACCCGCTCTCCAAGTACAGATTATTTATAAATGCTAAGTCTTACACTATTTGTTGTACTTTAAGACCAGGTATTTCACAAAGTAGATGCTTGTAATAATCTGAACGAAACGTAAAACCGCCAAATTCCTCGTGTGTCGTACAAGAAAACCAAGCGAAATTATTCTTCATAAATGTAATGTCTTCGGGTAAATTAGGCGCAACCCAATCATATAAAGTATTTGCGAATTTAGTTAACAGCTTATACGTTTCTTCATTTGACTCGACTACATATACTGTTGCAGCTGGACCTTTTGTAATCGTATTAGCCCACTTTTTCGTTTTATACGTTTCTAGGGTGAAAGGAGCGAAGTGTGCAAGTATTTCTTGATTATAGTTGAGTTCTTTTCTTGTTATGAAATAGAATTTGTCAGAATTACGCGACAAAACTTTCATTAGTTGCCTATATGTTTCATTTTTAGGATTCTCAATTAACTCCCAGTATTCCATGTTACACCTCCTCTTCTTCATTACAACTTCAACATTAGGTTAATCCATTCATACTGTTTTCACGGAATCGAGCCAGTTTGTTGTATTGCATCTCTTTAAACGACTTTAAGAAACCAATATTTAATAGCCTTAACACTGGCAAATCATTAATACATTTCCGTCTGGATCACTAATGTTGAACCAGTGACCATTTTCAATTTCGGTTAGTATGGTGACTTCCTTAGCTATGACGTATTCATAAGCCGCCTCAATGTCTAAAACATCAAAGTGAAATCTCGGTATTCCATCACGTTTAAACTTCTCAAAAACCTTACTATCTAGCACCAGATTGACATTTTCCAATGAAATCACATAAATGTGTCCATGCACAATTTCTCCATCTGCTGGAACTCCTAACAAACCGCAATACCAATCTCTTGCCTTTGCCACATCACTTACCGGGATGAAAATTGTACTAATTCTCGTTTCAATTGGACTATCCATAACTTTTTAACTCTCCTTTTAGTCACTTATCTAGATAAAGCGCTATTCCATTTTGCTAATCAAGCTTGTTGTGATTTAAAGTAATACACTTTCTAAAATGGAAAGATTTCTCTTCAGAAATAAAGCGTTCTTTTCGATACCACGGCGCTTGCACCATCCAATACTATTAAACGCGTCTGTAAATTGATAAAAAGGCAACACAACTTCTAAATCAATTAAAGGCCTTAAGGAGTTGTAGCCCTCTTTATAGGCCTGGTACAATCTACAATCAAAACGTAGAAAATCTCGATACAGCTTGGTGAAATCAATCTCTGTTGAGCCAAATCGTACACTTTCAAAATCGATTACTCCTGACACCTTATCTTCATTTACAATAATATTCGCGGGACGAAAATCCATATGTATGAAGCTCGGACCATCTGAAGGAGGCAGTTGTCGTTTCATACTTTCGAACTTTTTAATGGCCTGACTATAGATACTTCCATCTAAAACTTCCTTTACGTCCTCAGCAAAACTATAAAATTGCCTCTCCACAAAATTTGACCAGTTCGGAAACTCATCTTGAATACCTGTTAACTGTATTGTGGTAGGTGGCTGAATTTGATGCATGGTTGCATGCAGAACGCCAATCTGATAGGCAACGGTAAGTGACGCAAAGTTGGTTAAAGGTTGCCCTTTTAGTTCTGACAAAAGGAAGGCACCTGGATATTGATCATCACCTGGCCAATAATCCAACATATTCGGTATAGAAACTCGATCTTTTAAGAGCTTATAAGCTTCTAACTCTCGCACATACTTCAGTTTCGTGTGAGGTATTTTCAGAAATACATTTTCCCCGTTCACTAAATTGCATTGATAAACAGTTGAACTATGAGAATCGTCGACTTCGTTAATTGATACTACTTTCAAATTGAATTGCTGGATACCCCTATTGAACATCGGAATTCTCCTTTTCATAAAGTTCTACTTTTGACTGCATGCTAACCTATTATGCAAAAGAGAACTTATGAACTTGATCGTAACGTAATTGTTTCAGACAATTCACCTTCTACATTTACTAAAATCGTAGATGTATTTGGCGTTTTGCGATCCAATTTAATGACATCTCCACTTTCATAAATGCCGTTATTATTGAAAACTACATCGTGAACACCCCCTCCTAAGAAATCACTGCTTTCAACATCGAAGTTGAAGTTGCAGAGCTTTTCAAGGTTCTCTCCTTTGTACGTAATTTTTATACGCTGCGTCTCTTTCCCCCAGAAATTTGACTCAGTCATTAACTCGCAAATCCAGTTGTCACTTTCCCCTTTGAATGCAATACTACTATTGTTTTGACAAGACGCTAGCATAAACATTGAAAACACAACGAGTATGCAATATAAAAACTTCTTCAATGCGTTCCTCTCCCATCTTTTCATTATTCTGTATGTAAAACAGGCTAGTTGCTAAAAAGTGCTGTAATTTGATAAAGAAGCAAACAATCACCTTAACCATTTGTATAAGCTCCCTCCTTTTAGATTCCACAAATCTACAGAAAATCCTTCATTTTCTAGCAATAAAAAAGAAGCGCTGTATGTAGAAACGCTTCCAAAAGGTGTTCAGGCAATAATGTTATATGCATTCTATAAATACCCACTAGGCGAGTTTCGGTCACCTTCCATCTTGTAATCCAACTTCACTTCTGATTGATCACGAACATTGTTTGCATCATGATGGAATTCCCTATATCTCTTTCTTCTCCAATCGACAAATAAGCCAAACGTGATTAGTAGAAGTGTAACCAGTAAGAAAGGCATTGTTTCACCCCCCCTCTCGCTAAGCATTTACTTCATGGACCTTCGCCTTTTTGCATTCCTTCCTCATTTCAAAAACAGTTAGGGCAACCACAATCCATAAGATAGGATTAGACAAGGATATGCCTACTTGTGAGTTGCCGCCAAGCAACGTGAATATAACGATTAAACTCAGTAAATAAGACACCAAGCTAACATTCCACCAAAAAGAAGATTGCGCTGACTTCTCTTTTTGAAAATGTTTCGTGAAGAAGCCTAACAAAACTACCAATAGTAAAAGTCCAATCAGCATTGGTTTTGGTAAGAACAAAAAGTCATTTAACTTAGGAAAGAAATCATAAGCCATTAATAGTGTCAGTGGGATGAGGATGAAGATCATCACATATAACTCTTTACCTTTCACGTTCATCTCTCCTCTCACAATTGTATACGAATGAATGTCTAAATAGTTTCATTGCTCCAATAGTCTAACCCGCTAAATCTACAAAAACGTCTAACGCCCGGGCATGCTAGCAATATTTCCTTATCCCTATAAAAGTTATCCAAGCCACCCGAAGAAATCCGTTGTAAACAAAACAACCAAGATCATTACGCTAAAACCTAATTGGCTAATAGTAAGCAAATAAGCTTTTTTGTTTTCGTCATACTTCCACTCGAAAAACGCTCTCGTTAATTCTGTTAATGCAATTAACACAAAAACGACATAGGTTGATTTCAAAAACCAATCACGATCCTCATGTATTCTACCGATATTGATAAAATAAGCAAAGAACAAAAAGCCAATACAAGCGATCCGAAGTGTCCAATCAATCATCTTATGCTGTTTATTTATGTGATGATAGGAGAAACTACTCCTTTTCTTAACTTTGAGCAAATTCTGCATTATAAGATTGAACAATGATATTGCTAACACGATAATGATGATTAGAAGAATTAATTTCAACCAGTGAAATGGATCGATACCATACATGCATGCTCCCCTCCTCCTACTGTATAGACGCCAAAAAAATAAAAAAGTTTCATTTTTGCAATTATATTAATTATACTAACAGATAACCATCTCTAAGTACGAATTTATTCAACAAAAAAACACCGTAATTAACGGTGCTTATTCGAGTTCTATCAATATTTATCTTTCTAAGCTACATTTTTCAGTCTGCAGTAAAATGTTTCCACGTACACTTACCTTACCGAGAAACTAACTCAGTTACTTCCTTCGGTACAGTAAAATCTTCAATATCATTGAAATAGCTATACGTCGCGTTCAACTTTTGGCGTGTTTTAAAAGAGTTACCTTTGCTGTATGTTTTCATATCCGCATACATATTGAAGCCCGTCACATAGGATGTTTTTTTGTTAATTTTAATGGTGATTTCCATGCGATCAATTAAGAGGAAACCTTCTTCACTCGGTCCGACTTCTGGGAAGATTTCTTTGAATCTAGGGAATTCATCACGATCTAATGAAAGTTTCAATACATAGTCGTAACCGATTGCTTCTAATTTGAAATCATCGTTGAACGTTTTGAACTTGGCAAGATCGACAAGCGGATTGGTTGTCGATACAAGCGTTCCAAATGCTTCTTTCAATGGATCCGTTTCAGACTCGCGCAAACCTTGTTCTCTACTGTCCGCGACAATCGTTTGTTCACCAACGTCATAAATGTCCATGTTCCATACTTCCCCGCCTCTTGGCTGGACTGTTACTTGACGATGGACTTTCATTGGGTCCAAAAAAGCATCCATATTCATATCGAAATTCACACCGGATTTTTCGGTCTTTTCAGGATCGCCGTCAAAAACCGTTCCATTATATTCGTCATACACGACGTGTGCACTGACCGAAGTTAGTGAAGAATTCATCGCTTGCTCAGATTTGTCCAATAAGTCACCAGCTGTTAATTTCTTTTGTGGTTCTTCTGCATTGTTACATGCCGTTACTAGAAGAACGAGCGAACTGACGACAAACGCACTAAGTATTTTTTTCACAATATACTTCCTCTCTACAAAACCTACGTTCATTTTACTGGAAGAATTACACTTCATCAATGCTTTAGACGGTTTTTCTGGCGTGTAAGTTGCATAGACTTGCAAACAGTTTTATTCAACAGCCGAAAAACACCACTTCCCAATTGTAAAATTGTCGATTGCATGCATGTCTGGTTCATAACCAATCCCATTGCTACGCGGGACAGCAATCACACCATCTTGGACAACTACTTCAGGTGTAATAATGTCTTTTTCCCAATAACGTGATGACCCGGCTGTATCACCTGGGTAAACAAAATTAGGTAATGACGTCAACGCGATGTTATGTGCACGACCAATTCCTGCTTCCAACATGCCGCCACACCAAACAGGCACACCCCGCTCCATACAATAATCATGAATTCGTTTCGCTTCCGACAATCCGCCAACCCGTCCGATTTTTACATTAATGACTTTTGTACTTCCTAGCGTGAGTGCTTTTCGTACATCGTTCAAGGAAAGGATGCTTTCATCTAGACAAATTGGGGTCTTCAATTCTCGTTGTAACACAGCATGGTCAACAATGTCGTCATGGCCAAGTGGCTGTTCAATCATTAAGAGGTTGAATGCATCCAGTTCCTTCAACAATTCAATATCATCTAGTGAATAAGCGGAATTGGCATCTGCCATCAAAGGAACATCGGGAAATGCAGCGCGTAATGTACGAAGTAGTTCAACATCAACACCCGGTTTAATTTTCACTTTGATACGTCGATACCCTTCGTCCAAATAGCCTTGTACTTTGGCTACCAGTTCCGAAAAACTTGCTTGCAAGCCAATGCTAATCCCGACTTCAATCTCTTTTCGAGTTCCGCCTAACGCTTCCGCTAACGACATCCGGTTACGCTTGGCAAATAAATCCCAAACGGCAGTCTCTACAGCCGCTTTCGCCATATTGTTTTTACGAATGGAAGAAAAGAGTATACTTACTTCATCTGGATGAGTAATGTCTTTTCCTAGCAATAAAGGAACTAGAAAATCATGGATCATATGTACATTCGTATCGACGGTTTCTTCCGTGTACCAAGGAGCTTCAAAAGCCACCGATTCGCCCCATCCACAATTTCCGTTTTCATCTTGTACTTCAATGACTAAAAACTGCTTGTCTTGCATTGTGCCGAAGCTCGTGGAAAAAGGTTCTTTCATTCGCATTTTTAGTCTTCGGACGGTCACTTCTGCTATACGCAATTTCATCACCTCATAAAAACATCCTGCCACAAAATGACAGGACGCTTGTTGGAATTACAATTCTACTTTCATGCGCCATCCAAAAGGATCAGGCAGTTTTCCTGTTTGAATCCCTGTCATTGTATCATAGATCTTTTTCGACAACTCGCCGATTTCGCCATGATTGACGACCAACTTCTTATCTTGCCAAAACAGTTCGCCAATTGGAGAGATAACCGCTGCCGTTCCTGTACCGAACGCTTCTTCTAACAGTCCGGACTCATATGCTTCGAATAATTCTTCCATTGAAATTTGACGCTCCGTAACCGGAATAGCCCAGTGTTGCAATAATTCAATCACCGATTTGCGTGTAATTCCTTCTAAAATGCTACCGTTTAGTGAAGGAGTAACAACTTCTCCATTGATTTTGAAGAATACGTTCATTGCACCGACTTCTTCAATGTACTTATGTTCTTTTCCATCCAACCATAACACTTGGGAATAGCCTTTCGCCTCCGCAACTTCTTGTGCTTTCATGGCACCTGCATAATTCCCTGCCGTTTTTGCACTACCAGTCCCACCTTTGACCGCACGGACGAATTCTGATTCTACAGCAATGCGGACAGGATTAATACCTTCCTTGTAATACGCACCAACTGGTGAAAGGATAATCATGAAACGATACGTCTTCGAAGGTGCAACCCCAAGATACGGTTGTGTCGCAAAAATGAAAGGACGTATGTATAACGAAGTACCTTCAACATTAGGAATCCAATCTTTATCAATTTGGATTAACTTCCGCAAACCTGCTAGCGCGAGCTCTTCATCGAAAGCCGGCATGCAAAGACGTTCATTGGAACGGTTTAACCGCTTCATATTCTCATCTGGTCTGAACAATAACACTTCCTCTTCTTGCGTAACATATGCCTTCAATCCTTCAAACACTGTCTGACCGTAGTGGAAGACAATCGCAGCAGGATCCAACGTAATCGGTTCGTACGGGACGACTTTGGCGTCATGCCATCCTTTACCTTCTGTATAGTCCATTGTAAACATGTGATCCGTAAAAACAGTTCCGAACGAAAGCTGATCAAACGCCGGCTTCTCTTTCGGATGATTCGTCAATTGTACGTGAATAGATAATTGATCCATTCAGAACCCCTCCTCTATGTATGTATAGTTTTACATTATACACGAAATCATAAAAACTGATATGATATTATGGAAAGATTGGAGGGATGCAAATGAGTGACAACATGAAGATGACCGGTGAGGAAAGACGGGAACTGCTATTGGAAACTTTACGGACAGCGACAAAACCTTTCACGGGCAAAGAACTCGGAGAAATGACAAACGTAAGCCGCCAAGTGATCGTCGGTGATATTACGTTGTTAAAAGCAAAAGACGAGCCGATTATCGCGACAAGTCAAGGCTATTTGTATATGCACACATCATCCGGCCCCGAGAAGATTGAAAAAACACTTGTTTGCCAACATACACCAGAACAAACTGAAGAGGAATTAAATATTCTTGTAGATCACGGGTTAATTGTAAAAGATGTCCGAGTCGAACATCCTGTTTACGGAGATTTGCGTGCATCGATCATGGTATCCAATCGACAGGAAGTGAAAGCATTCATTCGTCGAGTGACCGAAGCAAATGCCGTTTATTTGTCCAACTTATCAGAGGGTGGCGTCCATATGCATACCGTCAGTGCGGACAATCCTAGTCAAATTACAAGTGCAGAAGCAGCATTAAAAAAAGCGGGTATCCTCATTGAATGAGGGATACCCGTTTTAACCTGTTGGCAAACGCTCGCATCCGTTGTTGCTCGTCTTGCTCGTCCGCTCATGAACTATTGTTCTATTCGCGTCTTCGCTCGACTTCGCGCGGACCTGCACGACGCAGGTCATGCAGTCGTTGGGACAGGAAGTCCCGAACTTAGACTGCCTTCCACCTGACAAGCGTTTTCAATCAGGCTAAAATTCCTAATGTCTTACAACTAACTATATTAGAACTACTTACTTATACATCTTCATCAACAATCAGTTTAGTGTTTGGTAATGCGAAGGTGATTTCTTCTGCACGTAGGATATCAAGGATTTTGTAATTCACTTCTTCTTTTATATCCAGATAGGCTCCCCAATCGGTCGTCTTCGTGAAGAAGTACAGCATAATATTCATGCCGTTTTCCTTGTATTCATCAAACTTCACGAAAATGGTCTCCTGATGAACACCTTCATGATTGCGTAATAAATGTCTAATGTCGTCAATGCTTCTTTGAAGTGCTTCTTTGTCGGTAGTAGGCGCTACTCGAATGGTGAAGGAGACTTGCCGTTTGCCCATCTTACTCCAGTTCGTAATCGCTTCATTCGCTAATGTGGCATTGGGAACCGTTACAAGCGCTTGACCGAACGTGCGGATTTTCGTACTTCTAAAAGAAATGTCCTCTACTGTTCCTTCGACAGTTGGCGTATAGATCCAATCCCCGATCGTAAAGGGTTTTTCCGTAATGATGACCACTCCACCGAAAAATTGTGCTAATGCGTCTTTTGCTGCAAGCGCAAACGCCAATCCGCCAATTCCAAGACCCGCGACGAACGTACTGACGTTATACCCAAATTCCTGAGCGATGATGCTCAACGTAATGACAATAATAATGAAGCGCAATGCTTTTGAGATAAAAGGTATTAATATGTCATCGATTCGCATATTAAATCGATTGTTCAGTCCTGAAAAGAAACTTGAGGTAGCTCCTGTCAAATTGTAGAAACCCCAAGCAATGACAATGACGATGGACGATCTGATCAGGTGTAAGAATAGCAGATTTTTTTGATCGATATAGGGGAAATATCCGACTGCTACATAAACACCGATGATCGTCACAAGCCATTGGAACGGTTTTTCAAACGACAATAATATTGTTGAAAAGAAACTATTCGGTGCTTTGTTACTCAGTTTTAAAATGAGTGTAAAAATGTATTTTGCAAACACTTTCCGAAACAACCAAAATAATAATAAGACTCCTAATGCAATACCCGTATGTACAACTTCATACCTCGTAAACCATTCATTCCAATCCAAAATTCATCACTCCTAACACGTCCATCTTAACAAAACATGTTAAGGAGAAAAAGTAATAGCTATTAAAATATCAAATTTCAACGAAAATACTTCTATGGATTTTTATCGTGTATCCAATGCTAAATCGGTTTCATCACTCAGTTGTTGAAGGAACGTAACCATGAATGTATGACGTTGTTCGGCAAGCCGTTTTCCTTCATCCGTCACCATACGTTCTTTTAACAATAACAGTTTTTCAAAAAAATGCGTGACAGAGGATGTCTCTTTCGAGCGGTATTCCGCTTCTGACATGTCTTTCCTCGTCACTTCCTCCGCATCGTATAATTTCCGACCGCGTGCACCACCAAATGCAAACGTTCGTGCAATTCCGATTGCCCCCATGGCATCTAATCGGTCCGCATCCCGAACAATCGCACCTTCTATGGAAGTAATATCCCGCTCGTTCCCACCGTTAAAGGAAACGCTGTTGATTGTCTTTTGAACGGTCTCTATCGTTTGTTCGTCTGCACCAGCTTGAGAAAGAATTTGACTTACTGAATGAGCGCTGACTGATTGATACTTCGGGTCTTCGATATCATGTAACAGCACAGCAAGCGTAATGATGGACACGTCAGCATGTGGGATTGTGCCTGCTATCTGTTGAGCATTTTTTAAAACACGTACGATGTGATCAAAATCGTGACTTGCATCGAATTCGTTGTAAATATTTTTGACAGACATTGTACACTTCTGAATAATTGTTTGCATAAGCTAGAGCTCCTTTTCGTTGAGTCGACTGAAAATTTAGGCGTATCATTGACGTTTACTGTCGATTCATGTATAGTTAATGCAACCATGTTAATAATGGGAAGACATTGAATTGCCGAGGGAGGAATAAGTATGTACCAAGGTAAAGTAAAATGGTTCAGCAATGAAAAAGGGTATGGGTTTATTGAAACGGATAATGGCGAAGATGTATTTGTACATTACACGGGCATTAAAGCCGATGGATTTAAAACATTGGATGAAGGCCAAACCGTTTCATTTGAGATTATTGAAGGAAACCGTGGTCCTCAAGCGGCAAATGTCTTACCAATCACGTAAAAAATAACGAATTATCCCGCCAAGCTATGACAAGGCGGGTTTATTTTGTTAATTTATTCATTTCATTGCCTAAGAACTGTAATTGTTCACCGATTGTACACGTTTGAATGCAAAATTGATGGGCTTTTGTCTTTCCGCTATCTTTTCTCTGTTGACGTTTGACAAAACACCCTTCACAATACGTATCAAGCAGTTCATCAATTTCCTTCATAATTGATAATTTATCCATAGAAGCCTCCTGATCGTAACATTTATTGTAGTATGCTTTCCATTCTGATGCAACTTATGAAAGGAGGATACGCCATGCTTGAAGTATATGTAGATGGAGCAAGTGCTGGAAACCCCGGGAAAAGTGGAATCGGTATTTTTATTAAAGGTGAAGGGCAACAACTGAAAATTGCCGAGCCAATTGCACCAACAAATAACCATACTGCTGAATTTATTGCCCTCCTAAGAGGAATGGAAGAAGCTGCAAAACTAACGACTGGAATCGTTTCTGCCCGTTCAGATTCGAAAGTCGTCGTCGCAGCAGTGGAGAATGAATTTGTTAAAAATGAGCTACATAAAGAGTACTTGCATAAAATTCTATCCATTGCAAAATCCTTTGACTTCTTTTTTATAAAATGGATTCCAGATCACGAAAACCGAGCGGCAGATGCGCTCGCCCGCGAAGCAATCCATAAAAGTGGACAATAAAAGAGCATTTACCTGGCAGGTTCTCCTGTTGTCGGTAAATGCTCTTTCTATTATTTTGCCTTCATGAATGTCACAGTGTTTTGGATGCTATCAAAAAGAACCCATTCCTGATCGTCGATAACTGCCCCTACATTGACAAGCGTCTGTTCTTGCCCGAGTTCGTAGGGCTGCCCAAATAACAAAACCTCTTCCACATGACCATCTCGTTGTAAGCCTGACGTATGGCTATGGCCGTAAAATGTCACAGGCTGAGAAACTTCAGGTTCTATTAACGCCCAAGGATTTCCTCCCCATTTCCATTGGTGGCCGTGAATGACTTCAGCCATGCCAAGTTCGATTTTTTCGGGCATTGCCGAAAGAATGCCGAGTAATGGGTCATCTGTATTTGTAATAAGCAGGATTCGTTCTTCCTGATTCCCTTTGACCGATGGAAAAGTCAATAACTCGACAAACCCATCGGGTAACAGCATGACTTCTGCAAGATTATTATAACGATGTTCACTAACGTGACGTTTACTAATCGTGCATTCAAAAAGATCGCCTGTTCCGATCAATAGCGCATCGGGTACTTCTTGTTTAATGTGCGCCAATACGCTTTTCAAGTCTTCTTTCGAAGAATGAACATCCCCGATAATGGCATATTTCATTTGCATCGTCATTCCGCCTTCTTTTCAACTTTTTTCAATTTCGATCGGTTCTTTGGAAATCCAATCACTGTAACTCCCAACATATAAGCGGACATGTTCAAAACCGTTCTGCTTCAGCATCGCATAAAGCGGTGCTGCTGTCACACCACTCCCGCAGTATACGATGACTGACTGATCTGTTTGAACGACATCCTCTAATCGGTATTTCATGTCTTCATTCAAATTGAAGGAACCACTCTGTTTCAATTGTTCCCAATCAAAGTTCAATGCGCCCGGAATACGTCCAGCAATTGGATCGATCGGTTCAACTTCACCTCGGTATCGTTCAGCGGATCGTGCATCCAACAACACATGATTCCGATTGCCATGAACAGTCTCTTCGACTAGTTCTCGAGTTGCAAGTATCTCTTCCTTCCACTCTGGTTCTACATTTGAAGGAGACGGTTTTACTTGTTCTTGACTCAGCGGTACACCATGATCTTCGAATGTTGTAAACCCTTCAATTGCGATAGAGGCATTCCTAAAACCAGCATATTGCAGAATCCACCATGCTCTGGCAGCGAAAGGACTTCCGCCGTCATCGTAAACGATGATTTCATCATCCAACTCCAAACCGCTCTTTCTGAATAAATGCGTCAACGCTTCCTTGTCAGGTAGCGGATGTCTGCCGGCATCCTTCGTCATATCTGACAAATCCTTTTCAAGGTCCCAATAGAGCGCGCCTTCGACATGTTTTTCTCCATATTTTTGCAAACCGAGTGCTGGATTTTGCAAAGCATATCGTGTATCAATCCACTTCACGACTTGAGCATCCACTTGTGTAATCGACTTAAAAACGTTTTGCATGTCAACCCATCCCCTTCAACTGGATTTTACCGTAAACCTGCCGCCATTCCTCCAACTGGTGAGCATCGAGTAAGAGAGCGCGCTCGGATTCGATTTGTTGTAGACTTTGCGTCATTAAATGAA
The DNA here is from genome assembly GCF_041414805.1 of Sporosarcina sp. OR05. Taxonomy (NCBI): domain Bacteria; kingdom Bacillati; phylum Bacillota; class Bacilli; order Caryophanales; family Caryophanaceae; genus Sporosarcina; species Sporosarcina sp. OR05. Next base: position 524,869 of record NZ_JANKJL010000002.1, on the reverse strand, counting down.
GACGGAGACCTTCCGCTTCCGTTTCAATCCATTGCTCCGCCCATTGCTCAATCCGCTCTTTCTCTTTCCCTAAATACATAGAGGCATCCTCTTTTAAACGCTCTTCCAACAAGTCTCTTAAGAGTAACCGTTCACCTTTCTCAAAAAACGCTTTTTGGTTTTTAAATGCACGATTTACATCTTTATAGATGGTAGGATCTTCAAATGGTTGCGGGAATGAAAGCATTACTGCATCCTCTGTTTCATATGGAGAGGGTGCAATGGATCGGTCTTTTTCCGCGAGTCGGCGTAACTCGTTTCGTTGACGCTCTTTCAATTGCTTATTCATGAAATTCAACATACGTAAATTCGTCACTTTTAACTCCTGCGATAAATCGAAACCGACCATTTGAACCGTTTCTGCTAACGCAATCGACAGCGCCTTGTCTGAAGAATAATTGGCAAATGTCGACGGACTATACCCTTCCTTGAAGAAGTCTCCAAATCGAAGGAATACCCGTTGTAAAATATAATAAACCAATTCATTTAATTCGTTGCTAGACGCTTTTCGAATGACCTCTGTAAACCGTTGAGAAAAATGCGAACGGATTTCTTGTTCAAATCGATCAAGTTCCTGCATGCGATCCGCTTTACGGGATTGGTTCAATTCCGTTCTTTCAATTAATGTACGGAGCCGTTCAACGGTTTTGGTCACTTCATCTTCCAATGCTTGAACAGCTAAACTTTTAAGATCTTCTTCTAAGAAGCGTTCAAAGTATTGTTCAAATTCGGCCATGGCAGGTTCCGTTTCATTGCTCAGTTTCGCTTCAAGCGCCTGGATGCTGGAAATCCCATGAACACGCGGGTGACGGATTCCAAAAGTCGTCAGTTCTTGTTTCACAAAGTCTTTCACTGCTTCCGCTTCTTCTTCGTTTGCCGCAAGATCAATTGCATTTACGATGAAAAACATTTTATCTAACTCAAATGCATCTTTGACACGGCCAAGTTGAATAAGAAACTCGCGATCTGCACGGGCAAATGCGTGATTGTAGTACGTGATGAATAAAATCGCATCCGCATTACGGATATATTCGAAAGCAACATCCGTATGGCGGGCATTTATGGAATCAGCACCTGGAGTATCAACAAGCGTAATGCCCTTTCTCGTTAACGGACAATCAATGAACAAATCAATTGCATCGACAAAACAACTACGGTCTTCTTCGGCAACGAATCGTGTAAATTCAACTTGATCAACATTCATCGTCTCACCTAAATGCCCACCGTACGTTGGATATCCCTTTTGGAATGCGCGTATGAACGTCTTATGGATATGTAGACTTTCATCTTCTAATGCTTTCGTCAGCACAGTTTCCGCTTTGTTGAATGCATCCTCTAATGATGTAATGGGTGTGCCTAAAGCATCAAATGAAAAAGCGACATCTTCTGTCATCTGCTGAACTGATTTTAAATGGACATCCGCAGTTCGATCCTCTTTTCCTGGCTGAATAGGTCGAATACGGTTAATGGCAGCGGTTGTTGGGTTAGGTGACACTGGTAATACACGATCTCCCATGAGCGCGTTAGAAAATGATGATTTTCCAGCACTGAACGCACCAAACAAAGCGACAGTGAATTCTTGTTGGGCTAACCGGTCTGACTTATTGTGTAAGTACGTTGCGGTATCAGAGAATCCAGGAATATGCATTACCGCATCTGCTATGTGAAGCGCTCGTTCGATGACAGCTTGTGCATCAGTATGATGTACAACTTCAGGTTGCATAACTTCTTCTGTTTGTACGATCTCATCCGCTGATACTACATGCCTATCCGTTTCCATCTGACTAAGGTCAATCGTCTGCATGTCTTCACGTACGTGCCATTCCTTCAACAACTGTCGACTGTCAGCAAGCAATTTTGCTGAAGGCGACGCCAAGCTTTTTTCAAACTGTTTCAGTTGTTCTCGAATTTCTTCCACCTGATAGATAGCGGACAGTTTTTGTTCGTACACATCGATGGTATGCTGGAGTTGTTCAGCTTCTTCATTACCGGTTGACGCAGCGAGTTCAGACATTTTCATTTTCCAGTCATCAGTTCGCTTACGGAAGATTTGTTGAATTGCTGTTTTCATTTGATCTGCCATGTTTAAGATTGTATCGCCCGTCATAACGTCAGATACATTCAAATGCACATCAATTTCCTCAAATGGAATTTGCATATTCATCTCATCGATTTCCATAGAACGTTCATCGGACATCAGACCTGCATTTTTCAATGTTTGTTTCATTAACGCCTTCAAATGGACTTCAATTTGTGTATGGATAAGGCTCGCAAGATTATTCGCTAATTCCGTTTTCCTTTTTTCTCTTTCCTCAGCTGTCTTTTTCGCTCCGAATAAAAAACCTACTTTAAACCGAGGTGATTTTGCTTCTAAATACAGTTTCAACAACTCGCGTGTATCGAACGGACTGATAGATGCGTTGCGCAACAACTCATTTCGTTCCCTTTCGAATGTTGCGTAAAATGCATCTGCAGAAAGGAGCGCTGCACGTTTCTTTACGGCATTCATTTCCTTTTGTAAATCTTCAGATTGACCCCATTCATCCTCATCGATTAGATGCGCGTATGCTGTTTGACGCTCAGCTATCTCTTCTTCCAAAAAGTTCACGTGTTCTTCTTCAAACTTCCGTAATGATTGCTGGGCGTTTGATAAAAATTGTTCTTTCCAGTTTTCCATAGACCCTTCTACTATTGCTTTTACTTTTGCAAAATCATTATGGGGATGATCCATGGCACGTAATGATGTATAAAAAATCCCTTTAGGCTCTACGCCCCATAACGAAAATGAGTCTTCCACAGATTGCTTGAACGCGTCAAACGACAACTCACTTTCTCGGTGCTTATCGATTTGATTGATGATTAAATAGACATTCGGATTGAAACGCAATAAATCCTTTGTAAACGTAAAATTCAATTCCGATTGGACGTGGTTATAATCCATCGTATAGAAGACGAGATCGGCTAAATGTAAAGCCGATTCTGTTGACAAGCGATGAGCATCATCCGTTGAATCGACACCAGGCGTATCCATTACAGTAATCGCTTCTGGCAGTGCAGATTGCGGATGACCAATGTCGATAAGAGAAATTTCCGCTCCGTCTTTGCTAAATGATTTTATAGCATCAAAAAATCCATGCCCTTCAAATTTTACGGTAGATCCATCTGTCTTATGTACAATTGCAAATTCATGGTTTGATTTTTTCACTTTAACGATATTCGCACTTGTCGGTATCGGACTTGAAGGTAAGAGATCTTCCCCAGTCAGTGCATTAATCATTGAAGATTTCCCTGCTGAAAAGTGTCCAGCAAAGCCAATAACAAATTCCTCGTCTACTAATTTTTGTGCTAAGGAATGTGCTTTTCTTACTCGACCTTCGTCATTACCTTCCTTGAACAGTTGTCCATGGATGGCTGTTCTTTCTAAAACATCAGTATGTGACATAATTCCCGACCCTTCCATCTAGTTGATTCCACATCTAATCATAACACTTTTTTCTAATCTAACTACCTACAAAGTGCTTTGAAATTACTCTATACTTTATTCCCTCGATAATGGTATTATTAGACTATACATATTAGAAGGAAAGGAGTGCCTTTATGAGTACTTCATCAACGATTCAAAAAGTGTTAAACGGTGCTATTTCCTCTTTAACGACAATCATACCCCTTAAATTTGATGTGCTTTCACCAGTTCTGACGTCCCAACCTTATGAACAGAAGGAGTTAAGTGTTCTCATCCAGATGGTTGGCGCGATAAAAGGTAGATTAATCCTCGATGCAAATAGTGATATCATTCAAATGATTGGCCAATCCATGTTCGGTATGCGGATTGAAGGTGAAATGATTGAATCCTTTACAGGCGAATTAGGCAATATGGTTGCTGGAAATTTGTGTACCGTTTTGGAACAACATGACTTTTCACTTGACATCTCGACTCCGACAGTTATGGTTGGTGAAACGAAGCTTTATGGTTTTACACAAGCATTCAAGTTACCGCTTCGCTTTGACAGCGGGACAACGATGAATGTCCTTTTAACAATTGATGAGCAAGCATAACAAAAGCTGTCTTACGATGGGTTTCTTACCATGAAAGACAGCTTCTCTTATTTCATTTGCGTACAACTGTCTTACTTTCCACTGGGAAAGCTTTTGAAACAATTGTTTTCAGCTCTTTTTCTGAACCTTCCATTAAGACATGTATACTGCCGTAATCTCCGGAAGTCCGAATGAGGCGGCCTGCTCCTTGACGTAAACGTAAAAGCATAAATGGTAAATCAACGTCTTCAAAAGGATGCTTCGCATTTTTTCTACGCGCATTAAACAACGGATCATTTGGTGGAAACGGTAAATCATAGATGACAACTCTCGTTAAAGCGTCCCCCGGAATATCGAGCCCTTCCCATAAATGATAAGAGCAAAGGATGCGCACGTTCTTCTGTTGGAAATCCCGAATGATCGCCGATAGTTCACGTTCTCCTTCAAACGCAATGTTCTGCTTGTGTTCATCAGAAAGTGCACGTTGGAACGCACGCATTGATACCTCAGATTTGAATAAAATCAACGTTTGTTCCTCATTTTTAAGGAGACTTTCTACATAATTTGTTTTTCCACCTGAATCGACGTCAGCTAGAACAACTTCCATCGCTTGTTCATAGTCAAATGGTGAATCCACAGAGAATGATAGGAATTCTTCAATTCCCAAACTATCGAGGATGTAAGAAAAGTCCTGATCGACCGATAAAGTTGCTGATGAAAACACAATTGGAATATTTGAGGAGAATAACTTTTCTCTTAAAATGTCTGTAACGAGACGAGGCATAATAATAAGCGTCATTTCGTCTTTTCTTTCCTCCAACCAATCAACTGCTTCATTGTCAGAAATGAATAGTTCCAACGAGAAAATGTATTGTTCCAAATACTCTTCAACCATCGTCAAGTCATATTCCGGAATAATGTACAATTCACCTTCAAACACGAATTCTTCCAATAGGGCAGTCGAAATTGTCATTGCTTCTTTTCCTACAGCAACAAGTTCATCGGTTTTCGCAATGGCTTTTCGTGTTTCATCATGATTGCTTGCATTTGTGCGAAGCAAACGGAAAAAATGCTCGTGGGCATCAATCAGACGCTCCATCAATTGCAATGTCTCTTCACGAATGCCATCGACCATTACCCGTTCCAATAAATTCAATAACGTATTATTTTGCACTTCATATGTCAATGCTCGTTGCGCAGAATACTCTAACAAATGACCTTCGTCAAAAACTACCATTGATACTTCTGGTAATAATGCCAATTGTCCTTGTCGCTTTCTCGACTCTTTCGTCCAAATATGTTCCATATAAAAGTCGTGTGAACAAATGATCAAATCGACTGATTCCCGGTAGTGATTTCTGTGGATCGTTTGCCCACAACGATTGCGCACATCACAAGCTGCACATTGTTGGATTGGATGGAAATTAATCGACTTCCACTGTTCATCATTCAAATCAGGATAATCTGAGCGTTCACCGTACGGAAAAATAGATTGAAGTGATGCGTTCCCTCGTACAAATTCAGGTAATTCACTTTGAACGATATCTGCATATTCTTCCTCTGATGAATCGGCAGTCTCCTCTAGTCGTTTCAAACAGAGGTATTGGTCCCTCGCTTTTGCTAATCTTACATCAATTTCAATCGCTAATGCTTCACTTAATTTATGGATGTCGCCTTCTTTTTTCACAAGTTGGTCGATTAACGTTTCGTCCGCACAAGAAATCAATGCAGGCTTTCCGGTATAGCGTGCATAAGCAATGGCCGGTAATAAATATGCGATCGTTTTACCTGTTCCGACCCCAGCCTCCGCCATTAGGACTTTCTTTTCTTTTAATGCTTGCTCGATTTGAAATGCCATATAAATCTGTTCATCTCGACATTCGAAACCTTTTTCTGTTAGATCGTCATACAACGTATCGCCAATCCAGTCATTCAACGATTCATAAAATGATTTTTCTTTTGATAACACAAATGGCATTTGACGCTTCATCGGCATCGACCCTTTCTTTTAAGCATATGGTAGAGGTTAGAAAAAACTCTATATAGACCGTTCCTCTGCGCTCCAAAAGGCACGCTTTCCGCGGGGCGCGCTTGAGCCTCCTCGTCCGCTACGCTTCGCTTTGCTTCCTGCGGGGTCTCAACAATCGCGCTAAATCCCGCAGGAGTCGTCCTTTTTCCGCTCCGATCCACTCTTAAGTTTAAAAAAGAACCGTTTTAAAGTAAGTAGGCATATAGAAAAAATGCATGACGGCGAGTTGACCTTCATGCATTTTTCACATTTTGTCACAACCACTTAATTTTTACTTATGTCGTTGACCCCAGTATTGATAGAAGTCTGTACGGATGAAGCCGTTGAACAACTTCCGTTTTTTTGTAGCTTTCTTGCCGTACATTGTCTCAAAGTTTTCAAGTGAAGATAACATATAAACTGACCAAGATGGATAGTGCTCCATAATACGGCCAATCGTTTTTGTTATATCTTCAGCTTCTTCGATTTCTCCTAAACGTTCTCCATAAGGAGGATTTCCGACAAGTACGCCATTCAAACCTTCTACAGCTAAATTTCTAATATCTTGTTGCTCAAATCGGATTAGATCCCTAAAACCCGCTTCTACTGCATTTTGCTGAGCTACTTTAATCATTTTTGGATCTACATCAAATCCTGTAATGTCTAGCGGCTGATCATATTTTGCCAACTCTTCAGCTTCTTCACGTACGCGATCCCAAATGGCTTCTTTCATCCAAGGCCAATGTTCACTACTGAATTCCCGATTGTATCCGGGTGCAATTTGTTGCCCGATCATTGCTGCTTCAATTGGAATGGTTCCTGATCCACAAAAAGGATCTACGAACGGACGGTCAGGATTCCATTTCGTCAATTTGACGAGGGCTGCTGCTAACGTTTCTTTAAGCGGTGCATCACCTTGCCCAACTCGATAACCGCGTTTGTGCAAGCCGGCACCACTTGAATCGATTGTGAGCGTAACTTTATCTTTTAAAATGGATACTTCCAATTTAAATAACGGGCCGGATTCATCAAGAAAACCGCTCCTTTTGTATGCTGTCTTCAATCTTTCAACGATTGCTTTCTTCACAATTGCTTGGCAATCAGGAACACTATATAACGTTGATTTGACAGATTTTCCTGCGACAGGGAAATTGGCGTCAACAGGCAAATACTGTTCCCAAGGCAAGGACTTCGTCTGTTCAAATAAATCGTCAAAAGTAGTTGCTTTAAATTCCCCTACAATCACACGTACGCGGTCTGCAACGCGCAACCACATGTTTGTCTTGGCAATTGCCGTTTCATCACCTTCGAAATAGATTTTGCCATTTTCAGTTGTCGTTTGGAACCCTAGTTCCTTCACTTCATCCGCAACAATTGACTCAAGCCCCATCGCGGAAGTGGCGACTAATTTATAGTTTGACATACATTTTCAACTCCGTTTCTAACGTGCTACAAAAAGAGGATTATTGTTCAGCCGTGTTTAAGGGACTCCTATTAGAACCTTTTTGTAAAAGACACTAGCACGCTTGGATCTTTCGTACATTCATTCTTATGTAGTGTGTGTTTCGTTGCTAGAATTCATTCAATTGCCCATGAATGAAGAAATGCCCTCCAAACGAAAAGGAGAGCATTGATTGTTATTGTTGAACCATCGTAAATTCGATAAGCCATGTTTTGTTCCCGTGTACTCAAACGGCTCACGCCTCGTACGATGGGTGGTAATCATCTATCTACAGACACAGTCTGTCCCTTCCTCCGTTCAATTCCTTCAGAAGAGTGCCCCTACCATAATTTGGGTTTCTCGCTCGTGGGGTTTACCGCGTTCCATCCGATCCGTTTCCAGGCCAGCTACGTTACTGTGGCACTTTTCAGGGAACCTCATCCATATTTGCCGAAGCAAACGTAGGATTTATTCCCGCCGTCAACGCGCTAAGCGCGAAGCCCCGGCTTATTTTTTCGCCGAGCACGAACACTACGGTCTTCTCAGAACCGTGCGAGCATGGACTTTCCTCTACAACTAACGTTGCAGCGATTACCTGAATTCACACTATGGTTTCAACAGTATACAACAATTTTCAACAAATCACAACGGTTTTTAAGCAACTTGCTTATTCGTAATCATACAATTTGCTGCCGAATACATGCTTCTCAAGGTTTGAAATCCTTTTTAACAAATCGAAGTTCGTCGTATTCGTATTCGTTGACGCAGGACGTTTCGCCGCAGCCGCAACTTCTTCTTTCAACTTTTCGTTTTCTAAGCGTAAGTCAGCTACTATTTTTTTGAAAGCTTCATAATCCTGTATGACTTGATCTAAAAATAAATCTACATCTTCTTGGTTGTATCCACGCATTGCTGTTTTAAATTCTTTTTCAAGAATCGTTTTCGAATCCAGTTTTATTTCCATAAAATGACGCCCTTCCATCAATGTTTACACATCGCAATTATAGCATAATTTGTACATCTGTGTCTTTCCATATCGTGAAAAGAAGTAGGATTTTGTCGGTTACTGCGCTTCCCCGGGAAATAGTTTCTTGCGCAATCTCATTTCCCGATGTGCAAACTCATTTCCCTTCTTCCTTCTGTAATCGGAAGTAAAGTCTGAATCCCTTTGCAAAAGCATAATTCCCTCCTTCGTCCAATCCAACGCTTTTCCAAACTCTTTCATCCTATGTTCATAGAGCTTGGCCAATTCCTCATAGGCAATGAGTTTTTCTTTGCCCGCCAATCCTGCAGCCCCTATAAGAAATGCTTGAACAGCATTTGTGTAGTCGCCTTCTCTCTTTAGGATGAATCCTATATGGAAATGGGCACGCGGCTCATCTTCTCCATACGTCTCAATCACCTTCTCAAAGACTACTTTACTACGATGGTAGGACTTTAAATCAGCATACCACTTTCCAATATTCGTTTTGGCAGTCGAGGAAGCGGCTTGTTCGTTTTTCAACAACAAATTTGTAGACAGTGTATACAGCGTGACGAGTGATAAAATATCCCATTCATTGTGAAGCAACACTTTCATCAGCAGCTCCGCACGTCCGTTTTTCACAGCATCTTGATAAATGATGGGCGCCATATGGCCTGGCACATCGTCTTTACGGAAAAAACCAAGTTGTTCTTGTTCCACTGCAGTCAGTTTAAAAGTGGTCATTTCATTCTTCCAAATTCTTTTGGAACCGTGCAATAAATCGATCTCTGTATGTTTTATTAGCGGAGGAAGGTGCTCACGATTCATCGTCCATCTCGTTTGGACTTGGGGCATGTCAAAACTTTTCCCGTTATACATGACGATCGACTTCGGTTGTTCCCAAAGTTTAGAAGCATACAGAAATGCAGCTTCATGATCAGGTCCAGCCAAGACATATTGTGTTAATGTAAAGGATTCATTTGTATATTCGATAAAGCCCATTAGAAATATAAGTGTGCCAGCCCCTTTTAAACCCGTTGTTTCAGTATCAAAAAAGACAAGTGGTCTTGAAGGATTCAGCGCTAACGGATGTGGTTCACGGTATGTCCGCCACGAATCAATCGTATGCACAAGCCCTGAAAGTGGGTATTTCCCATGTTGGTGATGCAAGTCGTAGTTCACAATCCGTTTATAGACGATCCCAAACTCATTGACTTCCTTCGTCAACCCTGCACGCAACCAACGATCTTCGTATGGTGGAGGAGGCGGGATGGGACGTTCAGTTTGCTCCTCGACTACTTGAGGTTCAGTTGTATTCTTTTTCAGAAGCTTCTTCATTTGCATCAGTTTCGCTTCGTAAGACATTGCTTTCGCCTCCAATAAGCGCATTCAGAAGAACAATGACATCTTTTTTCATCCGTATGCCTTCTTCCTGCGCGCCGATACAAGCGGGACAGCCGTTTTCACAGCGGCAATTGCGTACATGTTCAGCAGCACGCTCCAATAATTCTTTCCACTGATTAAACAACTTTTCACTTAACCCAATGCCCCCCGGGTAGCTGTCATAAATGAACAACGTCGGTTGGCCGGTATGAATGGCCTTCACTTGTGGCACTACATGAATATCCGTACGATCACAACGGACAAATAGCGGAATGAATGATTGAATCGCATACGCTGCACCAGTGAGTGCATCAGTCAAATCTGATTCCTTCCAACCGTCCGGCGTTTGAAAAGAATACCATGTCGATGATGTGTGCAATTCTTCTGCTGGCAATGAAATCGGACCGGAGCCGATGTTGTCATGTGTATCAAACCGAATCTTTTTAAAGATAGTAGGGATCGCCAGTACAGCTATGTCCCCAAATGCGACAGTTGCCTTCCCGAATGGTTTCTTTTCGTCTTCGCTAATTACTTTCAGCTCGACAGCTAAGTTTGCGTCTGTGTAATAATCGACATCGACTTCGCGCACATATGCTTTCTTTTCATCCCAATCAAGGATTTCGACTTGATATTGCTTGCCTTGGTGGATATAAATCGCTTCTTCGTGTAAGAGGGTCATGGCGCTGTATCGATCCATTTCTCCGATAACGACAGTCCCTTTTGGTATCGTTTTGTCGATGATAACGACATTTTCTTGCGACGCGGAACGCAGACTAATTTCACTTGCCGGGAATCGATCGGTCATCCAATGCCACTTATCGGACGTTCGGACGAGTACACCTTCCGCTTCTAAAAACGCGAGCAATTCCTGTACCTCAAATTCGCCGTACATTTCTGTCAGTGAAAACGGCAATTCGAACGATGCACATTTTAAATGGTCCATTAAAATCAACATATTATCGGGGTGGATCATCGCTTCTTCAGGTGTCTGTCCTAGCAAATAATCTGGATGCTGAATAATATATTGATCAAGCGCCATTGACTGCGCAACATAGATGATTAGCGCGTCGTCCTGTCTTCTTCCTGCCCTGCCCGCTTGTTGAAGTGCACTTGCAATATTGCCTGGATACCCCGTCATGATGCATGCTTGTAACTGACCAATGTCAATTCCTAGCTCCAACGCATTCGTACTGACAACCGTCTTTATCTCCCCATCACGTAAACGTTTCTCAATAATTCTTCGCTCTGACGGTAAATAACCACCTCGGTAGCCCATAATCGTCGAGTCGAATAATTTTTTCTTCGTCAATTCCTTCATATAAGTGACGAGCATCTCTACCCGCACGCGGCTTTTTGCGAAGATGATTGTTTGAATCCCTTCTCGATATAAATAAGAAGCGATATCCCTTACTTCAAGAATAGCACTTCGTCGAATCCCAAACGTTTTATGAACGACAGGTGGGTTATAAAAGATATAATGTTTTGCGCCTGCGGGTGCGCCGTTATTTGCGATTAACTTCATCTTAGTGTTCGTCAGCGATTCTGCTAAATCTTGCGGATTGGCAATCGTCGCAGATGTGCATATGAAAATTGGATCACACCCATAGTAGTTGCAAATCCGTTTTAGTCTTCTGAGTACATGCGCCACATGACTTCCAAACACACCTTTGTACGTATGCAATTCATCAATGATGACGTACTTTAAGTTCTCAAACAAGGACACCCACTTCGTATGATGCGGTAAAATACCAGAATGCAACATATCTGGATTCGTCAATACAATATGACCCGACTTGCGCACCTTCGTCCGTAATCCTGGCGCTGTATCGCCATCATACGTATAACTCAAAATGGTTTCTCCACTCGCTTCAATTAATTCGTGCAGATCTGCCAACTGATCTTGTGCAAGTGCTTTCGTCGGAAATAAATACAATGCACGGGATGCATCATCTTCTAAAATTTGCTGAAGCACTGGCAAATGATAGCAGAGTGATTTACCTGAAGCAGTCGGCGTAACCGCAGTGATCGATTGTCCACACGTTGCACTATCAAATGCTTCACGTTGATGGCTATAAAGTTGCGTAATGCCTTTACTCGCAAGTGCTTTTACAATTGACGGATGCAATTTTTCTGGAAATGAAGCATATTGGGCTTGTTTCCCATCCATTTTTTCGTAATGCTTAATGTTCCTTTTCAAATCCGGATCTTGTAGCATTTCTTGGACCACATCTTGAACAGTCTTTCTTGTCATTGTCCATCTCCCTGTTCCGACTGTAGTGCATCTATGACAGTTTTTAATGTATACATTGCAGAGTTAATTGAAAGGATGAAGCGCTTTTTCCCTGTTTTCGCATAAAAAGATTGCACGATAAACTGCTTCATCGAGTCATTTAATGATTCGATTTGTTGCAAATGTACGTATTTCGGTTTTTCTGTCCGTATGAGCTGTCGCATTTCATCGGACCAATCGTCCAACAGTTTATGATTTGTATCTGCGTAAGGTTTTACTTCGTTAAAGAAATCGGGTTCACGGTCCAATTCCCTCATTGCTGCATGCCTTGTTATGCATTCTTCACATACTGCAAGGAGTCTGACCGTATCATTATATAAGTTTGACAAGCTATCTCTTCCTTTCGACTTCCTTTATATAGTCTACCAAAAACAGAGGCAAATCACCACCTTACAACGAACGTGCATTCCGCATTTAGATTAGAAAACGATGAGAACGGAACTTTTAAAAGACGAATCCGTCCAATCATTATGGTATGATAGGAAATGCGAGGTGGTAGGCATGACAATTCGTTATCCAAACGGAAAAAAATATGTACCGGTTAATCAGTCGACAACAAAAAAGACGGCGAACATCTCTTTTAGTAATCGCGGTAAGACACTTGAAGACGAATTGAATGATTCCAATGAATACTATTTGTCCAACAATATTGCCGTCATCCATAAAAAACCTGTACCCATTCAAATTGTAAACGTCAAATACCCTGCCCGAAGCGCAGCCGTCATTACTGAAGCGTATTTTAGATCACCATCGACAACAGACTATAACGGAGTGTGGAAAGGACTATACATTGATTTTGAAGCAAAAGAGACGACAAGCAAAACCTCTTTTCCGTTGCAAAACATTCATGAGCACCAAGTAAAACATATGAAACAAGTGATCGAACAAGATGGTTTAGCTTTTTTTATCATTAAATTTACAGCACTTGACCGGTATTTCATCCTTTTCTATGAGTATTTCGAAAAAAAGTGGGAAAGAATGATAGCAGGAGGAAGAAAATCTATTACTCTTGCTGAAATGGAAGAGATGTCCATCGAAATGCAGGCAAGTTTTCAACCGAGGTTGGATTACTTGGCAGCTCTCGAAAATCATTTGCAATCTTTATTATGAACGATGTGAAAGGCAGGAAAACGTATGAGTGATCAAATGAAATCACGAGCAGCGCGCAGACAACAGATGGAGTCTGAACGCAAAAAAGGAAAAAAGAACAACAAAAATTCAAAAGGGCTTTTAAAGAAAATCATACTTGGCATTGTAGCACTTGGGATTGCAATGTTTGTCGGTGGATTAGGGCTGTTTGCATTTTACGCTAGCAGCGCACCTGACCTTGATGAAAGTTTATTGAAAGACCCCCTCTCCTCTTCCCTAGCAGACATTAATGGGGATGTTTTCATGAAGTTAGGGGAAGAAAAACGAGAATTTGTACCGTATGATGAAATTCCGAAAAAAATGAGAGATGCAATTCTTGCAACTGAAGATGTCCGGTTCTTTAAACACCACGGAATGGATTTTTGGAGACTGGGAGGCGCAGTTCTCGCTAACTTCAGAAGTGGATTCGGTTCTCAAGGAGCTTCCACATTAACGCAACAAGTCATTAAAAACTCTTTCCTATCCGATGAAAAAACACTGAAACGGAAAGCACAAGAAGCATGGTTGGCTTTTAAATTGGAAAGAGAATACGAAAAAGAAGAAATCTTTGAAATGTATTTTAATAAAGTATTGATGTCTGGAAGAATTCACGGTTTTGGTACAGCAGCTGATCATTTTTACGGGAAAGAACTAAGCGAACTTGAATTACACGAAATTGCTATGCTTGCTGGTTTACCACAATCACCGAACGGTTACAACCCGTTTAAAAATCCTGAGCGAGCTGAAAAGCGACGAAACATTGTCCTCGGTCTCATGTACAAACATGAAAAAATAACAAAAGCTCAAATGGAAGAAGCAAAGGCAATTCCTGTTACTGAAACTTTATTGCCAGAAGATCAACGCCAAGAAAACAGTAATTCCAAATACCTTGCGTATGTAGACGTTGTACTTGATGAGTTGGAAGCTGCAGGAATGATGGATCTACTATCGGAAGGTGTGACAATACACACAGCACTTGATCCTAAAGCACAACAATCCGTTGAAAGTGCCATCAATTCCGATATTTACGAATCAGAAGAGATGCAAGCTGGTATGACCGTATTGAACACAAAAACAGGTGAAATCGTCGCAATTGGTGGAGGTCGTAACTACGGTGGCCGTAATTTGAACTTTGCATCCGGTGACAACCCAAGAATGCCTGGTTCTGTTATTAAACCAATCCTTTCTTATGGGCCAATTATCGAAAGTAAAAGTTGGTCAACTGGGCAAGTGATCGTTGACGAACCTTATAAATACAAAGGGACAAATACTTCCATAAACAATGTAGACGGTAAATTTCACGGAGCGATTTCAATTCGACAAGCTCTGTATAACTCAAGAAATATTCCTGCCGTTAAAATTTTCGAAGAAATTGGCGGGAAACAAGCAAAGCAATTCGCAGAAAATCTTGGACTTAATTACGAGAAAATTGATGGATCCAATGCACTTGGTGGTGGCGAAGCAGAATTTTCTACAATTGAAATGGCGGGCGCTTATGCCGCATTCGGAAATGGAGGCATTTACACAAAGCCACATACGATTAAAAAAATCGTATTACGCGATGGCAAAACTGAACGGAACCTTGCGCCGGATCCTCAAACAGCAATGAAAGATTCAACCGCCTACATGGTAACAGATATGTTACGTGATGTTGTTACAAAAGGAACTGGTAAAAAAGCGAATGTATCAGGATTGGATATGGCCGGAAAGACAGGTACAACAAACTATTCTTCAGAAGTTAAGAAAGCAAATGGCTTGAAGAATACTGACGTTCCTGACAGTTGGTTTACTGGCTATACGACGGAATACACGATTTCTGTATGGGGTGGATATAAAAACCGTAATACCCCTATTAAAACGTTTGATCAAGGACGAGACGTTCCTAAACACCTCTTCCGGAATGTAATGACCGATCTTGTCAGAGGTAAGACAACACCACACTTTAAGCAACCAAGTTCAGTGGAACAAGCGACAATTGTTAAAGGATCTAATCCATTGATTCTCGCTAGCAATTCCACTCCTGACGAAATGAAGAGCACAGAATTATTTGTTAGAGGCACGGTGCCAACGGAAATGGCTGAAGAAGTACTTACCGAGTTGGAAGCACCAACAAACTTATCAGCCGAGTATGATGACGAAAGCAAGTCCGTGACGCTAGAATGGGATCATAACGAACCTGATTCCGATTTGTTTGATGGAGACGTAGAATTTGCGGTTTCGGTATCTGTTGACGGCAGTAACGCTCAAAATATGGCGACTACAGCCGAAAATTCGGTTACCTTTAATGGCGTAGAGCCTGGACGTACGTACGTATTCTCTGTCATAGCGATTGCAGGTGATATACAAAGTAGCCCAGCTTCCACTTCCCTACTCGTTGATGAACAGGTAGAGGAACCAGAAGATGACGGTGAAGACGAGCAAGAGGAAGAACAAGAGGAAAACGAAAACGGTAACAATAATGGAAACAACAATGGCAATAACAACGGTAATAATAACGGCAATAACAATGGTAATAACAATGGTAACAACAGTGGTAGTGGAAATGAAGACGGGTCTAACGATGGAGACAACAGTGGTTCATCCGGTGATTCCTCAGGCACTGGAGATGGCTCAACCGGTAATGAAGGAAGTAAAACGCCTGGATCCGGTACGAATGATGATTCAGGCGATTGATAAACGAATTGCATAGTAAAAAGAGACAGTCGAAGCATTCCGTGCGACTGTCTCTTTTTTCACTTGTTTAATTCGATTTATAACCAACTTGTTTATTGCGTGATTTTCAGTAAACTGGACATCGATTAAAAGATCGGTTTGCATAAAACAAAAATCTCCCTAACCGATTACTTTCATCCTTTTCTTCCCTTCCCTACACAAAGGAAGAAGTGGACATTCTTCACAAGCTGGATTTTGGGCTTTACAATGATAACGGCCAAAGAAGATTAGCTGATGATGTGTATCCGTCCATCTTTCCATCGGTGTCCACTTCATAATCTTCTCCTCAACGACGAGGGGCGAATCTTTCCATCGGTTCATACCAAGCCGCTTCGCTACACGTTCAACATGTGTATCGACAGCAAGTGCAGGTATGCCAAAAGCATTTGAAACAACGACGTTTGCGGTTTTTCTGCCGACACCTGGCAATGTTGTAAGCACGTCTCGGTCTGCCGGAACTTCCCCATCGAATTGCTGAATTAACATGTTGCTAAGTGCTTGTATATTTTTAGCTTTATTGCGATACAAGCCGATGGACCGGATATCTGTCTGTAACTCTTCAATTGTGACATTTACATAATCCGCAGGTGTCTTGTATTTTTTGAAAAGATTTGCTGTCACTCGATTGACAAGCACATCCGTACACTGCGCAGATAGTAGTGTTGCTACAAGCAATTCAAACGGATTGTCATGGACCAATTCACAATGCGCATCCGGAAACATCTTACCTATCTCATCCAAGCAGATTTCCCACTGTTTTTTTGTTAACATCCCTCATCACCTATTCCCGTTCCTCCAACCAATTATAGAAAGGTGCTTTTTTTACAGCTGTTCCATGCGTTGTCGGAGGTTGGACGTTTATAGTCCGAAATGATTTTGTTTGTTTTTCTACATCAGCCAAAGTCTTGACATTCTTTTTCTTCCATTCGAAAAGAATTCTGTCAATATACCGTAAACTAAGTTTTTGTGCAAGCACTGCTTCTTTCAATGCAGCTTTGATGATTTGTGCGGAATGACCATCTTGATCGATCCACATGGCAATCGTTTCACATTCCATTGGCGATAAAAGACGACCGAATTCCTGTTCAAACAATGAAAAGACTTCGCCTTCCGCTGTACGATTGTCTTGTGCTTGTTCAGCATTCTCTTTTGCCAGAGCAATTGTCATGAGTCGGTTCAACAGCGGAAACATGGAAAACTGTTCAAATAAGACGCCTGAAGCATCCTCACCCTGTTGAATTTCTAATAAGCCTCTTTGCATGAGTTTTTGTAAAATAGAAGACACTTGGTTCTCCGTTAAATGCATTCTGTCTGCCAAGTCTGTCGGAGTAGGAAATTGAGCACCTGCAGCTTGAAAGGAAAACATATGCATGAGTAACATTGCATCGATATCTTGAATGTCCAAAGACTTGTAATGCTGAAAAAAGAGCTGGGAAATGGTTACATTTCCCTGCTCAATCCATAAACGGAGCCGTTCTTCGTCTTGCATGTCGAACACCTCATTCGTATGTTAATGCGTGATCAAGGATACAAACGATTCAACAGACGAGGGAATGGAATAGACTCCCTAACATGTTCTACGCCGGAAATCCATGCGACTGTCCGCTCTAAACCTAACCCGAAACCTGAATGCGGAACAGCACCATATTTACTAATATCTAAATACCATTCGTATGCCTTTTCATCCAAATTGTGTTCTTGAATACGTTGTTTCATCAACGCATAGTCATGAATACGTTGTGATCCACCAATAATTTCTCCATACCCTTCAGGAGCGATCAAGTCCGCACATAATACAACATCATCTCGATCAGGGTGTGGTTGCATATAGAATGGCTTAATGCCTATTGGATAATGTGTAATGAACACAGGCATATCAAAGTTCTCGGCTATTGCCGTTTCATGCGGAGCACCAAAATCATCGCCCCATTGAATATCATCGAACCCTTTTTCGTGTAAGAAAGTAATTGCATCATCGTACGTAATTCTTGGGAATGGAGCTTGGATTTTTTCAAGTTTTGATACATCACGACCAAGACGTTCCAACTCGAGTGGACAATTTTGAAGTACAGATTGGACAATATGCGCGACATATTGTTCTTGTACTTCTAAGCTTTCAGCATGCTCAACGAAAGCCATTTCAGGCTCAATCATCCAGAACTCAATTAAATGTCTACGTGTTTTCGATTTTTCAGCACGGAAAGTCGGTCCAAATGAGAAGACTTTCCCAAGTGCCATCGCCGCTGCTTCCATATATAACTGACCGGATTGTGACAAGTAAGCATCTTCATCGAAATACTTCGTATGGAACAATTCAGATGTTCCTTCAGGCGAAGAACCTGTCAAAATAGGTGGATCGATTTTCACAAAACCATTCATATGGAAAAACTCGTATGTTGAACGGATGATTTCATCACGAATTTTCATAATGGCATGTTGTTTACGTGAACGCAACCAAAGATGACGGTGGTCCATAAGGAATTCCGTCCCATGTTCTTTTGGGGTGATCGGATAGTCCACTGCTTCGTGAATGACCTCAATGCCTTTCACTTGTAGTTCTACTCCGAATGAAGAGCGCTCATCTTCAGTCACTTCCGCAGTAATATAAAGCGAACTCTCTTGGTTAAGCGACTTTGCTGTAGCAAAGATGTCCTCTCCCACGACTTCCTTCACAACAACTCCTTGTACAAAACCAGATCCATCTCGAAGTTGTAGGAAAGCGATTTTTCCGCTTGATCGTTTGTTTGCCAACCACGCACCGATTCTTACCGTTTCACCAACATGGTCTGGCATTTCATGTATCATTATTGTTTTCATAAGTTCCTCCATAAGTATGACATTTCGTTTAATTGCGGCACCCTATATTAACCTACCGCTTTGCACAATATACTATTTTATTCTTTCCAATTCGCTTTTACAAATGAATGAATTCGGCTAACCGCTTCCTCCAATAAGTCAATGGAAGTTGCATACGACAAACGGATTGTATTTGGAGATCCGAAACCTGAACCAGGAATGACAGCAACTTTTGCTTCGGTTAACAATGCCGCCACAAATTCGTCAACGGACGAAAAGCCCGTTTTCTCCATTGCTTCTGACACTTCAGGCAGTAAATAAAATGCCCCTTGCGGTTTAATGACTTTGAAGCCTGGAATTGCAACAAGTTGAGGATAGATCCGCTCTAGTCTTGATTCGAAATCTTTTCGCATTTCTTCCACCGCATCTTGTGGTCCGTTATACGCCTCGATTGTCGCGTATTGCGAAGTTGTTGTTGGATTAGAAGTTGAATGACTCGCTAAGTTCGTCATTGCACTAACGACTTCTTTATCACCAGCAATATAGCCAATCCGCCAGCCTGTCATAGAATGTGATTTGGACACACCATTAATGATGAACGTGCGATCTTTTGCGTCTTGCGACAATTGTGCAATTGAAACATGTTGCTCTGTTCCATAGATTAATTTTTCATAAATCTCATCGGAAATAATCCAAATATCCTTCTCCTGACAAACCGAAGCGATCTGCTCTAATTCTTGACGAGAATAAATCATTCCTGTCGGATTACCAGGTGAATTAATGATGACCGCTTTTGTCTTTTCCGTAACAGCCTCTTTAATTTGTGTTGCTGTCACTTTAAATTGTGAAGAAGAAGTACTATCGACAAAAACCGGTTTCCCACCAGCAAGTTTAACTTGTTCAGGGTAGCTGACCCAGTACGGAGTTGGAATGATTACTTCATCCTCAGGATCTAAAATGACTTGGAAGAGCGTATAAAGCACATGTTTAGCACCGATACCAATCATAATCTCAGCACGCGAGTAGTCCAAATCCTGGTCATGCTTGAGCTTTTGGATCACTGCATCTTTAAGCGCTGGCAAGCCACCTGAAGGTGTATACTTTGTCTTGCCATCTTGCATGGATGCATATGCGGCCTCCAGGATATTTGCTGGCGTATTATAATCAGGTTCTCCTGCGCCTAAACCAATTACATCAATGCCCGCTTCTTTCATCTCTTTTGCTTTTGCAGTAATCGCAAGTGTAGTTGATGGACTCAATGTACTTACACGATTTGCCAGTTTCTTTGTCATCTGAATCTCTCCTTTTTGCCTGCTCATCTAGTCTCTAGTGATGGATATAGCTGTTAAAGATTTAATATCCGCTTCCACCATTCACCGTTTTCAAAAAACACATATACATAATTCAATTTTCCATTTTCACTTTTAAAAGCAACTTCCCAAACAGGATATTCACCTTCTACACCAAGTGTAACGTGAAGAATTTTGTCCACTTTCAGCTCTGATTTGACTGTTTGGATAGCTTGCTTAGAATTAATTCCGTCTTCCAATTTCACTGAATCGAGGATTTTGCCACTTTTCTCATCTACAAACACTGCCTTCTCGATTCCTTTTTCATCTTTACCGAATACGGTCACCATGGATATCGTACCATTGTATATTTCCGCATGCTCGATGGACAGCAATTCACCAGACTGCTGTACACTCTTTTCAGCATTTTGCAACGCTGCTGAAAACGGCTTTTGTGCATTGGTGAAGATGATTGTAACGAGAACAATCGCTAAAGCTAACAGGAATGCCGAGAAAAATTTTATCCAATTCATCATTATGCATCACATCCTACTCTCGACACAACAGCATGCCAACTAGTCATCCTGCTTTCGCTTACATTCTGTTTCATTATAACAATCTTCGAGCTCATTCACCATACGTTCTAGTGATACTCTTTTTATCGGTACGTTAGGTAAAGCATTTAGAAATCGTCGACCATAAGACTTTGTTTCGATGCGACGATCTAAAATGATAAAATACCCTCTATCATTAGACGATCGGATTAATCGCCCAAACCCTTGCCTGAATCGAATAATCGCTTCAGGTAACGCCAACTCACTAAATGAATTAGCACCACTAGCAGTCAATCGATCAGCTTTCGCCTTAAAAACGACTTCATCTGGTGAAGAGAACGGTAGACGTACGATAATCACTGCAGTGAGTGCCTCACCAGGAACATCGACCCCTTCCCAAAATGAATTCGTTCCAAATAGAACCGACTTATCGAACTGCCTAAATGACTTCAGCAATTTCATGCGGCTTCCTGAACTTACACCTTGAGCAATTAATGCATAATCATTTAGTAATTCACTCTCTAAAATCAATTCATATGTTTTGCGAAGCATATCTTGTGAAGTGAATAGAACAAACAAACGACCACCAGTAGCTATGACGGTTTGGATAACTGCATCTGCTACCGCTTCAATATAAGCACTTTGGGATACATGTTGAATAGAAGGCATGTCTTCGACAATAAAAATCGAGGACTTATTATAAAAATGCAACGGTGCTTCAAACACTTTAATAGGCACCGTATCGGCGATCCCTAATTGACGGGTTACGAACCGCTCATCATCTTTTACAGTCATCGTGCCTGAAGTCCATACAAGCCCTACTTGCTCATCTTTTACTGCACTTATGAATTCCTTCATAATTCTTGAACCATCTACGGGTGTTTTAATGACTGTTAAACTGCCAGGCAGACTCCGATTATCTTTTTCCACCCAAACGGTATAGTTTTCCTCTTCTCGTTCAAGGAAAACAGTAACCCATTGAGCGGCCTTAATTTTCAGTTCCCTTATCCAATAATCCCATTCTGCGATGAAAGCATGTTCATTTGCCGACATCGACTGTTCGGTCATATGGAGCTCATTTCGTACACGCTCAGCAAGGTAAATATATTCGGTCATCTTTTCAGCCACTCGTAGATAGGATTGTTCGAGTCCAATGACTTCGTTTAAACGGAATACAATTCGATTCCCTAAATTTGAATTGCGTTTTGGGAATTTACGCGTTGTCAATAGCATCGCTACATCGTCAAATGCACTTACAAATTGCTCATAGGCATCGTTCAACTGACGAAAAACAGCTGAACCACCTGTACCCAATTTCCTGTGCAACTTCATCATCCGGTGCAATAATTGTCCGTCAGCATCTGAACCTAGTTGGCCCATAATGTATTTCCAATTCATATAGGAAAAGACCGTTTCATGCACTTTTGATGCCGAATGGATGAATTGATGCGCTTCGTCAATAATTAAACCAGAGAACAAATGGAACTTCTTACGGTTCTGTTGAAAATCTGCCACTAACAACGAATGATTTGTAATGATCAGGTTCGCAGTTGAACAAGCCTTCATCATACGTTCGTGGTAATCTGCATCTTTTTCATCTTCTCGTAATTGATTGGAACGCTTGCGGATTCTGTCAATAAATAACTGTCCACCACCCGATACGTTTAACTCCGTCAAATCCCCCGTCTCTGTTTGTGTTAGCCAAACGAGAATTTGCAAAATTGTAAAAGTCTCATCATACGACTCGTCTGTTATACGTAATAATTCCTCAAATTTGCTGAGCGAAATATATTGCTCTTTGCCTTTTAGAACGACAGCAGTACATGAGATTTCCAGCATTTCTTGTATTTTACCAACTTCGTCAACTAAAATTTTATCAACTAAGTGATTTGTAAACGTACTAATAATAACGGGTTTTCCTGTTTGTAGTGAATGGATAACCGCAGGCAATAAGTAGCCGATTGTTTTTCCGATGCCTGTCGGAACTTCCGCCACTATCTCTTCTTTCGTCGTCAGCATCTTCCAAACGACATCCATAAAGCGAAGTTGTGACTCCCTCCACTCAAATGCAGGAAAAACTTTTGACAGTTTTTTCACTTTCTCATCATCCGTAAACGGAAATGAACAACGTGCTACCGCAATTCGATCAGGATATGAAGGTTGTCGATAAGGAATCCCTCTAAATAAAGGGAGATTGTTAACATTCCCTGTTTTACGAACGTCTGACAAAGCTTCATGAATAAGTGTGGATATGTTTGATTTCAACGAAAAAGAACGTCTGTGTAAGAGGTTCAAGGTCTCAGCTGGCAAAGTTCGAAGTTTGGCTAAAGCCGTTAACAACAAATAAGCTGTCGCTTCAGCGTCATCATCCGCTCGGTGTGCTGTTGGAAGCATGATGTCTAGGTCTTCCGCAAGGTCTTGCAACCGATAACTAGTAGAAGATGGAAATAGAATTTTCGCCAATTCGACTGTATCAATTTTCTTGCCTGACCAAGCCGGTACTTGGCATCGTTTAAACTCACTTTGTAAAAATGCAAGATCAAAATCCGTATTATGTGCGACAAAAACTGTTCCTTGTAGCATTTCGGATACAGTCAATGCAATCTCTTCAAATGAAGGTGCTGTGCTTACTTCATGATGTGTAATTGACGTCAATTGTTGGATGAACACAGGTATTTCACGGAGGGGATTTACAAAGCTTGAGTATTTCCTGACAATTGTACCGTCCTCAACGAACACAATTGCAATTTGTATAATCCGATCTCCTTTTGAAGGCGAATGTCCTGTCGTTTCCAAATCAACGACTGCATATGTACGATTATCCATTCAATCATCAACTTCCTGTATTGGATACTACAGCAGATTGTATCATATTCAGCCTTAAGTTTGCGCAATTACATACTTATCAGCTCTATTTAATTTTTTGGATGTTAGAAGTAGCATTCAGTTTTGTATGCAATTGAAAAATACTGATGAAAGAAAGTTCTTCTCTCATCAGTACAAAATTAAGCCTCTACGCCTGCGACTTCTTTCATCACTTGTTGAATCCGATTCTTTTCATCCATTAGGAGTACGGTCGGTTCATGTGTTGCCGCTTCTTGATTGGTAACGTACACATAGGAGATGATAATGACAATATCTCCAGGTTGGACAAGACGGGCAGCTGCACCATTTACACAAATAACTCCACTTCCCCGTTCCCCTTCGATGATATACGTTTCAAAACGTGCACCATTGTTATTGTTAACAATATGGACTTTTTCGTTCGGCAACATCCCTGCCGCATCAAGCAAGTCACGATCGATTGTTATACTTCCCACATAGTTTAAATTGGCTTCTGTAACGGTTGCTCTGTGTAGCTTACTGTTCATCATCATTCGAAACATTGTATCCACCCTTAGTTGACATAATAATATTATCTATCAATCTTGTCGTTGAAAACTTTATTGCACACGCGATTATCATTTCATTCGTTTCTTCTGTAACTGGTCCTAAACTTGGATAATCCAACACTTGTACGTAGTCAATGGCGCCACTGCTTGTTGAAGTGATGAATTCCGCAATTCTTCGTTCTACCTCTTCAGGTGAAACACTCTCTAACAACCAGTCAATCCCTTTTTGCAACGCTTGATAAATGACAGGCGCTTCCTGCCGTTCTTTACTTGTCAAATTGACGTTCCTCGAACTCTTTGCCAATCCGTCATTTTCACGCACAATTGGCACACGAACAATTGTTGTTGGAATATTAAAGTCTCTGACAAATGTCTCAATCAACGCAAGTTGTTGGGCATCTTTCATGCCAAAATACGAACGATCTGGCGCGACAATGTTAAACAATTTCAAAACGACTTGCAACACGCCGTCAAAATGACCAGGTCGGGAGGCACCACATAATTTGTTCGCTTGTGGACCCGGTAAAATGCGGATGCCGCCATCATTTGGATACATTTCTACTACAGACGGAGCGAAGATGATATCAACGCCTGCTTCTTCTGCTAACTTGGAATCTCTATTCAAATCTCTCGGATAGGATTCGAAATCTTCTCCAGGACCAAATTGCGTAGGGTTCACGAAGATACTCATGACAACTAAATCATTTTGCATCTTTGCTTGTTTCACCAGTTCAAGATGCCCCTCATGTAAATACCCCATCGTCGGAACAAAACCAACCGTAGAGCTTGAGCGATTCATAGCGTCCAGCAGTCGTCTTAGTTGTTCGATCGTATGGACGACTTGTAACGTATTTGTTTTAACGTTCATCTGTTTTGCCTCCGTATAAAGCGACCAATTCTTGTTCGTGCATGGAAAAACGATGCTGATCGGAAGGGAAACGTACAGACTTCACTTCTTGCACATATCCTTGTAATCCATTCCGAATCTCGTTTCCAATGGTTGCATAGGACTTTACGAATTTCGGAACGTGATGGTTTCCATATAAAACAGTATCATGGAAAACAAGCACTTGGCCATCTGTCCCTGCCCCTGCACCAATTCCAATTGTCGGGATTGAAACTGCTTTTGAAACAGCTTCTCCTAACTGATAAGGAATACATTCAAGTACAATCATGCAAGCTCCTGCCGCTTCACAAGCTACTGCATCTTGAATGAGGCGTTCTGCTGCGTCGGCAGTCTTCCCTTGTACTTTATAGCCCCCTGCTACAGCAGCTGATTGCGGAAGTAACCCAAGGTGTGAGACGACAGGAATACCTGTTTCCGTCAACAATCGTGTCATTTCGATGACTTTCCCACTACCTTCAAGCTTCAATGCATTTGCTCCTGTTTCTTGAAAAATCCGAATGGCTGATTGTAGCGTTCTATCTTCCGAACCATGATACGAACCAAAAGGCATATCGACGACAATGAATGTCTCCTTCGCTCCACGTCTCACAGCTTTCCCGTGATGAATCATGTCTTCGACAGTGACAGCTGCCGTTGTCTCATACCCTAAAACGACCATTCCGAGTGAATCGCCTACGAGTAATACATCAACTCCCGCTTCTTCAGCAAGTTGTGCAGACGGATAGTCATATGCGGTCAACATGACAATTTTTTCATTCTCTTTCTTCATCTTTTGAAAATCGGTTGTACGTTTCACAATAACCCTCTCCTTTTTTGGTAGTAAAAGGAGAAAACCGGAAATCACACACATTGGCCACCTTCGATCAGACGACTGGATGATTCGAGTAGAACCATTGCCAATCAAGCCAATTTTCTACTTGCATAGGAATGTAGACTGAGCACCCCTACCATGCAAATAAAACCCTTCTATCCAAAAAAGGACAGAAGGGTTGTGTTATCATCGATTTGGTTTCCTCCGTCCCTGTCTTTTGCAAGATCAAGGCAGAACGTATTTAACTGGAAAAACAAAAGTACTTCTTCAGGTGCAGTTCCGATTGATACTGCCCTTCGCACTTACTATACCAAATTGATAGAACCTTGTATAGTTATAGAATTCTTATTCTTCATTAACTTTCTAGAACGATATCCGCGGAATAAATTCCTCGAATGGATCCATCGTCCAATTTAAGCTCTAACAGTCCTTCATCAGAAATGCCGAGTGCCAGTCCTTCAATTGTTTCGTTTAACATAACCGCGCGGATTCGCTTACCTGCCGTATTTGAATACCCTTCCCACAGAAGTTTGATTGGTCCAAATCCATGTTTTTCGTACATGCTCGTATACAATTCTAGAAAGCCTAAAATCGCTGCAATAAGTTTTGCCCGATTGATTTCTTGCCCTGTTGCAATTTTTAATGAAGTAGCAATTGAATGCAGTTCCTCAGGAAAATCGTTCACTTCATGGTTAATGTTCATACCAATGCCAATAATAATCGCTTTTACTCGGTCCGGATCTGCCTGCAATTCTGTCAAAATGCCCGTCACTTTTTTGCCATCGAGCATAATATCGTTTGGCCATTTAATCGTCGCTTCGATATTGACGACTTCCTCAATCGCTCTAACGATGGCGACTGCGGCGACCAAAGTCATTTGAGGCGCTTGTTGTGGTAACAATTCCGGACGAACGATTACACTCATCCAAATCCCTTTATGCGCAGCTGAACTCCAAGGACGCGACAACCTTCCTTTACCGCCACTTTGTTCTTCTGAAACAATTAGCGTCCCATCTGGCGCATCGTTTTGTGCAAAATCGTGAGCAATGAGCTGAGTCGACGCACATGTTTCAAAATGAGTAATGTGTCGACCATACCGCTTTGTTTTTAAATATTGTTGAATTGCAGCACCATGTACACGATCAGGTGATGAAACCAATACATACCCTTTTTTACGCACGGATATTATTTCATATCCTTCTACTTCGAATTCTTTTATATATTTCCAAACCGCTGTTCTGGAAAGCCCAAATTCATCCGCAAATTCTTGTCCGGAGATTGGTCGTCCATCTGCTTCGAATAACCTTTTCAGTAACTCATTTTTCACGTTTGTATTCATTTAGAAACCATTCCTTTATACGAAATGCATCATTGTCGCATTGTTGATGTAACACCGCCGACTCAATTTTATCCATCCATTCACCGACCCAACGGCCACCTCTTTGACCAATCCACTCCATCAAGTCTTTACCATTCACTTGCAAATCATCTTTTGAATGTATCGGCAACGCTTCCCAAGCTGATGTTAAATGCTCGTAGCTGACACGTTTACTTTCTGGAAAAAGTGCATGATAGAGCTTTTCGGCGGTCCACAGCACGTCAATCGAGTGAGCGTATAAGTCAACAATGGTATAATCGTTTTTTTGTCTATTGAAAAATGCATGCGCGACTTGTGTTAAAAAACCTTTTTCCCGATTCGACATTTTATAGGCTCTTGCTAATTCAAGTGGTGTAAAATGGCCGATTCCCATTAGCATCGCCCACCCTTGTTCCGGTCCTTCAAATGGTGCACAGTGCAATAACTTTTCTGAAGTAGTGAAGAGGGGTAAATAGGCCGATAAGTTCGTTTGCGCAATTGCCTTGAGTGCTTGTCCCACATATTGACCAGTCCACAATTTGTCCATTTCCATTTTTATGCGTTCGATGGACACATACCGAATTTTCTCGGCATGTCGTGTAATTGCTAAGCTAGTTTCTTCTTCAATCGAAAAGCCTAATACGGAAACAAATCGGATTGCTCTCAACATTCTTAATGCGTCTTCATTGAAGCGTTCATCTGGATTCCCTACTGCCCGTATCAGTCCATGTGCCAAATCTGTTTGGCCGCCAAAAGGATCGATAAGATCTCCTGTCCGCGTCAATGCTAGTGCATTTATCGTAAAATCCCTTCTTTGCAAATCATCTTTTAGAGTCCGTACAAAGTGAACTGCATCAGGTCTACGATGGTCGGAATACGTGCTTTCTGTACGATACGTCGTCACTTCGATGGGCTCATTTTGCATGAGGACAAGCACTGTTCCATGCTCGATTCCTACATCAATTGTCTGGGAGAAAACGTTCTTCACCTCATTCGGAAAAGCTGATGTCGCTATGTCGAAATCATTTGCTACTTTCCCAAGGAGGTGATCACGCACTGCTCCTCCTACAAAAACAGCTTCATAACCGGCTTCTTCCAATTGACGAATAACTTCTTGACTACCTTGCGAACCAAATGATTGCATCATACACATTCAGCCACTTCATAATAGATTTTTTCATAGGCGATAACGATCGCTTCAGAATTGAATTTGTCCCTTACTGTATGAATTGCTGCTTGTTGAAATTGTTTGTGTACACTTGGTTCTTGAAGAAGCGACAACGCTTTTTCTGCTACTGCCTTAATGTCTCCAAGCTTTACAAGATAGCCGTTCACGCCGTCTTCTATTACTTCAGGAATGCCACCGATATTCGTTCCGATAGCAGGAACGCCACAAGCAAACCCTTCTAATAGCACTAAACCAAACGCTTCTTTCTCAGATAACAAAAGCATAAGGTCACTAATTGCCAACAACTCAGGTAAGTCATCACGCTTTCCTGTAAAAATGATGTCAGCATCCAAGCCGTTTTCTTTTGCCTTTGCCATCATCTCTTCTTGCTCCGGACCAATTCCAACAAGCACCAATTTCGCTTCGACTTGTTGGCGAATCAATTTAAAACTGTCGATGACATCGCCAATTCGCTTGACACTTCGAAAATTGGATATGTGAATGAGAACTTTTTCTTCCTCACGAATTCCCAAGTCTTGTTTTAACGTACCTGGATTGACTGGACGGTATCTTTCTTCATCTATAAAATTGTATATCGTCTTAATCTCTTTTGTTGGGTCAATTAATGCAATTGTATCCTGTCGTAACGATTCTGAAACGGCTGTTGCACAATTCGATTTTTCAATACCGTACCGCACCGTATTCCGTAGAGCAGGATCCTGCCCTAGAATCGTAACGTCTGTACCGTGCAACGTCGTAATGACACCGATTGTAGAACCTGCCATATCTTTTGCTAAAGCTGCTGATATTGCATGTGGAACCGCATAGTGCACATGCAATAAATCGAGTTTTTCTTCAACAATCACTTGCGCAATACGATTGGCTAAAGCAATATCGTATGGTGGGTATTTAAACACTGCGTACCCGTCTATTTTAACTTCATGGAACTGAATGTTTGGATGTACATCAGGAATACGAAAAGGTCTGCTCGATGTAATATAATGCATCTCATGGCCTCTTTCCGCCATTTTTAATCCGAGCTCAGTTGCGACAACGCCAGAGCCACCTAAAGTAGGATAGCAAATCACTCCGACTTTCAACTTTCTCACTAAGAACACCTCTTCTATAAAACGTTAATCGATAATATGTTCAAGCCCATAAACAAGCTCTTTCCGTCCCATCACTTCACGAATTGCAAGCATAATACCTGGCATAAAACTCTTTCTGTCAAAGGAATCGTGACGGATTGTAAGCAGTTCGCCTTCTCCACCTA
The DNA here is from genome assembly GCF_041414805.1 of Sporosarcina sp. OR05. NCBI lineage: Bacteria > Bacillati > Bacillota > Bacilli > Caryophanales > Caryophanaceae > Sporosarcina > Sporosarcina sp. OR05. Next base: position 495,322 of record NZ_JANKJL010000002.1, on the reverse strand, counting down.
ACAAAACTTGTTGGTGTGCAAGCAAGCCCGGTAATCGAACACTATGGATTTTCATACCATCCACATCTGCTCCACGCGCCCCATCAATATGCACTTGCTCTTCAGGATGCCCCTGTATGTGGGCAGGTCGATATTGTTGAATCATCTCAGCAGTTTTCACAGCCGTTCCGGACGGCGCATCCAACTTTCGGTCATGGTGTAACTCAATGATTTCAACATCCCCTAAATAACGAGCAGCTTGCGCTGAGAACTTCATCATAAGAACTGCTCCAAGTGAAAAATTTGGCGCGACGATACAACCAATTTGGTGCGACTCCACTAAGACAGCAATTTCATCCAACTGGGATCTCGTCAAACCCGACGTTCCGACGACTGGATAGATTCCTAATTCGATTGCCGCTTGAACGTTTACGAACACTGCATCTGGATCTGTCACGTCCAATAACACATCGGGTGCATGATGTTCAGCAAGTTCGGCCAAACTTGTATAAATCGGTATGCCATGACGTTGATCGTTCACTGTCGAATTATGTACATGCAACCCATCGTATTTATAATCAAGTGCTGCAACGACGATCGCATCGTTTGCTTCTTCAATTGCCTGGATGGCGGTTGTACCCATTCTTCCACGCGCTCCTGCAATAGCTACTTTAATCGTCATTATCGCTCCTCCTTTTTCGTCCAACGATCCGCATCACGCTCTTTAAATTTCATTAGCACTTTTTCTAATGCCTCGTCTAAACGAATTCCTTGTGAATTGGCAAAACAAATGAGGACAAATAATAGGTCCCCTGTCTCCTCTTCAAGAGATTTAACCGTTTCAGTATTTTTCTTCTTTTTCATGCCATGCACATGTTGTACTTCCCGTGAAAGTTCACCTAACTCTTCTGTTAAACGTGCGATTAATTCCATCGGAGGGAAGTACCCTTCTTTAAAACCGTTAATATACGTATGTACTTCTTCTTGCAGAGCTTGCATTGTTTTCATTTGTTCCATTTCCTTCAATCCCTCCATTTGTTATCGTATTCATTTGCAGAACTATTGTCAAAAATTGAAGAATCGATGATAATAAACTAAGTCATCCAGAAAGGTGGTCATCATTTGTTACAAGGACTAAAAATTAAAAACATATTTTTCATCGTATTAGGAGCAGCGATATTCAGTTTTGGACTTGTTCATTTTAACATTCAACATGAATTAGCTGAAGGTGGTTTCACTGGAATTACGCTAATTCTTTTGTTTGCATTTAAATGGGATCCTGCCATCATGAACCTCGTGTTAAACATTCCAATGTTTTTAATAGGATGGAAATTACTGGGAAGAAGAGCATTCATTTATACGCTTATCGGAACTGTCGCCGTTTCAGTCTTCTTAAAAGTATTCATGAAATACCAATTTACGATACATATGGAAGATGATATGTTTCTTGTCGCCCTCTTTGCGGGTGTTTTCATCGGTATCGGTTTAGGAATTATTTTCAGGTTCGGCGGAACAACAGGCGGTGTAGATATTATCGCACGTTTAGCCCACAAATACATAGGATGGAGCATGGGAAAAACGATGTTTATGTTCGATGCCTTTGTCATTCTCTTATCGTGGGCTGTTTACTTAGACTATCGATCAATGATGTATACGTTAGTCGCGTTATTTGTCGGTGCGCGTGTCATCGATTTTGTCCAAGAAGGTGCTTATGCTGCAAGAGGTGCGTTCATTATTTCTGATATGCAAGATGCAATTGCTTCGAAAATTGCGCTCGATATGGAACGCGGCGTTACAGTATTGCGTGGCTATGGGCATTTTACAAAGTCAGACAGAGAGATTTTGTATTGCGTAGTTGGAAAAAATGAAATCATTCGCTTAAAAAACATTATTACATCCGTTGATCCACACGCATTCGTTTCTGTTACAGATGTTCACGATGTATTAGGGGAAGGCTTTACGTTAGATGATAAAAAGCAACCATTGGAGATGTAGTTATACATTTTTATACTGAAGGATGAAATTGCGTGTAGCCGCTATACTGGGCCGCACGCTTTTTTTGTAGGGAAAATGCTAGTACATTATTTGACAGTTCTAGTGGAGTGATTGCATGGAAATGTTGCTTATGCGGTGTTTTGAGGAGTTATGCGGAGTTTACGCGATTAATGCGGCGTTTGGAGCGGTTATGCGGCGTTTGCGCGATTAATGCGCCGTTTGGAGCGGTTATGCCGTGTTTGACAGATTTATGCGTTGTTTCGGCTTGGTATGCCGCGTTTGACGGAGTTACCATTCTGACACACAGTAAATTTTCTTAGTAGTAACACAGATTGCCTACAAAGCTGTCATGTTTTGATGACAAAAAAAAAAGAAAAAGTGAAATAGAGCGGGCTCCATTTCACTTTTTTACTAAAAAGGTTACACATTACACGATCTTTTATGCATCATCTCTTGCTTGAAAAATATAAATCAGACGAACCAATTCCATGACAGCAACTGCTGTTGCAGCAACATAGGTCATAGCAGCAGCGTTAAGCATTTTTTTAGCATGTGGTTCTTCTTCATTTCGGATAATCCCTAATTCAATAATTTGATTCATTGCGCGATTGGATGCATTAAACTCAACTGGTAGTGTTACAATTTGGAACAATACCCCAACTGCCATTAAAGCAATACCAATGCCCAACAATGAATTGAACGCCGTGGAAAGTATTCCGATTATAATGAAAATCCATGAGATATTAGATGAAATACTCGCTACAGGCGCAAGACGGTGGCGGAAACGAAGGAATGCATAGGCTTCCTTATCTTGAATCGCATGTCCGACTTCATGCGCGGCAACCGCAGTACCTGCAACTGATGCGTGATGGAAATTGTCTGAAGACAACGCAACTGTTTTTGTTAAAGGGTTATAATGGTCACTCAAAAAACCTTTGTGTTCGACAACTTTAACATTCTGTAACCCATTATGGTCAAGTATTAAACGTGCGACTTGTGCTCCTGTCATTCCAGATGTAGAACGCACTTGCACATATTTTTTATACGTACTTTTCACTTTGAATTGAGCATACAACGGAAGCAACATGATGATGCCCAAGTATACAAAAAACATGTTCAATTCCCTCCCTTTTCTCTACGTATATTTTATAACGTCTACCATGTAAGCGCAACTTTTTACTATTATGCTATAACAGTCCTGCTTTTTCCTTTTTTCTCAATACTGTATACGCAATAGTGATACAAGCGATCGATAACCAAAATGTAAAATACCCGATTTTGTCCATATGTTTCATTAAATCGTAATAAATCGGCATTTGCCCGAAAACATAATCGATGACATCGTTATGCAGTGTCCAAATCGCACCGATAACAAGATGACCAAAGCGAAATTTATAAAAGGGAATGTAGAGAATAGCTTGAACAGCCATTGCAAAATGTGAACCGATGAGCATCCATCCTTGCCAACCGATTTCACCAATTTCTGCTAATGTTAAAAGATTCATGACGACTGCCCATAAGCCATATTTCACAAGAGTAATGAGCGCAAGCACTTCAATTAATTTAAAATTCTTGCCAACCAACCAACCGATAATCGCCAAAGAGAAAAACAAACTCGCGGTCGGACTATCCGGCACGAAAATCCAATAGATCGGTTCAGTGTCTTCAAGTTGCCACATGTACCAATCATAGCCATATACCGTGCCTAAGATATTGATAAATAATAAAATCCATAAAAAAGATTTGTGGGATAACATTAACCAAATCCGCGTTACAATCGAAATGACCACCAGCTCCCCGTTTTATATGTATATATGTATGGTATCACTTTCAACTAAAAACTTGTAAAGAAAAAAGAGTCAGTTTCCTGACTCTTTTTTGTTACTCACCTGATTTTAAATTAGCAAGGAATTCAGCAAGCACTTGAAGGTCTTCTTCAGATCCTGTCCATTGTCCTGCTGGCATTGTGCCGACACCGTTATGAGCGATATCAACAATCTCTTCAGCTGTTAATCCTGTATCCGCTAACGCAGGTCCAAGGGCGCCTTGGAAGGCATCACCATGACATTGGATACAAGAGGATCCAGCATAGATTTGATACTCAGCAGATTCTGGATCAAATGAAACTTCTTCACGGATTTCACCTTGTGCTTTTGCTTTTTCCCAATCATGGTTCACAACGGATTCCCATGTCAAATAGAAGATTGCAGCAAATGCAAGAAGCATGAATCCTGTTGGCAACGGTCGCTTGAATGGACGACGTTCTTTTGAAGTATCCATGAATGGTACAAGCATTAGCGCACCAACTGCTAGTCCTGGCATAACGATTGCTCCAATGACGTTGTATGGTCCGGAAGCAAATTCATATTTCAATAATTGATACATGAATAGGAAATACCAGTCAGGTAGTGGGATGTAAGTTGTATCTGTTGGATCCGCTTGACGTTCAAGTGGTGAAGGATGCGCAACAGTTAAAATTAAGTATCCAATTAGGAAAATTGCACCGATAATCCACTCTTTCAAGAGGAAGTTCGGCCAGAAAGCTTCAGTTTTACCCGGATATTCCGAGTAGTCTTTTGGGACATTGGATTTCCGGTTTGCTGGAATCCTGGAGTCACCAACAAATTTCATACCTTTTCCGCGATGCATGTTGTCCCCTCCTTCTTCTAGTTTCAGACAATCACATCAAGTTGGATGTAAATTTTATAGTGGACCAGAAATACCTTGTCTTCTGATCATGATAAAGTGTGCTGCAAGCAACCCAAGCAAAGCAGCTGGTAAGAAGAATACATGAATGGCAAAGAAACGTGTTAATGTTTGAGCACCTAAGATTTCAGAATCTCCTGCTAGGAGAATTTTAATCTGCTCACCAATGAATGGAACGGAAGCTGCAATTTCGATACCAACTTTTGTAGCGAATAATGCTTTCATATCCCATGGTAGCAAGTAACCAGTAAATCCAAGGCCTAACATTGTAACAAAAATAAGAACACCAACTACCCAGTTTAATTCACGTGGTTTCTTATAAGAACCTGTAAAGAATACACGTAAAGTATGTAGGAACATCATCACGATAACGAGTGAAGCTCCCCAATGGTGCATACCACGCACAATCTCACCGAATGCAACTTCATTTTGAAGGTAGTAAACGGATTTCCAAGCATTCTCAACATCTGGCGTGTAGTACATTGTCAAAAACATTCCAGATAGTATTTGGATGACTGTTACGAAGAATGTCAAGCCACCAAAGCAATAGATAAATGCGGAAAAGTGATGTGCAGGGTTTACGTGCTCAGGTACTTCATGGTCAGCAATATCACGCCATATCGGGGTGATATCCAACCGCTCATCAACCCAATCGTATAGTTTGTTTAGCACTTCGGTCGTACCCCCTTACATTTTAAACTAATGTGTTTGGAACAGTTTTTCCAATATGCACGTAACCATCCACGATTTCAACCAAATACTCATCTAGTGGTCCTAAAGGTGGTGTTCCAGCTACGTTTTTACCGTTTTTCTCATAACGTCCGGCATGGCAAGGGCAGAAGAATTCGTTCTTATGGTTGTCCCCTTCCCAGTTAACGACGCATCCAAGGTGCTTACAGACAGGAGAAAGTGCGATTACTTCGTCGCCTTCTTTATAAACCCAAGCGGTGTTTGAAACGTCGGATTTATACCAACCATCTTTTCGATCTTTAATCGTAAAGTCAACACGCACAGGTGTTTCAGTCAATTCGTCAACTTTTTGGGAAGTTGGAACAAATTCACCTTCACCTTTTGCCTGCAAGACTGGATCGACTGCAAAGCGGACCATCGGCATGACTGCGGCCGAAACCATAAATCCACCGACGCCCATCAATGTGTAGCTTAGGAATTGGCGCCTTGACACTTTGCTGCTCATCAGTTTCCCTCCTCTTACTCCAAAATCAGTCCAACGGACATACTTTTATTAATTGTAATACTAGGACATATCTATGATATATCAATATTAATGTAAATTCAATCCTGCATTCCTTAGTTACCCAAGAATGTGAACAAATAATGAATTCTGTATGTCAGATTAGCAAAATTTTGAAGCTGAATCTCGATTACTTGTAAGATTACAATCAGATTACTGCTTTGACCATTGTTCTGTAAATTTCGGCAATAATTGGCGAAGTTGATCTTCCAGTATGGAATTACGCAATGACGGCTCCATACTTTCAAGAGGAATTGAAGGCATCCAAAGTACTTGACCTGGCAAGTCCATTTCATTCCATTCGTGATCGGTTGTCAGGAAAAATACATGTTTAAATGATGTTCTTCTAAAATCACTCAATGTCGTTTCTGCCATTTTTGCAAGATCAGTTGAAGCGGTGTAACTGAATGGTGGCGAAAACATCATACGACCTTTAAATTGCATTTCAATCAGCGAGCTTAGTTGCATGACAAATTCTGTCGAAGATGCGCTTGTCTTCATATTATCCATGTTCAACTGCACTTTTACAAGCGGGACGACTAATGTGTCAATATATTCTTTTTGTTGCAAATATGTATCCATATCTTTGCCTGTCCAATTCATCACTATTCACTCCTAAACAATTTCAAACAAATGACTCCACCTTAAGGATGGAGTCATCAGTCATTTGTAATCATCATATCATTCAGCATCGCAGATAAGATAAGAAAACGTTCTCGATCATTGGCATCTAGTGCTTCATCTACACGTTTTCTAAGTAAATCCAAGGACATTGATGCTGCACTCTCTTCTAACAATTTCTCCGCAATTTTCCGATCTCTAGCGCTCACTTGCAACTCTACCGGCAAGAAAGGATTTTCTTCCCGTACACTAGCATAGTGTGGACAAGAATGACTGTTTGGGAAATTCAATTGGATATACATTTTTTCATCAGGATGGAGCCGAAGATCATGGAATGATTTTTCCGCGTCGGCTGTCATCAAATTCCCTTTGTAAAAACGGAAAGGGATACTTTCGGAATTTGTCGTTGAAATTACCATCGCCCGCGGGCAATAATGTGCTTCATCCGTAAAGTGGACGTTTTGAAGAAGTTGCTCATGGCTAAGAAGATAATTCAGTATCCACACACATTCCCGGCGCTTTAACTTATAGCGCTTTAAAAACCATCTTACAAAGTCTTTTTTGGCAGCGACAGGAATCATGGCTGTCATATCACACCTCCTCGTCATTCAACGTTTCAAGAAAAGCGCTCCATTCCTCATGGGGTTCTATCTTTAACAGTGCTCTAACTACTTCGATAGATTCGTCTCGTTTTCCTTCATCTAAAAGGAATCTTGCGTATTTATCCAAAAACGTTAAATCATCTTCCATACCAGCATATGCTTTACTGTAAGATACGTATGCATCGTCAAAACGTTCCTCACGTTCCAATGCAAATGCTTTGAATGCATGAAGTATCGGCAGATCCACTTGTCCATCCGGCATTTCTGACAGCAAACTTAACAATTTGTCGTCCTGCTCCTTCTCGTTATACAGGGAAGACAACGTAATGAGCGCTTCCATATATTCGGGGTCAAGCGCAATTGCTTGCTGCAAGTGCTCTTCAGCTTCCTCTGGCAAACCGAGTTTCAAAGCAGATTTTCCTGCAGACAATCTTAATTCCTTATCAAATTCATCCCGTGCAATGCCTTTTTTAAAAAATTCATATGCTTTGTTGTCGTTACCTGATTTTGAACACGCCTGACCCGCCAGCATATAGGCCGAAAAGTAATCAGGATCCATTGCAATTAAGTCCTCTAACATGTTACTTGATTTTTCGGCATCCCCGCTCTGATAGTAAGCATAAGCTGCACCAAATAACGTATCGGGGACTACCTCATCCTCTAACAGAAGTTCGTAGAATGGAATTGCGTCTTCGTAAGCTGCGCCGGCACTGTATGTTTCAGCTAGGCGTAATGGGATACTTGTACCTGCGATGGAGCGATGACCTTCATCATACAACTGAGAGAAAGATTTGGCCGCTTCGATATATCTCCCCCCGTCAAGAAGCAATTCCGCTAACGCGAATCGTATAACCGGTTCGTGTGGAGCGATTCGTTGAGCTTCTTTCACTTTCCCGATCGCAGCCTCTGCCATACCAATCATCTGGTAGTAGTCAGCAAGCGCCATCAATGCTTGCACATACTCTTCTTGATCGGGCGTGATTTCTGAGAGTAGCAGTAACGCATCATCTTCTTCTCCCAATTCAAGTAATGTTGAAGCTCTGTCAATTTTCAGTTGCGACTCTTCAGGCATGTACGTAAGCAACGTTTCATATATATGATCCGCCTGTCCTATATACCCGTAAGACACGATCATGCTAGCGGCTTCGTAAAGCAATTCAAAATCCTGCGATCGTTCCGCCTGATCAATTAACTCATTTAGTTTTTGAATGTCTCCATCCAGGATTGCCTGTTCAAAATCTTGTAACTGCACCATATTTTCACCTGTTCCTTCATGTTGTATACATTAGGAAAATTATTCTTATCAGCCATTGTTGACGAGCGCTGTCAAATGCTCAAAGAAGTTTGGATAAGACACTGCAATGCAAGCAGGGTCTTCAATAATCACTTCTCCGTCAGCAACTAACGATGCAATCGCTGCCATCATACCCAGTCGATGGTCACCATAGGAGTTCATGCTAGTCCCCTTTAATGGCGTTGGTCCGTGTATGATCATTCCATCCGGAGTTGCTTCAATGGATGCACCTAACTTCTTCAATTCAGTCGTGACTGCTGCAATGCGATCCGTTTCTTTTACACGAAGTTCAGCTGCGTCTTTTATGATCGTTGTACCTTCAGCCTGTGTCGCTAACAAAGCAATAATCGGCAATTCGTCAATGAGCGTTGGAATAATCTCTCCGCTTATTTCAATACCATGTAAAGTGGCTTTGGAAACCTTAATTGTACCATAGGATTCACCTCTGCCACCAGTTTCCTCGTGTACGTCAATGGCAGCACCCATATGACGCAATACTTCAATAATTCCAGTCCGTGTTGGATTAAGGCCAACCTCCACAATTTCAACGCAACTATTTTCAACCATTGCAGCAGCTGCCAAGAAGAATGCGGCAGATGAAATATCACCCGGTACTTTTACAGATGATGCTTGAAGTGTTTGCCCCCCCTCAATCGTTACAGTGTTCCCATTCGTTTCAATCGAGACGCCGAATTGTTCAAACATCCGTTCAGTATGGTCACGTGAAATTGCCGGTTCCGAAACGATTGTCTTTCCGGACGCACGTAAACCTGCGAATAAAATAGCAGACTTTACTTGTGCACTCGCCACTGGTACATGGTACGTCATTCCACTTAACTCGCCACCTTTTACTGTAAGTGGCAAATATTCATCGTCTTCCGTGCCTACAATTTTTGCACCCATTGACTGTAAAGGAATTGTAACTCTTTTCATCGGTCGTTTGGATAAGGACTCGTCTCCTGTTAATACTGAAGAAACGTTTGAGCCAGCTAAAATTCCAAGCATTAGCCTAGCAGTCGTACCGGAATTACCCGCATACAATTCATCTGATGGCGTTGTCCAATTTTCGATACCCGGGCTATCAATTGTTACATTAGTCCCCTGCCTTTCGATTGAAACACCTAATTGCTTAAAAATTTCAATCGTCCGTAGGCAGTCTTCACCTTCAAGAAAACCTTCCACGGTTGTTCTGCCTTCAGCAATCGCCCCTAACATAATCGAACGATGCGAAATGGATTTATCCCCAGGTACTTTTATTGAGCCGTTCAATCTCGGCTTATGAAATTGTAAGGTTTTTTGTTCAGCCATGAATAGCTCCCCTTTTACTAAAGTATGTGCATGCTGTAATCCGTTTTTGTAGATAGCGCATTTCTTGCAGCTTTTCGGTCATCAGCTGTTTGGAAGCTGATAACAAGAATTCCGTATACATCCGTACGGGTCTCTACAATTCGTATATTCGTTAAACTAATTTCTTCCTCTGCCAAAATTTTTGTGATTTCTGAAATGACACCCGGATGATCCGGTATGTCGATATGCAAATCGAATGTCATGTATAATGCCCCTTGCACTGCTCCCTCATATGTGGATGGCAGGCGGTCCCTGTACTGCTTCGCGTCTGCAAAGAAATCAAAAATCTCTTCAGGATTGTTTGCTAACAACATGCTTTTAATGCGGTTCATTTCATTCAACCAACCATCAAGTTGCTGAAGTAATTCCGTTTGGTTTTGGATTGTAATGTCCCGCCACATTGTAGGATCTGCTGAAGCAATCCTTGTTAAATCACGAAATCCGCCAGCCGCTAATTTTTTTACGAATGGTTGGTCGATTTCTTGCTCCGCTAACCTTCCGACTAGTGAGGAAGCAACAAGATGAGGGAAATGGCTGACAATAGCCGTCATGCGATCATGCTCACTTGCATCCAAAACAACGATTTTACCTTTCGTTGCAGTCAATAAATTCGCTAAGCGGTCGACTTTTAAACGTTCTTCATTTTCTAAAGGGGTCAAAATGTAATAGGCATTCTCAAATAGATGTGCTTTCGCTGCAGCTACACCACTTTTGTGCGAGCCCGCCATTGGATGCCCGCCGATGAATGTAATGCCTTGTTCCGTAAACCACTTAGCCGCTTCCATAATTGGACTTTTTGTACTGCCTGTATCTGAAATGATGACATCTTCTTTTAGTGACCATTCTCGCGCTTCTTTCATTAACGCAATCGTTGTATTGACAGGTGTCGCAAATAAAACGAAATCTGCATTTTCACATGCTATTTTTGCTGATGGCGCAATTGAATCGATAATGCCTCTCCGATATGCTTCATCTGCTGACGAATAAGAACGATCGAAACCTGTAATATGTAAATCGAGATTCCCCCGTTTTAATGCAAGCCCAAGGGAACCTCCTATTAAGCCTAATCCAATAATTGCTACCGTATTCTTCATAATTACCTACCTATTTTCTAGTAATAATTGTTCGAATGCTTCAAACAATCCGCTGTTCTGTTCATCCGTTCCGACAGTAATCCGGATGTAGCCGGGTGTCCCTAATGCATTGCCACTCCTTACAATATATCCTTGTTTCAACAAAAATTCAGCAGCTTCATCTGCGTCTCCTGGTACTTCGATCAGGACAAAATTCGTTTCAGAATCAAACATATGTAAACCGTTTTTGCTAGCAAAATCCTTATATCGGTTTCTTTGAACTTCATTCCGATCACGGCATTGATGAATGAATGCATCATCTTCCAATGCTTTCGTTGCAACAGCAACCGCCAACGTATTATTATTAAACGGATTTCGGATTTTGTTTAATTGTGAAATGATTTCTGATGAACCGATACCGTATCCAATCCTGAATGACGCAAGACCGTATGCCTTAGAAAATGTCCGTAAGACGATGATATTTGGGAATTTATCCAGCAAAGTTAATGAGTCAACATGCGCTGGGTCTGTAACGTACTCAAAATATGCCTCATCCAAGACGACTAAGATGGACTTCGGCACTTTTTGTAAGAAATCTAGTAACTCAGCATGTGGAATTAGGTTGCCTGTTGGGTTATTCGGATTGCAAATCCACATAACAGCAGTCTTGTCCGTAATCGCAGCTAAATGAGCAGACAAATCGTGCTGTCCATTTACAAGAGGGACTTCCGTAAAATCAGCACCTTCTATTTTTGCATTATGTGCATATTGAGGAAAAGTTGGCGTCGGCATGATGGTATGCTTGTTTTCATCTAGTAACGCTCGGGAGATGATTGTAATAATTTCGTCAGAACCGTTCCCAAAAAGAATCGATTCTTCGGAAACGCCATGTTTTTCCGCAAGCTTTTCACGCAAAGTTGTTGCATGTCCATCAGGATAAATCTCATAGGGCATGAGCGAGCTTCTTAAAAATTCAGCGACTGTAGAAGGACAACCATATGGATTTTCATTGGAAGCCAGTTTAACGACTTCGTTCAAACCGTAACGTTTCTTCACTTCCTCAGTAGATCTACCTGGTTTGTATGGATTCATTTCACTCAACACTTGTTTCCACTGCATCGAACTTCCCCCGCTCTGTTAGTTTTATTTTTGTAAATCTGGCCGAAGCTTTAGGGCTTCATTTTGATAAATATGTTGAATTCCTTCTTGTGGTATATCCGAATTAACATGCATCAACACCCGAATGCATAACGGCAGACCGCCGGGAACGTTCATTTCATGTGTACACATGACAGGTACATATTTCCATCCTTCTAACGAACGTACAGCCTTAGCGGGAAATGCCGATTCAATATCTTGTGTTGTGGATAAGATGACCGATACGATATCTTCCGGCTGTATCCCATTTGACTGCGCCATCTCTTTTACTAAGGCTTCAGTCACTGTTAACACTTCTTCACTGTTGTCTCGTACAACGGTAGTTGCTCCACGGATCCCACGTACTGTCATCCAATCTCCCCCTCAAACTCTTCTCTTTAATTCATCAAAAATCTGATGACATACTGGAATTGTCATTTGTTGTACATAAGGCAATCCAAGGTTTTGTAACAACACAAAATGCATGTTACCAAACGTCGCTTTCTTATCTTTTAACATGTATGGTAAAAACGCTTCAAATGAGTGTTCATGTACTGGTTCAAAAGGGTAGCCATTCGCTTTAGCGAAATCAATAAATTCATTTGTAAAAGAAGACTCAATTTCTCCATATTGCTCACTCGCAATGAGACTATACACCATGCCAATTACGACACATTCACCATGACTCAAACCACCATAACCATAAACTGCTTCAACTGCATGGCCGAATGTATGGCCGAAATTTAAAAACTTCCTGGATGAATGTTCAAATGTATCTTCCGCTACGATATCCGCCTTCACTTGAATTCCTTTTAACAATTCAGTAGATAACCACTCAACTGATGGCGAAGTGAAATTTTCTTTACGCAGTAATTCATACGACCAATCAGCATCTGATATGAATGCATGCTTCACCAGTTCTGCAAGACCGGATCGCATTTCTCTAGGAGGAAGCGTTTGGAACAAATCGGTATGAAAAAGGACTGCGGAAGGTTGGTGGAAAGAACCAACCATGTTTTTCCCTTCTGGAAGATTGATTGCCGTTTTTCCTCCCACCGCACTATCATGAGAGAGGATTGTTGTTGGACACTGAATGAATCGAATCCCTCTCATATACGTTGCGGCAACAAAGCCCGTTAAATCTCCACACGCTCCTCCGCCAAATGCAATTAGAATGGATTGTCGCGTAAAATTTTCGCGTAAAAAATAGGATTGGCAATCAATATATACTTCAGCTGTCTTACATTGTTCACCTGAAGGGACGACTTTCAATTTCGGTTCAACACCCGCTTGTTGTAACGCATTACAAAGTACAGGTAAATGGTGTTTAGCAACTGTTTCATCAGCAATGATCCCTACCTGATCCGCACTGGAAAGCAATTGGCGATACTTTGTAGAGAACAAGTCATATACATCACTGCCAATATGCACATCGTATTGAAGATCTGCTAATTGAACGGAAAGTGTGCCCATATTAGAACTCCTTTAAATATTGTCGATACTGTTCAATCTCTTTTTGTAATCCCGTTATTGTATCAGAACGGAACTCTTCCATAATCGCTTTTGCAATTTCTGTCGCAATGACGTGTTCCGCCACGACTGAAGCAGCAGGAACTGCACAAGGATCAGATCGTTCAATTGTAGCGACAAAAGGTTCTTTCGTATCAATATCAACGCTTTCTAGCGGCTTATATAATGTTGGGATAGGTTTCATAACTCCACGGACAACAATCGGCATACCCGTTGTCATTCCACCTTCTAAGCCACCGAGGCGATTCGATTTTCTGAAATAGCCTCGGTCTTTTGACCAAGTAATCTCATCATGTACTTCACTTCCAGGTTTTTGAGCCATTTTAAAACCAAGACCGAATTCCACACCTTTGAAAGCATTAATGCTCATCATGGCTCCAGCTAACTTGCCGTCCAATTTACGATCAAATTGAACGTAACTGCCTATTCCTGGAGGACACCCGTCAATAATGACTTCTACGACACCACCGAGTGTATCCCCTCTTCCTTTAATATCGTCAATTGCCGACACCATTCGAACCGAAGCATCTTTATCCGCACAATATACCGGGTCGTTTTCGATAACTGTACGTAATTCATCCATCGACAAATTTTCATAAGAGGAAGGATCCGTAACAATTCCGCCGATTTCTGTAACATGTGACACGGTTTCAATTCCTATTTGGCGAAGGAACTGTTTTGCAACTGCACCAATTGCTACACGCATCGTTGTTTCCCTGGCAGAAGACCTTTCGAGCACATTCCTTAAATCGCGATGGCCATACTTCATCCCGCCGACGAGATCTGCATGACCTGGTCTCGGTCTAGAAATTCTACGCTTAATGTCTTCCGGATTCACATCATCCGCTAATGGTTCAATCCCCATGATGCTCGTCCAATGCTTCCAATCATCATTCACGACTGTTAACGTAACTGGAGAACCTAACGTTTTACCGTGTCTGACGCCCGAAGTGATTAACACCTGGTCTTTCTCTATTTGCATGCGACGACCTCTACCATGTCCACCTTGTCGTCTCTTTAGTTCCTTATTAATCATCTCAGCCGTTAACGGCATTTGAGCGGGTAACCCTTCAATAATTGCTGTCAGTTGAGGACCATGTGACTCACCTGCTGTAAAATACCTCATCTCAATTCCTCTCTTTCTCTCTATTGTCAAAAGGATAAATATCCGTTTCATAGCACTTTATCAGAACAAAGTGAATTTGACTATATCTATTGTTAAAAAATATTTGTGAATAGGTCGTAAAAAACCATTCTTACTTTTTGCGATAAAAAAACGTCTCTTCCGATTCAAAACCGTATTTAGATGGATTGAATATTTGCTCTGTGCTTCCGACGAACAATATGCCCCCCGGTCTAAGTGCCTTAGAAAAGCTTTCATAAATCTGATCTTTCGCTTCTTCCGTGAAATAAATCATGACATTCCGACAAACAATTAAATCAAAACCTGAGCCGTATGAGTCATTTAAAAGATTGTGCTGTTTAAATTGAACGGTTTGTTTAATGGAATCTTTTACTTGATAATGTTGACCTTCATTGATAAAGTACTGCTCGACAATTTTTCGTGGTACTTCCTTTAAGGATCGATCTGCATACAGTCCTACCTTTGCTCGTTCAATCACGCCGCTATCTAGATCCGTTGCCAGTATGGAGATATCTTTTAATGGTACGTGTGATGACAACACCATTGCGAGCGAATAAGGTTCCTCTCCTGTCGAACAAGCCGCACTCCAAATTTTCAGTTTTTTATTTTCATTGAGCAGTTTAGGGAATATCTTCTTCTCCAGCACTTCCCAGCGTTGTGCATTGCGATAAAACTCGGACACATTAATTGTCATTCTATCTAGGAACTCTTCCAATAACTTTGCATCATTATGTATAGCTGTGTAATAATCTGAAAAATTATCGTATCCTCGCTTTTCATACAAAGATGTCAATCTTCTTTTCATCTGCGCTTCTTTATATAAAGAAAGGTCGATACCCGTTTTGTTTTTTACTTTCTCAATAAACTGTATGTAATCTGTCAATCTTGACGACGCTCCTTCCGAACCTTTTTTCTCATTATAGCGGAAAAGAGTTGAAAAATGTGTGACAAATGCAAATCGGATGCATATTTATGCCTATCTCGGTTGATGATGAAATGATTACTCGCTTAAACTACTATGGAATTATCATGGAGAATGGTTTTGCAAGGAACAAGATGCTGACACATATAATAAAAACAGCCTTGCGCTCGTACGCTTGGCTGTTTTTATCAAACCTTACTGGTAGTCATTTTATTAGTTGATCCAGCTGACCATTGCTTTGTCATAGCTTACAAGCTCTTCTTCCTTGAAGAACAAGTTGATCTCACGGACTGCAGATTCTGGTGAGTCTGAACCATGAATGATGTTCTTGCCGACAGTTACAGCAAAGTCTCCACGAATTGTTCCTGGAGCTGATTCTTTTGGATTTGTAGCACCCATCATAAGACGTGCAGTTGAGATAACGTTTTCGCCTTCCCAAACCATTGCAAATACAGGGCCTGAAGTGATGAATTCTACAAGCTCACCGAAAAACGGACGCTCTTTATGTTCACCGTAGTGTTGTTCAGCAAGTTCTTGAGAAATTTGCATTAATTTCCCGCCTACTAATGTAAATCCTTTACTTTCAAAACGGTTTACGATTTCACCGATTAAATTACGTTGTACGCCGTCTGGCTTTACCATTAAAAATGTTTTTTCCATTTATAAACACTCCTTCACGTATGTATGGAATTTTATCCTTACTGATCGTACCATTCAGATCCTAAACTTTCAACTGGTATCTCTTCATTAGAACTTTCTTTGTCCAAGAAACTCGGCAATTTGTAGCAACGATTTTTTCGCCTCGCAATCCGGCAACATTTCAACTTCCGCAATTGCTTTTTCCAAGTATTGATCACTTACACGTTGTGCTCGTTCAATAGCACCTGACTGACGTATATATGTCAACATCTCTCCCCGCTCAACATCTGTCAACGTTCCATTGAAGGAGCGTACCAAATAGGGCTGGAATTCCGGTTCATCTTTTATGTAAAGTGTCGGTAATGTTAAATGTCCATTTAACAGATCACTACCAGCAGGTTTGCCAAGTTTTTCATCTGTTGAAGTAATATCCAGTATGTCATCAACAATTTGAAAAGCCATGCCGGCAAAATAACCAAACCGCTTCAGTTTCCTGACAACATCGGGAGATGCATTTGAAACGAGCGCGCCTAATTCACAACTGGAGGATAACAACAATGCCGTCTTTCGTTTAATACGGCGTAAATAATCGCGGAATGTTTGATCAATCTTTTGTTGGAATTCTATTTGAATGATTTCACCCTTACAAATCTCCAACATCGTCTCTGCGAGTAACTGATGGACTGCCGGCATTTCAATTTCACCGATCGACACGAGTGCTCTTGAGAAGATATAATCACCTGTATACATTGCAATACGATTATTCCATCGTGCTTTGACCGTTTCGAATCCACGTCGGACATCCGAATTGTCAATGACATCATCATGTACAAGTGAAGCCATATGAATCAGCTCCAAGGAGACCGCGACTTTTGCAACATTCTCCTTTGAATACTGCCCAAACTGTGATGACAATATAACGAAAATCGGACGAATCCTTTTCCCCCCTGCACGTAAAAGCAGGAGAGAAGCTTGCCGAATGACCGGGGAAGAGGAGTCTACGGTTTTTTCAAGTTCCTTTTCGATAAATGTTAGGTCCTTTCGAAACCCAGTATAAAGTGACAATAACTTCAATTTCTCCAAGACAATTACCTTCCCCTACTTGCAATTATTTGTATGCGATGTGCCCCGCTGTTGCCCCACCACTATATTTCTTATAAGATACTTCGCGAAACCCAGCGTCTATGAACATTTGTGACAATTGCTTGGCACCTGGAAAGTCATCCGCGGATTCTTGTAACCATGAGTATTCCTTATAACTTTTCGCAAAAAGTTTTCCGAAAATCGGCATGATATATTTAAAGTAAAAACGGAACAGTTGGCGGTACCCAGGAATTTCCGCTTGGGATGTTTCTAGACACGCTGCCATGCCTCCCGGTTTTAATACTCGACACAATTCCTTTAATACTTGCTCATAGTCAGGTACATTCCGTAAACCGAAACCTATTGTTACATAATCAAAACTGTTGTCAGGAAACGGCAATTCCATCGCGTTGCCTTGAATCAGTTTAATGGTAGGGTATTTGTCAACTTTCGGTTTGGCTGAAGCAAGCATACTTGGGCTGAAATCGAGCCCTTTCACTTCTCCTTCCATCCCTACAGCTTCCGCTAATGCAATGGTCCAATCTGCAGTACCGCAACAAACGTCTAGTGCCTTCGCACCTTTTTTTACATTCATGCGTAACATAATATCATTACGCCATTTTTTATGTTGATTGAAGCTGATTACCGAATTCATTTTATCATAATCTGTAGCAATCTTTTCAAATACATGGTGCACTTTTTCTTCTTTAGATGTTTTCAAGATGGTTCCCCTTTCTTTCTTAAATGGGTTTACCTAAAAGAGGTGTCGCGAGCCTAAGAATTTCCTGCTTTAAAAAAGGGCTTAGAAATTCAGCACTCACAAGCTCTTCTTGTAAGATTGTCGTCAATACGGATATTGCTTTTTCAACATCCGTTTTACTCATGGAATTCCCGGTCCAACCATATCGAACAATTGCATTTTTGGAGAACTTCCTGGAAAACCAAATAAGTGCCAATGCAGACTGCGTAATTTTGGTATACCGCGAAAAGCCGTACGTGTTTAGAAACTCCGAAATGCATCCCGATTCGATGCAAGTCATTGATTGAATCAATGCTTGTACACTTTCTACTTCTTCCATTAACAAATTCGTTTTCGTCTCATTAATCCGTCCTATCATCTCAGACATGGATGTAATAAAAGCAAAATCCGAAATAGATGCTAATAACTTGTAGTGAATGCCACTAAAATGATCCCCAGACAAGACCATTAGTTGTTGTTCTTTAGAAGAGGCATCTAAAATATCCACCTTATCATGGATATCAAAAGCTGCATGTACAGCTCCAACTGCAAGAGCAGACACATGTAGCTCTTCTGACCATTCTTCGCCGTTCAGTAACGGTAACAATACAAAAAACGCCTTTGCATCGTCCAACGGCATTCTTCCTAATGTTTTGGTCATAATGGGTTCTTGAATGGATTGTTCAACATCCCTTATATAGTATTGAATCTTTCGATTGAGTAGTTGTCTGTCCATCTTCGGATCTCCATTCAATTGCAATGTGAAAGAGTTATACGATCAGAGTTATTCTTTCCCATCGCTATAAACAATTCCATGGGCCGAGTGAATTTCGGATTTACCACGGATTTTCATGGCAGATGTATGCTCTGTAAATTGTGCAATCATCACTTCACCACAATCCAATTTCTCGGTATGATGGAACTTTGTATCGTTCCCTCTTGTGAGACCAATAACGTTCACACCGTCTTCTAATGCTTTAATCACGATAAATTCAGGTTGAGCCATGTTTTCCACTCCTGTCATTCATATACATCCAATCATATCACAGAAAACCAATTAACCGCAAAGACATCAGATGGACTTAAGAAGTGACAGAATTTCAGCTCTTTTCACATCGTCATGTTCATAGATTCCACGTGCTACAGTTGTTACGGTTTTAGCACCCGGCTTTTTAATACCACGCATCGTCATGCACATATGTTCTGCTTCAATAATGACATATACGCCAATAGGATTCAACATGTCCATCATTGCATTCGCAACAGTTGACGTGATTCGTTCTTGCAATTGCGGGCGTTTTGCTGTTGTCTCAACTGCACGAGCTAGCTTGCTGAGTCCTGCAACAACTCCGTTCCGCGGTATGTATGCAATATGAGCATGACCAAAAAATGGCACAAGGTGATGTTCACACATTGAGTGGAAAGGTATATCTTTTACTAATACAACTTCATCGTGGTTTTCATGAAAAACGGTCTCAAAATATTGTTTAGGATCCTTATCGATTCCTTGAAAAACTTCCGCATACATCTTGGCTACCCGTTTTGGCGTTTCCAACAGTCCCTCTCGTTGTGGGTCTTCCCCAATAGCCTCCAAAATCATTGTCACTGCTTTCTCTATTTTAGGCAGATCCATTTCATTCATGCCAACAACCTCCTCAACCCTTTGAAATGCTAGTCCTTCAAAGATAGTAGCATAATCCCAAGCATACGTACAGTTCGTGGATTCTATCGTCCATCGTACATAAATAAAAGGAGTCCGCCCCTAGATCTGTTAGCCAGAATTAGCGGACGGACTCCTATGTAAGCTTAAAGATTACTTAACAGCATCTTTAAGCGCTTTACCTGCTTTAAATGCAGGAACCTTGCTAGCAGCAATTTCGATTTCTTCACCTGATTGCGGGTTACGTCCTTTACGAGCAGCACGCTCACGCACTTCAAAGTTACCGAATCCGATCAATTGTACTTTATCACCATTTGCAAGTGTCGATTGGATTGTATCGAATACAGCTTCAACCGCTTTAGTAGCATCTTTTTTAGTCAGACCTGCCGCTTCGGCAACTGAGTTGATCAATTCTGTTTTATTCACACCATTCACCTCCTCTCAAAGGGGATTGCTGTTACACCGCTAAACGGTGTTCTGCGCTTTTCTTTTTGTCCAGCTCCGAACACCAGCTCACGCGTCCACTTCTGGCTCTCGGACGAAATGCAAGCATTTCTTCTCGATCCTTCCAGTGGCCGGTTGAGCTAAACGGTGTTCTGCGCTTTTCTTTGAACACTGTAAAAAGAGTAACATACTCAAAACGGCGGTGCAACAATATTATCGACGTTTTGGCCGTATTTTAGCTAATTTGACCAAAAACAGAAAAAGACCCGGAAAATAAGGGTCTTTTCAGCATATTCCTTGACAAATCGATTGGTCGAGACATTTTAAACGATAAATGTAATCATGCCTTTATTTCCATCATTAACCATCTGTTCAATTGTCTCACGTAGACGTTTACGCGCATTCGGTGGAACAGATGATGTCTTGAATCGTATACTTTCCTTCAACACCTCATGTAACGGTGTTCCGAAAAGTTGTGTTTGCCATAGTGCTTCTCTGTCGTGTAAGTATGCATTCTTCAGTTCCTTGAGTAGGTGGTGACTATGGAATTCGGAGCCGATTAATGGAGAGAACTCCGCATCCATATCAATTCGGATAATGTGTAGTGAAGGCGCCGCTGCCTTCATACGCACACCGTAGAAGTTATCTTGTTTAATTAATTCTGGTGGAGACGGTTGGAAATCATCAATTGTCGGCAATGCAACCCCATAGCCGGTCTTTTTGGCTGTATCAATTGCTTCTGCATACATGTCATAAGATTTTTTCGCTTTCACCGCATCTTTGATAAAGACGAGCCAATCTTTCTTCGTACGCATTTCTTGCTGCATGAAGTCTTCACAAACTTCCTGGAATGCCAATTCATCCATTTCAATATTAACTGTCGCTTTCCCTTTTCCAGCGTCCACTTCTACAACTTCCGCGTGTCGGACGTACTTTTCATCTTTCAAACGCTCTGCCAATGCCCGTACTTCACGAATTTTTGAAGCACCTAAAAAGCCTTCTTTTATCACATTGTCGATGGATGCATTCATATCATGTTCAGCGCCGAGAACATCCATCCAGTCAGGTTTTTGTAATTCGATGTCAGTAATCGGAAATTCATATAACGCTTCTTTTAAAATGAGTTGAATCTCCTGGGCATTTAATTGATCTGCACTGATTGCAATGACTGGAACACCATGTTGCTCACGAAGCTGCTCTCTAAGGGCAACTGTCCGGTCATGAGCAGGCATTTTCGAATTTAATACAATGACAAAAGGTTTGCCAATTTCTTTTAGCTTGCCTACAATCTCCTCTTCTGCAACTGCAGCGGCAGCTCGAGGAATATTGTTCACGGTTCCATCCGTCGTGACAAGTATACCGATGGTAGAATGATCTCGAATCACTTTATCAGTGCCAATCCGTGCAGCTTCCTCAAAAGGTATCGGCTCATTGTGCCAAGGTGTATGGACGTATTTCGGTCCATCCTCGTCTTCATATCCTTTCACACCGTCAATGACATACCCGACACAGTCAGCTAGCCTGACTTGAAAAGATAACTCACCATCCCCGATCGATACTTGTGTACCTTGGGCAGGTACAAATTTCGGCTCAGCCGTCATGATAACCGGACCAGGGGAACTTTGAGGTAGTTCATCCTGTGCTCGAGCCCTGTCGCCAGCATCTGTCATGTTCGGTATGACGACCTCTTCCATCACTCTTTTGACGAATGTCGATTTACCGACACGAACAGGGCCTACTACTCCGATATAAATATCCCCATCTGTCCGTCTAGCAAGATTTTCGTATAATTCCTCTTTCATACTTAGCCCTCCCTTTTTTCGCGCATATTAGTTTATGTAAACGAAAAACGTTTCATGCTAAAAATGCATGAAACGTTTTAAATAGACGTTATTTTTTATTCATGAAGATTGGCTCGTTATCTTCATTTACTGTATAGGGCAAAGAATAAGCAGGAACAACTGCACTTTTTTCCTCTAGCAAATACCGTATATCTTCTCCTGCTTTCACGTCCGGTTTCTCCTCTTGCAAGATCCGATTCAAATCAATTGAATAATCCACATAAAAATGCCCATCAGCCGCTACTACGATTGGTAACTGCGCATCCGAATACGGACTTTCGACTTTTAACGGCTCTTTGAAACCCATTTTTTCATAGTCGATTTCATAGACATATTCACCGACTTCCTCTTTGAACGGAAGGCTACCATTGATTTGCCTGCGTAAATTCAAATCTCTAAGTCGTTCGGCAATTCTCAAGTCCACTAATTTTACAGTCGGGTTCTCCTCTACATCCATTAAGACATATTGAAAAATCCCCCCATTCTCATACGCATTCGAAGGAATCTTCTCTGTATAACCAGGGACAATCTTTGCAAATTCTATTGGGTATTTTATGTATCTGTCTGTGTCTTGGTCTTTTGTCTTAATCGGCAAGAGACCACCATTTGCTTCCTGATACGCATCTATTGCCTTTTGCACAACTTCAATCTGTTCTTCGTATGGATTTTCCTTTGTCGCTCGCTCATTATCAGGATACATACAACCTGCTAAAAGTAGTGCGAAGGACAACATGAGAGCAAGTATGCTTTTTCGTTGCATCAACATCATCTCGCACCTCCTGAAGGCCCACTAAATACAAGGTAGATCATTGCAAAAAACGAAAAGAGCAACAAAGCATATGCGATTAGCGCAAAAATAAACTTCAGAAATCTATTCGACAGCTTGTGTCTGCTTACATAGATGAGTCCCATGGAAATCGCCATGAAACCCATCGCGTAAAAAGACAGCCACATTTTATCCAACGGGGACAAATGGATCATCCTTTCCTCTGCGGCAGAACAACATTATTCATTTATAAAAAATGTCTTCTGTTTCTTGTTTTTTCATTCTGTTCATCAGTTGATCAACAGCTTCTTTCGGATGCACACTTTCGAACAAGACGGCGTACAGCGCTTGTGTCAGTGGCATCGAAACATCATACTTTTCAGCTAAACGATAGGCTGCTTTCGTTGTACGTACACCTTCAATGACCATACCCATACCAGAAACCACCTCATCGAGCGTCTGTCCTTTACCGAGTAAATTCCCTGCTTTCCAATTGCGTGAATGGACACTCGTGCACGTCACAATTAAATCACCCAATCCAGTTAGCCCTGAAAATGTAAGTGGATTCGCACCCATTTTCACACCAAGACGTGTAATTTCTGCAAGCCCACGTGTAATGAGTGCTGCTTTTGCGTTGTCTCCATATCCGATTCCATCTGATATTCCGGCACCAAGTGCAATGATGTTCTTTAACGCAGCACCAAGTTCCACACCAATTAAATCATCGTTCGTGTAAACGCGGAAGTATTGGTTCATGAAAAGGTCTTGCACACGTACTGCTGCCTCATTGTCATTTGATGCTGCCGTAATCGTTGTAGGATGTCTAAGAACAACTTCTTCAGCGTGACTTGGACCAGAAAGAGCAACAACCGCTTGCCGTTTTGATTGATCGATTTCTTCTTCTATTACTTCAGAAATACGCTTTAAGGAATCAGGCTCAATTCCTTTAGATACGTGAACAATAAGTTTTGGCTCATTAGAAAGCGCTTCTATTTGTCTACAAACTTCCCGTATCGCTTTTGTAGGCACTGCGATGACAATCGTTTGAGCATGTGCAACTGCTGCTGCAAGATCAGCGTGGGAATGCAAGTTTTCTGGTAAGGAGATACCTGGTAAATAAGCTGCATTTGTATGCTGTTCGTTTATTTCTACAGCTTGTTCGGTTCTTCTAGTCCACAACAAACAATCATGTCCGTTTTCAGCTAATACAAACGCAATTGCCGTACCCCAACTACCTGCACCGAGTACTGTGATTTTTTCCAAAATAGGACACCTCTTTTTCAGCTTCTTGCTCGTGTTATTAAACGAATCGGTGTTCCTTCAAATCCGAATGATTCGCGTAAACGGTTTTGAAGGAATCGTTCGTATGAAAAATGCATAAGTTCAGGTTCATTGACAAAAACAACAAATACAGGTGGTTTGATTGCCACTTGCGTAGCGTAATAGATACGCAGTCTGCGGCCTTTATCTGACGGTGCTGGATTTCGTGCAACGGCATCTTCAATCACTTCATTTAACACGCTTGACTGAATACGCATCGCGTGGTTTTCACTAATCATTTTGATTTGATCGAACAACGTTGTGACCCGTTGTTTCGTCTTCGCTGATACAAATGAAATCGGTGCGTAGTCTAGGAACAAGAAGTTTTTCCGGATGTCTTCTGTGAATTTATTCATCGTCTTGTCATCCTTTTCAATCGCATCCCATTTGTTCACGACGAAAAGTATCCCTTTTCCTGCTTCTTCTGCATAGCCAGCAATCCGCTTGTCCTGTTCACGAATGCCTTCTTCCCCATTAATGACGATTAACACAACATCGGATCGGTCAATTGCTTTTAATGCACGCAATACACTGTACTTTTCCGTGTTTTCATACACTTTTCCTTTTTTACGCATTCCAGCAGTATCTATAATTTTGTACTTTTGACCTTCAAATTCATACGGAGTATCAATTGCATCTGTCGTCGTACCTGCAACGTCACTGACGATGACGCGTTCTTCTCCAAGCAACGCATTAACGAGTGATGATTTCCCGACATTCGGTCTTCCGATCAACGAAAAACGTATGACGTCATCCTCAATAGCTTCTTCACCAGGTGCCGGAAAGCTAGCAGCAACTGCATCCAGCAAGTCACCAAGACCGATGCCGTGCGAGCCAGAAATCGGATAAGGATCTCCAAAACCGAGGGAGTAGAAATCATAAATCATATCCCGCATGTCTGGATTGTCAATTTTGTTTACTGCCAATACGACGGGTTTTTTCGTTTTGTATAGGATCTTTGCAACTTGTTCATCAGCATCTGTCACACCTTCTCGTCCATTTGTCAAAAAGATGATGACATCCGCCTCTTCGATCGCAATCTCAGCCTGCAAACGGATTTGCTCCAGGAACGGTTCATCGCCTATATCGATGCCTCCTGTATCGATTATATTGAAATCATGAGAAAGCCAATCGGCAGAGCTATAAATACGATCACGTGTTACGCCTGCGACATCCTCTACAATCGATACACGCTCTCCTACAATCCGATTAAAAATTGTAGATTTTCCTACATTTGGCCTTCCAACAATTGCTACGGTTGGTTTACTCATTCGTCTTAACACCCTTCCAGTATATCTCTTGTGCTATTATACACAAAAAAGGCGATGATGCCTATGCAAGCACCATCACCCACAGTTTTGCCACATTGACAAATGTTCATAAATCCGTCAAATTTATTCTGTGAACTTTTTTAATTGATCACCAATGACGTCACTAATTGAGAAGCCGGATTCTTCTTTCATTTCATATCCGTCAAAAGATTCTTCTTCCTCTTTCTCCAATAAATCCTTAATACTCAGAGAGAGTCTCTTCTCATCTGCATTTACATCAACAACTTTTACTGCAACCTGTTGTCCTTCTTCCAACACTTCATGTGGAGTACCGATATGCTGATGAGAAATTCTTGAAATGTGAACTAAGCCTTCAACTCCAGGGAACACTTCGACAAATGCCCCATACGATACGAGGCGTTTAACGGTTCCTTCAAGCGTCGAACCAATTGTTGCCCGTTGTTCAATCCCATCCCACGGTCCCGGCAATGTTTCTTTGATGGATAATGAAATTCTCTCAGCATCGCGATCTACAGAAAGGACTTTCACCTTCACTCGATCGCCTTCTTTGACTGCATCAGAAACTTTATCAATATGTTCATGGGAAATTTGTGAAATGTGAACTAATCCATCAACACCACCAATGTCAACGAAAGCCCCAAAAGAAGCAATCCGTTGTACAGTACCATCAAGGACTTGACCCTCTTTCAATTCATCAAGAATCTCGTCTTTCTTCGTAGCTTTTTGTTGTTGAAGGACTGCTCGATGGGACAAAATTAGTCTGTTTTTTTCTTTGTCCATTTCAACAATCTTGAATTCCATTGTACGTCCTTTGTAATCATCAAACGATTCCACGAAATGATCTTCGACGAGTGAGGCAGGAATGAATCCTCTTACACCTAGATCTACAACGAGTCCACCTTTTACAACATCTTTCACTTCAGTTTCAATGGTCTCTTCGTTCCGGAACTTTTCCTCAAGAGAGTCCCAAGCATCTTCCGCATCGACTTTTCGTTTGGATAATACATAATTTTCATCTTCCACTTTTGTAATGATCAATTCAAGCTCGTCCCCTACTTCCACAGCGTCCGATGCTTTCTCAATGTGAAGGCTTGACAGTTCACTTATTGGGATGACACCGTCAAACGGTGCACCAGAAATTTCGACCATTACCGATTTATCTTCAATCTTCGTCACAGTCGCTGTGACACGGTCACCCTCTTTATACCCGTTCATTGCATCCAAATTCATTTCTTCCGTCATATGTAGTCCTCCTCCATAATGAATCCTATCTCTATATTATTCGAATCGATTCATAAAAACAAAAAATTCACCTTATCAAATTATTTGTTTTGCTTCAAAAGGGTTTGGATTTCATGCATGATTACTTCGGTCACCTCTTCTGCAGATGCTTTACGTTCACGATACGGAGTCATATCAATCGGCTTGCCATAAACGACGTGTAAACGTTTAAATCGTTTGTAAGGACCAATGATTGCACACGGCATTACGACCGCTTCTCCTTTTAATGCAAAGAACCCAGCTCCAGCAAGACCTTTTCCTAATTCGCCCGTCTTACTTCTTGTCCCTTCAGGGAACATTCCAACAACCTCGCCACTTCTGAGCAGCTTCAATGCGGTACGAAAAGCCTCCCGATCACTCATTCCTCTTTTCACTGGAAATGCTTGAACTTTTGGTAAAATGGATTTTAGGATCGGTACGTGAAACAATTCTTCTTTCGCCATAAAATGGACAGTGCGCGGGGCTGTAATTCCGACTACAGGCGGGTCTAAATTGTCAATATGGTTCGCACAAAGAAGAACACCACCGTCTTTAGGGAAATTTTCTACACCTGTCACTTTAATACGGTATAAAGGATAAAAGATCGTACTAACGAGAAACTTGCCAAAAGGATATAAATTCATCAGTACATCCTCTTTTCTGCGATTTCAACGATTTCATCGACTACTTCTTCAATTGACATGGAGGTTGTATCTACTAATATAGCATCTTCCGCCCTCTTCAATGGAGAAATGTCCCGCTCACTATCTGCCTTGTCACGGTTTTCAATCGCTTGTTTCAATTCTTCCAAAGGTGTATGGATACCCCGTTTCGTATTTTCTATAAAGCGTCTTTCTGCACGCTCATCAACCGAAGCAGTCATAAAAATTTTTACTTCAGCGTCAGGAAGCACCTCTGTACCGATATCTCGACCGTCCATAACTACGCCCATCCCAGCAGCTAAATCGCGTTGTTTTTCAACCATCAGTTTACGAACAGTGCCATGCGCTGCCACTTTAGAAACACCCGCAGTAACTGACTGTGACCGAATTTCCTCCGTACAGTCTTCACCATCAATCAGGATTGCTTGCGTGTCATTTACCGGCAATAGCACAATCTCTGTTTGCCTTAATAAGTCGGATAATTCATTGTCACTATCCATATTTATGCCTTGTACAATCGCTTTATGCGTCAATGCTCGATACATTGCTCCTGTATCGATGTAAGTGTAACCTAGTTTTTTAGCAATCCTTTTTGCAATCGTACTCTTCCCTGCAGCTGCAGGACCATCAATTGCAATTGTAATCCCTTTTAACATATCATCTACCCCCGAATTCAATTCGAAAACATTGTATCATATAAAAATGGGAAAAGTCCCATTGTAAACAGGACTTTCCCCAAATCTGATCATTTACTCATCCGTTCTTTGATTTGTCTTTCAAAACAGAAACGGATAATATGTTGCCGATCTAGCAGATCGATATCTGTAAATTGCATCGAAGCAATTCTTCGTCCGTCCTTTTCCCATATTCGTACAGCTTTCGCCTTTGATTGGATATATTTAATTTCATCATTAACGTACGGCAGTACAATTGTCATAGGCACGAGTTGCGCTTCCTCTAACGACTCACTGGATCCCAAGTTAATCGCAATACCACCTGCACTAATATCCTCGGCAACAAATTGACGATACACTCCGTCAAAATCAATTGAAACATCTATTGCTGTTTCAACACGCACAAATTCTCGACGTTGAATTTTTAACAACTCATTGTCTCCCGGGTAAGACAATTTTAACATTGGTATACCTTTGTTCATCCTGCCTGTCACTTCTGCTTTAAATACATACGATAACTTGTTGTCAATAAATGAAATGAGCAATTGCGTACCATCCATGAAAAAAGCTGTTCGTTTCGTTTCAATATGGGACGGATAGTCTATTAAAACAAAATCCTCTCCAGAATCAACGACTTTGCTTTTATACTTTTCTCCATCCTCGATGAAATCTTTTTCAATTGTCACTGTGGTACCCACTTTTAAACGCATGCTGGTACACCTACCTTATAATAGTTAATCCTATTATGTCATGAGTAGGCAAAAATTCCAATATTGTTTTTTAATCCATTTGGACTAATCCAGTTTCTCCGTTTTAATAACCTCTTTGTTTTCAGTATCTACAATTACATTGTACGTACCTGTATGACCGTGTTCATCTCGCGTAACCGTTAAGTAATACGAAAGCCTTTGTTCAAAACGTTCATTTTCTACGTAAGCTAGTTCGTTTCGTACAATGTTCACATCATTGTGGAAAAACTCTTTCCAATCGATTTTATCAATTGCTTGGCGGTGCAATTTTTCTTTTTGAATGTATTCAGCGGCATTTAAGCCAATAATGCCCCCTGTGTCTTTCGCGACTTTTAAATGAATTACATCAGAAAACACTTTCGCCCCGTAAAACGGTTCTTTACGCACAAAAACTAAATGCCATGACGTACTATTTTCTCGCGCTTCTTCATAGACAAGATCTGTATATTCTGCTCGTTTCAAGAAGTCTTCAGCTTTGTTTTTAATTTCTTCAAAAGAAAAGTTCTCTTTCCCAAACGGACGTTCAGCTAAATAAGATAAGACATGCCCACCTTTTTCTGTAATATCAATATAGCCAATAGATTCACCATCCGTGAAGCGAATGTGGAAAAATGGAAATGGGGAGCCGGGTTTACTCATTTCCACACCGATAACATCATTGGACACTTGAGGGAAGAGACCTTGAAACCTTTTCACAGCTTGGTCTTGCGTGATTTTTGGTTCGTCGATGTTTTTTAATTCCCTCTTTTTCATCGCATCCGATTCACTTGCGGTTAAAGGAAAATCACTTTCAGTATAACTTTTAATCGATTGACTCATCTTCATCCAGTCGAAGTCAGGATTCGTAGCATTCAACCTTTCTGTCCACTCATCCACAGAGTATTGACCTTCAACAAGACTGGCTGTTGCGACTCTCCATTCATTTTTCATATCACCTAAGTTTTTGGATGCTTGTGACATGACCTTATAATATTCATCCGGATTTTCAGATTGCTGCGCTTCTTTCGCGTAATTGCCGATTCGCCCAAGATAATTCATCCACGTTGTTGAAAAACTTGTATCCAGCGGCAATGATGCGACTGAATTTTTTATGTCCGATGACAATCTCCATATATCGTCTTTTGCTTCCTTGGAACCATCCGAAGCGTTAAAGAGTAATGTCTGTTTCACTGCGGAATCCAATTCGTCCAGTTTCTCAGAAGCATCTGCCATTTTTTGCGCATACTGATTACTTAAAGCGAGTGATAAATTTTCATTTTCAGCGGACTTGTTATAAGCAAATACCCCGACAACGAGTAACGCATAAACTAAAACAAATACTGTTTTTTTCATTTTGTCGTAAACAGCTCTTACATAGAGCTATTCCAATCCTCCTTTCACCCATTTATTAATGGCAGAAAATGTGTAAACCAATCTTTTTAACTTGTGGCCTTGACCAAATCCATTTGCTCGTAGCAGTAATAGGATTAAAATAGTAAATGGAGTTTTCGGAAGGATCCCAACCATTCAATGCATCGAGAACAGCTTCTTTCGCCCGTTCATTCGGAGTCAACCAAATTTGACCGTCATCAACAGCCGTAAATGCACCAGGCTGAAAAATTACACCCCCTACTGTATCGGGAAAATCAGGATGCTCAACGCGGTTTAGAATGACAGCAGCTACGGCAACTTGCCCTTCATAAGGCTCACCTCTCGCTTCACCATAAACTGCATTTGCCATCAATTTCAAATCTTGTTCAGAGTATTTGGAAGGCAAATGGATGTTTTCCTTCTTTCCTCCACCTTCTTTTACTTGGGAAGCAAGTGGCTTACCACCATAATGGGTGAATTGATTGCCTTTCTTAATATTGTCTTTCACAAACTTTTCGTCATAGGACGATGCCGCAGTTAATTTCTTCTTCGTTAGCGTCCCTGCTATACCGTCGATCGGCATTCCGTACTTCTCTTGAAATGAACGGAGAGCCCAATAGGTTCCATAACCGAATTTCCCATCAATTTCTCCGTTATAAAACCCGATATATTGTAATCTTGCTTGCAGCTCGATGACGTCGTCCCCAGTTGCCCCTTTCGCAAGATCCCTGGAGCTGAATGCTTCAATTTGAATAGGGGCAGTCGTGTACGTCATTCCTACTAATAAAATACCTGTCAACATGCTAAGTATTAGTTTTTTCAATTTCATACCCTCCTTTTTTTCAGTTTGTCCAAGATTATTCTTTTTATAAATTGAATGGCATAAAAAAAAGATCCTGTCATATGACAGGATCACAAAGGTGTTTATACTTACCAGCTGCATTAAATATCCATTTATCAACAAGTATACTTTTCGAACACGTTAACTCAAAAATCCGGTGATTAACTAAAACTCTAAGAAATATATCGAAAGTTCATTTAAGACTTTGGATAAATTACTACCTGCATATCTTATTTCACTTGTGCTTTTTTCCTAAATTGTTGCATTGCAAATGTATGTGCATACTTAACACGCGTCAAACCAAACCACCATAAAAACAACATAAACGGAATGATTAAGTACAGCGAATGATCATTGACGCCTAATATACCGTTATAGATAAAGTGTAAAATAAACGAAGCAAAAAAGGCGAAGAATAACATACCTTTTTGACTCTTAGCTGTAGCAAATTTTGCTTTCCCTATATAATAGCCCATCACAACTCCGAACAATGCATGGCTTGAAACAGGTAATAATGCTCGAATAAAAGCTGTATCCAATCCGAACGTAAATAAATACAAAATATTTTCTACTGTGGCAAATCCTAATGAAACACTTGCACCATACAAAATTCCGTCATAGGCGTCTTCGAATTCAATGTGTTTATAAATCGCTATAATCAAAATAAGCCATTTGAAAAACTCCTCTAATCCACTTGTGAAGAGCGCATTTCGAAAAAATTCGTTTTCAATAATATGTTCTTCTTCAAACACATGTTGGATGAACATAATCGGAAAGGTCATAATCGCTCCATAAAGGAATGTATGAAAGAGTGTACGGGATGGGTCTTTTGCAATTTGTTTTCTTAAATAGAAATAACTGAAAAGCGCCAATCCTGGTGCAATCGCAACTGTCAGCAAAATAATCATCACGCAACGGTCTCCCTTCCCTAATAGTATATCACGCATCTAGCATACTAGAGAAAACCACTTCTTGCTATGCCAGTTACGCATTCTTCCCACTAATATGGTTCGCTAGTAGACTACCATGTAAGCGACCGTTCTCTATAAATATTTCATTCGTATTATTACCAGCTGCAATCACACCAGCAATGTATAAACCAGGCACATTCGTTTCCATTGTTTCTTCGTCATAATCGGGTTTACCTGTTCGTTCATCAATGGTGATGCCCATGTTCGATAATAAATTGTAATCTGGATGGTAACCGATCATAGAGAAGACGTAGTCATTATCAATTGTATGAAGCGTCCCATCCTTTTTGAATACCAGAGAAGTAGGTGTAATTTCCACAACGCTAGCTTCAAAATGCATCGTTATCGCTCCATTCCTTACAAAACTATCAAAGCTAGGTAATATCCACGGCTTTACGCTAGGAGAATAGACTGAACCTCGATAGATGACTGTCACTTTCGCACCAGCTCTTACTAACTCAATTGCGGTATCGACAGCGGAGTTTTTTCCGCCAATAACGGCAACATGCTTCCCGAAATAAGGATGAGCTTCTTTAAAATAGCTGTACACCTTTGGCAAATCGTCTCCAGGTACATTTAATGTATTCGGATGGTCATAATACCCCGTAGCTACGATAACGTGCTTCGCTTGATAACAATCTTTGTCCGTCACAACTTGAAAACTGTCATTTTGCTTCTCTACACTAACAACAGTTTCATAACTATGAATGTTCAAGCCTTTTAATTCAGCCACTTTACGATAATAGACGAGTGCATCATTTCGTTTCGGCTTTTCTTTCGCTGTTATAAAAGGAATGTCTCCAATCGATAATTTAATGCTTGAACTGAAAAACGTTTGATGTGTCGGGTAACGATACAATGAATTTACAACATTTCCTTTTTCTATAACAATGACATGTAAGCCTTTGTTTTGTAATTCAATCGCGGCGGAGAGTCCACAGGGGCCTCCACCGATGACAATCGCGTCTAGGTTATTCATGCTTCATCGTTCCTTTCCTTTGCCAAAAAGACCTATTTGGACTGTCCACTGGTTAGTATCTTATCCGAATAATATGACATTCGGGTTTCGCTCCAAATCGTAACGGAATAATTGACGTACCATATCCATTACTGATTAATGTAGCTTTTGCGTTTGAAACGGTAAATTTCCCTAATGGATGTAAACCAAAACGCCCGATTCTTATTTGGCCACCGTGTGTATGACCCGCAAGCATAAGATCTGGTTGTACATATTCTTTCACTTTTCGGAATAAAACTGGAGAATGTGTCGCAACGATCAGATGCTTGTATCGATGACTGTTTTGTAAGGCCCTACTGATATCTACATTATTGCTTGAAGGGTCATCCGTTCCACATAGACACCAAGTTGGATGACTCGCTATCCCGCTTGCACTATTTTCCAACAGAGTACCCCCATGACGTTGGAGTATACGTCGAATGACGTCTTCACCGACTTCACGGTCGTTATTCCCCCAAATGAAAAATAGCTCGCCTAACATAGAGAGTTTTTCTACATTTTCTTCTATCCGCGCAACAGGTACGCCACCTTCAGCCAAATCCCCACCTATTATAACCATGTCAATGGGACCAAATTTCCTAATCTTATTTAATAAGCGCTCATCAATTTTTCGTCGATGAATATCGGATATAAAAAATAGTGTTAGTTGTTTCTGTTCGAATTGATCAGTTTTAACACTAAATGCATGCTGCTTGACTTGTTTCCGATTTGCAAGAGCGTACATATAAGCAAAAATACTTCCAAACACACCCAATGCAATTAGCATACTATTCCATACAATTTTCATTACACACCTACCATAAGAAAAAGGCAAAGAACCTACCTTTGCCTCTTCATTCCTTCTTTTTTAGAATTAATTTTTGGGGATGATTAATTTTTGCCCTACTCTGATTTCGTTCGAAGACAAACCGTTAGCTGATTTGATTTTTTCAATACCACTATCATTTCCATAATAATTCATCGATATTCGATACAAAGTTTCGTTTTCAGCTACGGTATGCGTAGTTGAGCTAGCAGGAGCAGCAGGTTTTTTTTCCACCTTATCTGTTTCTTCTTTCGATTGAGTAGCATTTTGCTTTTCTTTGTCCTGGTTAGCTGGGCTTTGTGGTTTGTTCACAACAGGTTTGTCTTTATCGGAAGTCGTTGGGGGCACTTCTGCCTGTTGTTCTTTTTCACTTTCTTTTTCACTTTCTTCTTCTTCTGCATCACTATCATCGTTTTTATCATCCGTACCTAATAAACCTGAATTAGATGTATTCTTGTCAATCGAACTGCTTGTATTATTCTCCACACGGAAATCTGAATCTTCGCTTGCTGAACTACTATCTGATCCAAAATAAAAATTATAGATGACAAAGACAAATATCAACACAGGGATAAAT
Organism: Sporosarcina sp. OR05; assembly: GCF_041414805.1. Classification (NCBI taxonomy): domain Bacteria; kingdom Bacillati; phylum Bacillota; class Bacilli; order Caryophanales; family Caryophanaceae; genus Sporosarcina; species Sporosarcina sp. OR05. Next base: position 461,029 of record NZ_JANKJL010000002.1, on the reverse strand, counting down.
GTAAAAACACCTAAAATGACATTAATCATCGTATGGCTTGATGAACGGTTCTGCTTACTTTTCTTCCGTTTCCCATGCCGCTCAAGGCGAGAGGGCAAGATTGCATCAGATTGTTCATCCAGTTCTATTTCTTTTCGATGTTCCTCGAAATCTACTTTATAATCACTATTTTTCATCGACAAATTCTCCTATCCATCTTGCTCTTGGTACTATTATGACGAATCTTGTCGGAAAAGTAAACGGAGATCATAGCTGTTAGGTAAGAAGACTTGTAATTCTTTCATCCCAACGTTGTTTTGCTTGCAGTTCATCCTTTTGAACGATATTTGCTAACCATTCCATATCCGACAGACCACAAACCGTACAACAATCTCTTGAATTCGTAACAATATTTTCATTAAAATATGCCAAAATTGTTCGACGTAAACATGTAGTAGAATGTACGAGTGCTAACATCTTTTTCAGCTGTTCATCTTTTTGTATAGCAAGCATTTTGAATTTCTGAATGATTTCTTCTGTTGAACATCGTTCCCTATAATACTCAATTACCCTTAACGCTGTGTCTGTCAAACCCGAAAAACGGGCTGCGTTTGTTTGAGTTTCCCCTTTTTCTAACAATTTCGCATAATGGATAACCTCTTCCTCACTCGGTAAGTCTGTTTGGATAATAAAGTTGGTCAGACGCTCATCAGCAGGTGTATACAATAAAGTGGCTACCGATTGACGACCATCTCTACCCGCCCTTCCCACTTCTTGTATGTAACCTGCAACTGTAGCTGGCAACTGATCATGAATGACTTGTCGTACATTTTCTTTATGTACACCCATACCAAAAGCATTTGTTGCACAAACCCAATCAATTTCACCGTTTAAAAACTGATCTTGGATGATTGACCTGTCATCTTGTTCCTTTCCGGCATGATAGGATTGGGCATGAACACCAATTGATTGTAGGGTGATCGCTAATTCATCCGCTCGTTTCCTTGAAGGAGCATATACGATCCCTGGACCTGTTGTGGAGAGGAGTCGCCGTTTAATCCATTCTGTTTTATCCGCGACCGATTCAAGCTGTACGACCGAATAGGCAATGTTCGGTCGATCCAAAGATTGACGTTCGATTATCGGATTTATCATTTGTAAATAAAAAGGAATATCTTCAAGCACTTTTTGATCCGCAGTTGCCGTCAATGCCAAAACGGCTGGCCTGTTAATGATGGAAAGAAATTCACGAATACGTAAATAGTCTGGCCTAAAATCAAATCCCCACTGTGAAATGCAATGCGCCTCATCAATCACAATTAATGCCAAGTTCATTTCTTTGAATACATCAACAATGAAAGATTGTGACAGCATTTCAGGAGAAGTGAAGATAAACTTATAGTCTGCGAGTCGCCGAAAGGCTTTTTGTCTTTGCTCATGCACCAAGGAAGAATTCAGTGCAATTACTCGTTTTTCTCCGTTTCTTTTCATTTGCATGACTTGGTCTTCCATTAATGAGACAAGAGGCGAAATGATCAGCACCGTTCCTTCCATCAAGTATCCAGGCAACTGATAGCAAAGAGATTTGCCCATTCCTGTTGGCAATAATCCAATTGTGTCCTGACCTCGCAAAACATTTTCGACAATCGCTTGTTGACCCGGTCTGAAGTGATCATAGCCAAAATGTTTTTTTAAAGCGTCATGCAAATTCATTCTTCATGCCTCTTTTCTGCACTGCTAATATAAGACGAAGTTGAAAATAGGACAACTCCTCAAACTCATCTTTTAATACTTTTAGCCTTTTCGTTCGCAATGCTTCTGATTTTTTTTGCACTGCCTCAATCGCTTCTTCGCCCACAAAGTGACGAATTGGGAATTTACTATCGTTCAGCGCCATTTCTACAAAGTGATCTTCAATGGTACTTTGCTTTAATTGACGCATTGTCGCAATATCCTTCATAGAATAACCGTTGTCGAACATTTTTTTCGTCCGATACGCAGAATCAGTCAAGTAGGTGTGCACTTTCACATCGGCTGTACACTGATGAAGTAATGGATAGTCTTCCTTGTTCTTTTCAACAAGAGGAAGCAACTTATGTAAACTTTCGATGAATAGTAAATATACTTCGTCAACACGCGACTCCATTGTTAAAGCTAGCTGCTCCCATGTTTTTGCAGACATCCCGCTCCCAGCTAGACGATAAGAAAACAGATATTTTTGTCTGTCCGTCATTCCACAATTATTAATGGCTAAAATCAGTTCTTCCCTTAGAGAAGCGCCTAATTGCTGTCTGGAGATCGATTGCTGAAGAATCAGCTTTTTAACGAACATTTGTATCTCCGTTTCACTTCGCATAGGCACAAACGTTCTAATTCCATCACGTAAATGCGACACCGTTTGCACTACTAACGCCACTCTACCAAAGAACACCATTTCTTTCCCTCGATAATCCCAACCTTTAAACTGATATGGGGCTACCGCTGAAATTGCCTGCCGACCCTTTTCTGTTACGTGTATAAATTCGTCTTGCGCGCAAATGAACCCCTCTTCAAATAGTTCTTCTATTGCATCGTTGAACAAATCTTGTCGAATTTTCGGCCAAATACCAAAGTAAGGCTTACTATTGAAATAGTCTACATCTTGGAGGGTTTGACCAGATTTCTTCCCACGAATAATGTGTAGGCTTGCATTCATTGAACGTTGCCCGGACATCTTTTCTATGATGAATAATAGGATTGTTGACAAGTTCAAGTCCAATTCCTCCTCATTGAGATGTTTTTAGGTTGAAAACTTACGAAAACAGCTTTAGAATAGTAAAGGAACTAAATAGATAGTGCGGAGAAAAGAGGAGAGAACGTCTATGTCTAAGAAATACACCATTGTTGACCAAGATACATGTATTGCATGCGGCGCTTGTGGAGCTGCTGCACCGGACATCTACGATTATGATGACGAAGGAATCGCTTACGTTATTTTAGATGATAACACGGGTAATACAGAAGTTCCAGAAGAACTGATGGAAGATATGGAAGATGCGTTTGATGGTTGCCCTACTGATTCAATTAAAGTCGCGGATGCTCCATTTGAAGGCGATCCGTTAAAATACGAAGATTAATTTTTTAGGGGCAATACGCCCCTTACATAACTGAGGTCGGCAGTCCAATTGTCACCACTACTTCAAATGAATAACCGCACATAGAAAAAAGCTGTCCAGATAGTGTTTTCACACTTTCTAGACAGCTTTTTTTATTGAAGCGTCAATTTCCGCTGTTGCTGATCAATCCATTTGCTCATACTTTTGTACAATAACAAAGAGATAACCATTAGCATGACGCCTTTAATTAGATTAAATGGTAGAATACCAAGCACAATTACGTTGAACAACGCTTCCCCTGTATAAGGTGGCATATTCAAGAAATAGACATACATCGGTAGGAATACTAAATAATTCAGTGCACTCATACCGACAGCCATCGACAGTGTTCCTACAATAAGGCCAACTGTCAAGCCTTTTGTCGATTGGACCTTTTTAAAGATCCAGTAAATTGGCATGATGAAAAGTACGCCCGTTACAAAGTTTGCAATTTCGCCAACCGGTACACCTGTCGGACTTCCCGATAAAAACCAATACAAGATATTTTTTAGCAGTTCAACTGCAATTCCTGCAACTGGTCCCATCGTTAAAATTGCAACCACGGCTGGCACTTCACTGAAATCGATTTTCAGGAATGGCGGCAATGCTGGCAATGGGAAGTTCAACTGCATAAGCACCGTTGAAATGCTCCCAAGCATAGCGATGAGAATCATCTTTCGTAGTTTCTTGTTATTCACTTGTTCCTCTCTCCTTTTGCGATTCACTTCAAAAGAGGAAAGGTTTGACCGTATAATGTGTGTCTATGAAAAAACCCTAAAGCAATTACATGCTTTAGGGAGAGTTTAAGGCGTCATTAAATAGAGGGTTGTAGATAGAGCCTGTGACTCTATTTTCACCCATACTTAAGAAAGCACCCTTTTTGTAGACAACACAAAAAGACGGCTGCACCTTCACCTTCTCCCATCCAGACTATACTGTCGGCTCTGGAATCTCACCAGAATCAGCTGTTAAGCTCGCGGGCTAAGAAAATTACTTTTCTATTTCCGCCGGTCGGGAATTACACCCTGCCCCGAAGATGAATCAATATTAACTTACTATTTCATTGTATAGAAAAAAGACTGATTTGTAAACGGTATTGTTTACAATTCAGTCTTCCTCTATTCACCAAACAATCGGATTGGCTGCAACGGGTTTCGGCAATGGTTTTGTAAGCGTATATCGCTCAAAATATTCTTGTTTTACGTTGTGCAATTGTATTTGTTTGTCAAAACTAGCTGCTGTTAACATGAACGCTTCCACCATTTCGAGTATTTCGTTAGGAGGGTAAGCATCTAAATCCAATAACTGTTTAAAAGAAACTGTTACAACATCATCTGTTTCTTGGATTGTATAGTCCACAGATGATGGGATAACGGAAGTCACAATATCATTTTCAGGATTTTTCATCGCCAATAATGCTTCCTGAATTTCATCGAGCTTCCTATTCTCATAAGGGATTAAGTACGATTGTTCCTCGTTGACAGTGTATTTGTAAAAAGCAGACGGCCTCTTAAGTGTTACCTCCATCGCTTCACCGATATAGTCAAAAACAACAGGCTCATTCTTGTCATCGACTACTTTCATCTCCTTAAAATCCGGAAACGATGCGATTGCAGAAAAAGTGTACGCACCAATTGTTGTCGGCGACATGTCATATTCATGCTCAGATGGCATTTGGTGAATAACCGTATTACCTTGGAAAGAAATCTTCCCCTTATAAGGATGGTAGTCTTCAAAACCAAGTCCTTCCTCATCAATCAACTTCGCATAATGATTGTAAAGCTCCACACTGTTGACGTTTTCGGAAGAGATATCTGATTGAATCAATTCGGTAGGAATTAAAAATGTTATCGGTACAACATCTACAACATGGACTAATCCTATTGTAAATAACTTCATTCCATCCGTATCGTTTTCAAGAACAACATGACTTTGCATTCCCTTTCCAGCCATAAAAGTAGTTGGTGAGTCCGCCTGAATCGCATTTCGCGTCGCAGGCTCCTCCATCGTTTCAGACTCTTCTGCGCTTTGTTTAAATTGAGCAGTATCGACTGATTCACCGTTTTGAGGTGCAGATTTTTCGCTCATTTCCATGCTGGTGTCCGATAATTCGAATCCACCCTTTAAAAACGATGGTACCAGTAATGTTAAGACAAGCATCGCAGCAACTGCAATGAAACCAGGCATCCATTTTTTCCGTCTCGGTTGACGAGCAGGGACAAGTCGCTCGTCTTTCTTCAAACGCGCTAATATGTCATCAGCAGATCGCTCATCTTTTGTTTTCGGCATTGAATGAAGAAGTTTTTCAAGTTTATCGTCATTCCATTCGTTCCCAGACATTTATCTTCCCCCTTCTTCCGAAAGAGCATTCAATTTCTTTTGAAGCACTTTTATCGCCCGGTGCTGAGTCGTTTTAACTTTTCCTTCCGACCAACCAAGCGTTTCCGCTGTTTCTGCAATTGATAGTTCTTGGAAATAGCGAAGAATTATTACCATCTTTTGATCGCCTGTGCAAGTATTTAACACACGCAATAATTGTTGCATATCTTCATTCAATGCAGCGACTTCATCAGGCAAACCAGTGGAGGAAACAAGTACACTTTCTTCCCAGTCAAACTGATCAAAATGGTGTTTTTGCCTTACCGCTTTCTTTCTGAAATGATCAATCGCTACGTTTTTAGCAATTGAAAAAAGCCATGTCTTTTCGGAACTCTTCCTTTCAAAACCGGCATACGCACGTAACACCCTAACATAAACTTCATGCATCAAATCTTCGGATTGGTGACGATCACCAGTCAAATAGATGAGGAAGTTAAATACGTCGTGATGATATTGCTCATATAACCGGTGGAACACGGAGTCATCCACGAAATCCCCCCGTTCATTACATTAGTCGTGTTTCAAGACATAAAGTTACACCATGTTTTAAGAAAATGGTGGCACTTAACGGTATTCTTCTTCACTACAATTATCTGTGAGCGGTAGTGTGCATGTGAAAACTGTTCCTACTGATTCACCCAGTCTGGCAGAGATGCGCCCTCCGTGTGAGTCAATAATATTTTTAGCGATTGCCAAACCTAATCCAGTGCCACCTTTACCTCTTGTTCTCGCTTTGTCAGCTTTGTAGAACCGCTCGAAAATAAACGGTAAATCGTCTTGAGGAATCCCACTTCCTGTATCGGCAACTGTAATTTCAATTGTCTCCCCTTTTCTTTCGACACCGACCGTCACTTTTCCTCCATCAGGGGTATGTCGAATAGCATTATCGATTAAATTCGTAAATACCTGTTCCAATCGATCTGCATCCGCACAAATGACGATTTCGGCATTTGACTCCATTTTCTCCACAGAAAGTATCACATTGGCATCAGTGCAATTTGCATGAATTTATTGAGTACCCTTTCAAGAAATGCATACAAATCCATTCGGTTTTTATACAAACGCATATGTCCCGATTCCATTCTCGCCAAATCTAACAGATCGGTAACAAGGCGACTCATTCTTTTGGATTCGTCATGGATAATTTGCGCCATTTCATTGCGCTCTTCAACTGAAGTAACGACATCATCAATCATCGCTTCACTATAACCTTGCAACAATGAAATCGGCGTTCGTAATTCATGCGAAACATTTGCAATAAAATCAGAACGCAGTTTTTCTAATTTATGTTGGTCCGTCATATCGCGCAATACTGCAACGGCTCCCCTAATACTATTTTCACTGTATAAAGGGCTTATAGATACATCGTAAAACTGACCACCCAACTCCAGTTCCTCTTCAATTTCTTCAGCAAATGAGATGACATGTTCTAACATATGAAAAATCTCTGGCGGCAAAACATTTTCGTCTGCCCCATTTGCAAAATACCATTTTTGCAGCAACCGTTCAGCTTGTGGGTTGCTTAACAAAATAGAGTAATCTCGATTGAACGTAATAACAGCATCGGTCATTGACGTTAATATGCTCGATAACTGCTCTTTCTCTTGTTTGATCAATTCCATTTGATGTTTTAATTGTCTACCCATCTGGTTAAAGGCTGTTGCCAACTGGCCGATCTCATCATTTTGTGTAGCTGGTAGTCGCATATCGAAATTTCCTTTTGATAAGTCAAACGCAGCTTGTTTCATACCCCGCAATGGAGAAGTGATTCTGGTCGATAAGAAAAAGGCAAATACAGTCGTCAGGATGAAAGCAATGAATGCAGAGAGAAAAACGATATGTGTTGTACTTTTAGTCGTCCTGTGTACAGCATCCAAGCTTTGGTACATGACAATTCCGTGCGTAATTCCATTATCAACATGATAGGGATACATTAAAACTAAATATTGTTCCATCACATCGTTATTTTTTAATGATGGAAGAATCATTTCTTTCACGACTTTTTCATTCATCTCAGGCGATAAGTTAAACTTTGGCTCAGCTAATATCTTTTCTTCAATTTTCTGTTTATTTAAACCGTCATGAAAAGAATAGTGGACCTGCTTAGTTGAATCAATAATCATCGCATTCGTTTCATCGTCTAAAATATCCTGGATGATTTGTCGCATGGAATCTTCATTTTTATGATCTACAACAATTTTCCCAATCGTCGTCGCTTCTCTTCGGAGGGAGTCCTCTGCTTGTTTTGTATGGAAGTTATCAAGGAACTCCAGTAATAATACCGTCACAATAAACAGAACAAATGAAACGAGAAGCAATATGGTTGCCCATAGCTTCCCGACGATTGAATGCCATATCTTATTCATGAGGAACCTCAAATTTGTAACCGACGCCCCAAACCGTAACAATCATTTTGGCTGCTCGCTCAGAGACCCGACTTAACTTCTCGCGAAGACGTTTGACATGTGTATCCACAGTCCGCAAATCTCCAAAAAATTCATAATGCCACACTTCTTTCAAAAGCTGCTCGCGGTCAAACACCTTGTCCGGTGCTTTAGCAAGAAAATAGAGTAATTCATACTCTTTTGGTGTCAAGTTGACTTCTTTCCCTTCAGCAGTAACACGATGTGCATCATGATCGATTGTCAATTGCGGAAAGACGACAAGATCTTTCGACGTATTACTTGATTGGGCATCCGGTAACGTGACTGATCTTCTTAATATCGCTTTGACGCGCAACACCACTTCACGCGGGCTGAAAGGTTTCACTATGTAATCATCTGCTCCAGTTTCAAAACCTACAACCCTGTCAGATTCTTCACCTTTTGCGGTCAATAAAATAACAGGTGTCATTTTCTTTTCATCGCGTAATTCCTTTAATGCTTCCAACCCGTCTTTCTCAGGCATCATCAAATCTAACAAAATGCAATCATAATGGTTCGTCATTGCTTTTTCAACCGCTTCCGCACCATTGACTGCTTCGTCAATCTCAAATCCTTCACGGGATAAATACATGTTCAACAAACGGCGAATACGATCTTCATCGTCAACGACTAATAACTTCACGCTTTCTTCCATCCGAAAAACCCCTTTCAAAATACGCTTGTCTTCATTGTACAAGTAGTTTCCTTAAAAAGAAAGACTGCACAATCCCTCAACGGTTGTGCAGTCTAATCGATTTACGCATAAGAGTGCAAACCTGCTATGATCAGGTTAACGGCAATCAAGTTAAACATAATGATAATGAATCCGATGACTGCAAGCCACGCTGATTTTTCGCCTTCCCATCCTTTTGACAGGCGCAAGTGTAAAAATGCAGCATAGAAGAGCCACGTAATGAGTGCCCATACTTCTTTTGGATCCCAGCCCCAGAACCTTGACCATGCTTCATGTGCCCAAATCATCGCAAAGATCAATGCACCTAGTGTAAACACTGGAAATCCAATTAAAACAGATCGATAACCGATTTCATCCATCAGCTGTGAATTTGCTTTCTTTGCAAATGGTTGCAGAAGGGTTGCTACCGGTCGTCGAATAATTAATCGCAAAAGTATGTAGAGGACAATACCAGTTGCGACGGACCATACAAACGTTGTTAACGTTTTTGCGTTTACAATTGCAGGCATTTCAAATACAGGTTCCATTACGCCTTCGGTTTGTGCTTCATAACCGTTCATACCAAATAGCGGAGGATAATTGTATTCAATCTTTGCAGGTTTTTCATTTTTATCAACATACGTAAAATGAGCTTCGTACCCCGTCAGTTTAAACGTTGTTGAAGACACAACAAATCCGACGACAAGAATAAGTGCTACCATGACCGCTTCAAGCCAAAAACGTTGTTTTGAAGGCTTTGTCAAGTCCACGTGTTTTAACAGATAGACAAGACCAGCAACCGCACTAATGACTAAAATTGCTTCTCCGATAACTGTCGTAATAACATGAATTGCTAGCCAATGACTTTTTAACGCAGGAATTAATGGTGTAATTTCTTTAGGGAACATACTTGCATATGAAATCATAATAATTGCGATTGGTAATGCAAATAATCCTAAAGACGGCGTCCGATACAGATAAAACAATAAAATGAAAGCCCCAACAAGCATCATCCCAAATGCAGCTGTGAACTCAAACATATTGCTCAACGGGATATGTCCTGATGCCATCCATCTTGTTATGAAATAACCAACATTCGTGAGGAATCCAATTACCGTAATGATAATTCCGATGAGTCCCCAATGACTTTTTTTATAAGTTGTTTCAGAGCTCGCCTTTTTGACTGCACCACCGAAAAACAATGTTGCAACCAAGTAGGCGATAAATGAAACTAATAGAAGATTGGCGCTTAACGACGCTAGTTCCATAGTTATTTTTCTCCTTCCTCTTGCTCACTCGTAGCATCCGTATCTTGACGATCTACATATGTCGGCAATCCGGAATAATCTTGTACTTTATCCAAGTCCTTCTTCAATGAGAACCAGTTTTTATTTGTATGGGCAGCCACAACCAACTGACCTTGCTCGTTCTTTTGGATCCAAATACGTCGATGGTTCCAATACGAGCCTTGAATGACACCAATCATAAAGATAATGCCACCGATTAATAAAATGTAGAGCGTTTTATCTTTACGGATAGTTAAACCGGAAATATCGCGAGTTTCGGCACTGACAAATTTCACTTGATAAGCATTTTCCTCAGTCTCAAGTGTCTGACGTATTGCGACAAAACTTTTTTCACCTTGTGGTTTTTCTGGTGTAATCATATCGAAGATGAACGCTGGGTTATTTGGAATTGGTGATTTAGAAACAGGTTCACCGTTTTCAACGCCATCGTAATCTGCATAATAACCAATTAAATTGACTCGAGCACCTTCATTTAAGTCATACACACCTTTTGGATCATCTAAGTCAATTGTAAATTCCCCGAACGACTTGCCTGATTCTTTTTCGATCAATTGCATCGTCATTGATTTCAATTCGTTCAGACGGTAATCCATTTGAAATACATTATAGCCATCAAATTTTAACGGTTTGTTTACAATAATCGAATAGTCTTTCACAAACTCCATATCGGTGGAACCCGGTAACACATCTTCTTTTTTCTTATACAAAGTAACATCGGTTTGGTAGTTTTTAACGATGGAACCAACTCGGTCGAGCGCCTCACCAAACACCTCATCCGCTTCTTCCTTTGTATACATTTCCATTATAAAATCATTGCTTTTCAAGTAATATTCAGGCGCACCGGGAATAGACCGTAATTCGCCTTCCCTAATCCACATCGTTTCATCAACGTAAAACCCTGGAATCCCTCTTAACAAGACACCGAATAAAAAAATGATGAGTCCAGTATGATTGACGTAAGGTCCCCATCTTGAGAACCGGTTTTTCTCCGCTAAAATCGCACCGTCTTCCTTCTTCACATTGTAGCGAAGTTTTCGAAGCTCTTCTTCCGCTTTAGCGAATGCTCCTTCAACATCTACATCTTGTTGGGGAACACCTTCTCCAAAAATCCGTTGTCGCTTCATGAAAGACATATGGCGCTTCGTCCGTTGCTTCTTTAAAGACTTGTACAAAGGAACGACACGGTCAATACTTGCAATAATAATCGATGTCCCGAGCATTCCAATTAATATCTTGAACCACCAACTATTATACATATCGTAGAAACCTAATTTGTAATACAACGTTCCAAAAATGCCGTATAACCGTTCATAATAAGCTAGGTATTCAGCTTCCGAATTAACTGGAACATAAAATTTTTGTGGAAACAATGTCCCGATTGCCGACGTTGCCAAAACAGCTACGATGATGGCAACACCTATTTTAACACTCGAAAAAAAGTTCCATATTTTATCGATCACCGAACGTTTATACGTTTGTGATCGTCGCGCGGAACCTTCATAACGCATATCGACGACTTCACTATTCTTTGCCTCTTCCGTCATCGGTCGGCCGCATGCTTCACACAGTACTGTTCCAAATGGATTTTCATGGCCGCATTGGCACTTAATTTTACTCATGTGAAAACTCCTTCTTACGGTTGAAGACTCTCCATGTAGGAGATGATTTCAGCCTCAGTCATTTCTGCCTTTAGTATTTTTCGAATGATCCCGTCTTTGTCAATAAGAAAAGTGGTCGGGAGGGGCTGGATGTTGTATAAATCCCTCACGTCCTTTGTCTTATCAATGACGATCGGGAATGTCAGACCATACTGTTGACGGAATGAATCCACTTTCAATTGAGACTCACCAATATTTACAGATAAGACATGGACACCTTTTTCTTCAAACTTCTTATACTGGTCTTCAATGTAAGGCATTTCCTTCTTACAAGGTGGACACCATGTTCCCCAGAAGTTCAGGAACACACCTTCCCCTTTAAAATCAGATAATCGATGCTTGTTTCCATCAAGGTCCACCAATTCAAAGTCCGGCGCTTTATCCCCTACTTCCAACACTTTCACTTTGTCTTTATTCGAAAAGACGGAAAAGATGATCGCGGCTGCCAGAAGGGCAAGAACAATCCCCCTAAAAATAAGGCGGGATCCCTTTTTTTTCGATTTGGACAAATAGATAGCCCCCTTACAGATATAAGATTCAACTTCCATTATAACAAAACAAAATTCGGATAATAGATGAAGTCGTGATAGGTTTGTGAACGTTTACTTACCCGAGCTTACCTGTTTCTGCAAGGACACGTAGCTGTTTCACTTCATGGGTTGTCAATTCACGAGCCTCACCAGCATTTAGTCCTGTTGTCGTCAACATCGCAAAGGATTCTCTTCTCAATTTCTGCACAGGCGTACCAATCGCGTCAAACATTCTACGGACTTGTCGGTTTCTACCTTCATGAATCGTAATTTCTACAAGCGCAGTTCCGGTCTTCTTATCAAAAGACTGCATTTTCACTTTCGCTGGAGCTGTCATACCATCTTCAAGTTCAATCCCTCGCTCAAGCTTTTTCAATGCTTCCCGTTGAGGGATCCCTTTTACTTTTGCGACATATTTTTTTTGGATACCGTATTTAGGATGTGTCATCAAATACGAAAAATCACCGTCATTTGTCAGAATGATGATACCGGATGTATCAAAATCTAAACGACCAACCGGAAAAATCCGCTCTTCCACCATTGGTAATAAGTCTAGGACCGTCTTTCTTCCTTTATCATCATGTACGGTTGAAATATAACCTCTAGGCTTGTACAACAAATAATAGACGAATTGCTCCTTTACGAGTTCAACCCCTTCAACTTCCACACGGTCTGCCCGTGTCACTTTTGTACCTAATTCAGTCACAATTTTTCCGTTCACTTTCACTTTTCCTTCAACAATGAGTGTTTCAGCTTTCCTTCGTGATGCAACACCTGCTTGAGCCAAAACTTTCTGTAATCTTTCCAACTCGTCACCCTCTTTCTACCTCAAAAAATTATGTCACATTTTCATGCAAATGAAAAGAAGACCGACCTCATACTCGTCAGTCTTCCCGAAATAGATTTGTCAAACACATCACATACAGAATGATGCGGTTATTTTTTTATTTGTATCGGAGCAGAAATGAGCATTTCATTGTTTAATGAAACAGTCCACGTCCCTTTACGCTTACCGTGCTGATCCCTTGGAATGTAGACAACATGTGACACTTGTTCAATTTCATCTTTTCGTAATAGCAAGCGAATAGGTTTATCGATCTCCCCAATAATGCCCGGCAGTATTTTGTATTTACCTTTTTTTGCAACAGTTACGAGTTTGTACTCCGCAAAAGTCTTGTTCGCGAGATGTTCATGCGTGTTCCAATCATTCCCATTATTCAGGGTGACAACGATGACTTTCTTACCATCTTTTTCAAAATAGGTTGCTAGCGTCCGGCCAGCCGCTTTCGTAAAGCCTGTCTTGCCCGCAATTACGTTTGGATTAGAATGAATGAGTCGGTGCTTATTTCTCCATCCTCTTACATCATCACCTTTGCGGTAAACAAAATTCTCAGCAGACGCAATCTTCTTGAATTCCTCATTTTGCATTGCGTAGTATAGCATGAGAGCTGTTTCATATGCCGTTGAAAGGTGTTCTTCATGGTGCAAACCAGAAGGATTTCTGAATGTCGTTTGCTCTAATCCATATAACTTCGCTTTCTCATTCATATGATCAATGAATCCTTCGGCAGAACCGCCAGCTGATTCAGCAAGCGCAAATGCTGCATCATTTCCAGACCGTAACATCAACCCGTACAGCAATGCTTCGCTGCTAATCGTACTGCCTTGTTCCAAATAGATCGATGATCCTTCAGCAGAAGCAGCCTCAGGTGAAATGGTGATTTCTTCTTCAACAGAACCACTTTCGATAAATGTTAACGCGGTCCAGATCTTTGTGAGACTCGCTATTGGTAATTGTAAATTTTCATTTGATCCGTCTAATAATCTACCCGTTTCAGCATCGATGACTGCCCATGCACTTCCACCTGCAAAAGCTTGTTTTGGTTGATGGATGAGCAGTATCGATAGGATGAGGACAAAACAGATTGTCCGTTTCACTCATTCGTTCCTCCTTCTCCTGTTAGTTCAAATGCTTCCTGGAATTTGGTCATAAATAAATCCGTATCACCGAACGACTCTTCATCGTCTTCAGCAAGTGGCGGTAACTTATCGATGGATTCTAATCCAAATCGATCTAAAAACAAATCGGTTGTTCCATACAAAATAGGACGACCACTACTTTCCAGTCTCCCTTTTTCCATTACAAAACCTTTAGCAACGAGCGTTTGAATGGGCCCATCTGACTTTACACCTCTTAAATCATCAATTTCCACTCGCGTTACTGGCTGTTTGTATGCAATAATGGCTAGCACTTCAAGAGAAGCTTGTGTAATGGAGTTGCGTGACGGATTTTCCAACATACGTACTATATCGTCTGCATATTCCGCTTTTGTGACAAGACGATACGAGCCACCATACATTCTGACGGTGATGCCAGCATCATATCTGTTTTCATAATTTTGACGTAATTGTTCTGCGGTTTGAGCTGCAATCTCTTTTTCTGTTTGTAAAAGGACTGCCAGTTGGTTTAACGTCAACCCCTCATCCCCAGCAATAAACAGAAAACTCTCAAGCATTCCTAACATGCGATCATTCAATGTTTCCATTGTCGTCCTCCGTTCCTACTTGAATCATCATTCTAGCAAAATTCCCTTCCTGCTTGACAACTATGTCCATTCGCTTCATCAGCTCCAAAAGTGACAGGAAAGTTACAACAAGATCTTCAATATCCCCATCGTCAAACAATGCTTCAAAATCACAACTTCCACCTAACCGTTCGAGTAAGGTCATGATTGAATCCATCTTTTCACTTACAGATCGTTCAGATTTCATAATACTTGCAGATAATGGTGCTCGAAGTTTTTTTCTTTCTAACATCTTTTGAAAAGCGCTAATCAAGTCAAAAACATTCAGTTTCTCATCAGATTCAACAACTGCCACTTCTCCATAACCAGACAAATCCTCAGGAAGTTTTGTGAAGTGGACCGCACGATCATCAGCAGATTCTTTTAAGGAATTCGCTGCTTCTTTATATTTCTTATACTCAATCAATCTTGCAACTAGTTCATCACGCGGGTCTTCTTCTAAATCGAATGTACCTGCTTCATCCAATGCTTCCTCCTCATGGATTGGCAATAACATCTTGCTCTTAATTTCGAGTAATGTAGCGGCCAACACTAAGTATTCACTAAGTTCGTCGAGCTCCAATACACGCATTGCATGTAGATGTTCTATGTATTGACTTGTCAATTCGGCCATTGGAATATCATAGATATCAATTTCAAGTCGGTTAATTAAATGTAATAATAGATCAAGAGGACCTTCAAAAGCCTCCAGCTTTACGCTATATGTCATAACAATTTCCTCCGCGCTTCAAAAATGAATTTAACATGGAAAGGAATGATTCGTTTGCATCCTTATCATCATCCACTATTTTGTAAGTTTATTGTTTATTTTAATTGCAATCAAGACTATTTTGAATGTCACGAAGTACTAGAAGAATATTGGAAGTCTATTACACCTTGTACAAAAGAGCATCCGCTTACAGGCTTCATTCAACTCTCTACGAGTCTGTATCATTGGAGGAGGGCGAATTTTTCAGGCGCCTATCGAACAATGGTGAAAGCAGAGCAAAAGTTAAGCCGTTTGTCGCAATATGATAACCGTTATACGGAAGAGATTGATGTCAATCATTTACTCGAGCATATACATTCAAGCCTAAAAAAAATCGAGAATGCCGGAACTTTCTCACCGTTCGTCATAAAGGTGACCTCGAGCAACTTGTCAACGTTACTTCAGACAACCGCAGATGGCATGCAGCTTCTTCCGATGAACAGTGATGCTGTCATTCATAAACATATGCTAAGAGACCGTTCAGATATTCTAGCAGAACGCGAAAAGAAAAAGGGCAGACCATGATGATCTGCTCCTTTTCCTATTCCGCATCATTTTCCTTGGGTAAACACTTGCTTAAAAAGGATTGTGTATATTCGTTGCTTTTGCACACCAAATCGGGAAAAAGTTCATTCAGTTTCAAAATCATTTCGCTCCCGACACCTTCTCCTCGAAACGAAGGGTTAACTGACAAGTGCATAACGGTATACGAGTCTTCGTCCAATGTGATCCCGACAAGACCGATAAAATCCTCACCTTTCTTCAGAAGATATAACTGCCAGTCTTCATCATTTTCGTATTGATGAACCATTTCCTGAAGTTTTTTTACAGCTTTTTCTCCCGGCATATAGGAAAGCAAGCCCATGGCAATTTTTTCATACGCCTTCTTGTATCGTAAAAGCATCATTGGAATCCCTTCTTTTCAAAAAATCCTACTATTCTTAGCTGATAACCACATCATGCTGTGAAGATTTGTAATTGCTGTCATTTCAAATCATCTACATATCGTAAAAATTATCGTACATGATTGCTGACGTTTTTTCAATGAGCGGGATAGGTTATTTATCTAACAAAGCAAAAGGGGCAATAAAGTACCAGTATACAGCTCCCCAAATTATGCCCGTTAGTACGATGAATGAAAACAACCAAATATTACGTTTTCTCATTTCACATTTTCCGATTCAATTTGTTGTAAAGGAATATCAAGCTTAACAAGGTCTTCATATGTTTCTCTCCGGACAACCAATTGGTGTTTACCATCTTCACAAAATACAATTGCCGGCTTGGCTAACCTGTTGTAATTGCTTGCCATTGCATATGTGTAGGCACCCGTACAGAAAATTGCTATTAAATCTCCTTCAACCGGTTCAGCAAGATACGTGTCTTCAATTAACTTGTCACCTGATTCACAACATTTCCCCGCAATTGTCACTTTATCCGAATGGGGGTCCATCATCCGATTAGCTGAGACAGCTGTGTATTTTGCACCATAGAGGGCTGGACGGATATTATCAGACATCCCTCCATCAACCGCCACATATGTCCTAAGTCCCGGAACCAGTTTTGTACTTCCGGTTGTATAAAGCGTCGTCCCCGCATCCCCCACTAATGATCGACCTGGCTCAATCCAAATCTCAGGTAATGGGTAGTTATGCTTCCGTGTCATTGACAGGACAACATTTTCCATTTCCTCCACGTAGGCAGCAGGTTGAAGAGGTTTATCTTCGGCAGTATAGCGTATGCCAAACCCCCCACCTAGGTTCAACACAGGACAGATAAATTTAAATTTCTCTCGCCATTCGACCATTTTTTCCATTAGTACTTCTGCAGCGAACCTGAATGCATCCGTTTCAAAAATTTGTGATCCAATATGACAATGCATACCGAGTACTGTCAAATAGGGGTGATTGTACAATTTTAAAAACGCATCATCTGCTTGGCCATTTTTCAAATCAAATCCAAACTTAGAATCTTCTTGTCCAGTCGTAATGTAATCGTGTGTGGATGCATGCACACCAGGAGTTACACGCAAGAGCACATTCATTTTTTCTTTACGTGATTCAGAAATTTGCTTCAACCATTCGATTTCCAAGAAATTATCAACAACGATACAACCGATTTTCTCGTCAAAAGCATACTGTAATTCGGAATAACTTTTGTTGTTTCCGTGAAAATGAATCCGTTCACGCGGAAAGTCTGCAGCAACTGCCGTATACAATTCTCCTCCAGAAACGACATCTAAAGAGAGGTCCAGTTGCTTTGCCACTTCATAAATCGCAATTGAAGAGAACGCCTTGCTTGCATAGGCAACTTGTGCCGTTATGCCCGCTTTTTTAAACGTCTCTTTAAAAGCTTTTGCTCGTTCTCTGAACAGTGCAATGTCGTACACAAGTAACGGGGTACCATATACATTTGCCAAATCGACAGTATCTACCCCACCAATCGTCAAATGTCCTAAATTATTTACAGATTGAGTACCGTAAAGATGCATATTCCATTCCTCCAAGTCATATAGATAAAACTTTATCATACCTGAAAGGTTGGAAGCAATCTTATGAAAGCCTATCCCGATTCGGCGACTTCGTGATGTAAGGTCGAGGTGCGTCATTCGTCATTGGGTAACGTATTAATACTCGCTTCATTGCCTCCGGGAAAAATGGTACAGCTGGCCATAAATAAGGTGTTCCTAACGGCTTTAATGACGCTAAATAATAAAACAGGACAACTATACTTAAGAAGAAGCCAGCCGCTCCAAAAAGGGCTGTACAAATCAAGATAAACAACCTAAAAATCTTTGTTGTAATACTTAATTCAAACGACGGGATTGCGAATGTGAAAATCGCGCTGACTGCCACGTACAAAATTACTTCTGCCGTAAACAATCCGACATCGATTGCAACTTGTCCAATTACGATCGCTGCAACAAGTCCCATTGCTGTCGACATAGGGGTTGGCGTATGGATAGCCGCCATTCTCAACACTTCAATCCCGACATCCGCTATGAATAATTGGAGAAAAAGAGGAACCGATCCTGGATCATTTGGACCAATGAAACTGATTGAAACTGGCAAATATTGTTGGTAGGTAGATAGTAAATACCATAATGGCAACAGAAATAAACTTAGCGATGCACCAAGTAGCCGAATCCACCTTACAAACGTTCCAATGAAAGGGGCTTGTCGGTATTCTTCAGCATGTTGCAGGTGGTGAAAGACTGTGGTAGGGACTAGAATGACCGACGGGGACGTATCAACGATAATTGCGATGTGACCTTCCAATAAATGCGCAGCACAAATATCGGGTCGCTCTGTAAACCGGACGAAGGGCATTGGATGAAACCTTTGTTTGAATAGGAATTCTTCTAACGATTTATCTGCCATCGTCAACCCATCCGTTTTAATTTCATCCAATCTCTCACGTATATAAGAAAGATGCTCTTCGTTAGCAGCACCTTTCATAAATGTGATCGCTACATCTGTCTTCCCGTTTAGCGAAGTCTGATGCATCTCAAATCGTAAATCCTCTGTCCTTAACCTTCTTCTAACAAGGGCAGTGTTTTGAATGATATTTTCTGTAAACCCATCTCGCGCACCGCGAATCACTTTTTCAGTATCCGGCTCTTCAGGGGATCTGCCCGGATAGCTTCGAACATCTGCTAAGAACGTATAGCCATCCGGTAAAATGAAACAAACTTGGCCGCTTAACAGATTGTTTAATAACTTTTCCTTGTCATCCACATCCGCTAATGCATGATAAGGGAAATAAGTGAGGAACGCCTCTGGATCATCACGATATTTCGTCTTATCGTTGTACGACTCTTGCATTTCTGTCAAAAGCGTCGTCAGTGTCAAACCGTCAATAAGACCATTGATATACAGTACGACGACCGGCATTCCCCATAAATGTACACTTTTCGCAGTAGCATCAAATGTTTCATTCGTACCGAACTTACTTTGAAACCATTCTTCGCCGTCTTTCATAGATGTAAATAACTTTGACATGTTTTAATCCGTCCTCACTTTACAGTCACTTTCTTCTGGTTGTGCACTCATCCATGTCTTTAACTGGGCTAAAATCTTCTTTTCTAATCGCGACACTTGCACTTGTGATATGCCAATCCGTTCCGCAATATCACTTTGTGTGTAATCTAAGTAATAACGCATATAAATAATCGTTTGATCCCTCTTACTCAGCTTAGATACAACATCGCGCAAAGGGATATGGTCAAAAAACCGCTCCGATCGATCATCTTTTAATTGATCCATCAATGTTAAGCTGTCCCCTTCACTCTCATACAATTGTTCATGAAGTGAAGCAGGATCTCGCAAAGCATCTGAAGCTAGAATGATTTCGTCGACTGTCACATCCAACACTTCTGCAATTTCTGTTACTGAAGGAGAACGGCCATGCTGTTTAATGTAATGATCTGTCGCATGACGGATTTTAAAACTCAACTCTCGAATCGAGCGACTCACTTTCACCATACCATCGTCTCTAAGGAAACGTTGGATTTCTCCGACAATCATCGGCACTGCGTAAGTTGAAAACTTGACATCGTAAGATAAATCAAACTTATCAATGGATTTCATGAGACCGATGCATCCGATTTGGAACAGATCTTCCAAGTCAGCGCCTCTAGATGCGAAACGTTGGACAATTGACCATACTAATCTTGTATTGCCTTCGACCATCATTCGTCTTGCTTCTTTGTCACCTTCCTGGGATTCTTTGATGAGTTCCCTCATCTTGTCTTGAGACAACAACGCATCTTGTCTTTCAACAGATGTATCCATCGGTCACCTCATTCTGCTTGCTTCCGTAACCGGAGAAAACGTTTTCTCAAAGCGCACAATTGTCCCACTGCCAACAGTAGATTCAACAGAAAGGTTTTCAGAGAAGCTTTCCATAATTGTAAAGCCCATTCCTGAACGTTCCATTAAAGGCTTTGTTGTAAACATTGGTTCCATTGCTTGTTCCACATCGAATATCCCTTCGCCTTTATCTTCAACTGTCATACGCACTTTTGAACCGTCTATTGTTGCGTGAATTGTGACAATACTTTCGCCGTCACAGTTATAGCCATGGATAATTGCATTTGTGACAGCTTCCGAAACAATCGTTTTGAATTCAGAAATCTCTTCAATTGTAGGATCGAGCGGTGTAATAAAACATGTCATCGCCATCCTAGCCAACGCTTCATTCTCTTCAATTGCGACAAATGATAATGTCATCTCATTTCTCATGTAAAACCCCTCCGATTTCACCAAGTACACTGTCCACCGAGCCATGTCGAATGCTTGAGCCTAAGCCGGAAAAATTAAAGATCTTCTCCATTGTGGAAGATGGATTCAAAATGATCGTCTCTCCTTTGTAGGGTGCTAAATCACGCATCCTTCCAAGAATGAGCCCAATTCCCGCGCTATCCATAAAACTGAGATTGCTCAAATCCCATACAATTCCTTTTATTGCTCCGGTAAAAATGGATGATGATATGGTCGATCGAATCCTATTTGCCTCTAAATTGTCCAGTTCTCCCATCAATGTTACGATTACAAACCCATCAATTTGAATAATATCAGCCATGCTGAATCCCTCCTTCTTGCGGAACATTCAACATGTAATCAGCAAAATCCTTCTAGTCGACATAACTAGTCATCCAATTCTTAAAACTACGCATTTTCGACATGATTTTTGTATCGCTATCAGCTTATCCATTTTAAGGACCGTTTACACATGAAAGGATAAAACATTCTCATTAGTTGGCAAAACTAGTGAGTACTTTTAGCAGGCGTCATGATCAACCAATTTGTAGGATATAATAATATACATTCTTTCTTGTAATCCTAGATAAACATCGGAATTCAGTTCCATGCGGACGCGTTATTTGTGGTATAGACAAAACAAAAGGCTGATGATTTCAACTAGCTGTTGCTTTCCGTTCCAGCGCTCGCTTTCCGCGGACATGGCTTGAGCCTCCTCGGTCGCGAAAAGCATGCGCCCTGTGGGGTTCAAGGCTCATGCTATTCCCGCAGGAGTCGAGCGCCTTCACTCCAAGCAACAGGTGACACCAGTTCAATTAAAGTATGTATGCCAAATAAACCTAACGAATAACTATTTTTTCCACAAGGTCATTTGTGCTATAGTAAAGTTGTCTTGTTACGAACCAACTTTTGCTAATTCGTAATCATAAAGGATGCCATGTTGAATATAGTGAAATGACACTTTCAGCGACTTATTCATGCATGCAACCACCGCAACCTTATGGGGCTTACCCAGGGGTTGCTTTTTTTATTGATCATAGTTTTTATGTTTTTATTTAACTGGAGTTCCGGTGAATGGAGTGGAGAGCGGCAACTCTATTGGGACTAGCGGGACAGGCGAGACCCCGCAGGAAAAGCCGTCACGTAGAACAACTTTTGCAAGCATAAGCGCAGCGTTGGGAGCAAGGATGCCTTAATTTCCGAAAAGTACGTAGAAACACGGCAACGTAAATCAACAGTTCTAGCATAAATCCCTTTAAGTGGACTTTTTCAGTGTCCCCATTTTTTTCAGATTATTTCTTTAAATAATAGCATCAAAAAAGCCTAGCTCCTATAAGTTTAGGAACTAGGCGTTTGCAAGATGAAGACTGGATGATTATCCAATTGTTTTTATGATTAATGCAGGTTTAGTTTGAACTTCCTCAGTAATATGAATATGATTTTGTAACATGCTAATCGTTTTCTCTACATTTTCATTGTTTGAATGGATGATTGCTAACGGTTCACCTTCAACAACAGCATCACCTATTTTCTTAGTCAGCACAATACCTACTGCCAAGTCAATTGTATCCTCTTTCGTCGCTCTTCCAGCACCAAGCATCATCGCAGCTACACCAATATCATCCGCATCCATTTGGGAAATCGTGCCTGACTTTGGTGCAGGTACTTCAATTTGAAAGTCCGCTTGGGCTAATAGCGAAGGATCATGGATGATTTTGCTGTCACCGCCTTGCTCCTCAATCATACGACCGAACAATTCGAGTGCAGACCCATCTTGTATGACCGCTTCAAGCATCTGACGTGCTTCTTCCTCAGACTCGGCTTTGCCACCAGCAACAATCATCTTACTCCCTAGCACATAGCAAAGTTCTGTTAAATCTTCAGGTCCTTCACCTTTTAATGTATCAATTGCCTCTTTTACTTCTAAGGCGTTACCGATCGCATAACCTAGGGGTTGACTCATATCCGAAATGACTGCCATTGTATGGCGGCCTACTTGTTCACCAATTGCTACCATGGAGTTTGCTAATGCTTCTGCGTCTTCAATCGTCTTCATGAATGCTCCATCCCCTGTCTTCACATCGAGGACAATTGCATTCGCGCCTGCAGCAATTTTCTTACTCATAATGGAGCTGGCAATTAACGGGATACTATTCACTGTCGCTGTTACATCGCGTAATGCGTACAATTTCTTATCCGCTGGTGTCAGATTGCCACTTTGCCCGATAACCGCAAGCTTTAACTCGTTTACTTGTTTAACGAACTGCTCTTCTGTCAACTCAATGTGGAAACCTTCAATTGCTTCTAGTTTGTCGAGCGTACCTCCAGTATGCCCTAGGCCCCTTCCGCTCATCTTTGCGACAGGTACACCACATGCAGCAACGAGTGGCGCTAAAATGAGTGTAGTTGTATCTCCTACACCACCCGTAGAGTGTTTGTCCACTTTAATCCCATTAATTGCAGAGAGATCTATTTGGTCACCGGATTGCACCATTGCTAATGTTAAATGACCTTGTTCTTCTGCTGTCATGCCATTGAAATAGATGGCCATTAGTAACGCACTTACTTGATAATCAGGGATTGTCTCGTTCGTGTATCCATCGATAAAGAATGCAATTTCTTCTTTGGACAGCTCTTCTCCATCCCGCTTTTTCTCGATAATATCTACCATTCTAAACAAAGCAATCACACCTTCTCTTGTAATAAATGTAAGAAGCTTTCGCCATATGCAGGTTTTTTCACATCAAAATTGTCAGCAATCGTTGCTCCAATATCAGCAAACGTTTTGCGCAATGGTAATTCCCCACCTTCTTTGAACAAAGGAGAATAAATGAGTAGCGGAACGAATTCTCTTGTATGATCCGTACCTTCGTGCGTCGGGTCATTTCCGTGATCTGCAGTAATAATGAGTAAGTCGTCCTCTTGCAACGCTTCCATTATTTCCGGTAATCTAGCGTCAAATTCTTGTAAGGCAACTCCATATCCGATTGGGTCTCGACGGTGTCCAAACAATGCATCGAAGTCCACGAGATTTGTAAAACTCATCCCGTTAAATTGTTGCTTCATCACATCAAGTAGTTTGTCGACCCCGTCCATATTACTCACTGTTCTCACTGCCGATGTCACACCTTCACCATTAAAAATATCTGCAATTTTACCAACGGCAATGACATCTTTACCGTCATCCTTCAATTCATTCATGACGGTTCTTTCAAAAGGTTTAAGGGCATAGTCATGTCGATTCGTCGTTCTTGTAAAGTTGCCAGGTTCACCAACGAATGGACGAGCTATGATTCGACCGACTAAGTATTCAGGTTGTAATGTGATTTCGCGAGCAATCTCACAAATCCGGTATTGTTCTTCTATCGGAATAATGTCTTCGTGTGCCGCAATTTGAAGAACAGGGTCAGCGGACGTATAGACAATAATTGCTCCCGTTTTCATATGTTCTTCACCGAGTTCGTCAATAATAGCAGTCCCACTCGCCGGTTTATTGCCAATAACTTTTCGTCCTGTTCGGTTTTCTAACTCCTCCACTAACGCCTGAGGAAATCCATCTGGGTAAACTTTAAACGGTTTGTCAATGTTAAGACCCATCATCTCCCAGTGGCCAGTCATCGTGTCTTTGCCGACAGAAGCTTCTTGCATTTTGCCATATAAGCCTATCGGATTCGTTTCAATGTTAATCCCTTTTACTTCTTTTATGTTTGATAGCCCTAAAAGACCTGCGTTCGGCATATGTAACCCATCCATTTTTTCAGCAATGTGGCCGAGCGTATCTGCACCTTTATCCCCAAACAAATGGGCATCAGGAGCTTCGCCGATACCTACAGAATCTAGTACAATTAAATGAACACGGTTGAATTGTTTTTTTTCCATTTTAAATACCTCCTGATTTTTTCAATGACCTCTACACAATCATGCGCGAGGATGAAATTTCACATACACATCTTTTAGTCTCGTCTTGCTTACGTGTGTATAAATTTGCGTTGTTGAGATATCTGCATGCCCAAGCATCTCTTGTACAGCTCGTATGTCTGCCCCATTTTCAATGAGGTGTGTCGCAAATGAATGACGCAATATATGCGGCGTCAGTTCTTGTTGTATACCCGCTTTTGCAGCATGTCCTTTAAGGATTTTCCAGCATCCTTGTCTTGTCAATCTCGTTCCTCGCATATTTACGAAATAAGCATCCGAATTTTTAGCTTTAGCGATCAATTGGGGTCGAACTTCATTTACATATATTGTACACGCTTTGATCGCACTCCCGCCAAGTGGGACAATCCGCTCTTTCCGTCCTTTACCGAACACACGTACAAACCCCATTGATAGATGAATATCTTCAAGGTTCAAATCAATTAATTCACTAACACGCATTCCTGTACCATATAACATCTCCAACAAAGCAAGGTCTCTTTTCCCTTGTGGCTTACTTGTGTCCGGCATGGAAATCAGCTTGTCTATTTCAGAGACAGACAGCATATTTGGTAGCTTTTGATCGAGTTTTGGCATCTCTAAATGTACTGTCGGATCTTCTGTTGCCACTTTTTCTCTCAATAGAAATTGATGAAAAGAACGGATGGAAGAAATATGACGAGCAATAGTTCTTGAAGATTTCCCTGCATCTTTTAAATGTTGTAAAAAGAGTATGATACTTGGGCGGTCAATACTATCGATTGAAGTGACACCGTTGCTTTCCAATGAATCCATATAGTCTGTTAAATCTCTCTTGTAAGAAGTGATTGTATTTTCAGTTAGTTGACGTTCTACTTTAAGAAAATGAATATAATCCTCTAAAGCGTATCTCCCATCCTTCATAGCAAGCAGGTATTGGTCAGCATACCTTTCCACCCTTTCATGTACAAATGACAAAAGGGACAGCAACAGGCCATCCCTCACTTCACTTTTGTGTCATTCCCACTGGTTTTGCAACTTTGACAAATCCCATGAAAAGTTAACCAGTGATCTTTAATATTGAAGCCATAGCGACTTTCGACAATTTTTTCGACATCACCAAGAAGGTCTTCTTGTATTTCCGCAACCTTCCCACACTCTATACAAATGAGGTGATGATGAAAACGCGATGCACCTTCCTGACGAAGATCGTAACGTGAAACGCCATCGCCAAAATTGATTTTATCTACAATTTTCAGCTCTGTTAATAATTCTAACGTACGATACACTGTCGCAAGTCCGATTTCAGGCGCTTTCTCTTTAACGAGTAAAAACACATCTTCAGCACTTAAATGATCTTCTTCGTTTTCAAGTAGAACCATGACCGTAGCTTCACGCTGAGGCGTCAACTTATAGCTGGCCCCGTGCAGTTGCTTCTTAATCCGTTCAATCCGGCTCTCCATATGACGCCCCCCTCAACACACTACAGACATTATAGCAAAAGGGTCATCAATGTGACAACAGAAAGGAAACATTTGACGTGTATGTCACTTAGCGTACAAAGAAATGATAGATTGTCATCTCTATAAGGATAATGACTAAATAGACACCGACAATGACCGGA
Source organism: Sporosarcina sp. OR05 (assembly GCF_041414805.1). Classification (NCBI taxonomy): domain Bacteria; kingdom Bacillati; phylum Bacillota; class Bacilli; order Caryophanales; family Caryophanaceae; genus Sporosarcina; species Sporosarcina sp. OR05. The sequence continues at coordinate 434,834 of NZ_JANKJL010000002.1, read as the reverse complement.
ATTGCTTGTACATTTCGCTGTTTCTTAGCAATCCGTTGAAAATAAGGCGGGCTTAATACAATACAATAGAGCAAAAACAGCATACAAATAAGCATCTGGAATGGAAACCACCAAATTGTATAAGTGACCAGTTTCATACCAGAGGCAAGTAAATAAGAGGAAGACAAACCGAACAACACACATTTCATCGCCCCGATCAATAAAACAACGTAGCGCGATTTTGCATTCATGGACAAAAGAAAGACGACTAGTAGAAATCCAACTAACGTAAATAGAGGTCTTGCCAAAGCTCCATCTGCTAACGCTACAACTCGAGGATCAAAAAATCCAATTAGTTTTTCTGATGCTGTTACCGGTACTTCACGAAACAATAATGCTCCACCGATATATCCAACTGCTAGTATGATAAATAGATGAATAAAAGATAAAGAACGGACCATAGGCTTCACCTCCGCATCGTTTATACAACGTATGCTTGTCCGTTCTAAAATAGTTCACTGTTTTAAAAGATTTTTTGCGAAAAGTACAGCAAATGCCGTTTTGGCGTCGTAGATACGCTCATCAACTAGCATTTGTTCTGCTTCTTCTATTGTACATTCGATCAAATGAATAAATTCATCCTCATCGCCCTCGGCAGGTTTTTCAACCTTCTCCAACCCTCGCGCAATATATAGATGAATGATTTCATTTGCAAAACCGGGAGATGTGGCAAATGACTGTAAATAGGTGAACTGGTCAGATCGATACCCTGTCTCTTCTTCCAACTCACGTATTGCCGTAATCTCCTTCGATTCCCCAGGCTCTATTTTGCCAGCAGGTATTTCAACGAGTGAACGATTTAGTGCTTTCCGATACTGCTCTACAAACACAATTTTACCGTCATTCGTTATCGGAAGAATGGCAACTGCCCCTGGATGATCGACAAGCTCTCTCTTCGCCCATTTCCCATCCGGCAACTCCACTTCTTCAACACGAAGAGAAATCACCTTTCCTTCATATAAAGTAGTTGACGTTAACGTCTTCTCCTCAAATCTATCCATTACAACCCCTCCAAAACAAGCAAGAATCTTTTACTTCTAACAAACACATTGTACCATGTAACAAAAGCGAAGGGCGCTTGTTCAGTGGAGGAACGCAGTCTTAGTTCGCCACCTCGTGTGGCAACGACTGCATGATCTGCATCCTGCAGACCTCAGGCATAAGACGGATTCGCGTATCGGCGTTCTTTGCCGTGCAGCGAAGCTAACTTATGACCCGAGGGGCTAGCGCCCGCAGCTGGATGAAACAAAAGCGGAGGTGTTCATATGAAGAAAAGAGAATTAGGAAAAAGCGGAATCTATGTGTCCGAGTTAAGCTTAGGGTGCATGTCGCTTCCTCATGATGAGCAAGAAGGAAAAAATATCATTGATGCTGCAATTCATGCCGGTATTAATTTTTTCGACACTGCCGATTTATATAGTAATGGTAGAAACGAGTCGGTTGTCGGCACAGCATTAAAAGGTCGAAGGGACGAGATTATTCTTTCGACAAAAGTAGGAAATCGAAGAATTCCCGGTGAGGAAGGTTGGCGGTGGGATCCTTCAAAGTCTTACATTATGGAAGCAGTAAAAGACAGCCTCTTGCGTTTAGGAACGGATTACATTGATTTGTATCAATTGCATGGTGGGAAAATGGAAGATGAGGTCGATGAAACAATTGACGCTTTTGAAACGTTGAAAAAGGAAGGGATCATCAGACAATACGGGATTTCTTCCATTCGTCCAACGGTCATTCAGCGTTTCTTATCCGATAGCTCTGCAGTCGCTGTCATGATGCAATACAGTATGCTTGATCGGCGTCCAGAAGAATACTTTTCACTTATAGCAAACTACGGTGCTTCCCTTCTTACACGTGGCACACTTGCAAAAGGATTATTGACTACCGAAGGACTGCAGCGCCTAAACGAAACAAAAGGTTTTGGAGCGTACGAGCTAGAAGCATTAAAAGAAACGGTTACCGCTATCCAATCCTTAACCGATGATATACACACAGCAGCCATCAAGTTTAACTTAGCACAACCGATTGTTGCTTCTACAGTAATTGGTGCAAGTACAACTGAACAATTGCTTGATTCCATAAACGCCTATGAGAAGGAAATTGACCCGTACACTTACAAATCCATTGAATCTTTACTAAAAGTTCATCAATATGATCATCATCGTTTAAACTGACATGCAATCTCTTCGTAACAAAATTGTAATGATTAGAGTATCGCTTAAAGGGTATCTAACTACTAAGCAAGAATAAAAATTACAAATTTCGGAGGAGATTTTAATGAAATTACTTACAGAGGATAAAAAATGGTTGAAACTTGGAGCAGCAGCATTTCTATCTGTCGGATTACTTGCAGCTTGTGGAGATGGCGAAGATGATACGGATGTAGATGTAAATACACCACCAGCAGATGGCGAAGTAGATGATGGTTCAGACACTGATGTTAATTTAGATATGGAAGATGGTACTGACTCAGAAACGGACACTGACACTGACACTGGAACGGATACTGAAACAGATACTGATTCAGAGACTGATGATAGTAAATAATGTACTAGCAGTTTATAAAAGAGAACTAATTAAGAAACCGAGTGATGCCATGGTACATGGCATCACTCGGTTTTATACGTTCTATAAAAAGTTGAACGAATGACTTACACTTCTTGCTCTGTTAATTGTACCGCTTCTTTCCGTTTCTTAGAAGGCAGCATATTAAAAATAATATTCAATGCGATTGCCGTTAAGCTTCCTGCAACAATTCCATTACTCGTTAGAATTTGAAAGTTTACAGGTAAATTTGCAAAAATATCTGGTACAACGGAAACACCTAATCCTAAACCGACAGAACAAGCAATAATCATTGCGTTTTCTTGAGATTCCACGACTACTTTACTCAACATTTTTATCCCTTGCGCTACAACCATTCCAAACATCGCTACCATCGCTCCACCGAGAACTGAAGTAGGAATGACTGTTGCTAATGCCGCAACTTTCGGCATGAATCCAAGTGCAATTAACATAATTGCAGTTACTAAAATAACTTTACGTGATTTCACACCAGACATTTGAGTAAGTCCAACGTTTTGAGAAAATGTCGTATAGGGAAATGCATTAAATAGCCCACCGATGAAAGATGCAAGCCCTTCAGAGCGGTAGCCTCTCTCCAAGTCCTTCTTTTTAATGTCTTTATCACAAATATCTCCTAAGGCAAAATACACACCTGTCGATTCAACGAGCGATACCATTGCCACCAGCGTCATCGTCAATATTGGATAAAAATGGAATGTCGGTGTACCTAGATAGAATGGTGTAACCATATGAAGCGTAGAAGCTTCATGCACAGCACTAAAATCGACGACGCCTAACACGATTGCAGTGATTGTTCCTGCTGCCATGCCTAGCAAGATTGAGATCGAGCGAATAAACCCTTCTGAAAACCTGTACAACAAGATAATACAGAGCAGCGTGCCGAATCCTAGCAAAATATTTGTGTTAGACCCAAAATCTGCTGCGCCTTGACCGCCACCCATATTTGTCAATGCGACCGGTATTAATGTAATCCCAATGATTGTCACGACAGAACCTGTAACGACAGGTGGAAAGAACTTAATGAGCTTTCCAAAAAATGTACTGATTATAACGATGATTATCCCTGATGCAATAACTGCACCATAAATGGCAGATATCCCAAACTTATCACCAATGGAAATCATTGGCCCTACCGCTGTAAACGTACAACCGAGAACTACCGGTAAACCAATACCGAAAAATCGATTACGCATGATTTGTAAAATTGTTGCAACCCCACACATTAAAATGTCAATTGATACGAGATATGTTAACTGCGTTGGAGTTAAACCAATTGCCTGCCCGACGATTAAAGGGACTAAAACAGCTCCAGCATACATTGCAAGTAAGTGTTGGAAACCTAAGACGACGGTTTTCATTCGTTAGACTCTCCGTTAGCAAATGTCACTTTCCCATCTTCTAGTGATTGGATAATTGCTAGAGACTCAACACGAATTCCTTTTTCACGAATCATTGCGCCACCTGGCTGGAACCCTTTTTCTATGACAATCCCTACACCGACTAACTCTGCTTCAGCTTGTTCTATTATATCTAGAAGACCTAACACTGCTTGTCCGTTCGCAAGAAAGTCATCCATTAACAATACTTTGTCACCTTTTTGAAGGAAATCCTTTGAAACTGATATTTCATTTGTCTCCTTTTTTGTAAAGGAATGAACACTGGATGTAAACAGATGATCACTCATTGTAAGGGACTTCTTTTTTCTAGCAAAAACAACCGGAGTTCCTATTATCAAACCCGTCATCATTGCAGGAGCAATTCCTGAAGATTCAATTGTAAGGATTTTTGTAATACCATCTTCTTTAAACCGTGCAGCAAATTCCTCTCCGATTGCCTGCATTAACGGGGGATCTATTTGATGATTTAAGAAAGCATCCACTTTTAACACATCATTTGATAAAACTTTTCCATCTTGTATAATTTTTTCATGTAATTCCTTCACTGTAACTCCTCCTCTGTTTTCATACATTAAAAACAAAAAATCCTCAACAACTTGCATCCAGTCAATTATGAGCGGAGCAATGTCATTCAGGATTAAAACAACGAATGATGAAGTGAAGAATCACTTGCTAGGGCAAGTATTCCACTTTCTTTGCTTCTCATAGTCAACCTGTTTACGGTAGGTCGGTAGATACTTGCAAGCCATATCCTTGCGATTATATGAGTATATTGAGTTGATTAGGTACTCATTATATCACGGTTTCGACAGGTTACAACATTTTTTTCAAAAGAAAAATAGTGACGGAATTTTCTTAGTCATCCACTTCTTTATCCTTTATATTTCAAACCGATGACATCTATTTCAAGGCAATTAATTTACGTAAATAACTGTTTATAAATGGATTCGAGTGGATATAGAAAGAATGAAACAATTTTATTTATATAGAAAGGAGATTACTTGTTATGGTTAATACATCAAACACGAACGAACGTAAAAAAATGTCTTTAGCTGAAGCAGGTCGCAAAGGAGGTCAAGCAACAGCCAAAAAGCATGATCGCACCTTTTATGAAAATATTGGTCGTAAAGGTGGCGAAGCGACTGCAAGAAAGCATGATAGTGGTTTTTACGAAAAAATTGGTCGCAAAGGCGGCGAAGCAACTGCCAAAAACCACGATAAAAACTTCTATGAAGAAATCGGTCGCAAAGGCGGAGAGGCTCGAGCCCAACAAAGAAACAACGACTGACGACCTCGTTGTAAGGATGATGAATACAAGTTAACAGTCGATATTTATAAAGCGGAGTGAATCTAACTTCACTCCGCTTTTATCTTTCATATTTAGTTCATAAACGCAACTGCAATTTGTGCGCCAATGACAGCATTATGTTTGACGAGCGCAATATTAGCATCTAAACTTTTGCCTTCTGTCATCTCTTTTACTTTTCCTAACATGAATGGCGTAACATCTTTTCCTGCGATTTTTAGTTCGTTTGCTTCTTTTAATGCATTTTGAATAATTGCATCAATAAATTCTTTTTGCAATGCATCCTTCTCAGGAATCGGGTTTGCAATAACAGCTCCACCACGAAGACCTAGATCCCACTTCACACGAAGCATCTCAGCAATCGTTTCAGGATTATCCGCTTTGAAATTGACGCCGAACTCACTCTCGCGCGTATAGAAAGCAGGTAGTACGTCCGTGCCATATCCAACGACTGGAACACCTTTTGTTTCTAAATATTCCAAAGTTAAGCCGATATCGAGAATAGATTTAGCACCTGCACAAATGACAGCGACATCCGTTTGTGCTAACTCTTCCAAATCCGCTGAAATATCCATTGTTGTTTCTGCCCCACGGTGGACACCACCGATTCCGCCCGTCACAAAAATACGGATACCAGCTAAGTCAGCACAAATCATTGTAGCCGCAACTGTTGTTGCTCCTAGTTGTTTCGTCGCGAGCAAATAACCTAAGTCTCTTCTCGAAGCTTTGGCAACCCCTTGACTATTCCCGAACATTTCTAATTCGTCATCTGACAAACCAATTTTAATCTCACCATCAATGAGGGCAATCGTTGCAGGTACTGCACCGTTGTCACGGATGATTTGCTCTACTTCCCTTGCAGTCTTTACATTTTGCGGGTAAGGCATACCGTGTGAAATAATCGTCGATTCCAATGCAACAATCGGCTTCCCTGTCGCCATAGCTTCTTGTACTTCTGCTGAATAAGATAGATAGTTTTTCATTTGTACTCCTCCAAGTCTGTTAGTAACTGCTGTTTAGTTAAGTCGGGTCTAACGGTAGTTGGGCATTCAAGTGTTTTTGATGCATTTATTAAACCCATTTGCACACTTTCTTCTAAAGTAGATTCAGTCAAATAGCCATGAATGAGACCAGATACAAATGCATCTCCTGCTCCAGTCACATCTTCTATCTGACTGCTTTCAAACGCTTTGTAATAAACCGGCTCGTCATTTATTGACCCTGCCATAACTCCTAATGAACCGCGTGTTACGACTACATTTTCTGCACCGTATTCAAGCAACTTAATGACAACGTTCCGCCAATCAGTATCACTTTGGATCGTTAAGCCTGTATACGCTTCAGCTTCATCTTTATTGCAAATGAACCAAGTTACACCTGTTAAATCTTCGGGCATACGATTCATCTTTGGCGAAGATACAGGTACGATTGTCAATGGAATCTGATTCATCTGTGCAATGTTTTTCACTGCTTTTACTGTGTCTTTTGGACAATTCAAATCAATGACGAGCATCGAAGCATTCGCAAATAACTTCATTTTGCTTTCTATATACTCGGGTGTTAGTTGGTCGTAAACGGCCATATTCGCCATCGCAATAACGAGTTCGCCTTCAGGATCGATGACAGCAGAATAGGAACCGGTAGAATGACCATAGAGTAGGCCAACATCTGTGACATCCATAAAGTTTCCACACTCTTGCATAATTTTTTCCCAATCATTATCATTACCTGCTACAGATAATAAACGAACTTGATGATCGAGACGACCTAGGTTTTCTGCAACATTCCGAGCAACCCCTCCGACTGACACGGTCATAGAAGCAGGGTTGGATGTCCCAAGTTGTGTCTGTCCGTCTAAATGGAATTTACGGTCAATATTCGCCCCCCCGATGCAAATCACTTCTTTTTCATCCGCAAGCACATAAGCCCTTCCGAAAATCTTACCTTTTCTTGTCAAAGAAGAAATGATATTGGCGATAGTCGGACGCGGAATTTGAAGGATATCAGCCATCTCTTGTTGTGATACATATGGATTTTTACGAATTAGATCGAGCACAGCAAGCTCTTTTTCATTCAATGCCATCACCCTTTAAACATTTGTTTGTAGTATAAACTTTTGTTACAAGAAAAGCAAGTATATTATTTACACGTCCACACCGAACGTCTCCTCTACACGATAATCCGCTAAATCGATAGCCAACTCTTCACCTAAGACGATTTGACTTAACTGTTTGCCGAGAAAAGGGCCAACCGTTAAACCTGAAGCACCTAACCCATTGGCAAATAAGATATTATCGTGCTTCGGTACATATCCGATAACGGGTAGGAAGCCTGGCGTGAAGGGTCTGTAGCCTACACGAACTTCTTCGAAAAACGCATCTCCAATTCCAGGTGCAATCGCCAGCGCTTTATCCATTATTTCATGCATCCCTGAAATTGTCGGACGAACTGAAAAATCGATTGCTTCTTCATGGGTCGAACCGACGACAATCTTACCTCCTTCAAAGGTGAGCATGTATTGATTGTTCGGTGGCATAACAACTGGCCAATTGTTCGTATCAGTTTGTTCTAGCCTCACATGAGCAATTTGTGCCTTTTGGCTTGTCACTTGGAGATTGAAGCCTAAAGGTGCTAAAAAAGTTGAAGCCCAAGCACCTGTCGCAACAATAATTGTTGAAGCTTCAAGACGTTCACCATTTACAAGTACTCCAACTGCCTTTCCGTCTTTCAGTATTACGTCTGCATGTCCTTTAACAAAGTGCGCGCCGTGTTTCTGCGCGCCTTTTAACAATGCAAGTCGCAGTGCTCGTCCATCCACACGCGCTGCACCTTCCACATGAACAGATGCAAATGTGTTTGCCAACGGTGGGAACAACTGATTTGTCTCCTCTTTTGTCAATTGGTGAATCGCTCCAATTTCGGGCGCTGCAACCTTGCGATCTCGTGCTCGTTTTTCCATTTTTTCCAGCTTATCCGTATCCGTATGTATACTCAATGCCCCAACTTTTCGGTAGCCCGTTTCAGTTTCACCATCTTCAGTCAATTGTGCAATCAACTCTCCATAATAAGCAGCTCCAGCTTTTGCAAGTGTATACCATGCTTTATTTCTTCGTTGGGATAACCAAGGACAAATGATTCCTGCCGCTGCATCAGTTGCTTGACCTTCATCCTCTCGATCAATTATACGTACGTCCACACCAGCTCTTGCTAAATGATAAGCAGCAGATGCGCCTAAAATACCGCCACCGATAACTAAAACTTCCTTCAATTTAAACACCTAATTCCTATTGTTTTCATCTATTGTACAAGGCATACGTTTCACAAACAAACGCTATCCGTGTAAGCGTTTTCAAAATGGTAATAATAATAAAATAATTTTATGTCTTTCTTTTTTCTAAAAAAGCAGTATAATTATTCTATTCGATAATATCGTTATACCGATTATTAACTAAGGAGATTTGATCAGTATGAAAAGCTTACCCATCCAGATTAAACTTACAGACAACCGAAAAGAAAAACCGAATCCTGAAACCCTCATCTTTGGTAGAAATTTCACTGATCATATGTTTGTCGCTGACTATGACGAAGGAAAAGGCTGGCATAGCCATCGCATCGTGCCGTATGCTCCCGTTTCCCTAGATCCAGCTTCAATCGTTTTCCACTATGGTCAAACAGTATTTGAAGGTTTAAAAGCGTACAAATCCCCAAATGGGACTGTCCGTCTATTCCGTCCGGAAGAGAACATGAAACGCATGAATCTGTCGTTGGATCGTTTATGTATGCCTCGAATTGATGAAGACTTGGCATTGAATGCATTAACACAACTTATCCAAATTGAGAAAGATTGGATTCCAACAGTAGAAGGAACCTCTTTGTATATCCGGCCATTCGTCATTGCAAACGAAGCTTTCCTTGGTGTTTCCCCCGCTAAGAAATACCAGTTCTACATTATCCTATCTCCAGTGGGCTCTTACTATAAAGAAGGGATACATCCTGTAAAAATCTTAGTTGAAAATGAATTTGTCAGAGCCGTTAAAGGGGGAACAGGCGGAGCAAAAACAGCTGGAAATTATGCAGCTGGTTTGAAAGCGCAAGAAGTTGCCGATCAAAAAGGCTACGCTCAAGTACTATGGTTAGATGGCGTTGAGAAGAAATATGTTGAAGAAGTCGGTAGCATGAACATTTTCTTTAAGATCAACGGTGAAGTCGTAACACCTGCGATTAACGGAAGTATTCTGGAAGGCATTACGCGAAAGTCGATTTTACACCTTCTCCGCCATTGGAACATCCCAGTTGCTGAAAGGCAAATTTCCATGGATGAAATACGAGATGCGTATGATAACGGCACATTGGAAGAAGTGTTTGGTACCGGTACGGCAGCTGTCATATCACCAGTCGGCGAGCTGAATTGGGATGGTTATAAAATGGTCGTCAATCACAATGAAACAGGTCCATTAGCTCGACAACTGTTTAATACGCTGACAAATATCCAGACAGGCAAAGAAGAAGATCCGTTTGGATGGATACTTCAACTGAATAACGAATTAGCCAAACTTGCTTAAAACAAACAACATCGAAAAGCATGAAAAAAGACATACCATAACAGGTATGTCTTTTTTCATGCTATATTTTGATATCGATTTAGTAAAGTGTCTAGTTGTTGGCTATATGCGATTGTCTCTGGATGTGTGAATCCTTGATCTTGTGCTTTTTTAATCATCTTGGACCGCTTAATATAAATTTGTAGGGACAACAACTGTTTGCTAACCAATTTCATCTTTACCTATTCCTCCATCAATTTTTTTATCACAAATCTTACGCTTTTTTTCACCTTTCCCTATCTTACTCGTTGTTTCGTGAAAAAAATGTCGTATTTTGGTTCATTTTCACTTTGTTAACTAAATGTCATAACTTTGTCACAAATAAAGAGAATGGGGATACATAATTTATATACCCCATTCCATCTATTTATAAACCACATCTTTTAAAAATAATGTGGGGAATACTATTTTGCATCTGGGAACATTCTTTCAATGCTGTCTGTAAATTCATCAAAGAACCCTTCAACAGGATCACCTGCTCGGACACGATCACCATAGTCGGTCAATTGTTTCGCATAATCTGGATTAAAAGAAATATAGACGTTTTTAAACTCTGCATTGGCACTGCGGGCGGCATCTGCAATTTTCCCCTCTAATGCCTCATTATCTGTTGTACCTTCTTTAAGAACGACACCAATATAAGCATTTTCATTCGTCACTAATACATTAGCCGTATCCACTTCGTCCAACTCTGAAATCTTATCCGCTGCATCATCAGCAACTTCAATTTTTTTGTCTGAAGCGACAGAGTCACCGTTTTCTACTGCAGACTCATCTGTACCGTTTTGGTCATCCATATTGCCGTCCATATTGTTTGTTGTATCTGTTGTGTTTCCGTCATTCGTATTGTCCGTTCCCCCACCACAAGCAGCTAAACTGAAAAGCATGAACAATGTAAGTGGCAACATCAGTAATTTTTTCATAAATCCTACACTCCTTATCATTTTTTTCATGAGTAGGATGTGCAGATCATCTTGGTCTATACACTAAAAAAAGTACCAATACAAGGAGGTTTTATAGTATATGCGGAAAAGGAAAATACGCGCAAAAAATCGGATAGGTTTCCCCATCCGATTGATGTAGCCATTTAATATTTAGATCCACTATCGCCATACTCATCCAATAATTCAGCAAAGCTTTTGTTCTTTTCCCGTTCCTTGCGTTCTCTCGTTCGCTGTGCTTGTAGCTCAAGTTCTTTCGCTTCTTGTTCAGCTACGAGTTCTTTTTTCGTAGCTTTTAACCGCTTTACCAATGTCTCATCAAGAGCATCCATCAGAGTTGCTTGGTCTGACTCTTGTGGTCGTGCTTTGACTTTTGGAGTTGTTTTTCGTTTCGCCATATCGTTATCCTCTTTCTTTAAGGTTGTCGGACGATTGTCGCAACACCTTGCCCTCCACCTATGCATAATGTTGCTAATCCAGTTTTTGCATTTCGGCGATGCATCTCATGAATCAATGTCACCAGAATTCTTGCTCCACTTGCACCTATTGGATGACCTAATGCAATTGCTCCGCCGTTTACGTTCAACTTAGATTGATCGAACTGTAATTCCTTATCGACAGCAAGTGACTGTGCAGCAAAAGCTTCATTTGCTTCAATTAAATCAATCTCTTGAAGCGACAAGTTCGCTTTTACTAAGACATTTTTGACAGCTTGTACCGGTCCAATGCCCATAACAGAGGGATCGACCCCTGCATTTGCATTTGCTGCAATGACAGCAAGTGGTTGTAGCCCTAATTCATCCGCTTTGCTTTTTGACATGATTACGAACGCAGCAGCACCGTCATTAATACCCGAAGCATTCCCGGCTGTTACACTGCCATCTTTTTTAAAGGCAGGACGTAGTTTACCTAATTTTTCGGTTGTCGTATTTCCTTTTACATATTCATCTGTATCAAAAATGATTGGTTCGCCTTTACGTTGGGGAATTTCAACAGGTACGATTTCCTCTTTAAAAATGCCATTTTCAATCGCCGCTGCAGCTTTCTGTTGTGATTGAGCAGCAAACGCATCCTGCTCTTCTCGTGTTAAAGAATATCGGTCACAAAGATTCTCAGCTGTAATCCCCATATGATAATCATTAAATGCACACCACAATCCATCGGAAATCATACTGTCAACAATCTTTTGGTCCCCCATCTTAAATCCTTCACGAGCATGTTGCATTAAAAAGGGTGCTTGGCTCATATTCTCCATACCGCCAGCAACGATAATATCCGCATCACCTGCTAGGATTGCTTGACGAGCTAAATGAACTGCTTTGAGGCCAGACCCACATACTTTATTAATGGTCATTGCCGGAACTGTTTCCGGTAATCCTGCTTGAATGGCTGATTGACGAGCTGGATTTTGTCCGAGCCCAGCTTGTAAAACATTCCCCATGATCACTTCATCAACATCTTCACCTTGCACACCGGCACGGTTCAGCGCTTCTTTAATCACTATACTCCCTAACTCGACTGCTGACACATTTTTTAATGAACCTAAAAACGAACCGATCGCTGTTCGGACAGCGCTTACAATTACGACATCGTTTGACATTAAACTCTCCCCCATATCATTTTTTCATTCTTACTCTACCAATACTTTCTACATTATTTCCCTTTATCTCTCCCCTTCAGTACAATAGTAGTAGGAGGGGATGACATGTTTATTTTACCAAAGTCCGTGACAATTATCGAGGTAGGACCTCGAGATGGATTGCAAAACAATCATAATCTTGTAGCTGAGAATGATAAAATTGAATTTATCCATTTACTGCAAGAGGCAGGCATTAAAGAAATGGAGATCACTTCCTTTGTATCCCCGAAATGGGTGCCACAAATGGCAGATGCCGCTCAAATTGTAGCGAAAACGAGGAAGATAGGTCGTCAATTTGTATTAGCACCGAACGAAAAAGGGGCAACGTTAGCAAGAGAGGCTCATGTAGACAGTATTGCAGTGTTTGTAGGTGTCAGTAATTCATTTAACAAAAAAAATATTAATCGCTCGACGAAAGAAAGTATGGATTCCTTAGAACCGGTCATTGCTAAATTAAAGCGTGAACAAATATTTGTAAGGGCTTGCATTTCAACTGCTTTCTATTGTCCATACGAAGGGAAAATGGATCAAGATGATGTGTTGGCAGTATGTGAGCAATTTGTCAAAATGGGTGTTGATGAGCTGAGCGTAGCAGATACAATCGGCATGGCCAATCCACTTGAGAGCTATACTTTGTTTACTACACTCAAAGAGCAATTCCCCACTACATTGCTGACCGCTCACTTCCATGACACACGAAAAATGGCTTTAGCGAATATTTTTGCTGCATTGCAAGCTGGAATTGACCGATTCGATACTTCAGCCGGCGGACTCGGTGGTTGTCCATTTGCGCCTGGAGCAACTGGAAATGTAGCAACTGAAGACGTTGTTAATATGTTGGACAGATTAGGCATCCAAACGGGTGTAGACATTGAGAAAATTTGTGAAGCAGTGGAATGTATTGAAAAACATGTTTCACAACCAATTGAAACAGGAATGTACAAATTGTACAAGAACAAGAAATGTCAAAGGAGTTGAAGTGGATTGAAACGCCGCTTCCTATATATTACTGGAATCATTGGAAGCATTTATACGGCACTATTGACAATCATTGCATTCATTGCAACGAGCCGCCTCATGTTTATGAAAATTAAAGATCCAGATGTTATTCTCAAAAGAGAAATTGGTGCAAAACGCTTTGATGAACATTGGTATGAAACTGTCCGTAAAGAAGATTTTTGGGTCGATTCGCCAAATGGTTATCCGTTACGTGCCGTCTTTTTACAGCCGCTTGAAACGACTAGAACTGTAATCATATGCCATGGTGTAACGGAAAATAAAATTAACTCCATTAAGTATGCACGGTTGTTTGAAAGACTTGGCTTTAACTCGGTTGTATATGACCATAGGCGACATGGGGACTCAGGAGGAAAGACGACAAGCTTCGGCTTCTATGAAAAAATCGATTTGCATGCTGTCGTCGCAGCAATTCGAGAAAGAATCGGTAAACGTGCATTGCTTGGTATCCACGGGGAATCCATGGGAGCTGCAACGACAATCCTTTATGGTGGAACGTATGGAGACGAAGCTGATTTTTACATTGTCGATTGCCCGTTCTCCGATTTTACTGAGCAGATTCTTCACATTTTACGAACAAGTACCCCACTACGTTCATCAATGACGTTACGAATAGCAAACTTATTTTTACGAATCAGGGATGGCTATACGACAAGTTTAGTATCCCCTCGAGAAGCGATCGGAAATATCTCAAAACCGATGTTATTCATCCATAGTTTGGAGGATGATTTCATATTACCTGAAATGACGAAGGAATTATACTCGTTGAAAAAGGATAACAAAATGATGAAACTATTTCCAAAAGGCGTTCATGCCAAATCTTTCAATGAGAATCCAGATGAATATGAACTAGAAATTTCACGATTTTTACACAAATTCGGATTTACTTCGACATAATACACGCAAAAAGACCTCTTTTTCAATGAACGGCAAGGAAAAAGGTCTTTTTTGCTTTATTGCTTAGTGTACATAAACGATTCCATTTGAAATCGTCATTCTGTTTACGATTCCATTGTCTTCTAACATCTTCAAATTCCAACAAAAAACCACCTCTCCGGTTTATCTTCACCAGGAAAAGTGGTTAGTTTGTATGCATAAAGAAAGATTAAGCACAAAATGTGATTTTCGGAAGAATGATTGACCTGTACACCATTGTGACAGGAAATAATGTATACGAACAATTAGTGAGCATTTTGTTGTAACGCTCACAAACTGCGTTAACTCAACCTTTGCTACTTGTCCAATTACTTCTTTTTATCCGGCTTATCTTGCATTTTGTTCATTTGTGCCATCATTTGGTTAATCTTCTTTTGTGAAGGTTTTTGTCCCATTTGCATCATCATCATACGTAACATTTGCTCATTAATTGGCGGGTTATCTTTCAAATATTTCATCATGTATTGACGTGCGATGAAAAATCCGAGGGCCACACCAGCTATTAATGCGACGACTGCAATAAGGATTACCCAAGTCGTGCTTAACATCCGCTATTACCTCCTTCACTTCCCTAAATCAGGTTTACTCTACCATGATGGATTATACAACAAAGGAGTGGTACATAGCAATGTCTGGCAACAATTTTCTTACTAAAGCTTGAATCTTTTAAAAAAGCAATGCCTTCTCGTTTCCGACATGCTGTTCGTATTTAATTGGCTTGAGCCATCCCCATTCCCCATGCTCGTCCATCACAGCAAAGAATCGATCATCCGTCCCTGATAATGCGACGAACAAATCCAAGTCCAACATTCTCGAACCGTTACAATACGCTTGTAGGGAGTAGGGTGTAAGAGAAATATGGATGGATCCTTTCATTGGATGCGATAGTCGATATTCCCCATCGTCACTTTCAACTGTCGTAAAGCTTTTACCAAGATTCCTGAGGATCGCTTGGTCAATCGCTGCTTCTTCGATTTCATCACACAAGTATTGCACTTCTTGTAGAGGTTCCTTTGGAGCATAATCTTTTAACAAGTCATAAAGAAGACCTTCTCTTCCTAAAATGAATGATTGGTATCTCTTCTTTACTTTATAGATATCATACGTTCTCATGACCGTCCCCTCCTTTTTTACTTAGTGTACCGCAGGATTTGTAAAAAGTTTGTCAGATTACGCTAAAGAATAGCACTATTATTGTCGGAACATTTATAACAATATTTACAATTGTAAAAAGCACGCTGGTTAACGTAAGTAACCAACGTGCTCTACATTTAGTTGAACAAAGCTTTTACTTTTGCGACAACATTTTCTTCTGTGAATCCGTACTCTGCAATGACTTTATTACCCGGTGCACTTGCACCAAATGTGTCGATTGCTAGGACATCGCCTTCATCACCCACGTATTTGTGCCATCCAAGAGAAGCTCCCATCTCAATGGACAACCGTTTTTTAACAGCTTTCGGAAGGACAGCTTCCTTATACGCACTGTCTTGTTGTTCAAACAAATCCCATGAAGGCATTGAGACGACTGCAACGTCAATTCCTTCAGAACGTAATTGTTGCTGTGCTGCAACCGCTAGATTCACTTCAGAACCAGTTGCAATTAAAATTGCATCCGCTACTGCTTTCTCTGCAGGTGAAACAGTATACGCTCCACGTTTGACGCCTTCCTTAGCTTGCTCCTTTGTCGCAGGGAGAATGTCCAAGTTTTGACGTGATAGCACGAGAACAGTCGGACGATTTTTTGACGTAACTGCGTGATGCCAAGCTGCTGACGTTTCATTTCCATCTGCTGGACGAATAACTGTCAACCCTGGCATAGATCGTAACGAAGAAAGGTGCTCAACCGGTTCATGTGTTGGCCCATCTTCTCCTACTGCAACACTATCATGTGTAAATACATACGTTACAGGCAAGCCCATCAATGCAGACAGTCTAATTGCTGGTCTCACGTAATCACTAAATACAAAGAACGTACCGCCGAATACATGTAAACCACCGTGTAACGCCATACCGTTTAGTGCAGTTCCCATTGCAAATTCGCGTACACCGAACCAAATATTACGCCCGCTGTAATCGTTTGCCAAGAAGTCGCCTGCGCCTTTAATCGTTGTCTTGTTAGAGCCAGCCAAGTCCGCACTTCCACCAAAGAATGAAGGAACGACTTTTGCAATTGCATTAATTGCATCTCCTGAAGCAGAACGTGTCGCATGGGATGTTCCTTCTTCATACACAGGCATTGCTTCTAAAAGCGAAGCAGGCATGTCACCGGAAATCGCTGTTTTTAATTGTTCTGCAAGATCCGCATGTTCGCTTTCATATTTCGCAAACAGCTCGTTCCATTGTTGTTCTTTTTTAACACCTAATTCATCTGTCGCTTGTTTAAATGTTTCATATACGCCTTCAGGAACTGAAAAATCTTCCTCATACGTCCACTTGTAATATTCTTTTGTAAGCTTCATTTCATCTTCACCAAGTGGCGCACCATGAACATCCGCTTTGCCTGACTTGTTCGGCGAACCATAGCCAATAACCGTTTTCACTTCAATTAACGTTGGGCCACCTGTATTTCCTTTGGCCGCTTCTATTGCTTTTGAGACGCTGTCGATAGCATTGCCATCTTCTACACGAATATAATTCCAGTCGTAAGATTCAAAGCGCTTTTTAATATTTTCAGTGAAGGACATTTCTAAGTCGCCGTCAAGCGAAATATCATTACTGTCATATAAGACAATTAGTTTATTCAGTTGGAGGTGACCAGCTAACGAAATTGCTTCAGCAGCTACACCTTCCATTAAATCACCATCGCCACATAGTGCATATGTGTAATGGTCAACAACGTTGAAGCCAGGTCGATTGTAGACAGCTGACAGATGCTTTTCTGCCATTGCCATTCCTACAGCCATTCCAATACCTTGCCCAAGTGGACCGGTCGTCGCTTCTACACCTACTGTATGGCCATATTCAGGGTGGCCAGGCGTTTTGGAATCCCATTGTCTGAAGTTCTTCAACTCCTCCATTGGCAATCCATATCCGCTTAAATGCAATAAGCTATAAAGCAACATGGAACCATGACCTGCAGATAAGACAAAGCGATCACGGTTGAACCAATCCGGATTTGAAGGGTTATGGTGCATATGTTTTGTCCATAGCGTGTAAGCCATCGGAGCAGCACCCATCGGTAATCCAGGGTGGCCAGAATTCGCTTTCTCGATTGCATCAATGGAGAGTGTTCGAATCGTGTTAATAGCAAGTTGATCGATAGTTTCGGTCATTCAAAAACATCCTTTCCCGTACTGTATCTTTTGTTAGAAGCCTGTTTCTATTTCCTACTATAGTGTAGTCAATTTAGAAGTGAATTACAATCCGTCATCGTCATCTGCTCACTGCAGATATTTAGGATTACGGGCTTCTTTCACTTTTTCAGGTGTAACATCATTACCTTCTGGATCAATAACTTTCACATTTTCGATTGTTTCTCGCATTGAAGTACGAAACGTTTCCAAGTATTCTTTCCGAAGTTGTGTTTGTTCTTTCGCTTCTTCCAATGTCAATCCAACTGTTTTTGACTTTTTGGACAACTCGTTAATTCGTTGAATCTTATCTGGTGATAACATTGAATTCCTCCTATCCTTTATCTTATGTGTACCTACAGCTAATTGCAGGTTAACAATGACCATGTTCTTTATTTTTCTCCACCGTTTCTTATTTTAGCACTACTATGCACACTTTTAGAAGCAGAACACTCTTCATTGTTTAGTAATCAAAATAAGCAGGAAGTGCATTTTATCAGCCTTCCTGCTCAACTTCATATTCTTTATATCGTCTATGTACAGTCGCTTTGCTCACGTTGTGGCCAAGTCCTCGTAATACACCAGCAATCTCTTCAAAAGTGAGTCCTTTCTTGCGTAAGGACACAATTTCTGTCAAAGGAACGTCAATTCGCTCTCGCCCTTCTACATTCCCTTTGTTTTTTAAATTATCTTCTGGCCGATAACCATCACGCACAGCACGTTTCATGCCTCTACGTATTTTAGCGTTATGAAGCTTTCGTTGGTATTCTTCAACAATCGCTAAAATCTCAAGTAGCATGTGATCCATCTCGTTTAATTTCATTGGACCACTATCATGGTTTGTAATGACAGTCGTATTCATTTTCATAAGAAGATGTAAAATTGCAACTCTTGCATTTCCCCTACCAAGCCTTGTTTCATCTTGTACTAAAAGCGTATCGATAGCCTCATTTCGGATACAGTCTAGTAAATCCAATAATCCTTCACGATCCATATCAAAACCACTATGCTTTTCTTTAAAAACATGGACTACTTGTAGGTTCATCTTCTTAGCAAGTTGTTGAAGTTCCTCTTCTTGTCTAGCCAATGAAGCTTCTTGTGAATCTTTTTCAGTACTTACTCTGCAATAAAGGACACAAGTCTTCAATTGAGATGTCAACATTATTCACCTGCCAACTCCGTTAGATTGTCGTCCGTAGACTGTATCGTTCCTGGTAATTTTAGCGTATCTCCGCTTTTTATCAAAGTAGAATGCATATTATTTAAATTCATCACTTCTTTAATCCACTTGTCTGGCTTTTCGTTCGGTCTATGTTTTTGTGCCAATCCCCATAGCGTGTCCCCTTGCACAACTTCTACTTCAACAATTGTACTCTCTTGTGTTTCTTTTAAAACAAAGAATAAAGTGAATGTCGAACTTAGTAAGATAATTGAAAGTATGTAGCCGTATTTTTTAACTAGCGTCACATTTAACCCCTCCAAGAATGTTTGTTCGGAATACTTGTTCCCATTATAGGACAGGTTTTTTCGCATGTCAACAAATCTTTCGAACCTTTGTTTGCTAAACATCCGAACACCTGTTATACTTATGATAAGAAATAACATTGGTTACGAATTTCTGTTCGTACAAGAGTACATTCTTTTTTACGTAAAAATGGAGGGGTGGAAAGATGAAAAAAATGTCGAAAAGGCAACAGGATATTTTGGATTTCATTAAAGATGAAGTGAAATCGAAAGGATATCCTCCTTCCGTGCGGGAGATCGGAGAGGCTGTCGGATTAGCTTCTAGTTCAACTGTCCATGGACATTTAGCAAGATTGGAAAGCAAAGGCTATATTCGTAGAGACCCTACAAAACCGCGAGCAATTGAAATATTGGATCCTGAGGGACTTGATTCGATGAAAGGCGGAGTCCTACATGTTCCACTTGTCGGAAA
This sequence comes from Sporosarcina sp. OR05, assembly GCF_041414805.1. NCBI lineage: Bacteria > Bacillati > Bacillota > Bacilli > Caryophanales > Caryophanaceae > Sporosarcina > Sporosarcina sp. OR05. The sequence continues at coordinate 415,146 of NZ_JANKJL010000002.1, read as the reverse complement.
AGTTACTGCCGGTCTTCCCATCACTGCGATTGAAAATATTGAAGAATATTTCCCTTTACCTGATACATATGGTGCCTCTGATGATAATTTGTTCATGCTTGAAATTGTTGGAGACAGTATGATTGAAGCTGGGATCTTAAATGGAGACTACGTTGTTGTAAAACAGCAACATACTGCAACGAATGGTGAAATTGTCGTCGCTATGACAGAAGAAGATGAAGCGACAGTCAAACGGTTTTTTAAAGAAAAGGATTACTTCCGCTTACAGCCTGAAAATGAATCGATGGAACCAATCATCGTCAATCACGTTTCCATACTCGGAAAAGTTGTGGGCGTCTATCGTCAAATTCATTAATAAAAAGAGGATGTCCGAGTCGCTACCGACAGTGGACATCCTCTTTTCTATTATTTTGGTTGAATCATCTGATCGAGTAGTAATTTTTGCATGGAAGACATAACTGCCGCTTTTACATGTTCATATGTTAAACCACCTTGAATATAAGCTGTATAAGGCGGTCGAATCGGGCCATCAGCCGTCAGTTCGATGCTGGATCCTTGTATAAACGTCCCAGCAGCCATAATGACATCATCTCTATAGCCAGGCATGTATGAAGGTTCTGGCGAATAATGCGCATTGATCGGCGAGTTTTCTTGAATCGTTTTACAAAAAGCGATCATTTGTTCAGCGGTTGCGAAATTGACAGATTGAATGAGGTCTGTTCGCGGATTGGAGACATGTGGTGTCGTATCAAATCCATAACTTTCTAGAAAAGCTGCTGTAAATAACGCACCTTTCACCGACTGACTCACGACATGAGGTGCTAAGAAGAAACCTTGATACATTTCTAATAAAGTATCAAGTGACGCACCCGCTTCCGCACCAATTCCAGGAGAAGTCATCCGGTACGCACATTTCTTCACTAAGTCTGCCCGACCTGCAATATAACCACCAGTTCTCGCAAGCCCTCCGCCAGGGTTTTTTATCAGTGAACCAGCCATCAAATCGGCTCCTACTTCAACCGGTTCCTGCTTCTCCACAAATTCCCCATAACAATTATCAACGAAAACGATTAAATCTTCGCGAATTCCTTTTACAAAAGCAATCATTTCCTTAATTTCAGCAATGCTGAACGATGGACGGTCTGCATAGCCTTTTGATCGTTGAATGCCAATCATTTTTGTAGATGCATGAATCGCTTTTTTCACTTCTTCAAAATTAACGGAACCATTTTCAGTCAATGGTACATGTTGATAAGTAATGCCGTAATCGGAAAGAGAACCTGTATCTTCATCTCCCCCTGACACGATAGAGTCTAATGTGTCATAAGGCTTGCCTGTGATATAGAGTAATTCATCACCTGGGCGAAGTACTCCAAATAGGCTTAATGAAATTGCATGTGTACCAGAAATAATTTGATTTCGAACAAGGCATGCCGCTGCGCCAAAGACATCTGCATACACCTGTTCCAGCACATCCCGTCCATCGTCATCATACCCGTATCCGGTCGAACCCGTTAAATGAAAGTCACTGACGCGATTTTTTCTAAATGCCGCTAACACTTTACGTTGGTTATGGAAAGCCACTTTCTCGGCAGCTTTAAAATAGATTTGGATGTTCTCTTCAGTCTTCTCCGCTCGGTCTTCGATTTCTTCAGTAAATTGCTCAATTAACATAATTGATTTCCTCTTTCCTACGTGTAGTCCCCTCATTATCTTATCAGTCTGAGGAAATAGTTCAAGAATGAATCGCCATTAGAAAATTACGTAGGAATCGTATATACTATGAGAGGTTTTAGTTTAGGGAGGGAATTCATTGGCTTGGGAAGTATTTAGCTTTATTGGTACGGTTGCTTTTGCGATTTCAGGAGCATTCGTTGCGTTAGAAGAAGATTACGATATTTTTGGTGTTTACATATTAGGGATGGTCACCGCTTTTGGTGGTGGTGCATTACGGAATGTCGTAATAGGTGTTCCCGTATCTGTGTTATGGGATCAGAATTTCCTTTTCGGCGTCGCAACGTTGTCCATTTTGTTAATTTTTTATTTCTCCAAATCTGTCATTAGCCATTGGAATCGATGGGGCACTTATTTCGATGCAATTGGTTTAGCAGCCTTTGCGATTCAAGGAGCGATGCTCGCTGTAAAGATGGACCTTTCTATTGCGGCTGTAATGGTTGCAGCAGTTTTGACGGGAGCAGGAGGCGGTGTCATCCGAGATGTTCTTGCGGGGCGTAAACCATTAATCTTTAAAGATGATATTTACGCAGTGTGGGCTGCAGCTGCTGGTTTCATTGTTGCAATCGGGTTTTACCAAAATGATCTTGCCTTGTATGCTTTACTTGTAGCAACCGCCACGTTACGTATCCTCTCTTTTTTATTCCACTGGAAGCTTCCACATGGAAAGGTTACGAATGAACAATAGCAAACATCTTGAAGATCCACATAAGTGTATAGTTCTTCAAACTCAGTGGCGATCAAATACCAGCTCAATACAATATATAGTTGCTTACTGATTCTATAAAAAGAACGAAGAGGCTGGGACATAACATAAAAAAACTGCATTATGGCTAATTCGCCGTCATGCAGTTTTTTTATATTTTTCCAATTTTTCTTTCCAAATTCTTGAGTGAGTCGGAGCGGAAAAAGGCCGACTCCTGCGGGATTGTAGCGCGAATGTTGAGACCCCGCAGGAAGCGCAGCGGACGAGGAGGCTCAAGCGCGCCCCGCGGAAAGCGTGCCTTTTGGAGCGCAGAGGAACGGTCTATTTAGTTTTGTCCCAGCCTCTTTTCCTCGTGTCAGATGTTGATTATTCCTGGTCTTTTAGTTGAACAGGTTTAATTGGAACATATGTTGAGATCGCATGTTTGTAAATTAATTGCTGTTTTCCCTCAGATTCTAGCAGAACGGTATAATTATCATACGATTTGATGAGTCCTTTTAATTGAAAACCGTTCAAAAGAAAAACCGTTACAAACGTATTGTTTTTCCGTAAAGCATTCAAAAATGTTTCTTGCATGTTTCCTTGTGCCATACACCCCAGCCTCCAGTACATTCTATATTTCTAGTGCTTACTCTCACTATTCGATTTTGAGTGTTCAAAATCCTTCATAATCGCAAAAATTTCATCTATACATTTTTGCTGATCGGCTAATGCATCAAACCAATGAATGGTCATTTTGTTTCTAAAATAGGTCATTTGCCGTTTTGCATAGTTTCGTGTATGTTTTTTTATGGCATCGATCGATTCTTCAAGTGTCATCTTGCCTTCGAAGTAATCGTACAACTCCTTGTAACCAATTGCTTGGACAGACTGCACATTACGGACGTTCGTATTCCATAATCCCCTTGCTTCATCTACTAAACCTTGTCGAATCATTTCATCGACACGGTCATCGATTCGCTCGTACAACGTTTCCCGTTCAATGTCCAAACCGATGAGAAGATGATCGTAAACAACCGATTGTCCTTTACCTTGCTCTTGTGACTCTTTCGTTTTGCCGGTCACCTCGATTATCTCTAACGCTCGTATGATTCGACGGTGATTGTTCGGATGAATCTTTTTTGCACTTACTGGGTCTAGTTTGACGAGGTGTTCATAAAGTAGTGCTGCCCCACCATCCTTCTCCAATTCTTTTTCTAACTTCTCCCGTACAACAGGATCAGACCCTTCCTCCGTAAAACGAAAGTCGAAAAGCACAGATTGGATGTACAGGCCCGTACCTCCTACAATGATCGGTTGCTTCCCTCGACCTTGGATGTCATCAATACAATTGCGTACAACAGACTGATATTCAGCGACTGAAAATGATTGAGTCGGTTCTTTCAGATTAAATAAATGATGAGGGATTCCTTCCATCTCCTCTGGACGGATTTTCGCCGTACCAATGTCCAAACCTTTATAAACTTGCATCGCATCTCCGTTGATGATTTCCCCATCAAGCGACTTCGCCAGTTTTACACTTAAAGAAGTTTTGCCTGAAGCAGTGGGCCCAACGATTGCAATGACCAACGATGATTCATTCATGTTCTTGTAATCCATTCCTTTATGAAGTTAAATACATCCAAACGATTGTCTTCTTGCAAAATTTCATGTCTCTTTCCTTCGTATAGCATGACGGTTACATCGGTTACACCCTGTTGTACGAATTGCTGGCCAACTTGCAACACGGCTTTGCTGTTCGAACCTACAGGATCATCTGAACCGGATACTAATAAGATTGGTAAGTCAGAAGGAACCTGTTTTACAAATTCAGGTTGATGTATTTTCTTTAATCCATCAAATAGACAGTTGAAAAATCCAGTAGTCGGTACAAATCCACAATATGGATCATTAATGTACGATTCGACATTTTGTTCATTTGCTGAAAGCCAATCGAAGGAAGTTTTCGGATTTTTGATCAATTGATTGTATCGACCAAATACTAATCGATTAATGACGTAATCTGTTTGAGCGAATGATCTTAGGCGACCTCTCATTTTTGCAAGAGCAACGCCCGCAATACGACTTACACCAGGGTCTCCAGCCGTCCCAACGCAAATCAATTTGTCAAGATGACTTCCATGCAGTTGAGCATACCTTCTTGCAATAAAGGAACCCATGCTATGTCCGAGTAAACTGAAAGGCAGATCAGAAAATTTTAATCGATACAACTGAATGACTTCGAATGCATCTTTCACAATTCGATCAAAGTCCACTTGGTCCCCGAAGTGGCCAAGTTTACCGTTTAAGTCGGCTGTCTTACCATGTCCTCGATGATCGTGGCCCGTTACAACATAACCACTGGATACGAGATCAGCGATAAAGCCTTCATATCTACCTATATGCTCTGCCATACCATGCAAAATATGGATGTGCCCAATTGGTGTTTTGTTCGGACGGCTTTCAATTGTATGGAGCTTAACGTTATCAGACGTTGAGATTGTCATTTCATTCAACTATTTCTCCACCTTTGCCTACAGCTTCTATAATGCGTTCATCAAGTTCAGTGAGCAGTTTTTCATATACTGCTGCTTCATACGTTAACAATTCGGCCATATAAGAAGCGACCTCTTCACGATACTGTTTCACTTGCCTGATATTAAAATACAGATCACCTGTACGACGAACAAAAAAGTCAGCTGGGGTCATCGCCATTTCATAATGGATCGCGTAAAGGATTTCGGCTTTCCAACGTGCCGGTAATTGATGAGGATCATTTTTCGTTGCGGTGACGTAATTGAAAACGACATCGACATTCGTTCCATACAATGATGCGAGCTGCCTTCCTTCTTCTTTCGTTAATCCATACAATTGTGCTTCATTCGATTTACTTTCAATAAAAGATTGATAGTGCTCTTCGTTATCAAATTCACCTCCTGATAGAGGTAGATATTCTGTCACGCATGGACCGAAAGATGTGTTCGGAAATCGTTTGACGACTTGATCCACAACGGTTTCCGCCATTTTCCGGTAACCTGTCAGCTTGCCGCCTGCGATCGTCAATAAACCTGTAGAAGCCTCCCAAATTTCATCTTTTCGAGAAATTTCAGTTGCATCTTTGCCATCTTCATAAATAAGTGGTCGAACACCCGCCCACGTGGATTCCACATCTTCTCTCTTCACTCCTACAGATGGGAACATGTATAGCAGGGCTTCTAACAAATAATTAATTTCTTCTTCTGTCGCAGAAGGGTTTCCACGGTCACCATCAAAAAATGTGTCTGTCGTACCCACATATACTTTATTTCCACGAGGAATCGCAAAAATCATTCGTTCGTCAGGTGAATCAAAATAGACGGCTTGCCGTAACGGAAAGATGGATTGATCGAGCACGATATGAATTCCTTTAGACAATTTAAGCCGTTTGCGATTTGAAACTTCATCCTTCGCCCGCACTTCATCCACCCATGGACCCGTAGCATTGACGATAACAGATGCATGTACATCCATTGATTCGCCTGTTAACGTATCAACGATTTCAGCACCCATCACTTTGCCTTTATGATAGAGGAACCGTTGCACTTTCATATAATTCAGGCACAATGCACCTTTTTGAGACGCTTTTTTCAACACTTCGATTGTTAGTCTTGCATCATCCGTCCGATACTCCACATAATGCCCTCCACCTAGGAGGCCATCTTCCCTTATTAACGGTTCCATTTCAAGTGCCTGCTCTGCCGTTAACATTTCACGGCGTTCGTCTTTTTTTACACCCGCTAACTTGTCATATACGAGCAAACCTGCCGATGTCGTCAGTTTGCCGAATGTGCCTCCTTTATGAAAAGGAAGAAGCATGCGTTGAGGGGTAGTGACATGGAGTGCATTGCGGTACACCGTTTCACGTTCCCGCCCTGTTTCAGCAACGATTTTTAACTCCATTTGCTTTAAATACCGTAATCCACCATGCACTAGTTTTGTAGATCGACTGGACGTACCTGCAGCAAAATCCTGCATATCCACAAGAGCGACTGATAACCCTCTTGTCACAGCGTCTAGTGCGATTCCTGCACCGGTTATTCCTCCTCCGATGACGAGTAAATCAAATTGATAGTTGCCCATGAATTGTTTCACTTTAGGTCTTGTAATCGCTGATAACATTTTTGTTCTCCTCCTCTTCAAAGCTTGAACAAACGTGTCGCTTCTACTGCTTTCTTCCAACCTTCATAATACTCGTCACGTGTAGATGTATCCATTTTTGGTGAATAGGTCTTCTCTTTTTCCCACAATGCCTCAACCTTTTCACTCGATTCAAAAAATCCAGTCGCTAATCCGGCGAGATAGGCAGCGCCTAAAGCCGTAGTTTCCAAATATGCCGATCGCTCTACATCAATTTGTAATAGATCGCTTTGAAATTGCATGAGAAACTCGTTCGCCACAGCCCCTCCGTCTACACGCAAAATGTCAATGGATCGTTGTGCATCTTTTTCCATCGTCAGTAGCACATCTTTTGTTTGGTAAGCCAATGCTTCAACGGTTGCACGTATGAAATGCTCTTTTTCTGTCCCTCGTGTTAACCCAAATATTGCACCTCTCGCATCCGAATCCCAATACGGCGTACCGAGTCCAACAAAAGCAGGGACGACATATACACCATCTGTAGATGCCACTTTGTTTGCATACCGCTCTGAATCCTCTGCTTTTTGAATCATTCGCAAACCATCCCGTAGCCACTGGATGGCTGAACCTGCAACAAACACGCTCCCTTCAAGTGCATACGTCACGTTGCCATCGATTCCCCATGCGATCGTTGTCAGCAAGCCGTTATCCGATTGAACAGGTTCAGCACCAGTGTTCAGAAGCATGAAACAACCTGTTCCATATGTGTTTTTTGCCATCCCTTCATGAAAGCACGCTTGCCCAAACAGCGCACATTGTTGATCGCCTGCTGCACCTGCAATTGGCACTTCAGCACCGAAAAAAATGGATGCATCTGTGTGTGCATAAATTTCCGAAGACATCCGTACTTCAGGAAGCATAGCCATTGGTATATCCAGCATTTCACAAAGCTCCTGATCCCATTGTAGTTCGTGAATATTGAAGAGCATCGTTCGTGAAGCATTGGAGTAATCTGTTACATGAGCTTTGCCATTAGATAATTTCCAAATAAGAAATGAATCGATTGTTCCGAAAAGCAATTCGCCTTTATCAGCTTGCGCTCTCGCTCCGTCCACATGGTCGAGAATCCATTTTACTTTCGTTCCAGAAAAATAAGGATCGAGTTGCAAACCTGTCTTACGTCGAATTAGATCTTCACAGTCGTCATTGCGTAATTGATCTACAATCTGTTGGGTTTGCCTTGATTGCCAAACAATTGCATTGTAAATCGGCTGCCCGGTATGTTTGTTCCATATGACTGTCGTTTCGCGTTGGTTGGTGATACCGATCCCGTCAATTGATTCGGGTTGGTTACCACTCTCTGTTAAGACAGCTGCGATGACCGATAATACAGAGCCCCATATTTCGCTTGCATTATGTTCCACCCAGCCAGGCTGTGGAAAAATTTGCTTGAACTCTCGCTGTGCAGTATGAACAATTTTGCCTTGCCGATCAAATAATATCGCTCGTGTACTCGTTGTCCCTTGGTCAATCGATAAGATGAACTCTCCCATTTTACCTTCACTCCTCTTCAATCAATGATGGAACGTATACGCCTTACATTACCCGTTTAAACATCTTCTCAATTTCATAAGTTGTAAAGTGGATCAGTACAGGTCTTCCGTGCGGACATGTATAGGGATTTTCGGCTAATGAAAGATCATGTAATAGCCTCTCCATATCTGCAAACGTCAAATAATGATTTGCTTTAATTGATTTTTTGCAACTCATCATAATTGCTGTCTCTTCTCGCAACTTACCGATGTCTGTTCGTTGCGTTTCAAGTACTTGTTCAATCAACTCTTCGATAAGGGTCGTTGCTTCGTTCGCAGGGAACCAAGCAGGATATTCTTTTACGGTATAAGATGAAGGGCCAAACTCTTCAAGAAAGACGCCTACATCATGTAATGCTTGGATATTTTCTTCTATTTTCACACGCTCATCCCCAGAATAATGAAAAATGAGCGGCATTAATAACATTTGACGTTCGTCTTCTTGCGGTCTACTTAATTTATCCCTAAAAAACTCATATTTAATGCGCTCTTGGGCAGCATGTTGGTCAATTAAATAAAAACCATCTTCGTTTTGTGCGACGATATATGTTCCATGAACTTGCCCTACCGGAACAAGAGATGGAAATCGTTTGTCCATCTTTACATCCGTTTGTTGAGGTGGCTCGATTTGCTCTTCCAACTGTCTAGTATGAATCGTTTCTTCAACAGTAGACTCTTTCATCGGGAATGGTTGCTCAAATATTGTCTGAGCTTGCTGCACTGAATCAGCTTGTTCAACCTCTTTTATACTTTGTACGTCTTTTTCAAGAGGTAGCTCTGGAGAAACGGGAACTGTCGAACTCTCCTTCTTCTCTTCTCTGTCGACTTGATGATGCATTTCTTTCATAGTTGTTTGAGTAGGCTTCATGTCGTTCCACATCGTCACTTGTTCTGAAGAAGGTTGTTGAATGACCTGTCGTTTAATTGCTTCAGGGACGATGATTGCTTTTTTCACTGCTTCATGGACAGCAGTTTTAATGAGAGCAAACAAGTCTGCTTCTTTACTCAATCGAATATGTTGCTTGGATGGATGTACATTGACGTCGGTCAGAAAAGGATCCGTTTCAACATTTACAACACTGATTGGAAACCGTCCAATTGGTAAATACGTATGTAAACCGTCCAATACCGCTTGGTTTGCTGCGTAACTTTTGACCCATCGACCATTCACAATGAGCGTCATATAATTTTTCGAAGCCCTCGTCATTTCGGGAAGTGTGACGAATCCACTTACTTTAAAATCGGCATTTTCCCCGTGGAAAGGGACCATCTTTTTAGCTACCGCAGTTCCGTAAATATCATGGAGCACTCTTCTTTGATCGCCTTTGCCGGCTGTTTGTAGTAGAACTTGGCTATGATGCATTAACTTAAAAGATATATGCGGATGGCTAATGGCAAGTCGGTTCACAAGATCGATTGTATGACCAAGTTCTGTTTGTATTGTTTTCATATATTTAAGACGTGCAGGCGTATTATAAAACAGTTGGGCAACCGTCATATCGGTCCCTTTCCGGTAGGCGGCATTGGATTGTTTAACGACCGTCCCCGCTTCTATTTGCACTTCCGTCCCTTCCGTTTCGCCATCAGACGTCCATAAACTCACTTTTGAGACGGATGCGATACTGGCGAGTGCTTCTCCTCTAAAACCGAGTGTCCGAATTCTGAACAAATCATGCTCATTTGAAATTTTGCTCGTTGCATGGCGTTCAAAAGCGACCACAGCATCCCGTGCAGACATACCCTTACCATTGTCTGTTACACGGATTGATGTAAGTCCTGCTTCTTCTAAAGCAATTTCGATGACAGTACTCTCAGCGTCAATTGAATTCTCTGCAAGTTCTTTGACAATGGAGGCAGGACGTTCGACTACTTCACCTGCAGCAATTTTATTGGACAACGTATCGTCCATCACTGATATGACATCCACTTTATCCCTCCTTTTCAATTTGATCATTTACTCCTATGACTGAAGGAGGCTTGCACTTAGTAAATTTATTTATCAATCGACATTTATCACTGGCTGTTTTTTTCAGTCAATGATCAAACTTATCTTATTTCATTTTTAATTTCTGTTGCCAATCTAGAATCATTTGCATCGCTTGCATCGGCGTCAAGTTCATCAAATCAGCTTGTTTCACTTCTTCGAGGACTGAGTGCGTCTCTTTTGCCGACTCAGCCAAAGGGGACGTTTCTTCCTTTAAATCAAAAAATGAAAGTTGAGCTGAATCATCGTTTTCAACTTTTGGCTGCTCTGTACTCTCAAATACTGTTAACAGTTTTTTCGCACGGTCAATGATTGAATCCGGTAAACCTGCTAGTTGTGCAACATGAATTCCGTAACTTTTATCTGCCGCTCCTGCCATCACTTTATGCAAGAATACGACACGACCTTCTTGTTCCATTGCCGCCACATGTACATTTACTAGTCGATTTAATTCTACATCCAACTTCGTCAATTCATGATAGTGTGTCGAAAAGAGCGTATTTGCACCAATTTCATGGTGGATGTATTCCATCATCGCTTGCGCCAGCGACATGCCATCATATGTGGATGTACCCCTACCAATTTCGTCAAACAACAATAAACTCTGTTCTGTTGCATTTGCGATGGCATATCTCGATTCCATCATTTCCATCATAAACGTACTTTGACCTGAAGCAAGATCATCCGCTGCGCCAATTCTCGTAAAGATTTGATCGGTAATTGGCAGCTTGGCAGATTCGCACGGAACAAAGCAACCAATCTGTGCCATGATGACGGTCAATGCAACTTGTCGCATAAATGTACTTTTCCCCGACATGTTTGGTCCGGTAATGAGTAGCATGTTCTCCGTCTCCGTCAACATGCAGTTATTCGGCACGTATAATGACTGATCCATCATTTTTTCTACGACAGGATGACGACCATTTTTTATTTCCAATGCGCGACCGCTATGAAATTGTGGTTTAACAAATCGGTATTTTTCAGATACTGTCGCGAATGCTACTAACACATCCAATTCGGACAATACGCTTGCGAGCAATTGCACTCTTCGGATGTGTGTTTTCATTTCTTCTCGTACTTCACAAAATAATGTGTATTCCAACTCTTGGCCATCTGCTTCAGCATTCAGAATTAGCTCTTCTTTTTCTTTTAACTCTGCTGTAATATATCGTTCAGCGTTGGCAAGCGTTTGTTTACGCTCATAGCGACTCAAGTCTGCCAAATGAATATTAGACTTGGTAATTTCAATAAAATAGCCGAATATTCGATTGTACCCGATTTTCAAGTTTTTGATGCCTGTCCGATCTCTTTCCTCTCTTTCCAACCGAGCGAGCCATTCTTTACCATTTTTTGATGCATCTCGATATTTGTCTAACTGTGCATGAAAGCCATCTTTAATCATTCCGCCTTCCTTCACAGAGAGTGGAGGGTTTTCTGCAATTGAAGCTTCCAAGATCGTAAGAACTTCCTCGCATACATCAATTTGTTGTGCATATTGCTGAAGATTTGTTTCATTTGCATGAGCTAGTACTTGCTTGAGCAACGGAATTTTACGTAAAGAATTTCTCAATTGAGCAAGATCTCTTCCGCTAGCATTCCCCATAGCAATTCGTCCTGCCAATCGTTCGAGGTCATATACTTCTTTTAAGGCAGTCTTTAACTCATCTCTTAAAAAATAATCTTCTAGCAAGCTACTGACAAGGGACAACCTGTTTTCAATAAGTTCCTTGTCTGCTAGTGGCTGATGAATCCAACTTCGCAATTTCCTAGCACCCATTGCAGTGGATGTATCGTCCAACAACCAGAATAGCGTCCCCTCTTTTGTCCCGTTTCGAATCGATTGAACAAGTTCTAAGTTACGCATTGAGTTTGCATCGATGGATAGTTTTGCTGACTTTTGTATGTATGCAAAAGGTCGTAAATGTTCCAAAGCGGATTTTTGCGTACGCTGTAAATACGAAATGAGCGTTTCACACGCTTCCGTTAAATTACTTGGAATCGATTGAAACAAATGTTTTACATCCGTATCCGTTTCACCGTTATCCATGGAAAGGACAATATTCCGCTTGGAGATGTGTTCATTTAACGATAAATGAAGCCGTTCTCTCACGACAATCTCTTTCATTCCAAGTGCTTCAATTTCGCTAATCAATGTTCTTTCATCGCCTGTTATGAGTTCAACGTTCCCTTCTCCCGTTGCCAAATCCAAGTAGGCAAGAGAAAATTGGTTTTCGGCCAATTGATCGGCTGCTCCGATATAGTGATTTGAATTTGCATCGATTGACTTTCCTTCGATGATTGTTCCAGGTGTGATGACTTTCACGACTTCCCTTTTTACAATTCCTTTAACCGCTTTAGGATCTTCTGTCTGTTCACATATAGCGACCTTATGACCTTTCTGTACCAGTGTTTCAATGTATCCTTGGGCAGAGTGGAAAGGCACCCCGCACATCGGTATTTTATCTTTACTACCCCCGTCTCGGCTCGTTAACGTAATTTCGAGGATGGTAGATGCTTCAAGTGCATCATTAAAGAACATTTCATAAAAGTCGCCTAGACGAAAAAACAGAAATGCATCTTCGTATTCCGCTTTCACTTGTAAATATTGTTGGATCATTGGTGTATATGTTGTCATTCTGTAACCTCACTGCTCTTGTATTTCCTCTTATTATAACAAAACATGTTCCTACACAGAAACAAAGCGGATAATTTCATGCTGGCAATGCTTCCTAACAAAGAATTCTTCGGAAGCGTATCGTTGAACGAATAAATATCTTATATAATCCACTTCCCGCAAATTTCGTTTACGTGCTTTGCTCAATAAAAAAAAAGCCGGATTAATCCCCCGGCTTAAAATGGTGAGTCTTTGCCCTTTTTCTCTTGCTGAATGTTTTCTGGCTCATGCGAAGAGGATTCTTCTTTAAATGACCACTCTTCTTCAAACTGATGAGGATGTACCGTGATGCAAACTTTTGTTTCCCCGACAATTTCAGCAACCAATTCTCTTTCGACTTTAATAATGAACTTCTCGCCACATTCTGAGATGAGTGCTTCTGTACAATTCGGATGCTGCACAACACTTACGATAATCTCTTCTTGCCCTGACGTCGGCTCGTCACGATAGTGCAGTTTAATACGGTCCTTATACGGCACGGATTCCGAGTAGACGGAAGTCTTTGAGTGGTCATGATGTGAGTACCAGACGTTGACATCAAACTTACCGTTGATTTCAATGTAGCCGCCTACTTTTTTCGCTTGATGCGTGTGGTTGATGACCCAACACCCTAAAATACTGGAAGGGTTGTTAGGCGGCTTTAATGAAACATTCGATTCCGTCCGTTTCTTCCCTTTTGCGATAACTGCCTTCGTTACAATCTGTCGTAAATTCTTCAGTTCATTTCCTCCTTCATTGACTTCTATTTATCCTATGCAACAAGAGCCCAGAAAGTGAAAAAAATCGGCAAGGAATTTATCCTCACCGATTTTTCAGCTTTATGCTAATGGTTTATGTTGTTTACTTTTTACGTAAGAACCTGTTTCTCCTTTTAAAACATCTCCGCCTGTAGATTCAATAATTTCATTTGTGACATTGTTGGCAATCGTATTTGTCACCAACTGAAGAAGTCCGTTCACTTCCACTTGTGACTGTTTAAATTCCTGCACAATTGGTACACCATCAATTTCTTCTTGAATCTTTTCAATTTTACTCTCTATGATGCCGAGCGCTCTTTCTTTTTCATACATTTGGAAATTGACTGCTTGTGTTTGCAATGATTTTAAACTAGCAATTTTTTCACGGATCTTTTGGTTTTCATTAATTTGTTCTTCTGCTCTCTTGAAAAACTCAACTTCTTCCGTATTGGCAATCATATGTGCAATTTCTTTTGCCTTTTCAATAATCTCTTCTTTTGTATACATCTTTTCCATTATGACATCACCTTATCCTCTTCTACGACACCAATGAATTCGCCGTCTAGCGACCACGTTTTGGCTTCCGTAATTTTTACATTGACAATTTGTCCAATCACATCGCGGGGAGCTTTAAAATTAACGAGTTTATTTTTTTCAGTATAACCAGCCAAAACGTCCGGATTTTTTTTACTTTCCCCTTCGACGAGCACTTTGACGACTTTACCTGCATATGATTTCATCGCTTCTGCAGACATTTCATTCACGAGTTTATTTAATCGCTGTAAACGTTCCTTCTTCACTTCCATTGGAATGTTGTCAACCATCTTGGCTGCAGGTGTCCCTTCGCGAGGCGAGTAAATGTATGTGTACGCCATTTCAAAGCCCACTTCTTTATATAAAGAAAGCGTTTCTTCAAATTGTTCTTCTGTTTCGTTCGGGAAACCTACAATAATATCGGTTGTTAGAGTAACAGTTGGAATAGCAGCTTTGATTTTCTTAACGAGCTCTAAGAAATGTTCGCGCGAATATTTACGTGCCATAATTTTCAGGATATCACTCGAACCGGATTGTACCGGCAAATGGATATGATCTAGTAAGTTACCGCCTTTTGCGAGCACTTCAATGAGATGATCATCAAAATCTCTTGGGTGACTTGTTGTAAATCGAATCCGCGGAATATCAATGGTCCGTAAATCATCCATTAGATCACCAAGTCGATAGTCAATATCTTCGAAGTCTTTTCCATAAGCATTGACATTTTGGCCAAGGAGCATGATTTCTTTGTATCCTTGCGCAGCAAGGTGTCGTACTTCCTGGATAATGTCTTGAGGGCGTCTGCTTCGTTCTTTTCCACGTGTATAAGGGACGATGCAATACGTACAGAATTTATCACAGCCATACATAATATTGACCCACGCTTTAATATTTCCGTGACGGACTTTTGGAAGGTTTTCAATGATATCCCCTTCCTTCGACCATACTTCGATGACCATTTCTTTGGACATATACGCTTCGTGTAAAATATTTGGCAGTCGATGGATGTTATGCGTCCCAAAAATCATATCTACTTGGTCATAGGTTTTAAGAATTTTATTCACAACAGATTCTTCTTGGGACATACAACCACACACACCGATGAGTAAGTCAGGTCTTTCCAATTTCAAAGGCTTCAGATGCCCTAATTCACCGAACACTTTATTCTCGGCATTTTCACGGATTGCACAAGTATTCAATAAAATAACGTCTGCATCTTGTACGGTATTTGTCGGTTCGTATCCTAAACTTGTAAAAATACCTGCCATTACTTCCGTGTCGTGTTCATTCATCTGACAGCCGTATGTACGGATGTAAAATTTACGTCCTTTCCCCATACCAGCAAAGCGTTCATCAATTTTAAAATCGTCATGGTATTTGATTTCCTCTTTACCACGTTTCTTTGCTTCTTTTAAGGACGGTGGGGTATAAACCGTTTCAAAGTATTTACTATAATCTTTTTCTCCAGTCTCCTGTGTAGATCCTGTAAGTGGTTTTAGTTTGCCTGATTGTAGGCGTTGTTCTTCATTCATGACTTCCTTCCCCTTTCTTCAAACCTCGTGGGAATTGAACAGACTTGACTTCCATTATACATGAACTTCTGCACACTTTGTAGTGAAGGCGTCCATTCGTTTAAATTGATTACGACAACTATGTGACAGTTCAATCAATCTTTTACATCCAACTGTTTTCTCAATAAAAACCACGGACTTGTTGCGTCCGTGGTCAGTACAAATTGTATTCGCATTTCGGTCAATTGCTCGCTCAATCAAACTGTTTAACGGTTCTTTCGTTTTTCGACTAACAGTTTCAAAGCTGTCCGTCCCTCGCCATTAATTTCAATATCTGTGAATGCAGGAGCACATACAAGATCGCTTCCGCTTGGTGCAACAAACCCCCTTGCAATTGCTACTGCTTTAATCGCTTGGTTCAATGCACCAGCACCGACCGCTTGCATTTCTGCATACCCTTGATCTCGAATAACCGCTACAAGTGCTCCTGCGACGGAATTGGGATTAGAGCGGGATGATACTTTTAATGGACTCACCATGTTTCCTCCTTGTTTTCACGATGTCTATGGAATGTATTAATCCATACATCATCTTATGAACGCAAGGAGATAATTAGACGCAACTTCCTCATTCGAATGGATGGTCTTCGTTAAGCATAATTCGTTCGACCGATAACGCCTTACCGGATTGGTTGTCAATTTCAACATACAAGCCATTTAATTGGCCACGACCTTTTTTAGGCACTTCAAAACGAACTGGAAGATTCGTTTTAAAACGGTAAATGACATCCTCTTTTTTCATGCCAAGAATTTCATCGTAAGGTCCCGTCATGCCTGCATCTGTCAAATAAGCTGTTCCTCCGGGTAAAATGCGTTCATCTGCAGTTTGTACGTGTGTATGTGTCCCAACAACTACAGATGCCTTGCCGTCCAAGTGCCAACCCATTGCAATCTTTTCACTCGTCGCTTCTGCATGAAAATCGACAAATACTAAAGGAGAAATAGCATGTGCTTCTTCCAATAGCTTTTCGGCTTTCTCAAACGGATCAGCATGAGGCGGGAGGAAAGTACGTCCGTGTAGATTAATAACGGATAGCGTTACGCCATTTTTCGATATCGTAGTCATTCCTTTTCCTGGTGCTTCGTCAGAAAAATTCGCAGGACGTATTAAATAATCCGTGTCGTCAATAAAGTCATAAATCTCTTTCTGATCCCACGTATGATTGCCCATTGTCACAACATCTACACCCGCTCGGAGTAGATCATCAAAAATCGCTTTTGTGATGCCTCTTCCAGAAGCAGCATTTTCTCCATTCGCAATAACGACATCTGCATTGTATTTTCTGCGAAGACGTGCAATATGATCAAAAACCATGTCTCTTCCAATCGATCCTACTATATCACCAATAAACACTACTTTCATTTTACTACCTCTTCCTATTTGTCTTTAAATTGACAGATTCACACAAAAAGAAAAGACTCCTGCACCGTGCTGGACAGGAGTCATTGGATCATTTTGCATATTCGACTGCGCGAGTTTCCCGAATGACAGTCACTTTTATGTGTCCTGGATAATCGAGTTCTTCCTCAATCCGCTTTCGAATATCACGTGCCAAACGATGCGCTGTAATATCATCAATTTGGTCTGGGCGAACAATAATGCGAACTTCGCGCCCTGCTTGGATGGCAAATGATTTCTCTACGCCATCATAAGACTCGGAAATTTCTTCGAGTTTCTGCAATCGACGAATGTAGTTCTCAAGCGTTTCACTTCTCGCACCTGGTCTAGCTGCTGATAGGGCATCTGCAGCTGCTACCAATACTGCAATGACAGAAGTCGCTTCTTCATCTCCATGATGTGACGCGATGCTATTGATCACGACAGGGTGTTCTTTGTACTTCATGGCCAATTCGACACCAATTTGTACGTGACTCCCTTCCACTTCATGGTCAATCGCCTTACCAATGTCATGTAACAATCCTGCACGTCTTGCAAGGGTTACATCTTCTCCAAGCTCAGCTGCTAGGAGTCCTGACAAATAGGCGACTTCGACTGAATGTTTCAAGACGTTTTGACCGTAGCTTGTCCGGAAATGAAGTCTACCGAGTATCTTGATAAGGTCTGGATGGAGATTATGCACACCGACATCGAATGTCGTTTGCTCTCCTTTTTCACGTATCAATTCATCGACTTCCCGACGCGCTTTATCGACCATTTCCTCAATCCGAGCCGGATGGATTCTTCCGTCTTGAACAAGCTTCTCTAGTGCAAGTCTCGCTGTTTCCCGACGGACAGGGTCAAAGCCTGAAAGAATGACTGCTTCTGGCGTATCATCAATGATTAAGTCGATACCCGTTAAGGTTTCCAACGTTCTGATGTTCCGACCTTCTCTACCGATAATACGACCTTTCATTTCATCGTTCGGTAAATTCACCACAGACACGGTTGTCTCTGCAACATGATCCGCCGCAAAACGTTGTAATGCAAGGGAAAGGATTTCTCGAGCTTTCTTTTCGGATTCCTCTTTTGCACGTTGCTCTGATTCTTTCGTCATGACCGCAATGTCTGTAGAAAGTTCGTTTTCAACTTCATCCAAGATGACGCGCTTCGCCTCTTCTCTTGTCAAAGCTGAAATTCTTTCAAGTTCGGTCTGTTGTGTAGCAACAAGTTCTTCCGCCTTGCGTTCCATCTGTTCAATATGCTGTTGTCTACTGGTAAGCGCATCATCTTTGCGCTCCAGTCCCGCTTCTCGTTTATTGAGAGCATCATCCTTGCGGTCAAGATTTTCTTCCCGTTGCAAAAGACGGTTTTCCTGTTTTTGCAGTTCCGCCCTTCTTTCACGGATTTCCGATTCCGCTTCAATTCTCAGTTTGTGATTTTCATCTTTCGCTTCAAGCAATGCCTCTTTTTTCATCGCATCCGCTTCACGTTTCGCCTCTTCAACGATTTGTTCAGCTGAATTTTTGGCACCCGTCACTTTTGATTCATTCACCTTTTTGATAACTAAATAGATAACAACTGCACCGACGAACAGACCAAACAAGGCGGAGATGATGTTCATGATGAGATCTGGCATCAGCTCACCTCCTCCTGCTTTTCTTATTCGTTTTCAGTCGGCCCGTATATCAACAATCAACATACTGCCATAATGATTTCAATGATGTGAAATAGTACAATTCTAATTGTATCTATGAAAAATTGCCATGTCAAGGATTCGAAAGCGTATTCGGAGTTTTCCGCTCTTTTTGACGAACAAGTCCGATAAATCACATTAATCATGCTGGACGTTGTATTATCGTCTTGACGGAATCGCTTTTTGTTAGGATTAAAAAACAGGGACATAACATTAAACAGTCCGTTTCTCTGCGCTTCAAAAGACTCGCTTTCCGCAAGGCGCGTTTGAGCCAATCGAACAACGAATAGTTCGGTCCACTCATGAATATGAAAATATAAATTGTAAAAGCAAAAAAATGCATGACGTCAAATCCATCATGCATTTTTCTCTGGTTCTGTCCCAGTCACATTGATTAAATTATTTATCTTCAGCAAATAACTCTAATTCTTCTTCGTCGTCTTCATCATGACCAGCAATTACGTAATTTGCACTTGCTAAACCATAAGAACTTCTGATTTTATCGGCAATTTCTGCACGAATATCTTTATTTTCTTTTAAGAACTGTTTCGCATTTTCACGACCTTGGCCAAGTCGTTCACCTTCGTACGAATACCATGCTCCACTTTTTTGGACAATTTCTAACTCTGCACCGAGGTCGACGATTTCCCCTTCTTTAGAAATCCCTTCTCCATACATAATATCCACTTCAGCCGTACGGAACGGAGGAGCAACTTTGTTTTTCACTACACGAATCCGGGTCTTGTTCCCCATAATGTCGTTGCCTTGTTTAATCGCTTCGCCGCGACGTACTTCCAAACGGACAGAAGAGTAGAATTTAAGTGCTCGTCCACCAGGCGTGACTTCTGGGTTTCCGAACATGACGCCTACTTTTTCACGGATTTGGTTAATGAAAACAGCGATTGTTTTCGATTTGTTGATTGCACCGGAAAGTTTACGAAGTGCTTGGGACATTAGACGCGCTTGTAAACCTACGTGTGAATCTCCCATCTCCCCTTCAATTTCAGCTTTTGGAACAAGTGCAGCGACAGAGTCAATAATTACAATATCAATCGCTCCACTACGGACGAGCGCTTCTGCTATTTCCAATGCTTGCTCTCCTGTATCCGGTTGAGATAAGAGCAATTCATCAATATTAACGCCTAGTTTTTGTGCATATACGGGATCCAACGCGTGTTCAGCATCGATGAAAGCAGCTTGTCCTCCTGCTGCTTGTACTTCTGCGATCGCATGTAATGCCACCGTTGTTTTACCTGAACTTTCAGGACCATAAATTTCGATGACACGACCTCGTGGATAACCACCCACACCTAATGCCGCATCCAGTGCAAGTGAACCAGATGATGAAGTGGCGATTTCACGATCTGTCTGTTCCCCTAACTTCATGATGGAGCCTTTTCCAAATTGTTTTTCTATTTGTTTTAACGCTTGATCCAAAGCTGCTTTACGATCGCTCAACAACAATTCCTCCCTTAACAGGTGTTTTCTTTTTAATACATGTCTCTACTATACTCCTTTTCTGAGAAATACACAAACAAAAAACGAACGCTTATTCGATATTTTTTCGCAAAATCCAAATTTAATTGAGAAAACCCTCGTTATTTCACGTTTTAATTGAGAATATTGCCCAAAATTACATTTTGGCATTTTTACTTTGTAAGTACTTGATGAGGTAATAAAGCGCAAATCGTGCCGTTCGTAATCGATTTGTATTCCGGGACCCTGATAATTGTAATCGGTACGTTTCAACCTTTTCATCGGGCAACGCTAACCCTATCCAAACTGTCCCCGCTTCCTCCCCGCCGTGTGCACCTGGACCGGCAACTCCTGTTAATCCGACACCGATTGAAGACTGGAATTTTTGTTTCACATGTACTGCAAGCGCAGTCGCACATTCAGCACTCACGACACCGTATTGTCGTAACAATGAAGCAGGAATAGCAAGCTGTTCAATTTTCGCCTTCTCATCATAGACGATGACGCCCCCTTTTAGAGCTGTACTAATGCCCGGCTCACTTGCCAGTTCTGAAGTGAAAAGGCCAGCAGTAAGACTTTCTGCAGCAGCAATTGTGAGGTTCTGTTCGTGTAACAGCTTAGCTGTTTTTGAAGACAACGTATCGTCATTAATCCCAAAAAGGTATTCCCCTACGTGCGCTCGAATTTCTGCTTCCACTGGAACGATAAGTCGTTGTGCTTCTTCTCGCGTTTCTGCTTTTGCTGTCAAACGAAGAGTGACTGCATCAGCGGATGCTAATGGGGCAATCGTCGGGTTAGATTGTTTATCGACTATTGATTGGAGCCTAAACTCCAAGTCGGCTTCGCCAATTCCGTAAAAATTTAATATGCGAGAGACAATCACTTCCTTTTTACCTAACATGCGTAAAAGGTACGGAAGCGCCTCATGCTCAAACATTGGTTGCATTTCATGTGGAGGGCCTGGTAATAGGATATAGTGACGACCTGACTTCTCAATCGCCATTCCTGGTGCCATACCATGATGATTTTCTAAAACGGTTGAATTATGTAAGACGAGCGCTTGTTTTTTATTGTTTTCCGTCATTTTCCTACCTGTTCGAGTGAAATAGGCTTCTATGGAAACCAAAGCTGCATCATGGCTAACAAGCGGCGTATCTAGCAAATTAGCGATTGTCTCTTTCGTCAAATCATCTTTTGTTGGACCTAGACCACCTGTGAAGATGATCATATCTGCACGTTCGTTGGCAATTTCAATTGTTTGCTTTAACCGATGTGGATTATCTCCGACAACCGTTTGATAGTGTACATCAATGCCAATATCGGCAAGTCGTGCGGAGATGAATTTAGCATTTGTGTTTGTAATTTGACCTAATAATAATTCAGATCCTACAGCGATAATCTCTGCCTTCACGCCTACATCCCCTTACATTGAATCGAGTAGCACTCGTCGATTTTTATAGAAATAATCAGCACCAGACCAGATTGTAAAAATCAAAGCAATATAAAGTATGATTGTCGCAAACGGAAAATGGATAGCTTCGAAAAAGATATTATTTAATAAGAGGAATGAAATCGCAACGAGCTGAGTAGCTGTCTTGATTTTCCCTAGTTGGTTGGCCGCAACGACTTCTCCACCTCCTGCAAGCACAAGTCGTAAACCGGTAACCGCAAACTCACGGCTAATGATAATAATAACGATCCATGAAGCTGCAGATCCAAGTTCAACAAGAATGACCAATGCGGCGGAAACTAGTAGTTTGTCTGCTAACGGGTCAAGAAACTTCCCCATATTTGTCACTAAGTTATATTTTCTTGCTAAGTGCCCATCAAACCAATCGGTCGTAGCAGCAATAATAAATAGCAATGCCCCAATAATATGTTCAAATGAAAGCTCAGTCCCACCAATGTATATAGTACCCATCCCAAAATCAACAACCATGAACAAAATAAATATGGGGATAAGAACAATTCGAGCGACTGTAATTTTGTTTGGTAAATTCAACAAACTCACCTATCCTTTTTAATTTTTCAACTAACAATTATGTATGAGCAAGAAAATAGTCATCCTGTAGATGACTATTCTCCTTTTTTGTATTCAATAATGATATTTTGTGTTATTTTGTCAGAGCCATACGTCAACTTTTCATCATTTACATAGATCTCTGCATTTGATGTTCTGCCGACTCGAATTCTAATGTAGTCTTTATCGGACACGTCCAATTCCACCGTCTCACCAGCGTTCATGACTCTAGCCCTGTCTGTAAGCTCTTCTTTGTTTTTATCTCTTACACCAATCCATGTTTCACCAGTAACAACAATTTTCAGCTTGAATGTATCCGTATCCGTCAACGTATACGTAGAATCCTCACGGACTGTATTTTGATACGTAAGCACTTGCTCCTTCACTTCTTCAACAGGCTCAGGATTTTCTTTCGGTTTCTCTTTTTCAGGCTGCTCCGTTGCAGGATCTTTCGTGCCGACTGGTGGTGGATTTTTATCCAATGTTACCGGTTGCTCGGTTTCATGGTTCTCTTCAGGTTTATTGGATGAACCGCTTTGCCATAAAACCCAAACAACAACGATGATCACGATTATAAAGAGCGCAACAATAATTTTAGGTATCGTCTCATTTAGTTTACTGCTGCTACTTATGCCTCGTTTCCTCGACATCGGTTGTGCAATTTGTGGTGTTTCTTTTTCAATTACATCCTTTGGTGCTGAATCCTTGTATAAGGACAACATTTCATCTGCATCAAGTCCAACCGCTTCCGCATATTGCTTAATGAATGCTCGAACGTAAAAAGATCCAGGCATCATACTGTAATCTTCGTTCTCAATACCGGAAAGGTACCTTTTTTGTATTTTTGTTATGGATTGCAAGTCATCCAATGAATAGCCTTTACTTGTTCTCGCCTCTCGCAGACGATCACCTAATCCGGTCATATTTCAACACCTACCTCTTTCTATTTCGCCTCGACATTTTAGTTTGTATGCCCTTTACCGTAAACACTTACACTTCACAATAGCGTTACCTTACCAAAGGAAAGTAAGCGTATTCGTTAAAAAGAAAAGCCAAAACCACCCATTTGTCCAGTATCGGACATCATATGGTTTTTTTCCATCATTTCATATGTAATTTCTTGGTCTGGATCCGTCCGAAGCTCAATGATATAATCAAAATCCTCCATATCATATTCCGAATGTTGAACGAACATATCCGGATGCTCAACGACTTTAATGGTTGGCATACGCATCATTTCCCTTACTAACTGCATGTGACGTTCGTCTCCTGATTTCCTTGTGACAATGCCATCTAAGATGAAAATATTGTCGGAAGAAAACTCGTCACCGGCAAGATTACTTCTGACAGTCTGTTTAATCATTGTCGAGGAGAGAAATATCCATTTTTTGTTCGCACAGACACTTGCCGCTACAACCGATTCGGTTTTACCAACACGCGGCATCCCACGGATTCCAATCAACTTATGGCCATCTTGTTTGAATAACTCTGCCATGAAATCGACAAGAACACCTAAATCACTTCGAAGGAATCTAAATGTCTTCCGATCATCGACATCCCTTTGGATATATCGACCATGTCGAACAGCTAGAATATCGCGTAATTTCGGTTCTCTGATTTTTTTCACTTGAATCGTTTCCATCGTGGAAGCAATTAGTTCAAAGCGTTTAATTTGATCATCGTTTTCCGTTCGAACAAGCATGCCGCGATGGCCACCATCAACACCATTAATTGTTACAATGTTGACACGCAACATGCCTAAGAGAGAGGCGATATCCCCTAGCAATCCAGGTCGGTTGATTTGCACCTCATATTCGACATACCATTCACCCATTCGACACCCTCCGATCCATTATCCAAGCAATGTACAATAGAAAAAAGAATGTTCAGCGACAATGAGCAAGCATGTTGTCTACATTCTTTTTCTACTTTGGAAATGCTTATACGTATAGGACGTACAAAACGTAACTTAGTTCTATCATAGCGGATTCAACTGTCGATGAAAAGGAAAAAAGGTGAAGGGAGAAAATTGTCTCCCTTTTTGCATTTAGATATACCATCCGCCATTCAACTTGACAACTTCTCCTGTCATATAATCGGCTTTTCCACTCACTAGAAAACTTGTTAGTGCACCCACTTGACTTGGGTTCCCCGTAGATTGTAATGGAATTTCTTCCATGACAAGTTGTTTATCTTCTACTGTCAATTGTTCAGTCATTTCCGTATCAATCCAGCCTGGTGCAATTGCGTTTACACGAATCCCTGAGTACGCCGCCTCTTTCGCATAAGCTTTGACGAAAGCATGCTGAGCGCCTTTGACAGCGGAGTACATCACTTCTCCCGCTGCGCCAGTGTCCCCCCAAATCGACCCGATAAATACGACATACGAAACAGGAAAGCTGCGCAGTTGGGGAGAGATATCACGAATAAAGGCAGCAGGATTTCGCACATGAACATGCCACAATTCGTCCATCTGTTCGGCTGTCGTATCCGACACTAATTGGTAAAGGGATTGACCTAATGCAACGATGACTGCTTGAACATGACCGACGTTAGCAGTTACATGATCGGCAGCATTTCCTGTGGAAAAATCCGCATGAACGATGTTGAATTCCCCTGCTTCATATTGTTGCGCAAGTTCTTGTTGTAATTGAAGGATCTTTTGTTCATGACGGTTGTAGTGCATGTATAATGACCAACCATCCTTAGCAAGTTCTCGGCAAATGGCTTGCCCGATTCCTCCCGATGCTCCGAGAACAACTGCATATCGTCTCATTCGTTACTTCCCTTTCGATCCTGGCACGATCGTCATTACTGAATGACCTGCTTCATCGTTAATCGTGGCAAATGCATCTTGCAAATCTTGTAACGTCATCTTTTCTAAAGCTGGAACAACATCAAACAAATTCATCTGATTAAAGTTGTATTGCGTAAATTGATTAGCGATAAACTCGATTGAATTCAACGAGCGCATAAATTGGCCAATTCTCCGTTTACGAGAGCGATGTAAGTCTTCTTCAGTAATCGACCATTCATCTTTTTGCGCGCGTAATGTCGAGCGGATTAATGCTTCCAACGCTTCAGGATGTTCAGTATCAGAATCGACCATAGCAAACCCGAAACCTTTTTCAAACGTAAAATCATAACTATATGTTTCATCAATCAAGTTCTCTGCATACGCTTTAGTGTAAAAGTCAGATGTTCTTCCGAAAAGAATATCCAATACTACGTTAATTGCTAAATCTTGGCGCAACATTTCGTCGCCTTCAATGGCAGTGTTACTACATTTCATCCCGAAATTGAATTTTGGTCTTTGTACATCCATCTCAAGCACAGTTTTAGGCGCTTTTACATCCATCGGCTCTTCAGGGTACTTCCGTTCAATTTCTAAAGGCTCTGAAAAGCGCTTGCTCTTTTGGTCTTCTCGAATAAACGTCATCATCTCTTCTGGATCGACTGCCCCTATTACGAAAACTGCCATGTTGGAAGGGTGGTAAAAGGTTTCATAACACATATACAAATGTTCAGCCGTAATCTCTTGGATCGTATCAACCGTTCCAGCAATATCAATGTTGATAGGATAGTTTTGATACATACTTTGAATTGTTCCAAAATAGCTACGCCAATCTGGATTGTCATCATACATCGTAATTTCTTGTGCAATGATTCCCTTTTCCTTGTCTGTCTTTTCTTTTGTAAAATACGGTTCTTGCACAAAATCCAATAAAACTTTCGTGCTTTCATACAAATTCTCAGTCGTTGAGAACAAATAAGAAGTGCGGGTAAAAGAAGTAAATGCATTTGCCGAAGCACCTAATACACCAAACTTCTGAAAGACATCACCATCTTCTTTATCAAACATCTTATGCTCCAAAAAATGCGCGATCCCATCAGGAACCGTAACGAACTCATTTTTCCCTCGAGGAATAAATGTCCTGTCAATCGAACCGTATTTCGTTGTAAATGTAACATACGTCTTCGAGAAGCCACGTTTAGGTAATATATATACATGTAGGCCATTGTCTAGCTGTTCGTGATATAACGTTTCCTGCAAACGATCAAAATAGAGTTTTTCCATTCGTTACGCCTCTCTTCCTGATAGCAAGTAAATAAGTTCTAATTGAATGTCGGATGCCATATCCTGGATATCTTGTACGGTCACCGCTTGCCATTTTTGAATTAATTTATCCGCCGTGAAATGCTCATCGACTTGTTTGTATTGATCGTACACTTCAATTTGACCTCGGGCTGAATCGAACGCGCTCCGAATGCTATTTGACAGCAATGCGACCGTTTGTTCTAATTCAAGGGACGTCACATCACCTTTCTTTAAGGCTGCTAGCTGCTCTTCAATCATTGTAACCGCTTTTTCCTCCAAGTTCGCATCGATACCGGCCATTACGTACAAAATGCCATAGTATGCTCCGTATATACTATTGATCGTGTAAGCCATACTTTCCTTCTCACGAACATTCATAAATAATTTACTATGTGCAAAGCCCCCTAACACACCATTGGTTACTTGCATCTTCGGATAATCATCATGATGGAACAACACTGGAGTATGATATCCAACTTGGAGTTTACCTTGCTTCATGTCTTGTTTTTCAAATACTTTTTGAGGCTCTTTCTCTTCAAGGGTCACTTCGAACGGTTTGCGAACATCCTCTCTTGCGGTAAAGGAGAACATGTTTTTAATTTTTTCAACAAGTGCCTGCTCATCCACATCACCGACAACATAGATGTCTATAACATCTTCATTAATCATTTTGTCATAAGCCTCTACTAGGGAAGCACTTGTGATTTGCGAAACGTGTTGCTCAGTGCCGCTTGAAGAAATACTGGCAGGATGATTAGGTCGCATGATCTCTAACATTCTCTTTTGTGCATATCGAGTTTTATCATCATAAACGGATTTAATTCGTTCGATTACAGACCGTTTTTCACGATTTACAATGGACTCATCAAATTGCCCATTCGATAAATTCGGTTTAAAAATAACCGCATGTACCATTTCGAGTACGTCATCGAATAACCCAGTCGTCGATAGATATTCATCGTTTACGCACTCCATATTTAATGAGACGATATGTGCACTTCCTCGTTTACCCGCATCCATATAGAAGACTGATCCATACAATTCATCCATCGCTTTTCGTAAATCACTTTGCTTTGGATACATTGCATTTGAATCTTGCAAAACGTTCGATAATACAGCTCGATGAGCAGCCTTTTTTTCCTCTAATGTACTTGTCCATTTAAAGGACATTGTAATTGTTTTAAATTGGTTTGTCTTACGAATGTATAAGTGAACACCTTGTTGCAATTCAAATTTCGTAAACATATGAAAGCACCTCGTTTTTCCTTATTATACGAATACCTTACTTCACTATACATTTCGGAACAGATACATGGCAAAATAAACGCATTTTACCATCTGTCTAAACAATAAAAACCACTTAGACGCAACAATGACATCTAAGTGGTTTTTCAGAAACTTATCTGCTCCCTTTAATATAAGGTTGCCCATTCGCTTTTGGCGCGTTTGCTTTTCCGATAAATCCTGCAAGTGCAAGAATTGTCAATGCGTACGGTAAAATGTGGAAGTAAACGGTTGGTATCTTTTGAATGAAATCAATATCAATTGATCCGGCACTGATTGCCAGTGTCTGTGCAAATCCAAAAAATAATGCTGCACCCATCGCACCGATTGGATGCCACTTACCAAAAATCATAGCAGCTAGCGCCATGAAACCTTGTCCGTTTATCGTTGCATGACCGAAATCCCCCGTCATTGTTTGGGAATAGATCGCTCCACCGATTCCGGCTAAGCCACCGGAAATGATGACTGCCGTATAACGGACTTTCGTTACATTGATACCCATTGTATCGGCTGCCATCGGATGTTCCCCAACAGAACGAAGCCTCAATCCGAATGGCGTTTTATAAATGACGAACCAAGCAATTATTGCAACAGTAATGGCTAAAACAGACGTCCCATAAACCGACTTAAAGAACATTGGACCAATAATCGGAAGATCTTGTAAGATCGGGATGTTCACCCGCGGTATTTTATGTTGGATAAAATCTGTTTGACCTTTATCAAACATCATTTTCACAGAGAATAGTGCAATCGCAATTCCTAGCATATTGATCGCTACACCAGATACAACTTGGTCGGCCCTGAAAGAGACTGAAGCGACAGCATGCATCAAAGAGAAGATAGCAGATACAAACATTGCTACGAGTAATGCAATCCATGGCGTCCAACTACCGAAAACGTCAGCATACGCCAAATTGAATATGATACCGACAAACGCCCCCATAACCATCAAGCCTTCAAGTCCGATATTGACGACACCAGATCGTTCCGAGAAAACGCCGCCAATTGCAGTAAGGATTAGAGGGGCTGCATAAGCGATTGAAGTAGGGATGATAAAATAGAGAACTTCCAAAAAGCTCATGTCACTTCGCCTCCTTTTTCTTATTCAGCCGTTGCAAACCTACACGGATGATGTATCCTGAGGCAACAAAGAAAATAATAAGAGCAATTACGATGGAGACAATTTCTAAAGGTATATTTGCAGCATTTGGCATATTGTTCGCACCATATTTTAAAGAACCGAACAATGATGCACCGAAAATAACACCTAATGGAGAGTTCGCACCTAATAGGGCAACGGCAATTCCGTCAAAACCGATGCCTGTGAATCCACCACGAGAAGACATATTACCAAAAGTCCCTAAAGCTTCCATCGCTCCACCAAGTCCAGCAAATGCTCCTGAGATGAGCATTGCTAAAACGATATTTTTATTCACATTCATACCGGCATATTGCGAAGCGTTTTCGTTGAAACCGACAGATTTCAATTCAAAACCTGTTTTCGTTTTTTCTAATATGAACCACATGACGATTACCATCGCCAGCGCAACGAATATCCCATAATGCAACGTGGAATAATCCGTTAAATTAGATAGAAATTCCGAACGAAGCGAAGCGGTTGGTTGAATTTTTTCTGTTTTGAAGCCGCCGTCAGAAACCGTTTTGATGAGCGCATTTACAACATGTAGGGCAATGTAGTTCATCATAATGGTTACGATTACTTCATGCACTCTAAGTGTTGCTTTTAGCAAGCCTGGGATAAGCCCCCAAAACGCTCCTGCCAACGCTGCCGCCAATAGGGCAAACGGCAAATGAATGTACATAGGCAATTCAAATGCATAGCCTACATATGCTGCTGCAAACCAACCGACCATCAATTGCCCTTCCACACCGATGTTGAAAAGACCGGTCCTAAATGCAAAAGCTACTGCAAGACCTGCTAATATATATGGACTGATTTGACGAATTGTTTCACCAATAGCATACGAATCTCCAAAAATCCCGTTCCATAGTGCAATATACCCTTGAACAGGGTCATACCCACTGAATAACATGACAAGTGCTCCAACCAATAAACCAAGAATAATTGAAACAACAGGTACAAGTACATTAATGAGTCGATTAGACATCGTGACCACCACCTATTTCATTACCCTCAATGTGATTACTTGCTTGGTCACTTTTAGAATGACCAGCCATTAAAAGGCCGAGTTCCTGTTCAGACGTTTCAGCAGGAATGACCGTATCAACAATTTTACCATCATGGATAACGGCAATTCGATCTGAAACATTCATAATTTCATCCAGTTCGAAAGAAATTAGAAAAACCGCTTTTCCATTATCTCTTTGTTCAATTAGTCGCTTATGAATAAACTCAATCGCTCCTACATCCAATCCGCGGGTTGGAAGTGCAGCAATCAGTAAATCCGGATCACGTGAAACTTCGCGACCTATGATGAGCTTTTGTTGATTTCCTCCCGACAATGCACGTACAGGTTCGGATTCACCTTGCGTTCGCACATCATATTCCGCAATGATTTTTTTTGCATATTCGGAAATAGAACTATAGTTCATAACACCATTTTTAGAAAACGGTTCATGATAATATTCTTGCAAAGCCGCATTGTAACCAACAGAGAACTCCAATACAAGACCGTGCTTGTGACGATCTTGAGGGATATGGCCAAGACCTGCTTCGGTAATTTTTCGAGGTTTCATTCCCGTAATGTTTTGATCGTTAATCGAGATATGTCCGCTTTTTGTTTTACGCAATCCTGTAATCGCTTCTATCAATTCTGATTGGCCATTGCCATCAATTCCTGCTAATCCGACAATTTCACCTTTACGAACTGAAAGATTCAAACCTTTTACTCGCTCAATTCCACGATTATCTGTCACTACAAGATTTTCAACTTTTAAAACTTCTCCCTGAGGATTTGGAGGGATTTTCTCCGTTTTAAATGTCACTTGTCGACCGACCATTAACGTTGCCAGTTCTTCTGGATTTGTTTCAGCAGTAATGACGGTTCCGATGCCTTGGCCTTTTCGAATGACAGTCACACGATCCGTTACATCCATAATTTCTTGTAACTTATGTGTGATTAGAATAATGGATTTACCTTCTGTAATCAGTTTTTTCATAATCGCGATCAATTCATGGATTTCCTGAGGTGTCAATGATGCTGTCGGTTCATCAAAAATGAGGATGTCTGCCCCACGGTAAAGCGTTTTTAAAATCTCTACTCGTTGTTGCATACCAACAGAAATATCTTCGATTTTTGCATATGGATCGACATTTAACCCATATAGCTTTGAAATCTCTTCAATATCTTTAGCAGCTTTTTTAATGTTGACAACACCCATTTTTTTCGGTTCATTGCCTAAGATAATATTTTCAGTTACAGTCAAATTCTCGACAAGCATAAAATGCTGGTGCACCATACCGATTCCCAGGTCATTTGCAACATTTGGATTCGTCACGTTTACCTTTTTTCCATTGACACGTATTTCACCTTCTTCAGGCTGATATAGCCCAAACAGGACATTCATCAATGTTGACTTACCTGCGCCATTCTCACCTAATAACGCATGTATTTCCCCTTTTTCTAATTGAAGGGTAATATTGTCATTCGCACGAAAATTCCCGAATTTCTTCGTAATGTTCAACATCTCAATGACATATTCCAATGGATTCACTTCCTTGCCCAATAATATTATTTAGGTTGCATAGCATTAAAATTAACACAATAAAAGGTTTGTCTTTAATAAACCTTTTACTCTATTAATTTGTCGTGGATTTCAACTCGTAAACAACAAAAGCCGGCATCAACCGGCCTTCGTTGTTCAGTTCATTATTTCGTTGTTTCAGGGACTTCAATTTCCCCGTCAGCAATTTTCTTTTTATACTCTTCGATTTGATCCAATACATCTTGTGGGATCGCACCACGAGAGTCTGCTAGCGCAACACCATCATCATGTAGCCCATAAACTTTTGTCTCTCCACCTGGGAATTTTCCTTCTTGAGCAAGTTTAGAGATATCTTGTACAGCAACGTCTACACGCTTCAACATTGAAGTCAATGTAATATTTTCATCGCCCACTTGACCTTCATCGTATTGGTCGGAGTCAACACCGATTACCCAAACGTTTGCATTCTTATCAGCTTCTTTACGTTCTTTCGCCTCTGCGAATACACCATTACCTGTTCCACCAGCTGCATGGAAAATGATATCGATGCCTGAAGAGTACATACGACCAGCAGCCGCTTTACCTAATTCCGCTTTGTCGAATGAACCTGTATACTTCACGTCTACCTTAATATCAGGTTTAACTGCTGCTACACCAGCAACAAACCCTGCTTCGAAACGCTCAATTACCGGAATCTCCATTCCGCCGATAAAACCAATTTTGTCTTCTTTTGTCATAAGTGCTGCTGCTACTCCAGCAAGGAATGCTCCTTCTTGCTCTTTGAACAAAATGCTAGCAACGTTATCTTGTTCAACGACACCGTCAATGATTGCATAATGAGTGTCTGGTTGTTGACTTGCAATTGTCCCGATTGCATCTTCCATCAAGAAACCTACACCGAAAATCAGATTGAAGTCACGACGCGTAAGCGCATTCAAATTTGGTGTGTAATCAGAATCGTCTTTAGATTGAAGGTATGCGTAACCGCCATCTCCTTCAGCTAAACCGTTATCTTCACCAAACTTCTTAATACCTTCCCATGCTGATTGGTTGAACGATTTGTCGTCAATACCACCGACGTCCGTTACCATGGCGATTGAGAAATCAGATTCGTTACCGCCAGTTGAAGATGAAGTATTTTTGTCTTTGTCTTTGTCCGTACCGCATGCACCAAGTAACGTACCTGCCGCTAAAACCAATGATAATGCAAGACCGTATTTACGTTTGCTCACTGATTGGACCCTCCCTGTTTTTTATATTTTGGTATATAAATATGACGTTTGCACGTCGTTAAAGAACAGACTGGAAGCAGGAAATGCCTGGCTCCTTCTTGACGGAACTCACCACTTAGGAAGACTCCCATTAAGTTGGATGACGTTTCCTAGCATTCCATTCTGTTTCTTATACCCTTTTCCGGACTACATGGAAGCTGAATTTATCAGCTCTAAAGTAATTTTTTGAGTACAGGACCATTTCGCCTTCCTCACTGTAATGATACTGGATGAGCGCTAGAAGTGGAATATCTACACCACATCTTAAAATGTTCGATGCCTCCTCATCATACCCAATTGGTTCGATATTGGCGATGGCTTGGACAATTCGTATGCGTCCTGATTTTTCTATTGAATCGAATATGGATTCGTTCTGTAACACTTCTGTACCTAATTCAAGATTTTTTGACAGTACGTGATCCACACAATACACAACAGGCTCATTGTCAGCTGTTCGTACTCTTTTAATTGTAACAAGCTTATCCTCTTTTTCGCAATCAAATTTCCGTATCAATTCCTCTGACGGAATGCTTTCTTGCACATCCAACATTATCGTACCTGGACTCATTCCTGCGTCCCGAATCATAGAGGATATACTGGATAATTGTTCGATACCTGAAGAAAAAATTGGACGAGGGTTTACAAATGTACCGACCCCATGTTTACGAATAATAATTTTCTCTTCTTCCAAGACGCGCAATGCCTCTCGAAGCGTCGCCCTACTAACACCAAGATTACGTGCAAGTTCAAATTCGGAGGGGAATTTTTCATTTTCTCGAAAAACGCCAGAAGCAATGTCTTCTTTCAACCGTTCAATTACTTGTACATATAAATGTCTTTGATCTGTCTTCACCAGCATGTAAATCCCCCCTGAAGAGGTCAGACCTCTGATGTATAACGACTATACCAATCTTTCATACTATATCATTTCCATGCTACAAAATAAACAGCTGATTTCATATATTTTCATCTTCAGCTAAAATTTCTTGAAAAAGTACTTCTTTTGTCATGATTACCATACCTTCTTTTTACTGAAGAATGCAACGCAATAATCCTTCTATAGCCTGACGTATGCAAGACGTTCATAGAGGGGTCCCTACCTGAAGATCATAAATTCAATTTCGTGTATCAGACATGGGAATGTATGAAGATTTTATACATGACTGTCTGTTTCATTTCTTGTCGCAAGAACTTGTCTCGGTTTACTCCCCTCAGGTGGACCGACAATTCCTCTCATCTCCATTTGATCGACAATTCTTGCAGCGCGTGAATAACCGATTCTGAACCGTCTTTGCAACATGGAAACGGAAGCAGTTTGCATTTCGATAACAAGTTGCACAGCGTCATCGTACAATTCGTCAGTTTCCTCAAATGCTTGAACCTCTTCCACTTCACCTGGAATCATTTCTTCTTGATATTGTGCTTTTTGCTGTTCAATGACAAAGTCGACAACCGCTTCGACTTCCTGATCGGACACAAATGCACCTTGCACTCTGACAGGTTTCGAAGCACCAGCTGGTAAAAAGAGCATATCTCCTCTTCCTAGGAGTTTTTCTGCACCGGCTCCATCTAATATCGTTCTCGAATCGACTGCTGATGATACCGCAAAAGCGATTCGTGAAGGAATATTCGCTTTAATGATTCCCGTAATGACGTCCACACTAGGTCGCTGTGTCGCAATAATCAAATGGATTCCTGCGGCACGTGCCATTTGGGCCAATCTTGTAATGGAATCTTCCACATCACTCGATGCCACCATCATGAGATCCGCCAATTCATCGACGATCACAACAATATAGGGCATGCGTGGATGTTTTTCTTCGTTTTCAAGATTCCATTGTTCAATATGTTCATTATATCCCTCAATGTTCCGTGTTCCCGTATGTGAAAACAACTCGTACCTTCGTTCCATTTCGGATACGACTTTCTTTAACGCAACGGAAGCTTTTCGAGGGTCTGTCACAACCGGTGCTAACAAATGCGGAACACCGTTGTAGACATTCAATTCAACCATCTTCGGATCAATCATCATCAATTTTACTTCATGTGGTTTAGCCCTAAGCAAAATACTAATGATAATACCATTTATGCAAACACTTTTTCCGCTTCCCGTGGAGCCTGCTACGAGCACGTGAGGCATTTTATTCAACTCTGTCATCATTGCTTGACCAGTGACATCACGACCGAGAGCAATCATCAATTTAGCATTCGGTCGGTTGTTTTCTTTTGCTTCAATAACTTCACGTAAGCTGACGATGGCTACTGCATGATTGGGCACTTCAATTCCAACTGCAGACTTCCCAGGGATTGGCGCCTCAATACGAATGTCGCTTGCAGCTAATGCTAATGCAATATCATCAGCCAAACTTACAATTCTACTCACTTTTACACCTGTATCAGGCAGCACTTCATATTTTGTGACTGCTGGTCCTAAATGAACCTGTGTAACAGTAGCTTTAACACCAAAACTTAAAAACGTTCTTTCAAGTTTTTGTGCATTTGCATGAATGGAATCGTATTCAGCAGATTGATCATTCGATGGTGTTTGTCGCAACAATGAAGGTGGTGGTAAGATGTACGATTCATTTTCTTCCTCCCCTTCAACACCTGAATAAGTTGAAATGTCAGCAGGTTCTTTTTGTTCAACTTTCGTGTCTTTCGAATCGCTGCTGTTATGACGAGTAGTTTGAGCTTGCTCGACTGACGGCTCCGCGTGAACTCTCTCGTTAAATGCTGAAATAATGGGCTTTGAGACCACTTCTACCGCCTCAACGCTTGCAGAAACTTGTTCTACATGCTCGTCATCATCTTGTTGCTTCTTCTTTTTACGTTGAGTTCTACTCAATTGCTCTGCATTCGTTTTGTTTGCTGTTTTAGTCGGTGTAGACTTTCTCTTCATTTTCTTTTGAACGACTTCTTTTACCTTCGGATAGTTTTCAGCAATATAAGGAACCAATGCTTTACCTGTCAGTAAAATCAGGCCGATAATGAGTAAGAGCACACCTGCTACCGTCGCACCTGCGGAATCAAATAGCGCATGAAAAAGCGCAAACAACATCGCTCCGGCAAGTCCTCCACCTAATGCACCACTACGAGAACTGATTCCACCATTGGTAATGAGCACTTTCCATGTTTCTTTAATCGCAGAATTCGACATCAACACTTTGCTTTCATATAACTCTTTAAATAAATGGATGTGACTGAAAAGCAACAGACTAGCAAGCACAAAAAGACTGCCACCTACAATTCGATTCTTCCACCCAACTGACTTCCTTTTCACCATGAACAATAATGCTTGAACAACTAATAAGAATGGAACTGCGCTATGCCAATTCCCAAATAGGAGTCTAGAAAAAGAAGATAGACCCCTTCCTACAATTCCGAATTCAAATATGATAATAATAGCGAGTCCAATCATCGTCAGTCCCGCCACTTCAAATACTAATGGATGTGGTCCATCTTTTTTCTTTTTAGCAGCGGCGGCCTTTTTTTTCTTCTTCGATTTTTTAGACATGTTCCTCCTCCTTTCAGAAAAAGGATTTCCCGCCGTACGGTCGGCTTGGAAATCCTTTTGTTGTATATCATGTGGTTAGGTTATCATTTGCTCATGCAAGTTAATTAATTTTCTAGGTCTGTTGATTAACCACTTATTTACAAGTAGACTTCTTAGAACCCTTTGGCTTGCGTTACAGCGCACGATTTCCGCGGGGCATGGGTGAGCCAATCGAACAACGAAGAGATCGATTGACCGTATCTCAGAGTTCTTTCCAGAAATTAAGGATCCTTGCTCTCAACGCTTCGCTTTTGTTCGAAAAGCCGTTCTGCGTGACGGCTTTCCCCTCGGGGTCTCACCAATCGTGCTATACCCCGTCTGGACATTGAATAGGCTTCCTCGAAAAATCACAGCACGAAGGAAATGTGCATCATTTTCGAGGAGTCGACACCTGCACTCCAGCCATCTAGTATGTGTTGACAACTTATTTGCCTCTATACTTTAAAACGCTCTTCAGGATTGGAGCGGAAGGCGGCGAAATGCAAAGATGTGCTCTCAACGCTTCGCTTTTGTTCGCAAAAGTCGTTCTTCGTTACGACTTTTCCTGCGGGAACAGCGCGAGCTGAAGACCCTGGACTGAGCGAAGCGAGGGAAGCGGCTGAAGCCGTGCCCGCGGAAAGCGTCCGCCTGCAGCGGAAATCCGGTGTTTATCGATGATATTAAGGATTATTTTTTTGGTCTTACAACCTATAAATTGGTTAATCAACACACTGTTAATACTCCATAATAATTGGTATGATCATCGGTCTTCTCTTCGTCTGTTGGAACAAATAAGAACTTAATGTATCACGGATTTCTTGTTTTATGTTTGTCCATTCGAACGTATCTTTATTCACATATTTCTCAACTATTTTACGAACTAAGTTTCTAGACTCTTCAAGAAGCTCCTCAGATTCACGCACATAAACAAAACCTCTCGAAACAATTTCCGGTCCTGCAGCAATTTTTTTCTGTCTACGGCTTAACGTAACGACAACCGTGAAGATACCGTCTTGCGATAGAAGTTTGCGATCCCTTAATACGATATTGCCAACATCTCCGACTCCAATGCCATCAATAAGGATGTTTCCAGCTTGAACTCGACCGCTCATTCGCATCTTTTCATTTTTATACTCAACAATATCCCCTTTGTCAGCTATGAAGATTTGCGATTTTTGCAATCCAAGTTGTTGTGCCAGCTTTGAGTGGGCTATGAGCATTTTATATTCCCCTTGAATCGGGATGAAATATTTTGGCTTCATAAGGTTCAACATTAACTTTAAGTCTTCTTGACTACCGTGACCCGACACATGGACTTTTTTCGACGCTGTTAAGACGTTAGCGCCAGCCTTAGACAACTCGTTTGCCATTTGGTACATGGCAACTTCCATACCTGGAGATGGAGTGAACGTAATAAGGATTGTATCTGTATCTTTGATTTTTATATCTTTGTGATGTTTCCGAACAATCTTCTCCAACGCATCGAGTGGTTCACCTTTGTTCCCTG
Source organism: Sporosarcina sp. OR05 (assembly GCF_041414805.1). Lineage (NCBI taxonomy): Bacteria > Bacillati > Bacillota > Bacilli > Caryophanales > Caryophanaceae > Sporosarcina > Sporosarcina sp. OR05. The sequence goes on along the minus strand of NZ_JANKJL010000002.1, from coordinate 377,570 downwards.
TTACAATGATGACGACTTCGTTATCTGGATATTTACCAATATCCTTAACTGAAATAACCATCTCTTCATCGATTTGTAAGTACCCAAGTCGCATACCCACTTCAAAATAACTTTCTAGACTTTTTCCGACAACAGCTACTTTTTTCCCTGTTTCCAAAGCTTTGTCAAACACTTGTTGAATGCGAATGAAATTGGATGCATACAAAGCAACAAGCAATCGTCCTTCTGCTCCATAAAATGTTGTCGATAATTGCTCTTCAATGACCGATTCTGAAGTCGTATAACCTGGTCTTTCAGCTTCATTTGAATCAGACATTAGGATGAATACACCTTCATCGCCTAGAGCAGCCATTTTTGAAATATCCGGTCTATATTTTCCTTTCGCAGACTGGTCAAATTTGAATTCACCAGTATGGACAATAGCTCCTTCACTCGTATGGAAGACAATTCCTAGGGAATCAGGAATGCTATGTGTCGTATGGAAAAATGTTACATGCGTCTTTTTGAAATTCATGCGGCTTTTATTGGAAACCTCAAAAAATTTCACGCCTGCTGGTGCTGGCATTGATTTTAAATGCTCTTTTGCCAGCGCTAGTGTTAGTTTTGATCCGTAAACAGGAGCTTGCACTTTTTGGAGAAGATAAGCGATGGATCCGATCGCATCCTCGTGTCCGTGTGTTAAAAAGATTCCTTTAACCCGCTCTTTATTCTCCTCAATATACGTTAAATCGGGAATGACGATATCGATGCCAAGCATTTCTCCCTCTGGGAACATGAGACCAGCATCTACAATGAAAAGCTCGTCATCAATTTCTACTACATACATCGCTTTGCCAATTTCCCCTACTCCTCCAAGGGGTATTACTTTAATAACTTCATTTTTCGTTTTTGTCACATTGTTTCCTCCTATACATTGTTTAAAAAGACTGGTGATGGATAATAAACCGTCTATGTATGCTATCAATTGAACAACTTGCATAATTGTACAAGCTGTCAACCTGCGAACATGTATCGCGTGTGCAAATATGTTGAATACCCGTCCAGAACGACTAATTTCCATTATACGTGACAATACCCTCAGTACACAAACAAAAAAAGCCGGACACTGCTTCCGGCTTCACTTTATGGTAATAACATTTCGTGTTTTTTAAATGCATTCCAAACCGCATCAAATGTTTCGGATTCCTTCCCGAAATCCGTTAAAGGCATGCGTACACCACCCGTTTCAATACCAAGTTTGTTCAAAGCATACTTGACTGGAACAGGATTTGGAGCCGAAAAAATTGCATTAAATACCGGTAAGAGAATTCTGTGCATTTTTGCTGCTTCCGTAATATCGCCGGCTTGGAACGCTTTGATCATTTGTTGCATTTCCAATCCGACCACATGGGAAGCAACAGAAATCACTCCATCTCCCCCTACGGCCATTAACGGCAATGTGAGCGCATCATCCCCACTGTAAACTTTAAATCCAGCATCTGTCCCGTTGATAATAGCAGCCATTTGATCCAGACTGCCACTCGCTTCTTTGACAGCACGGATGTTATGAATCTTTGAAAGTTCAATGACTGTTTCGGCCTGCATATTTACTGCTGATCTACCAGGTATATTGTAAAGAAGGATTGGTAGCTTTGTTTCACTCGCAATATGTGCAAAGTGAGCGACCATCCCTCTTTGGTCTGGCTTGTTATAGTATGGCGTGACGAGCATGACGCCGTCTGCCCCTAACTGTTCAGCTTGTTTCGTTAATTTCACTGACTCAGCTGTGTTGAACGTTCCTGTACCCGCTATAACTGGGATTCTCTTGCGGACAATTTCAACTGCATATTTTACAATCGCCGACTTTTCAACATGATTCAAAGTCGGCGATTCCCCCGTTGTCCCACAAACAATTAACGAGTCTGTACCGGTAGCAATTAAATGTTCAATGAGCTTTTCTGTCAAATCAAAATCAATGGCACCGTTCTTCGCAAATGGCGTTACCATTGCTGTGCCTATTTGTCCTAGTTCCATACTTACCCTTCCTTTACGTCGCTTTTTCTAGATGCATCCGCTAAGGAATCACTTGAAAGCACTAGTGTGAAATGTGGTCGAGTATAAAAGTATGGAGGTTGTGTCAAATTATGATTTTATTAATTCCTCGGCAATTTGGACTGAATTTAACGCAGCACCTTTTAACAGATTATCTGCTACAATCCATAAATGGAACCCTCTTGGGTGTGAAGGGTCTTTACGAATCCGGCCTACAAACACTGCATCTTTCCCTTCAGCATATAACGGCATCGGATATGTCTGTGAAGCCGGATCATCTTGTAATACAACACCAGGTGCCTCATTAATAGCTGATTGGAGCACATCAACCGTCACATCATCTTGATCAATTTCAATATATACCGATTCAGAATGGCCTGTAACAACAGGTAGTCTTACACATGTTGCAGAAACAGCAATTGTCGAATCGCCAAAGATTTTCTTCGTTTCGTTCATCATTTTCCATTCTTCAAGTGTGTATCCTGCATCACCAAACAAATCGATCTGCGGAATTGCGTTAAAAGCAATGGGATAATGTTTTTCTGCAGAAGCCGATGGGAGAAGTTGCGCTTCGATTTCCACACGGTCTTCAAATTGCTTGCTCTGCTCGTTTAACTCATCAATTGCTTCTGCACCAGCTCCTGAAACGGCTTGATACGTCGAAACGATAATTTTACTAATCCCGAATTTCTCTTTGACAGGTTGTAAAGCCGCTACCATTTGAATGGTGGAACAGTTCGGATTCGCAATTATTCCTGCATGTTGATTGAGTGCATGTGCATTTACTTCCGGAACGACTAAAGGTATCCCTTCATCCATTCTGAAAGCACTTGTATTATCAATCACAACCGCCCCACGCTTAACAGCTTCAGGGGCAAACTTTTGGGAAATCGATCCACCTGCACTAAAAAAGGCAATATCAATTCCATCAAAGGATTCAGGAACTGTTTCTTCCACGATATAAGAACGACCACCTGCGACGATTTCCTGACCTGCAGAGCGTTTGGAAGCTAGCATTTTTATTGAGGAGGCAGGGAAATCCCGCTCCAATAATTTTTCTAAAATTTTTGTTCCTACTGCACCTGTTGCTCCTACAACCGCTACATTCAACTTATCTTTTTTCATCATCGTCTTCCTTTCCCCATCTGTTAATACTGTGGATATACATGCAATAGAAAGAGTAATAATACATTCAAGTAATTTAATATAACGATCTCTTTCCTTATAACCACAAAGTTCATTGGAGGAATTATATCATACTCCTACTGAATGCGCTTCGTATTTTTTTAATATTGATGAATAATTAATAACGGTTGAAGTTGTCTATTTTCAAGGGCAGCAGCTGCAGCTGGTACCATTAACGTAAAATCAGCAATGAGTGAGTTCGGTTTCTTGTGCGGATCATCTTGACCAAACGGAATAAAATAGACATTTTTCATGTTCAGTAGTTTCATGATGTTTGGACCGTTTAGACCTAATGCATCGTTTGTTGAAATTCCGAGCAATACTGGACTTCCATTTCTTAACGTTGCTTTTGCAGCCATCAGAACAGGTGAGTCTGTCGCTGCATTCGCAAATTTACTAATGGAATTACCGGTCATTGGAGCAATAATCATACAATCCACAGGTGAACTCGGCCCAAACGGTTCAGCGCCTACAATGGTTGAAATTACTTTCTCTCCTGTTGCGGCTTCAATCTTTTGAATCCACTCTTCACCTGTTCCGAATCGTGTTGCGGCCGTTAAAACGGAATGTGTGATTACAGGCACAACAGTAGCACCATGATCTTGTAACTCTTGAATGACAGGCAAGATCTGATCATATGTGCAATGTGAGGCTGTAATACCCAGGCCGATTCTCTTTCCTTGTAGCATCTTTTTCCCCTTTCAGCGACTATTCATCCTTAGTAGCGCCGCTGCCAACGCTTTTGCAGCATCGACCGGAAAATGTTTCCCCGGCAAACCAAGGTGTATTGTATAGTATTCATCAGGGGAATTGGCCTTTAGGCAACCTGGTGCCGAAGCGAGATCGAATATACGAAACTGATCGTTTTCTTTCACACGCAACCATTTAGCCGGTATGGTGTTTATAAGGGTTCCGTCCATTGTAAGTGTGTCAGTTTCTAATCGTTCTGTTTGATAGCCTAATGCCGAAGCTTCACCGATTTGGTCAGCAGACCTCGCCAATATTGTGACAGATGCCCCAAGTTTCGATAGTACATCCGCCGTCGCCTTCGCTACTTTACCAAAACCGGCGATTGTAAACTCTTCACCAAAGACCAACCGTTTAGTCGATGCATAATATTCTAGTAAGAAGCCTTCAGCTGTCAGCCGTGCATTCTCCCACACATACTCCACTTCATGGAGGTATGAATGTACAGGATTGCCCGCAACTTCATACGGAAGCAACCAATCTTTTGAGGCAACGCCTGTAAATAACTTCATGTGAGGTTTTAATTTCTCAACAGGTATTGAATGAGACATTTGTAGAATTGGAAAAACAACATGCGTAGGTGAATAGTGATCGACAATTGACGCCAACTCTTCCGAATACTCATTTCCATCGTAATGGAAAGTGTTGTTGCCCCACTCCTCCATAAGACGACTACATGCTAGCATTCTTTGATCCGTTCCAATGAATAACCATTTTTCATCAGTCTTCTTCAATGTCAAAGTCCCCCATACTATGTGTTTTTCCAAAAAGAATCCGATGTTCCCCAACTAATACAATTTCACTCCATGGAATGAATTCCACCGTATCGTGCTCTTTATTACGGAAAGGAAAACGGCTAAATTTCTTTCGAATTTCAAATCCGATAATTGCACCTGTTTTCCGATTGAAAATTAAATCCGTATCAGCTAAAAAACCATACCGAACGCCATCCTCCACTTGTATCAACTCTTTTTGAGCCATTTCGGATAAAAGCATTCCTACTTCCCCCTTTCATATCCCCTTATCAGCATATGTCAAGGAAGCAGTAAAACTGACTATTTTTTATGGAACACTACCTATTAGGACTGATAACGGAAGTGGCACGGTCCTGTACGAAAATTTCGCGGGCTAGGCGGTTTACATGCGTCACTTGTACTTGTTCAATCAATGCAACGACCTCATCTATCGATCGATGCTCACCCAAAATGAGCTCGTTGTTAGCATTCCGGTGCATTCTTGCTTCCGCACTATCCAGTCCTATAAGAAAACTGCCTTTTAATTGTTCTTTAGCATTATGCAATTCTTCATCAGTTACGCCGTTTTGCGCAACGTCCAGAATGATTTCATCCATACATCTCACCATCGTGTCCATTTGTTCCGGAGCTGTTCCCCCATAAATGACAAAGGCACCCGTGGAGGTAAATGATGAATAGTAGGAAAAGACGGAATAGGCAATCCCCAGTTCTTCACGAATTTGCTGAAATAAACGTGAAGACATTGTTCCTCCGATAATACTATCTAGTAAAATTAGATCGTGTAATCGCTCATCTTTTAACGGTAAGCCTGGATATCCTAAACAGACATGAGTCTGTTCAATCGCTTTTTCCTTCATTGTTTGTCCACTTGAAAAGCGTGGTGGCTGTATGACTGGATTATCAATTGTATTTTTCTTTGTTTTGAATGCAGAAAAATGTTGTTCAATCGCATGAATCAGCGTTTCATCATAATTGCCAGCTACCGATATTACGGTATTTTCAGGTGTATAATACGTCGCCATATACTGTTCAATCATTTCTAGGTTAAAGGATTGAATCGTTTCCTTACTGCCGCCAATCGATCGGCCAATCGCATCATTCGGGTACATGACTCCCCAAAGCCTTTCATCCACATCATCATCTGGTGTGTCTTCGACAGAAGCGATTTCATCCAAAATGACGGCTTTCTCCTTCTCCATCTCTTTCGGATCGAACGTGGAGTTGAAAAACATGTCAGCAAGAATACTGATCGCTTGGTGTGCATAACGGTCTAAAACGATTGCCGAATAACAAGTCACTTCTTTTGATGTATACGCATTTACATCTCCACCAATTCGATCGAATTGTTCCGCAATCTGTTTCGCACTTCGAGTAGGTGTCCCTTTAAACAACATATGTTCTATGAAGTGTGACAGTCCCCATTGGGAAGCCATTTCATTCGCAGATCCCACTTTCACACAAATGCCAATAACAACTGAGCGAACATGTGGCATTTTTTCATGGACGATTGTTACACCATTAAGACATCTTCTTTTTTGCAGCATTGCGAATCCCCTCTTCCTGTTTGAAAGAATAAAAAGCCACCAACTTCACACGATGCAAAGTGGGGCTTTTTCTTTTATTTTATTCAGCTCATATTATGCGTTATTCTCTTTTTCAGCAGCTTCTTTTTGTTCTTTCAACACAATTTTACGAGACAAGTTCACGCGTCCTTGGTTGTCGATTTCAATGACTTTGACGAGCAGTTCATCACCCATCTTCAATACATCTTCCACTGCTTTTGTACGTTCTTCTTGAATTTCAGAAATGTGAAGGAGGCCGTCTTTGCCTGAGAAGATTTCAAGGAATGCACCGAATTTTTCAATTCGTTTCACTTTCCCTAAATAATATTCGCCTACTTTTGCTTCACGGACAATGTTTTCAATCATCGTCTTCGCTTTTTCGTTCATCTCTGAGTTCGGTGAAGAAATATAAATTGTTCCATCTTGTTCTGTGTCAATCTTCACGTTTGTCTCTTCAATAATTTTATTGATCACTTTTCCGCCAGGTCCAATGACATCACGGATTTTATCCGGATTGATTTTTATCATAATAATTTTTGGAGCGTAAGCAGACAGCTGCTCTCTCGGTGCGGAAATACTTGTTAACATATGGTCAAGGATTTTCATGCGACCGATTTTCGCTTGTGCTAATGACTCTTCAAGAATTTGACGCGACAATCCTTCAATTTTAATATCCATTTGTAATGCAGTTATGCCTTTAGCTGTCCCTGCCACTTTAAAGTCCATATCACCCAAGTGATCTTCCATCCCTTGGATATCGGAAAGTACGGAATAGTTGTCCCCTTTTTTCACGAGACCCATTGCAATACCAGCTACAGGTGCTTTAATTGGAATACCTGCATCCATCATCGCCATTGTGGACGCACAGATCGATGCTTGTGATGAAGAACCATTCGACTCTAGAACTTCAGCAACAAGACGGATTGTGTACGGGAAGTCTTTTTCATCAGGGATGATTGCTTCAAGTGCACGCTCACCTAACGCACCGTGTCCAATTTCACGACGGCCTGGTCCACGGATTGGACCTGTTTCCCCAACACTAAAATTCGGGAAGTTATAATGATGCATGAAACGCTTGGACTCTTCAAGTCCTAAGCCATCTATAATTTGTACTTCTCCAAGTGCCCCTAATGTACAAACACTCAATGCTTGTGTCTGTCCACGTGTGAACAAACCGGAACCATGCGTACGTTGTAAAATGCCCACTTCGGAAGATAATGGACGGATTTCATCTAATCCTCGACCATCCGGACGAACTTTTTCATCGGTAATTAATCGACGGACTTCTTCTTTCACGAGGTGGTCTAAAATGTTTTTCACTTGTTTTAATGTCTCTTCATCAGCTTCTGCTTCCGTATAACTTTCCATTACGGCATTTTTCACAGCAGAGATTGCTTCCTCACGTGCATGCTTCTCTTCTGTTTGAATGGCACTGATCAATTCAGCTTCACATTTTTCTTTCACGTCAGCCATCAATGTTTCGTCCAACTCGAATAGCGTAATTTCCATCTTTTCTTTTCCGACTTCAGCAACGATCATTTCTTGGAATTCAATCAGTTTAATGATTTGCTCATGGCCAAACATGATCGCTTCTAAAATGACATCTTCCGCCACTTCTTTCGCGCCAGCTTCAACCATGTTGATAGCATCTTTTGTTCCTGCTACCACTAAGTCCAGTTCACTTTTCTCCAATTGCTCTGGTGTAGGGTTAATGATGAATTCGCCATCGATACGGCCAATTTGCACACCAGCAATTGGTCCTTCAAACGGAATGTCGGAAATGGATAGAGCGAGTGAAGAACCAAGCATTGCAGCCATTTCAGACGTGCAATTTTGGTCGACTGACATGACAAGTGAAATTATTTGGACGTCATTACGAAATCCATCCGCAAATAACGGTCGAATCGGGCGGTCAATTAACCGGCTCGTCAATACGGCTTTTTCGGAAGGACGACCCTCACGTTTAATGAAGCCTCCTGGAATTTTCCCTGCAGCATAAAGCCGCTCTTCATAGTTCACAGTCAAAGGGAAGAAATCGAGAGCTTTCGGATTTTTTGAAGCAGTCGCTGTTGACAATACGGATGTATCGCCATAACGGACAAGTACTGCACCGTTTGCCTGTTTCGCGAGTTGACCTGTCTCAATCGTCAATGGTCTCCCGGCCCACTCATATGTGTACACTTTTTTCTGTTCTGTCATTATGGTACTCCTCTCTTTTTTCAAACGTAAGCAACCATACGTAGTATGTATTTAGTCATAGTGTATCAAAAATGATTCGCTTATGCGAAATATAACATAAATATTTGTTATTGACAGTTCGTTCGCATCAATTCAATAAAAAAAAGCGGGCAAGGCCCGCTTTCCATATCCATCTTATTAACGGCGAAGGCCGAGTTTTGCAATAAGATCACGGTAACGTTGAACATCAGTTTCACGCAAGTACTTAAGAAGTCTTTTACGTGTACCAACCATCTTAAGAAGACCTCTACGTGAGTGGTGGTCTTTGTTGTGTACTTGAAGATGCGTGTTCAAGTTGTTGATCTCTTCTGTAAGGATAGCGATCTGTACTTCTGCAGATCCAGTATCGTTTTCATGAATTTTGAATTCAGTGATCAATTCATTTTTACGCTCTTGTGTAATTGCCATCCTTTTCACCTCCTAATCCATAAAATATCCCCGAATCCCGAGCAATCGTTGGTGATTCGACTTGCCAAGGAAAGGTTCATGCGATTGCACTGATTTATCATATCATGCATAGCTGTGGTATGCAATAAAGATGCACAAAGAATTCAGTTCCTACGCAATTACCTATGTAATAATTGTTTGGCAGTATGCTTGTCTTTTCCTATTTGTTCGATTAACTCTTCGATTGACTGAAACTTTTTCTCAGAACGGATATGGGCGATCCACTCGAGAGAGAGTTCTTGATCATACAAACTTCCTTCAAAATCCATAATGTGTACTTCAACCGTCGGAGTTTTTCTGTTCGGATCATGGAATGTCGGTTTAACGCCAACATTACATACGCCATCATACCAAGTAGTTCCTACTAAAACACGGACAGCATATACACCGTTTGAAGGAATAAGGGATTCAGGTTCAGATGCGATATTAGCAGTCGGAAACCCGAGTTGACGCCCTCTTTTATCACCATGAATCACTGTTCCTACAGTTCTAAACGGTCTACCAAGCAATCTTGCTGTATGTTCAACATCACCTTGAGCAAGCAATTCACGGATTCTAGTCGAGGAGATTTTATGTGCATCTGCTTCCACTTTTGGAATGATCGTCGTCTCATAAACTCCGTCCGCTAATGCAGCCATCTGTTCCATCGTGCCTGAACCTTTGGAACCATATGTAAAGTCGAAACCAGCTGTGACATGTTTGACGCCTAATCCTTTCATGAACAATTCAACAAACGCTTCTGGTGATAAAGATGCGAGCTCCCAATTGAATGTGACGATGAATAATGTATCAATTCCCATGTCTTGAAGAAGTCTAATCTTCTCTCGATAAGGGGTTATATACCCTACTTTATCCGTTCCACTTTTGAATAGATGGGACGGGTGAGGATCGAACGTCATGACCGCTGATTGGATCCCCAATTCTTCCGCTTTCCTTTTCGCCGCCTCAATGACTGTCTGATGACCTATATGCAAACCGTCAAAAAAACCGATTGCTAAGGAGAACGGTCCAGCGGTAGGTGTTTGAAAATTGTCTGGATAGTGTAAACGATGAATTTCCATGAATTTCTCCCTTACCGATTGACCGGAAACATTTTTTCCGGTTTCATCAATCCTTCTTTAGTCGGATGGTTGCGATAAATCGCAACCGCTTTGTCCTTGTGAGTAAATACAATCACATCATTTTGCAAAAGCAACTTATGTTGAGGCAATACTTGCCCATTCATTATTTTATCATACAAATCTTCTTCGAGTGGCACAAAAGTAAAGTCGATGAGCGCATCTTCCAATGGTCGAATGAAATTGTTCAATTGGCCATTTTCTTTTCGTTCCACCACTTCCGCTAACGTCATACAATCCTGTTGAACAAAGTTGCCAGATGCGGTCCGCACTAAGTTCTTCATGTGAGCAGGATAACCGAGTTGTTCGCCAATTTGGACCGATAACGTTCGAATATATGTCCCTTTACCACACGCTATACGAATGGAAAATTGCAACTCTTCGCCTTCGAAAAATTCAGCATCATCTAAAAGCTCAATTTCATAAATGTGCACTTTTCTTGAGGGTCGCTCCACTTCAATTCCTTTTCTCGCGTACTCATATAATCTTTTACCATTCACTTTTACTGCAGAGTACATAGGAGGAATTTGTGTGATTTCTCCAGTTAATCGCTGTAGAACTGTAAGCAACTCTTTGCGTGTGACTCGTTTAAACGTTTCGTCCGACTCGACGACTGCTCCATCCGCGTCTTCCGTCTCTGTAGACGCGCCTATTGAAACAGTAGCAATATACTCTTTGCCTGCGTCTGTAACGTATTCAGCGACCTTTGTCGCTTGTCCTAGACAGATGGGGAGTACACCTTCTACACTCGGATCTAACGTACCCGTATGCCCAATCCTTTTCATGCCGAGTATTTTTCGTAATTTGAAGACACAATCATGTGATGTCATTCCTTTTTCTTTCCACAACGGCAGAATCCCTTCCATTCCATCCCTCCTATCTTCTTAAGGCAAAAGGAGGAAATCGGATAAGTCCTTTTGGACACCGACTCCCTCCAATTTTCATTCTTCAGTGTTTACTTGACGAAGTAATGATTCGATGCGATTACCGTATTCAACGGAATCATCAAATGCGAACTCGATTTCAGGTGTTTTACGAAGTCTGATTCGTTGTCCAATTTCAGAACGAATGAATCCTTTTGCTTTCATTAGACCTGCCAAAGTAGCTTCTTTTTGCGCATCATTTCCAAGTACAGAAATAAAAATCGTCGCTTGTTGTAAATCTCCAGTCACTTCAACATCAGTGACTGTGACAAAGCCAATCCGAGGATCTTTTAACTTTTGGCCAATGATGCCGCCAAGTTCTTTCTTCATCTGTTCAGCGACCCGATTTGCACGCATAGACATGAATGGTCACCCCTATTTCTTATCAATAATAATCTAGCAGTAAATCAGTCATTTCCCACTCAGGATTCGATTCCAGGAAGCGGATAGCCCTTCTCGTCTCTCCTTCCGCTGCCTCTTTTGAAGAAGCGACGGATACGAGAGCGATTGTTGTACGCTGCCACAAATCCTGGTAATCGATTTCCGCAACGGAAACATTAAAATCATTTTTTACGCGATCGGTCATCTTTTTTAGGACCGACCGCTTTTCTTTCAGCGAATGGACATCTGGAATGAAGAATATGCATTCGGCATACACAATCATGACCGTTTGACTTCCTCCATGACAAAGGCTTCAAAGATGTCGCCTTCCTTGATGTCATTGAAGTTCTTCACAGTAATACCACATTCGTATCCTTTAGATACTTCTTTTACATCATCTTTAAAGCGTTTCAACGTATCAAGCTCACCTTCGAAAATGACGATGTTATCTCGAAGTACTCTGACGCCAGCATCTCTTGTCAATTTACCTTCAGTGACATAACTTCCAGCAATTGTACCGATTTTAGAAACCTTGAATGTCTCACGAACTTCAGCTTGCCCAATTACTTTCTCCTCAAATTCAGGATCCAGTAACCCTTTCATCGCAAATTCGATTTCCTCGATTACTTTATAAATGACGCGGTGTAAACGAATGTCGACACCTTCTTCTTCAGCAGCACGTTTTGCATTGACATCAGGTCGAACGTTGAAACCAATTACAATTGCATTAGATGCAGCCGCAAGGGAAATATCAGATTCATTGATAGCACCTGCACCGGTATGAATGATTTTGACGTTAACACCTTCCACTTCAATTTTCATAAGGGAAGCCGCCATTGCCTCAACTGTACCTTGAACGTCAGCTTTAACTATCAAATTCAGTTCTTTCATTTCACCTTGTTTCATTTGATCGAACAAGTTATCAAGCGTAACACGTGTTTTCTCTACACGTTGTTCTTGCAATGCATCGCCTGCTCTTGACTCACCGATTTGACGAGCGGTCTTTTCATCTTCAAACACAACAAAGCGATCGCCAGCTTGAGGTACTTCATTCAATCCTGTTATTTCGACAGGTGTTGATGGACCCGCTTCTTTCACACGACGGCCTAAGTCATTGATCATCGCACGCACTTTACCAAATGTCGTACCAACAACAATCGGGTCACCTACACGTAATGTTCCATCTTGCACGAGCAACGTTGCGACAGATCCACGTCCGCGATCGAGCTGTGCTTCGATCACAGTTCCTTTCGCACGGATGTTTTTGCTTGCTTTCAATTCTGCAACTTCTGAAACGAGTAACACCATTTCAAGAAGATGGTCAATTCCTTCACCTTTCAATGCAGAAATTGGTACAAAAATCGTATCTCCTCCCCACGCTTCAGAAAGAAGTCCATGCTCTGTCAGCTCTTGCATGACACGGTCAGGATTTGCGGAAGGTTTATCCATTTTGTTCACCGCAACAATAATTGGTACTTCAGCCGCTTTTGCATGGTTTATCGCTTCGATTGTTTGCGGCATGACGCCATCATCGGCAGCTACTACTAAAATTGTAATGTCAGTAACTTTGGCACCTCGTGCACGCATTGTCGTAAAGGCAGCATGCCCAGGCGTATCAAGGAAAGTAATTCTCTTTCCTTCCACTTCGATTTGATAGGCACCAATATGTTGAGTGATTCCGCCAGCTTCACCTTGTGTCACTTTTGTATCACGAATAGAGTCAAGTAGTGTCGTTTTACCATGGTCAACATGCCCCATAATTGTTACGACAGGTGGACGTTCAGTTAGATCCGCTTCAACTTCTTCTGAATCTTCAAAGTAAATTTCAAGATCGGTGACATCAATGCGGATTTCCTCTTCCACTTCCACTTCATAATCTGCGCAAATTAGTTCAATTGCATCCTTATCCAGTTCTTGGTTAATCGTTGCCATAACACCAAGCATAAAGAGCTTTTTGATGATTTCAGACGGTTCGCGTCCTAATTTGTTTGCAAGCTCTCCGACAGATAAGGACTCATAAAATGTAATTTTTTCCGGCAATGGTTTTTCCACTTTCGGCATTGGTGCTGGACGATGTCTTCTGCGCCCTTGGTTAATGCCGCGAGCAGGAGGTCTGCCACCGCGCCCAGCAGGACGATTACCACCTTGCGCTCCTTGTCCTTGACGTGGTTGGCCTTGTGCAGAACGGTTGCCTTGCGTGCCGCCTTGCCCTTGGCGCTGTTGGCCTTGCGTAGAACGGTTACCTTGCGCGCCGCCTTGCCCTTGACGTTGTTGACCTTGTGCAGAACGGTTGCCTTGCGCGCCGCCTTGCCCTTGACGTTGTTGGCCTTGTGCAGAACGGTTGCCTTGCGATCCTTGCCCTTGGCGCTGTTGGCCTTGAGCAGAACGGTTACCTTGCGTGCCGCCTTGCCCTTGACGTTGTTGACCTTGTGCGGAACGGTTACCTTGCGCGCCGCCTTGCCCTTGGCGCTGTTGGCCTTGTCTTGGTCGATCGTCTTGCTTGTTTCTCTCTTGTGATGGACGTGCGCCATTTGAAGATGGCTTTTGCCCTTGCTTTGCTGTATTCGGAGGAGTTGAACCACCTTTGCTGAAATGCTTATCCAATTTATCTTTCGCATCCTTATCTAGCATTGACATATGATTCGACACCTTTACATTCATCTTTCCAAGCTCATCTATGACTTCCTTACTCGTCCGATTCACTTGTTTCGCGTATTCGTGTACACGTATCTTCGTCATTAGCCCACCCCCGGTTATATTCGTTGAGGAGCCCGGATATTTTACCGGCAAAACCGGCATCCGTTAACGCGAGTACGACCCGCGACTCTTTTCCGATTGCATGGCCAAGAGCTTCCCGGCTCCCAAACACATGCTTCTCAACGTTGTAAAAACTACATTTATCATGAACTTTTTTGTGTGTATTTTTTGAAGCATCTTCAGAAATGATGACAAGTCGAGCATTTCCAGCACGAATGTCTTTTACGACCAATTCTTCACCGGTAATCAATTTCCGAGCTCTGGCTGCCATTCCTAGCAACTGAAAAATTTTCTGTGGATGATTCATTTCAATGCCTCTCGACGGATTGCATGAAGAAGGTCCTCATACACTTCCTCGGGCACAGAAGTTCCCAATTGACTTTCAATGGCCCGATTGCGTTTTGCAGTTTCGACAGCTGCTTCAGTTTTTGATACATATGTACCTCGTCCTGACTTCTTCCCAGTCAAGTCGACTGAAACTTCGCCTTCTTTCGTGCGTACAATCCGGATCATTTCTTTTTTAGGGTACATGTCACCTGTAGCAGCGCATTTCCGCAAAGGGACTTTTTTCTTACTAGTCATGGGCACTCATCCTTTCATTTCATTTGTCATCAGTTTCCGAATAAAGATCAATCGTTTCTAAGTCAGTTTCATCATCCGATTCCACATCAAAATACGGATCATCTTTAAACGTATCGTCTCCATTATTCGCACCTGTATATACATCATTTTCATGCTCATCTACAGTATTGTATGGAGTATTCGCAGAAGGATAAATTCCTAATTCACGAGCATCCGTTTCGCTTTTTATATCAATTTTCCATCCTGTCAACTTCGCTGCAAGTCTTGCGTTCTGTCCTCGTTTCCCAATTGCCAAGGAAAGTTGGTAATCAGGTACAACGACTGTTGTCGACCGTTCTTCTTCGTTCACTTGTACGTCAAGCACTTTTGAAGGGCTTAAAGCATTTGCTACAAAGACGATTGGATCTTCTGACCATTCGACAATGTCGACTTTCTCCCCGTTCAACTCATTTGAGATGGACTGGACACGCGCTCCACGTGCTCCAACACAAGAACCGACTGGATCGACTTCTTCATTGTTTGTATGCACAGAAATCTTTGAGCGATCGCCGGCTTCACGGGCAATGGACTTGATTTCAACAATACCATCGTAAATCTCAGGCACTTCCATTTCAAACAACCTGCGCAAAAGACCAGGATGCGTACGGGACACAAAAACTTGAGGTCCACGGGAAGTTCTTTCGACTTTAGTAATGTACACTTTAATGCGATCGTGTGGTTTATATGATTCAGTCGGGATTTGTTCTCCAGCAGGCAAAACAGCTTCAACTTTTCCAAGACCGACATACAAATTACGTGCATCGAGACGTTCTACGATTCCATTGACAATATCATCTTCGCGGTCAACGTATTCGTCATAAATTAACCCACGCTCCGCTTCACGCACCCGTTGTGTAACGACTTGTTTAGCTGTTTGAGCTGCGATACGGCCAAAATCTCGTGGTGTGACTTCCTCTTCCACGACATCTCCTATTTCGTAAGCGGGATTGACAAGCAGTGCATCTTCCAACGCCATTTGTAACCGCTCATCATCAACTTCATCGACAACGTCTTTTCGCGAATAGACTTTCATCGTACCTTTTTCAAGGTTTAAATCAACGCGGACATTTTGCGCCTGATTGAAATTTCGTTTGTAGGCGGTCACGAGTGCCGCTTCAATCGCTTCAACAATAACATCCCTAGAAATTCCTTTTTGTTTTTCAAGGGCTGTCAATGCATCGAGTAGATCACTACTCATAATTAATCACTCCTCTATTCAATTATGCCGAAAAGTCAATCGCCAACCGTGCAAAAGCAATTTTCGCCTTTTCAATTTCTACTTGCAATTTGCGTGTCTTAATTCGAATCTCAACTTCTGCAATTTCAGGACCGTATGAAAGCAAATAGCCTTCAAATTCTTTCATGCCATTGATCGGTTCATATGTTTTGATGAATACATATTGACCGATTGCTTTTAAGAAGTCTTCTTCTTTTTTCAATGGCCGCTCTGCACCTGGTGAAGAGACTTCGAGGAAGTAATTTTGCGAAATCGGATCAACTCGATCCAATTCCTCACTCAGCCTTTCACTAACTTGTGCACATTGCTCAATATCGATATTGCCTTCCGGCGTATCAACATATATGCGCAAAAACCAGTCTTTACCTTCTTTTAGAAATTCGATGTCAACCAATTCCAACTCGAGGTCTTTCACAATCGGACTGACGAGTTTTTCGACTTGTTCTGTAATTTTACTCATCATAACCCTCCCGAAAATTCATTTAACTTATCCAATCCGCAAAGAACAACAGAAAAGAGCGGGAGACCCCACTCTTTTCGCGTAAGACTTATAGCAAAAGTTGCTACAATTATACCATCTACTGGGCATCTATGCAAACAATGTGCCAATGCTTTCCGAAGTTGACAGCATTTTTATCAAAACAACGAGAGCTGGTTCGAGTCTGGCATACCTTCCAAACACCCTAATGTATCCATGAATTCAATGACTGTCTTCGATACTCGACCGCGTTGTTGCAAGTCTTCTTTAGAGAGGAAGATCCCATCTTTACGCGCTTCAACAATCGTTTTGGCAACGTTCGTTCCGAGCGAAGGAATCGAGTCGAATGGCGGAATGAGTTTGTTTCCATCTATTAAGAAGACCGATGCATCCGATTTATACAGGTCAGGTTTCGCAAACGTGAATCCGCGTTCTCCCATCTCTAAAGCAATTTCAAGTACAGTTAACAAGTTCTTTTCCTTCGGGGAAGCTTCCAAACCTTTATCGTTTATTTCTTTGATTTTGGCACGCATTGAAGCAGTCCCTTTTGTCATCGTAAGCAAATCATAATCGGTCGCCCGCACTGTAAAGTACGCTGCATAGTACATAATCGGATGATGTACTTTAAAATATGCAATTCGCAGTGCCATCATAACGTATGCAGCAGCATGGGCTTTAGGGAACATGTATTTTATTTTCTTACAAGAATCGATATACCATGCAGGTACATTATTTGCTTTCATTTCCGCTTCGAATTCTGGAGTCAGCCCTTTCCCTTTCCGAACAGATTCCATAATCTTAAATGCCATGGATGGTTCTAGACCTTGATAAATCAAGTACACCATAATATCATCACGACATCCAATCACGTCGGATAATTGACAAATTTTATTTTGAATCAATTCTTGCGCATTCCCTAACCACACGTCAGTCCCATGAGATAGTCCGGAAATTTGAATGAGTTCGGAGAAGGTAGACGGCTTCGTTTCTTCCAACATCTGCCGTACGAAGCGTGTACCGAATTCCGGCACCCCTAACGTTCCTGTCTTGCAATCAATTTGCTCCTCAGTTACCCCCAATGAAGTCGTCCCGCTGAACAATGCCATGACCCCTTCATCGTCGGGTGGTATCGTTTTCGGATCTATACCCGATAAATCTTCCAACATTTTAATCATTGTCGGATCATCGTGGCCTAGAATATCCAATTTCAGCAAGTTATTATCAATGGAATGGAAGTCAAAATGCGTCGTCCGCCAACTTGAACCTGTATCATCTGCAGGATATTGGATTGGCGTAAAGTCAAATATATCCATGGTATCAGGTACAACAATGATGCCGCCTGGATGTTGTCCGGTATTCCGTTTAACACCCGTACAGCCTTGTACGAGCCTGTCGATTTCCGCTCCACGCAAATTAATATTATTGTCGTTCATATACCCTCGGACATAACCGTATGCTGTCTTTTCAGCAACCGTTCCAATTGTTCCAGCACGGTACACATAATCTTCCCCAAAAAGGACTTTCGTATAATTGTGTGCATGCGCTTGGTATTCACCGCTGAAATTCAAATCGATATCCGGAACTTTATCCCCATTAAAACCTAGGAATGTTTCGAACGGAATGTCGTGTCCATCTTTTTTAAACATCGTTCCACAAGAAGGACAAGCCTTATCGGGCAAATCGAACCCAGAACCAACGGAACCGTCGTTAAAGAACTCGGACAGTTTACATGAAGGACAGACGTAATGTGGCGGCATCGGGTTCACTTCCGTAATCTCCATCATCGTCGCAACAAGTGAGGAACCAACAGAACCACGGGACCCGACCAAATAGCCATCATCCAATGATTTTTTAACGAGCTTATGGGAAATTAAATAAATGACGGCAAATCCGTTATCAATAATGGATTTTAACTCTTTCTCGATACGCGCTTCCAAGATGTCAGGTAAGTTCTCTCCATAAATGCTATGAGCCATCGTATAGGTCAAATTCCGAACTTCCTCATCGGCACCTTCGATTGTCGGCGTATACAAATCGTCTTTAATGACTTTAACATTGCCAATCCTTTCGGCAATTGCATTTGGATTATCAATGACAATTTGTTCTGCTGTCTCTTTGCCTAGAAACGAAAAGTGTTCCAACATTTCGTCAGTCGTTCGGAAATGCACTTCAGGGAGCGCGTGTCTATTCATTGGATTTGCCCCACCTTGCGAACGGACAAGTACTTGGCGATACATCGCATCTGTTTCATGAATGTAGTGGACATTCCCAGTGGCACAAACAGGCAATCCCGTCTTCTTTCCAAGTTTGATCATTTTACGCATAATATCTTCAAGATTCCATTCGTCCCGTATTAATTCTAATTCCAATAAATGCGAGTAGACCGGCTTAGGATGCAGTTCCAAATAGTCGTAAAACCTTGCAATCTCTTCAACTTCCTCCATAGACTTTTGCATGAGACCTTCAAAAACTTCACCTTTATCACAACCTGAACCAACCAATAGTCCTTTTCGGTATTTCGTTAGTAACGACCTTGGAATACGAGGTACGCGATAAAAATAGTTCATA
The DNA here is from genome assembly GCF_041414805.1 of Sporosarcina sp. OR05. Taxonomy (NCBI): domain Bacteria; kingdom Bacillati; phylum Bacillota; class Bacilli; order Caryophanales; family Caryophanaceae; genus Sporosarcina; species Sporosarcina sp. OR05. Next base: position 358,522 of record NZ_JANKJL010000002.1, on the reverse strand, counting down.
TGGGAAATTGAAACGAGTTGGAACAGATTTTTCAGTCCTTCATCATCTACCGCTAACAGTGTACAATGCGATGGACGCGAGCGTTTATAAGCATCTCCTTCACCGATGTTCTTATTAAAATCATCTAAGAATGCAATGCCCTTCTCTGCAGCATCTTTCATCAATCGGATGAACAAATACGCTGTCGCTTCTGTATCGTAAATTGCACGGTGATGTTGCGTCAGTTCAATATCAAACTTTTTTGCTAACGTATTCAAACGGTGATTCCTTAGTTCAGGATATAAAAACCTCGCGAGCTCGAGTGTGTCGATAACCGGATAGGATTTGTCATGCAATTCGGCTCGTTTACTCGCTTCATAAAAGAATCCCATATCAAACGATGCATTGTGTGCAACAAGAATAGAGTCGCCTATAAATTCTTTGAAATCTCTAATGACTTCAGATACTTCTGGAGCATCCTTCACCATGTCATCTGTAATACCTGTCAATTCCGTCGTCGTTGAAGACAATGGATGATGCGGGTTCGCAAATCGTTCAAAACGTTCTTTTATTTCCCCATTTACGACTTTCACTGCCGCTAACTCAATAATTGTATCGTAAACAGCAGAGAGTCCCGTTGTTTCGACGTCAAAGACAACATATGTATCATCTTCCAGTTTACGGTGTTGCTCATCATAAACAATCGGTACGCCGTCGTCGACTAAGTTTGCTTCAAGTCCGAACAATACTTTGATGCCGTGTTTTTTTCCAGCAGAAAATGCTTCGGGAAATGATTGGACATTCGCATGATCCGTTATTGCTACAGCAGGATGACCCCATTTAGCAGCTTGCTCAACAAGTGCAGATGCAGTCGTAACAGCATCCATCTGACTCATTGTCGTGTGAGCATGTAATTCCACTCGCTTACGGTCATCAGGTGCTAAATCTTTGCGAATGACAGGAGCAACTTCCATAATATCTTGTGCCATCATAATTAGATCACGGACAAATGTATCGTTTTGAATACTGCCACGCGCACGTACCCAGGAACCTTTCTTCAACGTTTTCATCAATTCCGCATCTTCATTGTCCCGCGAAAACATTTTCACTAATATCGAGTCCGTATAGTCAGTCACTTTCATCGTTAATAAAGAACGACCACTACGCAATTCTCGTACTTCCGTATCAAAAACGAAGCCTTCAATCGTCACTCTACGTTCTTCGTCTTGAATCGATTGAATGCTCATTAACGGTTCGTCAGGCTTAATCGGTGTCCCTAATATGAACGGTCGATTGCCCTGATCACCGTTTTCCTTCTTCAACGCTTCTACTTTTTGAAGATTTGCTAACGCGGTTTTTGCATACGCTTCTTCTTCAGCTTCTTTTTGTGCAATGAAGGCAAGTCTCTCCGCTTCTAGTTGAGCTTCATCCTCCACGACGGTGAATTCGATTGCCATGGAAGAAAAACCGAATGAAGCATAAACATCAGCTAGTAGTGGTCCGTATTTCGTTTTCAACGTTTGTTGTTCAAACTCGCTTGTACAAACTAACGTCATCTTCTCACCTACTAGAACAGGCGTCTGTCCTAACAACCTTTCTCTTATGGGTGGAGACATATCTCTTAATTCTTCAATAACGATTGGCCAATAACCAACCACTTGCTCAGCGTTCTTTTCGGTTGTACGACAATTCACCTGTAAACGTACTGTTGCAATTGAATTGAATGCATCGAGCAAACGCTGTTGAAACAATTGAAATACGTGTACTGGCAATGTCCGCTCCAATTGCACGTTGAATTGCCACACTCTTGACTTCCGATGAATATCGACACGTTCCAATGTTCCACCTTCAAAACACGCAATTACTTGGTCATCTGTCATACCAATTTGCTGAAGCAATGTCAGTAGTTTCATTCTCGCATCCATGCTGCTAACCCCTCCACTTCAAACGTCAAAAGAAGGGAAGAACCGATTGAACGCACGGCCTTCCCCTTTTTTAACGAGTTGTTAAGAGAAAAACGACTGAAGTTTTTCCGTCACTTCTTCTCTCTGCCACTCGACTGTTTCACCAGTCTCTCTAAATTTGACCTCTACAATTCCTTCTTGTGCCCTTTTTCCGATTGTTAAACGGATCGGCAAACCAATCAAGTCGGCATCAGCAAACTTCACACCTGCCCGTTCATGGCGATCATCATGCAAAATTTCATACCGATAAGATTTCAATAAATGATACAGTTCCTCGGATAATTGCCTCTGCACTTCGTCCTCCATATTAATCGTCACAAGATGGACATCATAAGGAGCAAGGTGTTTTGGCCATTTCAACCCACTTGCGTCATTGTATTGATCCGCAATGGCTGCAAGAATCCTAGAGACACCGATTCCATAGCAACCCATAATATATGGATTGTTTTTTCCATTCTCATCTACATACGTTGCGCGCATCGGTTCACTATAAGCAGTGCCTAACTTGAAGACATGCCCTAATTCAATTCCTTTTGCAAATCGGATTGTTCCTGAGCCGTCAGGAGAAGGATCTCCTTCTTGGATAAAGCGCAAGTCAATAAATTGATCGATCGCGAAATCCCTTTCAGGGTTGACGTTGATTAAATGATAACCTTCTTCATTTGCACCACAGACAACATTCACTAAATTCGCTACCGAATAGTCAGCGTACACTTTCATATCTATCGGTAGTTTGACAGGACCAATAAACCCTACTTTGCACCCAATTAAAGACTCTATTTCCTGTGCCGTAGCAAATGAAAGATCCCCTGCATGTAATGCTTTCTTTAACTTCAGTTCATTGACATCGTGATCACCACGTGCAATAACCGCAAGGAATTCACCATCCGCCTTATAGATGAGTGTTTTAAGAACTTTGTCGACTCCAACTTGTAAATACTTCGCAACATCGCTGACTGTCTTTTGAGTAGGTGTTTCAACCTTTTCAATCGCTTTTTGCGTTTGATTCGGCTTTTCTTTATTTGCACTCACTTCAGCTGTCTCAATGTTTGCCGCGTATGGAGATGCATCGCTATAAGCAATTGTATCTTCACCAATATCGGATAATGCCATGAATTCATGTGTATCCGTTCCACCTATCGAACCGCCATCAGCAAGTACTGCGCGAAAGTTTAAACCAATCTTTGTAAAAATGTTTGAATAAGCTTGCATCATAGCTGAATACGTTTCATCCAAACTATCTGCTGTCGCATGGAATGAATAGGCGTCTTTCATAATAAACTCACGTGCACGAAGTAAACCAAACCGAGGGCGCTTTTCATCACGGAACTTCGTTTGGATTTGATAGAAAGTTAACGGCAATTTTTTGTAAGATTTCACTTCATCGCGTACAAGCGAAGTAATGACTTCTTCATGTGTAGGTCCTAATGCCATTTCTCGGTCGTGACGATCACTAATCCGGAATAATTCAGATCCATAAGCATCCCATCGCCCTGTTTCCTGCCATAGTTCAGCTTGTTGCAACGTCGGCATAAATAGTTCGGCTGCATTCAGTGCATCCATTTCTTCACGGATAATTTTTTCGATTTTCGACAACACTTTTTTAGCAAGCGGCATATATGTATAAACGCCGCTCATATGTTGTCGGACAAATCCTGCTCTTACTAATAACTGATGGGATACTGTGTCAGCATCTGTAGGGACTTCACGCATCGTTGGGATGAATGTACGTGATTGTTTCATTTGCTTTCACCTCGAATTCCAGTAGTTAGATTGTCATGCTCCATTAGAAGAAGAAGCGTTGAATGTCATTCCAGGTGACAACAACCATGAGAACCATGAGTAACATGATCCCAACAAAGTGAACCATGCCTTCTTTTTGTTTGTCTACAGGTTTGCCTCTTACAGCTTCGTATAGGAAAAAGAGTAACCTTCCTCCGTCTAGTGCTGGCAATGGCAACAAGTTCATGATTCCTAAATTGATACTCAGTATAGCCGCCCAATTCATTAATGTAAAGATGCCGAACCGAGCCATTTCTTCTGTCGCCTTATAAATACCGACTGGTCCACTCAGTGCATCAATTGTAAATTTACCTGTAACGAGCATCCCTAACAGTTCAAAGATCCGTGTAATCCAGTTCACTGTTTCAGTAGCACCATATTGCAATGCTTTTAGAGGACTCTTCTCGTACTCAGGTGCATACTTAACACCAATTTGTCCGAATTCTTGGCCGGAATCCACGATAGTCGATGGCGTCATCGTCATCGTTAACAGTTCTCCTGCTCTTTCTACTTTCACCTGAATCTTTTCACCAGGTTTTTCTTGAATGATTCCAGTAAATTGAGACCATTTGTCCACTACGTTCCCGTCCACTTCTTTAATACGGTCACCAGCTTCCATCCCAGCAGCATATGCAGGCGTATCCTTTACGACTTCCGCGATGATCGGTTCGTCTTTAGGTACACCATTTAATAACCCGATGGCTAAGAAAATAAAGAACGAAAGAATGAAGTTAAAGAGTGGCCCTGCAAAAATTGCCATTGCTCGACTACCTAATGGCTTTGAATCAAATTGACGATCATAGGGTGCAATCAGTGTTTCTTGCCCTTTTTCATAGATGATCGCTTCTCTCGAAACATTGTATCGGACGAGTTGGCCATCTTCATCATATCCTTCGATATATAATTCTTTACTAAGATCGGCAGACTCGGTCTCTAAAAAAAGTACATTCGGATTTGCAATTTCACGATTCAAATAGATTTTTTCTACTTCGTCCGAATCATTGAGCACAACTCCAACTCGATAGCCAGGTAATAGTTCGACAGAGTCAAAGTCCTCTCCCGCCATTCGCACATAGCCACCAAACGGTAGGATTCGGATTGTGTACAACGTTTCTTTCTTCCGGATTGCAAGAATCTTCGGACCAAAACCGATTGCAAATTCCCGCACCATGATCCCTGCTTTTTTCGCAAATAAGAAATGCCCTAATTCATGAAAAAAAACAAGTGAACCAAATATGATAATAAACGCAATAACGGTTTCCATTTAAAACCACCTTAACTGGCCAAACCGGCCTTTTTTCAATTCAGTCATCATACCAATGCATGGACCAATTTACGCGTATTGGAGTCAATTTCTAAAATCTCATCCAAACTAGGATGTGAAATGGTTACATGCTCGTTCATCATTTGCTCCACAATTTCTTCAATCTGTAAAAATGGGATTTTATTCATCATGAACAACTGAACTGCAATTTCGTTAGCTGCATTCATTACGGTCGGCATGGAACCGCCAGTACGACCTGCTTCGTAAGCGAGTGCTAATGCTTTGAATCGCTCAAAATCCATTCTCTCAAAGTGTAGCGCTCCAATTTCCTCCAGCCGCAATGGCTTCGCATTCTGCATCGGCATACGGTCTGGGTAAGTCATGGCATATTGGATTGGCACGCGCATATCTGGTGAACCAAGTTGAGCGATGACGCTCGTATCTTCAAATTCGACCATAGAATGGATAATACTCTCTTTATGAAGCAAACAATCAATCTGGTCGTACGGTAAATTGAATAAATGATGGGCTTCAATAACTTCTAATCCTTTATTCATCATTGTTGCAGAGTCAATTGTCAGCTTATTCCCCATCGACCAGTTCGGATGAGCTAACGCTTGTTCAACTGTAACCTGTTTTAACTGATCACGTGACAAGTCCCGGAAACTTCCGCCTGAAGCCGTTAAAATAAGACGGGTGACTCTCTTTGGATTTTCACCATTGAGTGCTTGAAACAGTGCGGAATGCTCGCTATCGACGGGGAGAAGTGCTACGTTTCGCTTTTGAGCTTCAGCAATGACAATATCCCCTGCAGCAACTAATGTTTCCTTATTGGAAATCGCAATCGTTATCCCTTCTCTTATCGCATGCAATGTCGGTTCAAGTCCGACACTCCCGATGACAGCGTTGACGAGCATATCTGCCCCTGAATGTGCAGCGACGAGGATGAGTCCTTCTTTCCCATATACAAAACGAGTCGAAGGAAAATCAACAGCTAGCGTTTCGGCATCTTCCTTACGCATAACGGATACAAGAGATGGCTGGAACTTTAAAGTGATTTCTCTTACTTTTTCAATATTCTTGCCTGCTGAAAAAGATACAAGTTGAAAATGTTCAGGGTTCGACTGCACAATATCAAGTGTTTGTGTACCAATCGATCCAGTAGCACCTAAAAGACTGATCTTTTTTTTCATTGATTGAACAACTTCCTTTCCATTAACCGACGAATTGTAAAAAGTGAATGAGCGGTAGCACGAAAAGGAGACTATCAAAACGATCAAGAATACCTCCGTGACCAGGTAACAAATTTCCAGAGTCTTTCACATTAAAATGCCTTTTCAATGCTGATTCGACCAAGTCCCCTAATTGTCCAACAATAGAAGCGACGATTGTCACAATGATTAAAATTCCGAATGTCGATGCAATTGGGTAGAAGTACTGGATAATACATGTAAACAATACAGCAAAAATAATTCCTCCGACAAAACCTTCCACTGTCTTGTTTGGTGAAATATCTGGCCACAACTTTCGTTTACCCAGCTTCCTTCCGATAAAATAAGCACCAGAATCTGTCATCCATATAATTAAGAGCGCATAAAACACATATTCAAATCCAAAAAATCTCGTTTCAATTAAATAATAAAATCCAATACCGACATAAAGTGCACTAAAAGCTGAAAAGGCGGCATTTTCAAATGTAAAGCGATTTTTAGAAGTCACTGTATAAATGAGCATAATAAGTATAATTGCTGAGAGGATTTCCAATTTGCTCGTGTGGATGGCTTCTTGTACGTTGGCTGTCCATTCAGAAGGCATGAGCAACGTTGCAAGCAAAAGCCATGTGAGTAAGCCATGAATTGAAAAAATAGACATCTGATTCATTCGTAGTAATTCAAAAAGTCCGATTGAAGCGATTAGATAAATTGCAATTGTAAATGGCAATCCACCAATTAGTACGAGTGGAAAAAATATCGCTAGCGCAATCAATGCTGTAAGTATTCTCTGTTTCAACTGCCTTTGTCCCCTTCCACATTGCCAAAACGACGATTACGCATTTGGTATTCTTCAATTGCATTAAGCATACAAGCTTCATCAAAATCAGGCCATAGAACTTCTGTAAACGAAAATTCGGAGTAAGCGAGTTGCCAAAGCATAAAATTCGATAGTCGTACTTCTCCGCTTGTACGGATCAGTAGATCGGGTTCTGGTAAATGTGCCGTCATTAAGTGTGCATCAATGAGGGCATCGTCAATATCCTCAATTGCTATCTCATTTGCAATTGCAAGCCGAGCAATTTCTTTTACCGTCTCGACAATTTCAAGTCGACTCCCATAATTCATGGCGAAGTTTAAGATAAGTCCATCGTTTTGCGCTGTTTCATGCATAGCTCTACTAATGGCTTCCTTTGTGTGAACAGGCAATCCATCTGTATTGCCAATCATTTCGACTTTGACATTTTGTTCAATTAACTCGGGTAAATATGTAGTTAAGAATTCTCCAGGTAATTTCATCAAAAAGTCAATTTCCATCTTAGGGCGCTTCCAATTTTCAGTTGAAAATGCATAAAGTGTCAAGACGCTAATACCGATATCGTTTGCAATTCTCGTGATTTTACGGACAGTCTTCATCCCTTCATGATGACCTGCAAAACGAGGTAAGCTCCGCTGCTTCGCCCAGCGGCCATTTCCATCCATGATGATGGCGACGTGTGAAGGGATATCTCCATTTTTGACTTTAGTAAGCCGATCAGAAATCGAGCTATCCATTTCCAATGTTTTTTTTCTCAACAGTTTTTCTAACATTCAATTTCCTCCACTCGCCTGCTATTTGAGCAAGTATCTAGTCTATCGTATCAAATAAGCAAACAAATTTCATTTAAAAAATCCATCTATCGCATGGAAATTATTTAAGGCGTCCCTTCAACGTATGCCGCGTAGAAGCTGTTCATCAATAAAACTCTTCATAATCGTCAATTCATTCAAAAAAGACGCCCTTCTAGTAGGACGTCTTTGTGTATGGAAAGTTCACAATCAGATTTCTAAGATTTCTTTTTCTTTATCTTTAGCGACCTCATCAATTTTAACAATGTACGAATCCGTAAGTTTCTGAATATCCTCACCGCTACGACGTAATTCGTCCTCAGTGATTTCGCCGTTCTTCTCTAATTTTTTCAACTCGTCATTTGCATCCCGACGGATGTTACGAACTGCAATTTTGGAATCTTCGGCTTCTTTTTTCACTTCTTTTACAAGCTCTTTACGTCTTTCTTCTGTTAGTGCAGGGACTGCCAAACGGATGACTGAGCCGTCATTAGATGGAGTAATACCGATATCCGACTTCAGGATTGCCTTTTCAATATCACCTAATGTCGTTTTATCGTATGGTTGAATGACCATCAACCGCGCTTCAGGCACTGAGATACCAGCCATTTGGTTTAATGGTGTTGGTGCTCCATAATACAAAACTGAAATTCGATCTAGCAAAGATGCATTCGCACGACCTGCACGGATGGAAGCAAGTTGTCTCGTCAATGCAGATATCGCTTTTTCCATTTTTTCTTTTGTTTGATCTAATACTACTTTTGACATTTACCCATTCCTCCTCACAACCGTACCGATTGGTTCACCCAGTACAGCTTTTTTAATGTTACCGTTCTCCATAACCGAGAATACTACGAGCGGGATATCGTTGTCCATACATAGGGTCGATGCAGTAGAGTCCATCACTTCAAGCCCTTGACTAATGACTTCCAAATACGTAAGGTCTGTATACTTCACGGCATTCGTATCTTTTAATGGGTCCGCAGAATAGACACCATCTACATTGTTCTTAGCCATCAGGATGACGTCTGCTTCAATTTCTGCCGCTCGTAACGCAGCTGTCGTATCTGTTGAGAAATACGGATTACCCGTTCCTGCTGCAAAAATGACGACGCGTTTTTTCTCTAAATGACGGATTGCTTTGCGGCGAATATATGGTTCTGCGACTTGTCGCATGTCGATTGATGACGATACACGTGTTTCAACGCCTAATTTTTCAAGAGCATCTTGAAGTGCCAGTGAATTCATTACGGTAGCGAGCATACCCATATAATCAGCAGTTGTGCGGTCCATGCCCATTTCACTTCCGATTTTCCCTCGCCAAATATTTCCTCCACCAACTACGACTGCCACTTCAACATCAAGATCCACCACATCTTTTACTTGTGCTGCGACCGACTTGATGATTGCAGGTGATAATCCAAAGCCTTTGTCACCCGCTAGTGCTTCACCGCTAAGTTTCAAGACAATTCTTTTATATTTTGGGACGCTCATATGTACCCTCCGTCTACTAAGTTTTCTCGAAAAATAGGGAACACAGTGGTGTGTCCCCTAATTTTTTCATACTATCTACAACTGCAATCAGTTGCCCTTTACTTGACTCATTACTTCATCAGCAAAGTTATCTTCACGTTTTTCGATTCCTTCACCAACTGCATAACGAACGAAGCCTTTTAACGTTCCGCCTGTTGATTTTACGAAGTCACGAACTTTTTGATCAGAATTCTTAACGAAAGCTTGGTCTAATAAGCAGATTTCTTCGAAGTATTTACCAAGGCGACCTTCAACCATTTTCGCAACGATATTTTCAGGCTTGCCTTCATTCAAAGCTTGCTCTGTAAGGATTTTGCGCTCATGCTCGACTTCTTCTTGAGAAACTTCGTCACGAGAGATATATTTTGGATTCAAAGCAGCGATGTGCATCGCAACATCTTTCGCAGCCTCAGCATCTGTAGAACCTTCTAGAATTGTTAGCACCGCAATACGTCCACCCATGTGTAAGTATGGTCCAAATGCGTCATTATCAGACTTTGTTTTCACTTCGAAACGACGAAGTGTGATTTTTTCACCGATTTTAGCAACTGCATTTGAGATGTGGTCAGCAACTGAAAGACCGTTGGACATTTTTGTCTCCATTGCTTCTTCTACGGAAGCCGGTTTTGTTGCAAGTAAATGCTCACCAAGTTCTTTAACAAGGATTTGGAATGCTTCGTTTTTCGCTACGAAATCTGTTTCAGCATTCACTTCAAGAATGATCGCTTCGTTTCCGCTTACTAGGATATCAGTTGTCCCTTCTGCAGCAATACGATCAGCTTTTTTCGCCGCACTTGACAAGCCTTTTTCACGAAGGAAGTCGATTGCCGCTTCCATATCACCATTCACTTCAGTAAGTGCTTTTTTGCAGTCCATCATACCCGCACCTGTTTTTTCACGCAATTCTTTAACCATTTGTGCTGTAATAGCCATTCGTAGTTCCTCCCATATTGTGTAATCTACTTTCATACTCTTTAAAAAAGACGATAAGGGGGTTGGCCACTTATCGTCTTTTCATTTATACTCGCTACTTACTCTGCAGTTACTGCTTCTGCTTGCTCTTCAGCAACTTCTTCGTCAGCACCTTGTCTTGATTCGATCAAAGCGTCAGCCATTTTGCTCGTCAAAAGACGTACTGCGCGGATTGCATCGTCATTCGCAGGAATGACATAATCGATTTCATCCGGATCACAGTTTGTATCAACAATACCAACAAGTGGAATGTTCAATTTAATCGCTTCAGCAACCGCGATGCGCTCTTTACGTGGGTCTACCACGAAAATAACATCTGGTAGTGATTTCATATCACGGATACCGCCAAGGAATTTCACAAGACGTTCGTGTTCTTTTCTAAGTTCAGATACTTCTTTTTTAGGAAGTACAGCAAATGTACCGTCCTCTTCCATCGTTTCGATCTTCTTCATGCGTGCAACACGCTTTTGGATCGTTCCGAAGTTTGTAAGTGTACCACCAAGCCAACGTTGGTTGATGTAATACATGCCAGCACGTTCAGCTTCTTCTTTAATAGCATCTTGTGCTTGCTTTTTAGTACCTACGAATAGCACTTTACCACCATCAGCACCCACTTGGCGCATGAAGTCGTAAGCTTCTTCTAATTTTTTCACCGTCTTTTGAAGATCGATGATGTAGATTCCGTTACGCTCTACAAAAATATACTTTTTCATTTTCGGGTTCCAACGACGTGTTTGGTGACCGAAATGTACACCTGCTTCAAGCAGTTGTTTCATTGAGATTACTGACATTTACTATTCCTCCTGTTTGGTTAAATTCCTCCGCATCCTTCATTCATCGAAATGACCTTTCGGCACCCTTTCCGACATCCACATGCGTGTGTAGTAACACCATTTGATAATATACCACATGGATAATCCTATTGCAACAATCTTTATCTGAATTTCAGTAGTAGCTCCACTTCAGTTTTACCTTTACCGAGCGTCTTAGCGATTTCTTCAATACTTTTTCCCTCATCATGCAGTGCAATTGCTTTCGTCCGCTCGTCCATTTCGCCAGGCTTTTTTTGTGTGGATGCCTGTTCCTCTGGTATATTTTTGGAATATGATTGATAAGATTGAACTGCAAGTTTCATTGGGATCTTCGGTTGAGGAAAATGTAAATCTGCGTTCTCATTTTTATTCACTTCTTTTTTACTTGACGTCATCGAATTTGATGGCTCTGGACCGCTTGCGTGGTGCCGTTTTTCAATAATTGCTATCAAGCGTTCGTTCTCTTCCTTCAATTCAGCTAAATAAGCTGCGATTGAGTCATCCATCTCCGCCATAAGCTTTTGCTGTTTCTTTTCCAAATCATTGAACCTGGAGACTTTTGTATACAACAGTAATATTACATAAAAGCCAACCATCTGCATGATAAATAATAGTATTAGGAATATCGTTTGCATGTCCATTAACCTATAAAGTCTACGAATGATCCTTTATAAGGATGCTTCGTTTTCTTTTCCTCTTCTTTATGTCCTTGCCCTTGTTCATTTTGACCATTTGGATGCTGCTCTTTGTTTGCATCTTTGTTTACTTTGGCGTAGTTAGTTGCTTCAACGACCGTCTCACGCTGTTTGGCCAATTCCTTTTCGTTCGCCGCTTGTGCATGGGTTTGACTTACATAGGTTTGATTTTGTTTTTGCTCCTGAAGCTTCCCTGCTTCTACGGTTTTAGGAATGGCAATTTGAAGTTCGATGCCTTTTAAACTCACAGTATCCCTCCATCTACAATTTCCGGTAGAAGTAGTTTCCGTAATTTAAATAAAGCTTTTGAGTGGATTTGAGAAATTCTAGACGTTGACAAACTGAGAATTTCCCCGATTTCGGTTAACGTCATTTCATCTGTATAGAAAAGATTTAAAACGAGTTGCTCGTTGTCATTCAATTCCTGGATCTTCCCGGATAATTCTTCAATTAACTCGCCCATCATGACATGATGTTCAGGTGAACGCTCCGATTCATTTTTTAAGATGAAAGATTTTTGACCTTCTTCGTCGTCATCACTCATCCGCTCATCCATTGACAAGATATTGGAAAAGTATTGTTCATGAACAGTCTGATAAACGTCTTCTACAGAAATACCGAGGTGACGGGCAATTTCTTCAGGTGTAGCATGCCGTAACAAGCTTTGTTCTAATTTATGGATTTCTTCTTCAAGTTTTTTCGTTCTCTCCCTTGAAGATCGTGGTAACCAGTCCTCTTTACGAAGTCCATCGATTATCGATCCTCTTATCCTAAAAGAGGCATATGTATCAAATTTCAAGTCCCTGCTCGGTTCAAATTTTGTTAAAGCATCGAATAGACCTTGTAAACCTAAACTCATAATATCATCTCTCGCTACATTGCGAGGAAGTCCTGAACTAATTCGTTGTACGTGATAGTTGACGAGCGGCATATATGTACGGACGAGCCAGTCACCCGCATCTGTATCCCGATTTTCCATCCAAAGTTTCCAACATGCTTCTTCTGTCAAATCCTGTTTGGACATTGATGCTTTCACCTCCATACCGTTTCAGTTTAACAAACTTACTGTCGTTCATCTATTTATGATTATAGCAAATGGTTATTTAAAAAAGCGACTGAATCGATCAGCCGCTTTTCTAACAGTATCAAAGTCTTATAGACTTTTTCAGAGCGTGCAGACGGCAATTATTCGCATTACACTTCGCTCATTCGTAATCAACTTCATGATAAATTCTATAACTTTTTTAATATGTGTACGTGGATGATTAAATGTCCTTGGTCCCTGCATTGACGGTTCGAATACTTAATGTACTTGTAGATGGATCAAATTCAATCGTTCTCCCACTCGATCCCCCGGTATCTTCTGCTACAATCGGGATGGACAGACGATTGAGCTCACTTTTTACAGCTTCAATATTTCTTGGACCTATCCGAATTGTATCACTTGTCCCAAATTGAAACATTTGCGCTCCACCAGCAATTTTAGCCTTTAAAGATAACGGCCTAACTCCTTCAGCTTTTAAACGCTCCATTAGCGCATAAATTCCTGTATCTGCAAATTTCGCCACATTCAGATTTTCTGCTTTTCCGAGAGTAGAGTCCGGTAGCATGACGTGTAATAGACCAGCAATTTTTTTTGTTTCGTCGTAAAGGACAACACCGACGCAAGAGCCTAAACCGGATGTTCTAATCGTATGTGGTGTTTTGGCAATATTCATGTCGGCAATGCCTACTCTTATAACGTTTTTTAACATGTTCATGTTATAGCACACCTAACGAGCGGAAAATTGTCACATACGATTCAGGATCAGGCAACAGGAAGAAATGACCATCTACTGTTGAAGTTTTTTCATCTGCGTCATCATTTATGCGTGTATCGATAACGATAACATCATCACTGTAATGCGATACTTCTATGAGCCCAAAACTGACAATTGCGCCGACCATATCAACACTTAAGGACGGTACCGTCGGGTGTATATGTAAACCCGTAAAATCTGATAGAGCAGATAAATAGGAACCTGACAAAATATTTCCCAATTCCTGCATAGCTGAAATCCCCATAGCCGCTATCGGATTCGCATGAAAATCAAACGTATCATCATGAATTAATTTGCGAATGAAATGATTAGCGGAGTCCACTGGCAAGACGAAAAACATGCTACCTGATAGATCCCCTTGTATACGTAGAAAAATGCCCGCAACAATCTTTTCTGCACCACCCGCCAATTCAAACATCTCGTCAAAAGACACAAGTTTGACATCCGGGACGAGCATGTCAATTTTTCTACCTAACAATTGAGATAGAGCAGTTGCTGCATGCGCTGCACCAATGTTGCCAATTTCTTTTAGTACATCTAAATGCATATCCGAAATATGCTGATCAGAACTCATCTGTCGTCACTCGTTTCAACGGCTCTAACACTTTTTCAAGATTCAACATGACTAACAATCGTTTTTCTAGTTTCGCGACGCCTGCAATGAATTCTGATTCAATCGCACCTACAACTTCTGGTTGAGGCTCGATTGCTGTAATCGGAATGTCAATCACATCATTTGCGTTGTCCACGATAATTCCCACTTCATAATCGTCCAACGAAACGATGATAATACTGCTCGTCTCATCAAAAGGTTTTAGTTCTAAACCGAAACGCTCACGAAGATCCACAATCGGCGTCACGACTCCTCGCAAATTTATAACACCGTACACATATGAAGGAGTTCTTGGTACTTTTGTAATTGACAATACTTTTTCAATCGATTCAACACAGTTAATATCGATTGCATATTCTTTGTCCATCAGTTGAAAGGCAATCACTTTCGTTGCTTCTTCGGAATTTAAACTATTTACACTAGCCATCTGTATTCCTCCTCAATTACTTAATCAATGAATTGCAGTCGACAATTAACGCAACTTGTCCATTACCAAGTATAGTAGCTCCCGAAATGGCAAATACGCTCTGTAAATAGTTCCCTAATGATTTCAAGACAATTTCTTGTTGACCAATGAAAGAATCAACTAGAAGTCCCGCCAGTTTGTCACCTTTTCTAACAATGACGACTGATTGAAATTCGTCGATTGTCTGTGCATTTTCCATTTCAAAAATAGTTTTCAAATTGACAATTGGGACAATGTTCCCTCTAAAATCAATCACTTGCTGATTATGAGCTTGCAATATGTCGGATTTCTTAATAATCGCTGTTTCAATAATCGATGAAAGTGGGATTGCATAAATATCTTTTTCAAGATTCACAAGCATAACCGAAATAATGGACAACGTAAGTGGCAATTGTACTTGGAATAAAGAACCTTTGCCTTCTTTTGAATCAATTGAAATGTAACCACCAAGAGATTCAATCGTACTCTTTACGACATCCAATCCGACTCCTCGGCCGGATACATCCGTAATCTTCTCAGCGGTCGAGAAGCCTGAAGCCAAAATAAGTTCTGCGACTTGCTTATCAGTCATCGTCGGAACCATGTCTTCAGTAATGATGCCCCTATCCAATGCTTTTTTGAGCACGCGCTCTTTATTAACCCCTGCTCCATCATCTTCAAGTTCAATAAATACATGGTTTCCTGAATGATACGCTCTTAACGTAACCGTACCTGTTTCTGGCTTTCCTTTTGCAACCCGTTCAGCTGGAGTTTCAATTCCGTGATCCAAGGCATTTCGGATTAGATGAACAAGTGGATCTCCGATTTCATCAATAACCGTTCGATCCAATTCAGTTTCTGCCCCAATGATTTCAAGGTTAATTTTCTTGTCCAAATCTCTTGCAAGTTGGCGAACCATCTTAGGGAATCGATTAAACACTGTTTCAACAGGGATCATTCGCATATTTAGAATAATGTTCTGTAAGTCACCGGATACCCGCGTCATCCGTTCAACCGTTTCGTTCAAATCTGGATTATGTAATTCTGTCGCAATCGATTGTAAACGACCACGATCGATAACAAGTTCTTCAAACAGATTCATCAAAACGTCTAATCGATCAATATTGACACGAATCGTCTTATTGGCATGTTGTCCATTACTCGTCCGTTTGTTCTTATCAGCGGCTTTGTCGTTTTTATCATTTACTGCTTTTTCGGATGGAGAAGCTACTTTCGTTTCAACAACTTCTTCAGCGCGTTTATTTGCTAAGAGCGACTCATCTGTTAGTGATGATACTTGAACTCTGTCCACTTCAGATACTTTTAGCACTTTCGCTTCAATCGTATTCGCTTCTTCATTCGTTAAAAGAACGACCGTAAATTGTGAATCAAATTCTTCATTTTCAAGTAATTCGACACTTGGTTTTGTTTTAATGATTTCGCCTGACTTCTCTAGGATTTCAAAGACCATAAAGACACGAGCCGCTTTCAACAGACAATCTTCTCTCAAGCTTACCGACACTTCAAACGCATTAAATCCTTGCTCTTTCGATTGGCTAATAACTGTCATCTCATAATCATCATACGTCAGCATTACTTCAGAATGAGTAGGAGCAAGGGAGGCATGTTCTACAGTTGCAGCGGATTCCACTGATTGTAATGGAACGATGCCGTGTCCAGCTTCAATTTGATTTAATAATGAAACCAGTTGTTGGACGTCTTTTTTCCCTGATCCACCTGCTTCAATATCCATCACCATTTCTTCCAGTTCATCCACTGCTTTGAAGACTACATCTAAAAGTTCAGTCGTAACCCGGATCTTAGCATTTCGAATTGCATCAAGCACGTTCTCCATCTTATGTGTCAAGTCGGCAATATCTTCATATCCCATCGTCGCAGACATGCCTTTTAACGTATGAGCGGAACGAAAAACTTCATTCACAATTGCCAAGTCTTCCGGATTCTTTTCGAGTTTCAGTAAAAACTCGTTACAAGATTGGAGGTGCTCTTTACTTTCGTCTAAAAACATTTCAAGGTATTGATTTGTATCCATACTTATGACGCCTCCTTAGGAATGTAAACTATTCATGATTACGGTTGGAATTTCTTCCAAATCAACGACTTGGTCAGCGAGACCAGCATCTCGGATCGCTTTCGGCATACCATATACAATTGAAGTGCGTTCTGATTCCGCGATGGCAATTGTGTTGCATGAGGCTTTTAATGTTTGTAAGCCTTCTTTACCATCGTGCCCCATTCCTGTCATGATGACCGAAAGAAATTGTATAGCTGGGAAATTTGAAGCTGACTCCAACAATACGTCTACAGCTGGACGATGACCTTTGCGAGGGGGTTCTATTTCATCTAGCCGCACATTATACCCATTCGAACCAGCATCGATTATCAAATGTTTTCCCCCAGGTGCGATATAGGCAGTACCATTAACAAATGGTTCCCCGTCTTCTGCTTCCTTTACATGAATCTCACTTAGGCCATCTAGTCTTTGTGCAAGAGATTTAGTAAAGCCTGGAGGCATATGTTGGACGACGAGAATAGGCGCAGGGATCGATTTAGGTAGTTCTGTTAGCACAGCTTGTAGCGCTCGTGGTCCCCCTGTCGATGTACCTATTATAACAAATGAAGTGAGTTGTTTGGACATTTTTTTTCCGCTACCGTAAAAGGGTTGAAAGTCTTGTTTCATCGATTGCTTTCGTTGCTGACGCACATTCATATTGAATTGAGGTGAAGAATTTTTTTGGACCTCTCGTTTCTTTGTTAACGCGGCAACTTTAATTGTTGAAGCTTGTACAACCTTTTGGACGATTTCTGCTTCTACATCAGAAAGATTTAATGAAATTGGACCACCTGGTTTTGCAACAAAATCGACGGCACCATACTCCATCGCAAGCATCGTGTTTTTGGCTCCGATTTCGGTCGTACTTGATAACATGACAATCGGTGTCGGGGTTGTTTTCATGATTTGTTGCAATGCTTCTAATCCATTCATTACTGGCATTTCTATATCCATCGTAATAACGTCTGGACAGAGCTGTTCAACTTTTGCAAGGGCATCTTGACCATTTCGAGCAGTCGCAACGACAGTAAGAGATGAATGGTTGGAAAGCATATCCGAAATAAGCTTTCGCATAAATGCAGAATCATCGACGACTAGCACTTTTTTACGTTGTATGTCTGGCGACAAGTCAATCACGCCCTTTCAAAAATATCCCCTTAAGTTTTTGTATGAATTTCGTCTTTTCGATTGGTTCCAATTGATTATCAGTAACATACATATCTGCGATTGCCAACAGTCGTTTGGATATTAACGCATTTGGATATTCGAGTATGAACGGCTTTTGGGCAATGACCGATTTATGAACAACAGCGTCTTCAGGTAGAAAACCTAGCAGTGTTGTTTCTTTTGCTAGAAACTTTTTCATGGCATACTGTAATCTTGTAGCGGATTCATTGCCATCCTGACCTTTTGAAACACGATTTGTCACAATGCTAAATTTCTTGTCAGCGTCTTGTAAACAGATGAATTTCATCATCGAATAAGCATCTGTAATAGATGTAGGTTCCGTCGTAGAGATGACAATGACCTCATCGACCGCAACAATCAAATCGATAGAGCGCTGTGTTGCGCCTGCACCCATATCAAACAAAATCACATCATAATCCTGTTGAAGACGTTCAAACGCTAAAAGCAAGCGCTCAAACATTGGCTCAGTCCAATCAAGAATTGTATCAAGTCCAGACCCGCCAGATATGAATGCCAATCCATGCATGTCACGATTCAATACGGCATCCAACGATTGCTCCCCTAACAAATAATCTTTTAAACTATATCGAGGCGTCACTCCTAATAAAATATGGATATTGCCCATCCCTAAATCCATATCCACTACAATGACTTTCTTCCCTTTCAACTGTAAGGAATAGGCGAAGTTTGTGGAGAAGTTGGACTTACCGACTCCTCCTTTTCCACTGACGATAGCAATGGACTTTGCAAGTCGACCTTGACCTTTCAACATTTTCAGCCTAAGTTCTTCTGCTTGGTCACGCATCGTCAACACCTGCCAGTAGTCGGTCAATTAACAATTTTACAGTTGCTTCTGTTAGATCTTCAGGTACTTCTTGTCCATCTGTGAAATAGGCGGCTCCAATTTGGAATTGTTTCATCAAGTTAAACATGGGCCCGATGGAACTTGTTTCATCCACTTTTGTAAAGATGAATTTTTCAATTGGAAAGGAAGTAAATTTCTCAACGACGGCCTTCATATCATCTTCTTTCGCTGTCACAGATAATACAAGAAACGTTTCCATATCGAGCGAGAAGTCAATTAACTGTTTAACATCTTCTACATACTTTGTTTCTTTATAGTTCCTGCCCGCTGTATCGATGAAAACAAGATCTACGTCTTTCAACTTATCAATAGCCACCTTGAAATCTTCACGATTATACGCGATTTCGACTGGGGCTTGAAGTAGATTTGCATAGGTACGAAGTTGTTCGATTGCCGCAATTCTGTATGTATCTGTTGTAATGAATCCGACCTTCTTTTTGTTTTCCAACAATGCTCTTGCTGCGATTTTTGCAATTGTTGTCGTTTTGCCGACACCGGTTGGACCTAATACGTTAATATATTTTTTGGTCGTATCAATTCCACCAAACGGTAAGTCGGCAAACAACTCTGCTAGCACTGCTGCTGCTTTTTGTTTTTGTTCAACCGTCGTTAAATCTTTTTTGTCTTCTTTCATCGTTGTAAATAGTAGATTTCCAATGTGATAGATTGTTTCTTTCGATAATCCTTGTGCCTCCAATGTCGTTAACAATGGGGAAAGACTATCCGGAAAGTTCGCAAAAGAAGTAGCCTGTTTCATTTCTTGCAACAATTTCTTCATGTCATGCATTTCTTTTTTCAGATCGGATTCGATAGGACTAATTTGTGCTGCTTCCTTTTCAAACAAAGTCGTTTTTTGAATTTTCGATTGTGGAGGTTCATCAAAACCTGCTACAACTTCGACCATTTTTCGCTTGAACAATCCAAGGAAACCCGTAGTTTTCACTACATTTGAACTTAGAATGACAGCATCATCTCCGAAGTCAGAGCGAACTTTCTTCATCGCTTCTACCATCGTATCAGCTGTATATTTTTTCATCTTCATCAACTATCCACCACCCCGACACTTTGTACTTCAATTGAAGCTTCAAGTTCATTGTAAGATAACACAGGGATTTGAGGGAAATACCGTTCTGTTATTTGCCGTAAGTACATACGTATTGCTGGAGAACATAAGAGTATTGGAGACTGATCCAATAAAGCGACTCTCTCGACTTCTTTTGCAATCGATTCTAAAATTGCTTGTGAATCATTAGGATCAATGGATAAATAGCTCCCTTGTTCCGTTTGTTGGATATGATCAGCAATCAGTTTTTCCACTCTTCCTGAAACCGTTAGTACTTTTAAAGAATCTACACTTGAAGAATACTGTGCCGTGATTTGTCTTGCTAGCGATTGACGTACATATTCCGTGAGCAAATCGATATCGGACGAGTATTTTGAGTAGTCTGCGAGTGTTTCAAAAATGACAGGCAAGTTTCTGATTGATACATTTTCACTAAGCAACTTCGCAAGAACTTTCTGAATCTCACCAATCGATAATGGTGTCGGAGTTAATTCGTCGACTAATATTGGATACGTTTCTCGAACATGATCGACGAGTTGTTTTGTTTCCTGACGACCAATTAAGTCAGATGCGTTGGCACGGATTACTTCTGTTAAATGAGTAGAGACCACACTCGGCGGGTCTACAACTGTATACCCCATAATTTCCGCATCTTCTTTCACGTCTTCTGTAATCCATTTTGCCGGAAGACCAAATGACGGTTCTACCGTATCAATGCCTATAATTGAATCTTCTCCCCCAGGACTCATGGCAAGGTAATGATCAAGCAACAGCTCACCACGTGCAAGTTCACTTCCTTTAATTTTGATTCGGTACTCGTTTGGCTGAAGTTGGATATTATCCCTGATGCGCACGACTGGAATGACAAGGCCTAATTCCAACGCAAGTTGTCTACGAATCATAACGACGCGATCTAGCAAATCTCCTCCTTGCTGTGCATCTACAAGTGGAATAAGGCCATAGCCAAATTCAAATTCAATAGGGTCTACATTGAGCAAGTTCACGACATTTTCGGGACTCTTCATCCCTTCTGTTTCAACCTCTTCCTCCATTTCCATTAGTTCATGAGGATCTTCTTCCGATTTACGACTCATGACGTATGCACCTGTAGCAAGAGCAATCGCTACAGGTACTGTTAGGATGTCATTAATCGGTGTGAATAAGCCTAATAGAAATACAGTAGCTGCAGCGACATATAACAGTTTCGGTTGACCTAATAGTTGCTTTGTAATATCTGTCCCAAGATTTCCTTCAGATGCTGCACGTGTGACAACGATTCCAGTGGCTGTCGAAATGAGCAGTGCAGGGATTTGAGAAACAATTCCATCACCGACTGTCAACATTGAGAACTTTGTTGCAGCTTCAGCAAAAGGTAAATCCATTTGAACAACACCGATGATCATTCCCACGAGGAGATTGATCATAACAATGATAATACCGGCAATTGCATCCCCTTTGACAAATTTTGTCGCCCCATCCATTGCACCATAAAAATCCGCTTCATTACTCACTTTTTCTCGTCGAACTCGTGCTTCCGTTTCAGAAATCATACCAGCGTTCAAATCTGCGTCAATACTCATTTGCTTTCCGGGCATTGCGTCAAGTGTAAAGCGGGCTGCTACTTCGGAAACACGTTCAGACCCTTTTGTGATGACGATGAACTGGATAATGATAAGGATGACGAATACAACAAGACCGACGACAATGTTCCCACCTGTTACAAACGTACCGAACGTTTCGACAACTCCCCCAGCATCCCCTTTGGAAAGAATTGCACGCGTCGTGGAAACATTCAATCCAAGTCTGAACAACGTAAGAAGCAGTAGCAATGATGGAAAAATCGAAAATTGCAGTGCTTCTTGCATATTCATAGACGTTAACAACACCATCAAAGCCAGTGTAATGTTAATAATGATCAAAAAGCTCAACAACCATGGCGGTAATGGGATGACGAGCATCGCGACAATCATGATGACAGATGCTAATACACCTATATCCCTAAATTGCATGTCATCCCTTCTTTCTCATTTTTTCTTAAATCTTTTTTTGAATCCGATAAACATACGCTAAAATTTCAGCGACGGTTTTAAAGAATTGGTCAGGAATCCTATCCCCGATTTCAACCTCATCATATAACGCACGAGCTAGTGGTCTATTCTCCACCATGACAATGTCGTGTTCTTTGGCAATCAATTTAATCTTTTGAGCGACAAAGTCTGCACCTTTTGCCAGAACAATCGGCGCATCCATTTTTTCATCGTCATATTTCAAGGCAATCGCAAAATGGGTTGGATTTGTAATGACTACATCCGCTTGGGGCACTTCTTGCATCATCCGCCTCATTGCCATTTCCCGTTGACGTTGTTTAATACGGGATTTAATGATTGGATCCCCTTCAGTGTTTTTATATTCATCCTTAATATCCTGTTTGGACATCCGCAGGTTTTTTTCATAATCATATTTCTGATAAAAATAATCCAAAATTGATATACATAAAAGTACAAGAGATGCTATGATCCCCATGATAGCGACCAATTGTCCAACGATTACGAGCGTATCATGTGGTGTTTTAAAAGCTAAACCGAGTACTTTTTCGATATTCATGACAAGAATAATGGTTGTCACGGAACCGATGAAAGAGATTTTTAATAAAGATTTCATCAATTCCACTAATGCACGAACTGAAAAGATTCTTTTCAATCCTTTGATCGGATCAATTTTTTTCAAGTCAAATTTTAATGGTTCAGTCGTAAAGAGCAGACCGAACTGAAATAGATTGCCGGCTATTCCGGCAATGACCGCAATCACCATGATTGGAAGCAAGATGAAAGCCATTTCGGCTACCATCGTTCGATACATCTCCATCGTTGTATGAATATCTAATACATCTTTTGAGAAGTATTCAGTGAACGAGTGGGTAAAGAAAACAAAAAAGCGATCTTTCATAAAACCAGAAGCAAAATAGAGAAATAGGAACACAACAAGCATAACAATGGCACTTGTAACATCTTGACTTTTTAACACTTGTCCTTTTTTTCGTGAATCAAGTCTTTTCTTCGGGGTGGCTTTTTCAGTTTTTTCACCTGCGAAAAACTGTAAGTCCAACGTTAACCTCATATTAGCCACCCCCTAAGATGATCATCAAGTCTCTCATTGCTGCTAGCATGATCTCAAAAAGTTTCTGCATCATCGCAATCATGACCGTAAACGTCGTCACGAGGACGAGGAAGCTAACGCCGATTTTTATCGGAAAACCAACAACAAATATATTTAATTGCGGAACAGTCCTAGCTGTAATACCGAGTGCTAAATCGACAAGAAATAATGTCGCAACAATTGGAATCGACATTTGAAAAGCAATCGCAAAAGTTGCCATAAATGTTTTTGCTATGAATTCGACCAATCGCTCTTCTCCAAAAGATGGCCATAGTACATCGATTGGTACAAAACGATAGCTATAGAAAATACCATCTAACAACATGTGATGAGCATTTAATGTTAATAACAACAATAGAGCGAGAACATTAAAAAATTGACCTAATAGTGGTGATTGTGCACCTGTTTGAGGATCAATCACATTGGCAATGGCAAAGCCCATTTGAAAATCGATAAAGCCTCCTGCAATCTGAATTGCTGACATGACAATATAAGCAATAAGACCAATAAACAAACCGACAGTTGCTTCTTTTAACACCAAAAGTATGTATGTACCATCTATCTCAAGGGTTGGTGCTTCAATCGTGTAGACCATCACCCATGCTAGTATTGCAGCAAAAATGACTCTTTGAGTAGTCGGGATTGTGCGATATGAAAAGAACGGAACAGTGACAATAAATGCCGTCACTCTCGTCAACACAAGTAAATAGACGGCCATTGATGGGATTAATGCTTCCATTCATTCACCCAATATACCGGACAAGATTATCAAAAATATCGGATGCATAGGCAGTGACTTTTGAAAGCATCCAAGGTCCAAAGAATACAATCGCAACAAGTACAGCAACAATCTTTGGTACGAATGCTAATGTCTGTTCTTGGATTTGTGTAGTTGCTTGAAATATACTAACAAGCAAACCTGATACTAATGCGACAATCAACAACGGTCCGGATGCTAATAAAATGACCCATACTGCCCGTTCAGCAATCGAGATGACTACTTCACCTGTCATGTTTTACCACTCCTAAATTGGAAAATACCACTTTGCTCATAAAGAATACCTATAAACTTTCGCTAAAAACTTTGTAACAATGATTTCATGATGAGGTACCAACCATCCACCAAAACGAATAGCAGGATTTTAAATGGCAATGAAATCATGACCGGCGGCAACATCATCATCCCCATTGACATCAATACACTTGCGACAATCATATCGATGACGAGAAATGGGATGAAAATCATAAAGCCCATTTGAAAAGCTGTTTTAATCTCACTTAACGCGAACGCAGGTACAAGCATCGTCAAAGGAATATCCTCTAACGATTCCGGTCGTTCTGCTTCGTTGTACCGAAGAAACAATTCCAAGTCTTTTTGTCTCGTATGTTTGCTCATGAACTCCTTAAAGGGCATACTTGCTTCCTCATATGCTTGTTCAAGTGAAATTTCTTCAGCGAACAACGGTGTCAGCGCTTTTTCATTTACCTCTTGAAAAGTTGGGGCCATAATGAAAAATGTTAAAAACAGAGCAAGACCGACAATTACTTGATTCGGTGGCATTTGTTGTGTCGCGAGCGCTGTTCGAACAAACGAAAGCACAATTACAATACGAGCAAACGAAGTCATCAGAATTAGAATTGCAGGAGCAAGTGATAACACTGTTAGTAGCAGCAGTAATTTGATAGATGTTGAGACATTCGTTGCGTCGCTGTCCGAAAAAAACTGGACGAAATCATTCATCTTGTCTGCGCTCCTTTTCTTCCAATCTTCTTAAATGTTTCTTTCGTTCCTCTTTAAGCTCGTTAATTTTGTCTTTAAAGAGATGGCCGAATTCTACCTGCTCTTCTGTTTTCTCAAGTGAGCGATTCGGATTGACATATTTCGAAACAACTTTAGCGACAAGGCCAGCCGGTGGTTGAATGTCACCTTCTCGAATATAGTCTTCTAGTTTCGCAATTTCATTTGCATCGGTTATTT
This sequence comes from Sporosarcina sp. OR05, assembly GCF_041414805.1. Classification (NCBI taxonomy): domain Bacteria; kingdom Bacillati; phylum Bacillota; class Bacilli; order Caryophanales; family Caryophanaceae; genus Sporosarcina; species Sporosarcina sp. OR05. The sequence continues at coordinate 333,500 of NZ_JANKJL010000002.1, read as the reverse complement.
CTTTTAATAGTTGTACTTCATTGCCAACACCAACCAAGTAATAGGAGTTTCCTATATGGACGAGTTGAATGGACTTTTGTTGACCGAGTGATAGTCCGCCGATATTTTTCATGAGACGATGTTGGTCAAACATTCGATTACGACGGTTCAAAAATTTTAATAGCGCAAGTAAAAGCCCGATGACAAACAGAAAGGCTAAAATCATCCGAATATAGTCACCAAAAGAAGAACTCCCAGCTGTCAATTCCTTTGAAGGTTCAACAGCCGGTTGGTTTTGTTCTTTGTCAGGTGTTTCTTCTTTCACATCTTTTCCCGGTTTTAAATTATCGATGACATACGTGTTCGGGTCGGTTTCAGCTGTAACCACTTGTGTGCATACTGTAATAGCTAACATGCTGACAACTACAAGCAACATCCATTTTCTTACACTAGTTATTCCGATCATCCGCTTACCCTAGTGCTTTTTGAATTGCTTCAACAACTCGATCTGCTTGGAACGGCTTTACGATGAAATCTTTTGCACCTGCTTGAATGGCATCAATCACCATTGCCTGTTGGCCCATTGCCGAGCACATAATAATCGTCGCAGATGGATCTTTTGCTTTAATTGACTTCAGTGCTGCAATACCATCCATTTCCGGCATTGTAATGTCCATTGTTACTAAATCCGGTTTCAGCTCGAAATACTTTTCGACTGCTTGTGCACCATCAGCAGCTTCTCCTACTACTTCAAAATTGTTTTTAGTTAAAATGTCCTTGATCATCATGCGCATAAATGCTGCGTCGTCTACAATTAAAATTCTTTTTCCCATTTCCTTTTTACCTCCTGGATACTAGCGTAAATTGTTTAGTCGTTCTTTTTGACTTAAAATGTCTGTAATTCGCACACCGAAATTCTCATCGATGACGACAACTTCTCCTCTGGCAATATGTCGATTATTTACTAGAATATCGACAGGTTCACCTGCCAGCTTATCCAATTCTATAATTGAACCACTCGACATTTCAAGAATTTCTTTTACGGAACGTTTTGTCCGACCGAGTTCCACCGTCACTTGCAAAGGGATGTCCAGCAACATATTCAAATTGTTGGACTCTGCTTTGTTCAAAGATGGACTATCAAAACTCGCAAACTTCGCTTCTTGAACGTGCACAGTTGGTCGCTGTTGTCTAGGTGGCAATTGCTGTGTTATAGGTTGGTCCCAAGCCGTTTGTTGTTGGTCGTTCATGGATGCATATGGATCTTGATGAACGGACTCATTATGACTCTGATCATAAGCAAATGTTGAAGTAGGTTCACTCTTTGTTGGAGCTTCCATCGTGACAGCCGCTTCCTCTTCTGCCCCCATGCCCATTAATGAAGTGACGAGATTCTTTCCGAACTGCAACGGAAACAATTGCATAATATTTGAGTCGATGAGTTCGCCGACTTTCAGTTCAAATGATACTTTAATCATTAATTCGTCGTTAGGTATCTGTTCTGTATGGCCTTCGTTTTGTAAATCCATTAGATCGATAGAAGGTGGAGAGATATCCACTTTCTTATTGAAGACGGTTGACATGGACGTCGCTGCAGACCCCATCATTTGGTTCATTGCTTCTTGGACAGCACTTAAATGGATTTCATTCAATGCTTCACTTGGCGCAAGGCCATCTCCGCCTAGCATTAAATCCGCAATAATCGCTGCATCACTTTGTTTAATGACAAGTAAGTTCGTACCATTCAGCCCTTCTGTATATTCCACTTGGACCGCTACATAAGGATGTATGAATTCCGTTTCCAACAAGCTACGGTCAACAACAGTTATTGCAGGAGTAGTGATTTCAACCTTCTGTCCAAGCAAGGACGAAAGAGCTGTCGCAGAACTTCCAAATGAAATATTTCCTACTTCACCAAGTGCGTCTTTTTCCATTTCACTTAAGTGATTATCTAAATCTTCTTTCTCAGAAGAGGATGTAGCGGGTTCATCAACAGACAGCGGTTCCCCACGCAATAAAGCTTCAATTTCTTCCTGAGACAACACATTATCACTCATCATCTTCATCCTCTCCGTTCATGATATCGAGTATTTGAACAGCCATTCGATTTCTAAGATGCCCTGGCTGAGCTGTGAATTTTGGGACATCCCCTACTTTAACTATGAGTGGATCTTCAATTTTCCGGTCAATAGGGATCACATCTCCAACTTGCAAATATAAGAAGTCTTCCACGGACATGAAACCTTGTCCTAATTCGGCCGTGATTGGCAAAGTTGCTTTCTTCAAGCGTTTCTCTAACACGACACTCTGTTCAGGAGAAGGCTCTTTTTTATTCGTTTGCATCCAATAACGAACAGATAAGTTTGGCACAATCGGTTCAAGAACGACATGCGGAATACAAATATTGATCATTCCGCTCGACTCACCGATAACAATATTAAATGAGATAACGACTACTGTTTCATTCGGTGAAATCATTTGCAAAAACTGCGGATTCACTTCCATTTCAGATAAAAATGGATCGATCTCGATAATGCCTGACCATGCTTCCCGTAAATTATCAAATGATCGTTCAAAAAGATTTGTCAATATTTTCGTTTCAATCTCAGTCATATTGTCCACTTTTCCGGGGCCATCTCCACCGCCACCCATTAGACGATCAAGCATGGAATAGGCGACATTTGGATTTACTTCCATAATTATGTTACCTTCGAGTGGTGGAACTTCAAAAATATTAAGCAAAGTCATATTCGGAATCGAACGTAAAAACTCCTCAAACGGAATCTGGTCGACCGATGCGACGTTAATTTGTACATAAGTCCGTAACTGAGCAGAGAAATAAGTCGTTAACAATCTAGCAAAGTTTTCATGAATTCGTGTCAAACTTCGAATCTGGTCTTTTGAAAAACGGAGAGCCCGTTTGAAATCATATACTTTTACTTTCCGGGTCTCTTCTTCTTTTTTCATATCATCTGCAGACATCTCACCTGTTGACAAGGCGGATAACAATGCATCTATTTCATTTTGGGATAAAATATCTCCCGACATAAGGTCACCTCCCGAACGGTTTAGTACTTCGCGCCGTCATTATTGAATGATATAAGAAACGATATACACTTTCTCAATTTCACCCTCTTGCATGAGCGGATTCAATTGTGCTTTAATCGATTCTTCAAATGCCTGCTTACCGGCTTTTCCTTCAAAATCTTCTGCAGTCATTTCAGATAGCTCCTGAATGACGATGTTATTAATTTGAAAATCTCTTTTTGCTAATTCTTCTGCTGCTTTTTTATCATCTGTTTGGATTTTTAAAGATAGTTTAATATATTGTCGGCCCGATAAGTTTGTCATAATTTCAGGAACATCTACCGACGCTTCAAGAATTTCGTCAATTGTTGGTTCGGTATCTCCTACATTCCCTTTGAACTGCAAAGATAGAATGAGTACGACAATTCCTACTAACGTTAATGAAACAACTGTTATTAATGCAATCGTCAAAGCTTTATTCTTCATTTTCTTCACCTCGAATATGCGGATTCGATAATAATTGGATGGAGCGATAAAAATCGATAATTTGTTTTTGTACGTCTTCAACATCCTCTAAAACGACGTATTTTGTCCCAGTTGTCAACGTAATCGTCGTATCAGGGAATGATTCAACTTTCTCTATGTAAAGTGCATTCAGTATGAATACCGTACCATTGAGACGTTTAACTTTAATCATATGTAAGGGGCCGGGCACAGAGCCGGCCCGACCCTCCTTTGCAATAACAATTCTTACTATAAGATGTTTACCAAGTTGGCGATCTGGGTAACTATGATTGTGTGCGTGAAAAAGTATGCGAGTAACCTTATCGTTTTAAGTTAACCAGTTCCTGCAAGATTTCATCTGATGTCGTAATAATACGCGTGTTCGCTTGGAATCCACGTTGTGCAACGATCATATCCGTAAACTCTTCGGATAAATCGACGTTGGACATTTCAAGGAAGCCTGATTCGACGGAAGCTAATCCCTCTTTTGTTGCAACTTGGATTAATGGATCACCGGAGTTCGCAGTTGATTGGAAGTAGTTCCCTCCAACTTTCCCTAAACCACCCGGATTTGAGAATTTCGCTAACACAAGTTGCCCTGCCCACTTCAATGTTCCTTCACCATCAACAAACGTAACGGTACCGTCTTGTCCGATACTCATAGATTGTGCGTTTTTAGGGATTCGGATTGGTGTATAGCTTGCTTGTTGTCCCCCATCAATTATGACTGGATCTTCATCTGCGACACCATTATTATCAGAATCAAGATTACCTGTTGCTGCTGGATTACCTGATACAGCATTAGCATTCGGATAATCTGTTGATACCGAAGCTGGATCGCCATCCCATCCAGTTACCGCATAACCAACAAGAAACTTCCCATCTGAATTTACTAAGTAGCCATTGTTATCCATATAGAAATTACCAGCTCTTGTATACAGTGTATTGGTAAATGTTCCTGCCCCGGTTGCTGGATCTACACCTAGACCGTCCGCAACTTGGAAAAAGCCGTCACCAGACAATGCAAGGTCCAACGTATTACCTGTAAACTGGGATGCTCCACCACTTTGAATGACGTCGATTGCTGCTAATTGAGAGCCTAAACCGACTTGCTTCGGATTTACACCGCCTCGCACATCGCTTGAACCGGATGCACCCGCAACGGTCTGGGATACTAAGTCTTTAAAAATCGTCCGGCTCTTTTTGAAACCGTACGTATTCACATTCGAAATATTATTCCCAATGACATCTAACTTTGTTTGGAAGTTTTTCAACCCTGAAATTCCTGCGTACATAGAACGTAACATATTTATTTTCCCCTCTCGGATAATGAGTGTATCTGCCTCTGTCAGTCGGCAGTACGTTGGCATCCTCTTTTAGAGGTCCTGCCTATTCAACTTAAAATGATTGTTCCGTCGATATTTGTAAATAACTGATCTTTCATTTCTTTGCGATCCATCGCTGTTATGACTGTCGAGTTTTTAACGCTGACAATCAAGGCAGCTTGATCCAAAAGTACAAGCGACTCTTTGATCCCTTTCACTTTAGCCTCATTCACCTTATCAAATATACGCGTCCATTCATGTTCGGTAATTTGAATTTTTCGCTCTCTCAATCGACCGGATGCATGTTTACTGATTTTCAATTGCGTCGGCATCATTGCCTGATTCAGTTGCTCCGAAAATGATTGCGGAATACTTGGCGACGTTTTAGCCTGTTGTCCGTGACGTATGAATGGTTGCGATGGAACGCGATGTATGTTCAATTGCTCCATACATTTCGCCCCTTTTCTTCGTTACTGACTAATCGATGTAAATGATTTGCCGTCGATTCTTGTGCCATCCTCTAACACATATTCCAGCTTCCCATCTTTATTTGAAACAGAAACAACTTTACCGCTTTTCTCTTCCTCTCCGTCCATATAGCCAACAGTTTTACCGATGAGCATACTTGCTTCTAGCAAACTGTTCGTGTTGCCTGTGCCAGCTAATACTTCCGAAATGTTGCCTGGTGTCAGTTCTTTGCCGTCTTCCATAATAAAAATTACAGATCCATCGACAAACTTCGCAGCTTTAATGACGCCTGTTCCTTCATGAATGACCGGTTTGCCGTCTTCACCTTTTTCATCCGTCACTTCATGCCAACGGACATTTTTTCCAACAAATTGATTATATTGAATTAACTGCGTCTGATTTTGAGCAATAGCGAATTTTTCAAATGCGTTCGCTAGATTCATTGTCTGTTCCAAAGAAGAAAACTGCGCCATTTGTGCAATGAATTCGTTGTCTTTCATCGGATTTGTCGGATCTTGGTTTTGCAGTTGTGCAATGAGAATTTTCATGAAAGCGTCTTTTCCCATCGTATCGGGCCCAGTTTTACGTTGTTCCCGTTGCTTATTAAGCAAAAACATCGATTCCGTTATCGGTTTTTGGCTTTCTACCAATTGCCTACACCTCTAATTCAATTAAATATTCTTCAAAAGAAGTTTCATCTTCTCGAGTATTGTTCTGTTGTTGTTCACTAGGCTGTTGCCTTTGTCTAAATTGCTCATTGAACGATTGTTCCCGATCACTACGTGAAGGATCTTGAATGGACTGTGAAATATCAATACGGTCAACTTGCAAATTCTGTTGGGTGAACGCGTGTCTGAGCTGATGCAATTGGCTATCTAACATCCCTTTTGCAAGTGAAGTGGAGGCCAGTATTCTTGCGGACAATACCCCATTTGCTTCATGTAACTCAATACGTATTTGCCCTAAATGTTCAGGGTACAACTTGATCAGCATCCTCGTTGACCCACCTACTTGTCCGAAGTTCGAGCGTTTCAACAGTAGTTGCATTTCTCGCATTAACGTTTCACTTCTATTTGAAGTGTTTGGTTCTTGAGACAACGAAAATTCCGTTTTTATTGATGCATGCGTCGTCGACGAAACATTTCCTTGAGATGTCGTATCCGGTTGTTTACTAGATGACCCATTGTCAGTAGATGAAGACTCATTCGACCGAACGATTTGTACATTTACTTTATCTTGCAACAACTGCATGTACCCCTGTTTACTTATAGGCGTAGTTTGCAATCTTGTCTGCAACTGTTCCAATGTCAGCTGATACATGGTTGTGAAACTAGACAATTTCTGTTCCATTGTGACGGTCATATCCGAATGAGCAGCGAGAAACTCTACCATTTTAAGGAAAGATACAACAGATACCTTTTCGTTAGGAGTTAGGTTCTTATCCATCGTCTCGCCTAGTTTTTCATAAAATGCAACTCCAACCTCTTCTAGAAAACCGATCATTGTCCAAACATCAACCGTCTCTAACTGATGATTGAATTCTTCTTCAGGAAGTCCAGCTTCTACGAACAATTTTTTTAAGTCGTCAAGAAACTGTTCTGGTTCCACCATAAGTGTAGCGAGGATTTCTTCGACACTCGATGCACTTGTTAACGAATTGATTGTTTCTGTCAATTCCGTTGAATCAAAACCTGGTATTGCGCTTAGTGCTTCTTTCAAATCTTCCAACGTATTCGCCTGTAGTACATCTTTCAAATAGTGCACGTCAATATTTCCACTTGATTGGCTACCAGACGAGTCTTTAGGTGTAGCCATCATCTGGCCAAATACTGATCCAAAGGATTTTGTAGAAGAACTTGATTGTTCATTCCCCAACTTTACGGTCGTTTGATTTCCAATAACGAGTGACTGTAGTGCGCTGATGTTCAATTTTTCACCCCCTTTCAATGTGTAAACTACTCAACTATTTCGTCATAAGGCTCGTATATTTTGCAGCATCTTCAGCAGACATCTTCTCTAAAATAGGCGCTAGCACTTCAGGTTTTAATGCAGTAAGGATTTGTATCGCTTCAGCATCATTCATATTCGTAATGACGGGTGCTGCAGATTTAGCAGACATTTTCTCGAACGTCGAAATAATTTCCTTTACATCCCTTTTGTTATCTTCTTTCGCACGTTGCAAAGCTTCAATTTGACGTTGAAGATTTTCTTGTTCAGTTAACCATGCGTTCTTTTCGTCTTTGAACTGCTCCAGTTCTTCTTGTAACTTGTACACTTGTGACTCTTTTTCTTTGATTTCGGCTTGTAAAGATACAACGCGTTCTTCTATATCTGCAGCTAGTTCTTCATCATCCTCAGACTTCTTCTCAGTAGAGAATGGAAGAGAGGACGACATTTTTTTCATTTCGTCCAACACATTAATGTCTGCTACAAATGCAATGATTAATAGAACCATTGTTGTGAATAATAAAGGAATGAGTGTCCACATTAAGAGTGTTTGAAAAAGATTCGCTTTTTTAGCACCTTTTTCTACTTCATTCTTTGCTGCTAATTGTTTCGGTTTATTTACCACATTACCACCCTGTTTCTTTTCTATGGAACTTCATAGTCGACAATTCATCCAACAAGCTAGCTTCCACTTGTTCCAGTTCAGCTTGATAATGTTCTTGATCTTTTTCTTTCATTTTTTCAAATTTCTTTACTTCTATCGATCGCTCAAGCAGTTTCTCTTCAAACCATTTCATTTTTGAACGAGCTTTCATAACGGTCATTTGAAGACTGGCTATGCGTTTTTCAAGCGTATCGATGAATCGCACATAATGATGCACCTCGTTTATCATAAAACCTTGCTTCATTTTTTCTTGGTGCGCTTCGGAAACATCTTCTTTCTTCTTAAGCAGTTCATAAAGTTCAGTCGCAACTTTCTCAAACGATTCAACTGCTTTTTTATATTCGATTTCCGTTTCCGTTTTCTCCTGCTCCCGAAAACTGAGCACTTTGTCAAATCGATAGACATAAGGTTTCATCGTGTACCTCCTCCTGTTGCAAGTGAGATCAATTCCCCGATACTGTCTTCCATTCGAATATTATCTTTGTAACTCTGTTTCAAATAGGTCGTTATACGAGGTTCAAAGTCAATCGCATCATCGATTTCTTTTGACGTACCCCGTTTATAAGCACCAATATTAATGAGGTCTTCGGATTTATTGAATGTATAGTATAATTCCCTCAATTTTTCAGCGGCTCTCACATGTTCTGGTGAAGCGATATGGTTCATAAGTCGGCTGACACTTTTTAACACGTTGATTGCTGGGTATTGTCCTTTATTTGCTAACGTACGATCTAATACGATATGACCATCGAGAATACCACGAACAGCGTCTGCAATCGGTTCATTCATATCATCGCCGTCGACAAGAACGGTGTAAAAAGCTGTAATGGCTCCCACTTCATTTGTCCCAGTACGCTCAAGAAGCTTTGGCAATATTGAAAAGACGGAGGGTGTATATCCTCTTGTCGCAGGTGGCTCACCAACTGCTAAACCAATTTCCCTCTGAGCCATTGCTACACGTGTAACAGAATCCATCATCAGCATGACATTCATGCCTTTGTCACGAAAATATTCCGCGATAGCTGTCGCAGTCAGCGCGCCTTTTATGCGCATTAACGCGGGTTGGTCGGATGTTGCTGCTACAACAATTGTGCGACTGAGTCCTTCAGGTCCCAAGTCCCTCTCAATGAATTCGCGAACTTCCCTTCCACGTTCACCAATGAGTGCAATCACATTTAAATCTGCTGTCGTATTGCGGGCAATCATGCCTAGCAACGTACTTTTCCCGACACCAGAGCCTGCAAATATCCCTACCCTTTGTCCATTCCCTACCGTTAACATGCCATCAATTGCCTTTACACCTACTGCAAGCTGATCTTGAATCGGCAATCGGGACAAGACACTCGGCGGATCCTGTTCCGTTCTTACAGAAGTTAAACCTTTAGGCAGTGGATACTGATCGATTGGATTGCCCATCGAATCGACGACCCTACCAATCAGCTCCATTCCAACCTTCACTTCAAGCGGTTTCCCTGTGCATTCAACTAAACACCCACTTGAAATATCACTAATTTTCGTGTAGGGCATTAAAATGACAATTTCTTCACGAAAACCGACGACTTCCGCCAAAATCGTGTCGTTTTTCCGCTCATTGTTTAAGTGGATGCGACAAACATCACCTATGGCACTTACCGGTCCTTGTGATTCGATCATGAGACCAACAACACGGACAACTCGTCCGAACTTCTTGAAAGTATGTAATTGCGGTATGACTTCAAGCAATTCTTCGGCTTTTTTCATCATCAGTCACCACTTTCCAACAGTTCGACAAGCTTTTCTTTCAGTTCGGATAATTGGTCTTTCACACTCGCAACAATTCGCCCTTGATTCGTTTCAATCATGCAATCATTACTTTGCAAATCTTCATCAGCAAAGATGAAAAACGGTATATCAGGTGGAAAAATTGCCATTAGTTCTGTACGATTTGACGATACAAGTTCAAAGTCTTCGAGCGAAACGAATAGCTTAATTTCTTTTGACTCTCTCGCTTCTTTTAATCCTTTTTTTACAATTGATAAAAATGATTCGTGATCTTCTTCTAGTACCCTTCCAAGAATTCGGCTTGCTGAGCGGATTGCTAGTTCCAGTATGAGTCTTTCTTGGGAGGCTAAATATTTCTGTGCATTTTCCTTGGAAGTCATCGTCACTTCATTCGCAATTTCGACAGCCGCATGCATATCCGAAAGGGCTTTGTTGCGCCCTTCTTCAAACCCTAATTGGAAAGCTTCCTCATAAGCTTGTTGCTGTAGTGCATTCTTTTCATGTTCCCACGCTTCTTTAAGTGCGTCGATTTCCTGTTGTACAATACGTTTTTGCTCAAACCATTCATTTTGCTCATTTTCGATTGTCTGTCGAGCTTCTTTCAACAATCGATCCCGTTCAACGAAAAGGACTTCCTTCGTTAATGGCTCTTCTTCTATTTCTGACAGTGGATTGTGCAAGTTTCTTATTGTAATTTCTCTAGGGTTGCTATTCGTTGCAACCGTTTGAGAAGGACGAAAGATTTTAGACAATTACATCATCTCCCCCACCACGGGCTATAATGATTTCTCCAGAGTCTTCTAGTCTTCGAATGATGGAAACAATTCTTGCTTGCGCCTCTTCTACATCGCGCAATCGAACAGGACCCATGACTTCCATTTCCTCTTGGAATGATTCCGCCATACGTTGGGACATGTTTTTGAAGAGAATATTCCGTACTTCTTCACTTGATACTTTCATTGACAGAATAAGATCTTCGTTTTCACATTCACGTACAATACGCTGAATGGATCGATTGTCGAGTGTAACGATATCTTCAAATACAAACATTCTTTTTCGAATTTCTTCTGCAAGCTCTGGGTCTTGAATTTCAAGTGCATCGAGAATGGTTTTTTCCGTCGCACGATCAACACCATTCAATACTTGAACAACTGCGTCAACGCCGCCTGTTTCAGTAAAGTCTTGTGTTACCGTCGATGACAGTTTTCGTTCAAGTACCGCTTCAATTTCACTAATGACTTCCGGTGAAGTCGATTCCATCGTGGCAATTCTTTTTGCAATGTCTGCCTGTACTTCTTGTGGAAGCGACGATAAAATCATTCCGGCTTGTTCTGCTTCTAAATAGGACAAGATTAATGCAATTGTTTGCGGGTGTTCGTTCTGGATGAAATTTAATATTTGACCAGGATCTGCTCTTCGTGCAAAGTCAAACGGGCGCACTTGCAATGAAGATGTAAGTCGATTAATAATAGCTTGCGCGTGGTCTTTTCCGAGCGCTTTTTCAAGAACCGTCTTGGCATAGCCAATCCCTCCTTGAGAAATATAATCCTGCGCAAGTGCAATATTATGAAATTCCTCAATGATTTCATCTTTAATCGTTGCATCCACTTTTTTCACACTGGAAATTTCAAGTGTTAACCGCTCGATCTCCTCTTCCGTCAAATGTTTGTAAACTGCCGCTGAAACTTCAGGACCTAAAGAAATAAGGAGGAGTGCAGCTTTTTGTTTGCCATTCATACCTTTGTCTTTTTTTACCACTGTATTTCCTCCTTAATCCTCTGCAATCCAAGTACGTAATAATTTCGCAAATTCCTCAGGTTTGTCTTTCGCCATCTTCTCAAGCTGTTTTTTGCGTAAAGAAGATTCCGTTTCTTGTTCTTTATTAATATCTTCCACTTGTAGCGCTTCTCGTTGTTCTTCCATAATCAACTCATCTTCCATTGCACGTTCCTGCTTTTTGTTACGGAAATAAGCGATTAACAGGAAGACGATTACGATTATTAGGACTGCACCAATTGCATAAACCCACCAAGGAATAGCTGGCGAAGTCGATTGTGGAACATTTGCCATTTTCCCATTAAACACTTGTGTTGAGATGGCGATTTTACTGTCCCAATACTCATCTGTCACATCTTGAGGTACGTAACTTTTGTCGATGGACGTCCGGACGATTGTTTCTAGAATTGATGTGATGTCATCTTCCACTTCTGGTGTTAACGAAGAAAGATCATTAACGTTTGGTGGTTCAACCATGACTTGGATGCCAATGTCCCTTATCTTGTAAGGACTTTCCACAATATCTTTATGAATTCTGTTTACTTCGTTGTTAATGGTTTCTTCTAATCGTTCATAATCTCCATTTGCTGTATCCCCTTCTACATAAGAAGTTCGGTTATCTGATGGGTCTTCGCCCTCAGGCACACCGCCAGCAATCACTCCGTTCCCGGTAAACGATTCGGTAATTCTTTGGACACTAATCGCTAAACTGTCTAAATCTTCATCGACACGCTCTACTAAATCTTCTTGTCGTTTTTCTTGTTTAAAGTCGATATCTGTCGTTACAGAAACGACGACTTTATCTTGACCGACCATTGTACCAAGCATCGTCTGAACTTTTCTTTGCAAATCCCGTTCAAGTGTTTTCTTTAATTCCATTTGATCCACAACTACTGTTCCTGTCGATTCAGGTTGTAAATCAAAATACTCAGAGTACTGATTCATAATTGAAATATCTTCAGTCGATAAGTTTGGTATACTTTTTGACACCAAGTTATACAACGCTTTTATTTGTGCTTCTGTAAATTGGTGACCAGGTTCGGTATTCAACATAATGGCGGCACTAGCGTTTTGAACTGATTCATTGAGGAATACACTTTGTGTAGGCAGTGTAAGCATGACATTTGCATCCTTAACGCCTTCTACGCCTTTGATCAAATTGGCGAGTTCCGTTTGCATTGAAGCGAGCTTGATCATATTAAACTCGTTATCTGTCGTCCCGAAACCAGCGTTTTGAGAGAAAAAGGAATAGTCGATTTTCCCTGTATTCGGATAGCCTTCAGCAGCAAGTGTAACGAGCAAATCGTCTACACGATTTTTCGGGACAAGTATGGACGTCCCTCCAGGAGCAATTTTACTTGGCACCCCTAATACGTCCAACTCCTCTTTGATTCTGCCAATTTCAGCTCTGGAAACATCAGAATAGAGCGCGGCATATTCAGTCCTTGATAAGAAATAGGTTAGAACTGCGGCTAATGCGATGATTACAACTGCAGAGCCGATATAAGTCGTTTTTTGTCTTTTTGTGCGACTTGACCAGAACTGTTTGAGATCAGTTCCAATTTTCGTCATTCGTTCTTTCATTCTAATCCTCCGGTCTGCTTACTTAGTCAATAAATCCTTCATGAGTAAACGGGTTGTATTATACAGGCATCCGGATGATTTCCTGATAGGCTTCTACAACTTTGTTCCGCACTTCCATTGTTGCATTTAATGCAATTGAAGCTTTCTGAGCAGTGATCATCACATTGTGTAAATCGACATTTTCACCACGAATCAGTTTTTGTGTCATCCCGTCCGACTCGATTTGTTTTGTATTCACATCTTGTATTGCATTCTTTAAATATGTACCAAAGCTTTGTTGCGCTTCGAATGGTGTCTGTTGAACAGGTTGAAACGATTTAACTTGGCTTGCAAGGTTCCCTGTACTAAGTATTGATTGGATTGACATATGCACCGCTTCCTTTCTACTTCGTTATTTTCCAATTTCAAGAGCTTTCATTAACATCGATTTATTCGCATTGAGCACAGTGACGTTCGCTTCATAAGATCTCGTTGCAGACATGAGGTCAATCATTTCCCTTAAAGGATCAACATTCGGCATTTGGACATACCCTTCTTCGTTAGCATCAGGATGTGTTGGATCGAAAACAAGTTTAAAAGGCGTTTCACGGTCCTCCTTAATACTTGTGATCGTAACGCCGTTCCCAATTGACCTGCTCCTGTGATCGCGGCTTCCCATTGCTACATTCAACATGGAAGAGAACGCATTCTCTTGCGGCTTAAAACTAACCATTTTTCTACGGTATGGCTCCCATTCGCCATCTACCATTTTCCCGCGTGTTGTTTCGACATTCGCCATATTGGAAGATATGACATCCATACGAAGACGCTGTGCCGTCAAAGCTGAAGCAGACGTATTCAGACTATGAAAAATTGACACTTTTAACGGCCTCCTTTAATGACATTTTGCAATGAATTAAATTTGCTGTTAATGCGGTCGACCAAAGCATTGTAGTAAATTTGATTCGCTGCTAAATCCGCCTGTTCCTTATCCATATCCACACCATTGCCGTCTTGTCGATACTTTAGGCTAGATAATTTTGATACACCAGGTTGATATACTTTTGTTGAGAAATTAATATGACGTTCATTAGTCCGATAGGCATGAATCGGTTCGCTTTGTGCATTCTTTAGAACTTCATTGAAGCTTACTGTTTTCGCCCTGTAATTCGGCGTGTCGATATTTGCGCTATTTTGCGCGATCATTTTCCCTTTGGTGGAGGAGTAATCTAATCCCTTCTCAAGCATCGAAATGGTTGAGCCGTACATATTCATCTGTTTTCACCTCATAGTTTCATAGAATGAACCTACTATTAATCTCGCAATTTTTTTCTTCATTCATTAAATCATATATCCTATTGTAGCGGATTTTGCCGAACTTTGTCTATCTTATATAGTAAGTTTCATTAGTTCAAAACAACCTTTTTATATCCATAAAAAATCCTTGTAACTAGTATTTAGGACTAAATACATAATCTTGAGTTTTGAATTATTTAATTATCATGATATCCAAGATTCCTTCTCAAAAAAATAACACTCCAACCAAAAATGGTTGAAGTGTTATTTTCACGAGCATAATCAGTTCTTTTGGTTTTCTAATTCCTCTAAGAACTTGCTGTTTAGTACCTTAATGTACGTTCCTTTCATACCAAGGGAACGCGACTCAATTACGCCTGCACTTTCAAGTTTACGTAGTGCGTTGACAATTACCGAACGAGTGATTCCAACACGATCAGCAATTTTTGAAGCTACTAATAGACCTTCGTTGCCATCAAGTTCTTTGAAGATGTGCTCAATTGCTTCATGCTCACTGTATGATAATGAATTAATCGCCATTTGAACAACCGCTTTGCTGCGTGCTTCCATTTCGATTTCTTCAGCACGCTCACGAAGGATTTCCATGCCAACTACAGTTGCTCCGTACTCAGCAAGGATTAAATCGTCTTCTGTGAACTTTTGTTGCAAACGTGCTAGCACAAGTGTTCCAAGACGTTCTCCACCACCGATGATCGGAACGATTGTCGTTAAGCCTTCTTTGAAGATTTCGCGCTCTTCTTCTGGGAATACTGTGTAATCGCTATATACATCGATATTCGAAGAAGTTTCATTCACTTCCGCTAATTTACGTGTATAGTCTTCAGGGAATTTACGGTCTTCAAACATTTTTTTCATACGCTCGTTTTCGATTTGCTGGTGGATTTCTAAACCAAGCAACTTACCTTTTCGACTAACGATAAACGCATTACACTCGATAACTGAACTTAATTTTTCAGCCATTTCTTTGAAGTTAACCGGTTTCCCTGCTGTTTCTTGTAACATTGCATTGATTTTTCTTGTTTTCGCTAATAGTGCCATGACTATTTCCTCCTCTAAATTTCAAATGTGTTTAAGAATATTCTAAAGCTTTTCAATCATTAAATAAACCAAAATGTCTCATTTACAAGATAAAATGTGACAAATTTTTGTTCTTTGCGATTGTTTTCAACTTCTCATCGACATATGTCAACGTTATGGTAATCGACGTTGGACCAATTTCAGCCGCCTCATAAGAAAGTTCTTCTAACAATTTTTCTAAAATAGTATGCAACCGTCGAGCACCAATATTTTCTGTATTGTCATTTACATCAAAAGCAATTTCAGCAATTCTTTCAATTGCTTCATCTGTAAACTCTATACGTACATCTTCTGTAGCTAACAACTTTTTATACTGTGTTAGCAACGAAAAATCAGGTTCTTTCAAGATTCGAACAAAATCCTCTTTCGTAAGCTTATCCAATTCTACCCGAATCGGGAAACGCCCTTGCAACTCAGGTATGATATCAGATGGCTTTGACATATGAAAAGCCCCAGCCGCAATGAAAAGAATATAATCGGTTTTGACAGTACCGTATTTCGTCGTCACAGAAGAGCCTTCCACTATCGGTAAAATATCTCTTTGCACACCTTCTCGGGAAACATCTGCAGAAGAAGAACCACCATTCGAGCGACTCGCAATCTTATCCATTTCGTCAATGAAGATAATACCTGATTGCTCCGTAAGTTCAACTGCTCTTCTCGCAATTTCCTCTTGGTCAATCAATTTGTCCGCCTCTTCTGCTTGCAAATGCTTTCTTGCATCTTTTACACGCATTTTCCGCTTCACTGTTTTCTTCGGCATGAAGGATGAAAACGCGTCTTGCATACTTGCGCCCATCTGTTCCATACCCGAACCTTGCAAAGCATCAAACATGGAAGGCTGCTGGGAAGTGACTTCAATCGTAATCATTTCCTCTTCCAATTCACCTGCAGCGAGTCTACGAGCAATTTCCGATCGTTTACGACTCAACTCTTGCTTGTCAGAATCATCGCTAACATCCTCATCCGCCTTTTGACCAAACAGCATCTCAAACGGATTTTGCATGTTCCCTTTTCGTTTCTTCTCTGGAACTAAATATTCGACTAATCGTTCTTCTGCAAGGCCCTCCGCCTGTCCTTTTACGGATTCACGCATTTCCTCGCGAACGATACGGACTCCTGCTTCAGTCAAATCCCTAATCATCGATTCGACATCTCTACCGACGTATCCGACTTCAGTAAATTTTGTCGCTTCCACTTTAACAAAAGGGGCATTCACCAACTTTGCAATCCTTCTTGCAATTTCAGTCTTCCCAACACCGGTAGGTCCAATCATTAAAATGTTTTTAGGAATAATTTCACTTTTCTCTTCATGTGTCAAAAGACTCCTGCGGTACCGGTTACGCATCGCTACCGCAACAGCTCTTTTTGCTGCATGTTGGCCAACAATGTACCGATCGAGAAACATCGTCAGTTCTCGAGGTGACATCTCCTGTTTCTTGTTCATGAAAGCACCTCCACAATAATTCTGTCATTTGTGTACACACACAATTCAGAAGCAGTTTCAAGTGCCGCTTTTGCAATTTGCTCAGCCGTGAGAGCATTACCACTGTACTTCTTTAACGCACGGCCAGCAGCTAAGGCATAATTGCCACCGGAACCAATTGCTAATATGCCATCATCCGGTTCAATCACTTCCCCAGTTCCTGAAACAAGTAATAGGCGCTCTTTATCCATGACAAGTAGCATCGCTTCCAACTTTCTTAAAATACGGTCTCCGCGCCATTCCTTCGCAAGTTCCACGGAAGCACGCTCCAAATTCCCATTGAACTCCGCTAATTTCCCCTCGAACAGTTCAAACAGCGTAAAAGCGTCAGCTACCGAACCAGCGAATCCAGCAAGTATCTTATCATTGTAAAGTCTTCTTACTTTTTTAGCAGAATGTTTCATGACAACCGCTTCACCCATTGTCACTTGTCCATCACCTGACATTGCACATTCACCATTATGTCGAATGGCAAATATCGTCGTTGCGTGAAATTTCATATATCCATCCTCCTACGCTCGCGGATGAGTGTTCATATACGTTTTCCGCAAGTGTTCTTTTGTGATATGTGTATAAACTTGTGTCGAAGATAACTGACTATGTCCAAGAAGCTCCTGTACCGTTCTCATATCAGCGCCATTTGCCAATAAATGCGTGGCAAATGAATGGCGTATCATATGCGGGTATACCTTACCTTGTATAGCGGCATCCTTCATCACACTATCCAATACATGGCGAATTCCCCGAGCTGTAATTGGATCGCCTCGCAAATTGACAAACAAAGAGTAGTGCTTTTTTTGTTTCATCAATAAAGGACGACTGATTTCCAAATAGGATTCAAGAGCTTGTTGTGCAAAACTGCCAAATGGGATATAACGTTCTTTTCGACCTTTTCCCATAACTTTGACAATTCCCAATCCATTATCAATATCACCAAGTTTAATGGAAACTAATTCACTAACACGGACACCTGTCGCATAAAGCATTTCAAGAATCGCTTTATCTCTAACAGATTTCGGATGATCGCCTTCGCAAGCTGCAAAAAGTGCATCAAGTTCTTTCTCATAAAAAAAAGCCGGAAGCCGCTGTTCCTTCTTTGGATGGTGCAATAATCGGAAAGCATGATCTTTCATACCATACCGAGCGTTGCAAAACTTGTATAAAGACCGGATTGACGAAATTTTTCTCGATATCGTAACCCTCGATAATCCTCTATCATACAATCTCGTTACATACAGTCGAGCTTCAGGATAATCGACATTTGCTAAATCAACAATCCCTTCTTCACTTAAAAAAGCATAAAACTCTTCGATATCATGTTTGTACTCAGAGACTGTCAAAGATGAATAATTCTTTTCAAGTCGAATATAGGATATGTATTCATCAAGAAATAACGTCAATTCATTTTTTTGTTGCAAGTGTTTCACCCCCAACATGAATCACTTCATCCATCATACAGAATTTGAACACATTTGAAAAGTGGTTATTTTTTCTTTTATCAAAAAACAACTCCCCCGACTTCCTTATCTAAAGAATAGGAAATCTACTTAGGAAGTTCCAAAATCGTCCACGCTTCACTATACCGAATGTATTTCCATTGAGCAACCGATTTGTATCAAGAAGTAAGACGTCAAACAATATTTTGTACAAACCAGACACATTTTGTTCATTTTTTGGATAAATCCCAAAAGAGTCACTTGGTTAAGTATTAGTACCTTAATCCAAGTGACTCATTTTCATGTTAATTTTTCATATTGCAATACTGTTAACAAAGAAAATCAAAAGCACACATACTTCTTTCTCCACTTATTCTTGTGCATCCTCTTTATAGTCACATTCCGTACATTGGATCTGTACACCTTTCTTAAGTCGCTTTTCGACGAGGGTGTGCTGACATTTAGGACAAGGTCTTGCAATTGGCTTATCCCATGATACGTATTCACACTCAGGGTATCGGTCACAACCATAGAAAATCCTTTTCGTCTTGCTCTTCCGCTCAATTACTTGACCTTCTTTACAAGAAGGACATGTAACACCAATCGGTTTCACGATCGCTTTCGTATTTCTGCAATCAGGGAAGTTTGAACAAGCCATGAATTTCCCGTAACGCCCCATCTTGAACACCATCGGATTGCCACATAGTTCACAATCTTCTCCTGCCGGCTCATCTTTGATTTCAATTTTTTCCATCTCTTCGTCTGCAACTTTAACATGTTTCTCGAATTCTTTATAGAAATCATCAATGACTTGTACCCATCGAACTTTCCCATCTTCTACATCATCTAAGTTCTTTTCCATTTCTGCCGTAAATTCAATGTCGATAATATCCGGGAAATATTGATGAACGGCTTGGTGTACAATTTCACCGAGCTCCGTCGGTACAAATCGCTTTGCATCCAACGTGACGTAGCCACGCTTTTGAATCGTATCCAATGTAGGTGCGTAAGTCGATGGCCGGCCAATCCCAAGCTCTTCAAGCGTTTTAACAAGTCTCGCTTCTGTGTAACGTGGCGGTGGCTGGGTAAAGTGCTGTTTCGGTTCAATCGCAGTGCCTTTGATCCGTTCACCTTTTTCCAAAGGTGGTAAAATACCATCTTTTTTCTCTTCATGATCATCTTCACCTTCAATGTAGACTTTCATGAAACCTGGAAATTTCACTTCGGAGCCTGTTGCCCTGAATTTCACATCGCCATTCATAAGATCAGCAGTTACTGTGTCCAATACGGCAGGAGCCATTTGGCTTGCAACAAAGCGTTCCCAAATCAATTTGTATAGTCTGAGCTGGTCTCTCGATAAAAACGCTTTCATCGCATCAGGTGGCCTTAAAACTGATGTCGGTCTGACCGCTTCATGCGCATCTTGTGTATTTGCTGATTCCTTGGCTTTCACTTTAGATGTTGCAACGAACTCATTGCCGTACATCTTTTCGATATACTCCACTGCTTCGCCTTTTGCAGTATCAGATATTCTCGTCGAATCCGTTCTCATATACGTAATTAGACCGACAATGCCTTCTTTACCGGTATTGATTCCTTCGTACAATTGCTGAGCGAGCATCATCGTTTTCCGCGCTCTAAAATTCAGCTTTCGGGCCGCTTCTTGTTGCAAGGAAGATGTGGTAAACGGTGGCGCAGGATTTCTTCTTCTTTCCTTTTTGACGAGATTGACGATTGTAAATTCATCCTCTGTCATCCTGGAGAGTATCTCATCAACTTGTTGTCTATTTTCAAGCTTTATTTTTTTGTTTTCATCACCGTAAAATGTCGCTTCAAACACCTTGCCATGTTTCGAAAACTGGCCAGTGATGCTCCAGTACTCTTCAGGTGTAAATCCTTTAATTTCGTTTTCACGGTCAATAATCATCCGCAAAGCGACGGATTGGACGCGACCAGCTGACAGCCCTTTTTTTACTTTCTTCCAAAGGATTGGGCTAATGTTGTAACCTACAAGTCTATCCAACACCCTTCTCGCTTGCTGAGCATCCACACGATGCATATCAATTGGGCGTGGATTTTTAAATGAACCTTTAATTGCATCTTTTGTGATTTCATTAAACACCACTCGACAATCAGATTCGATATCTACGCCTAACTGATGTGCCAAGTGCCACGCAATCGCTTCCCCTTCTCTATCGGGGTCGGCTGCAAGAAAGATTTTCTTTGCTTTTTTTGCGTCCTTTTTCAACTCTTGTAAAATTGGACCTTTCCCACGAATCGTAATGTATTTCGGTTCATAGTTATTTTCTGTATCTACACCCATTTGGCTACGCGGTAAGTCTCTAAGGTGTCCGATCGAAGCTCTAACTTTATACTTCTTTCCTAAATAACGTTCAATAGTTTTCGCCTTTGCCGGCGATTCAACGATAACTAAGTAATCTGCCATTTTTCATGCTCCTCCTCATAGAGGTTCCTATTTATCCACCCGGTGGACAGTTTCATTCAATTTTGCCAATCTGTTAACCGAGAGTGCGGATGTAAAAGAATATCTGTTGCAAAATGTATAACAGATTTGAATTAAAATCAACCTTTTCAATATGAGGAACATTTTTCAACTCATTTAAACAGGCATGATTCAAGCGCTTGATAGCCGTTCCATATAGGTTTTGCCCCTTCTTCAATTAATTTATTCGGTCCGATAGACAAAGGCGAATGAATAGGGCCAGGCACCGCAAATACCGTTTTCCCATGATCTAGTGCATGGTCCACTGTACTCATCGTACCACTTTTCTCTTCAGATTCGGTAATGATGACAGCATTCGACAAGCCACTAATGATCCGGTTTCTCATCGGAAATGTCCATTTTGCTGGTCGCATGTACGGAGGATACTCTGTAACTAACAAATGATTTAAAGCAAGTTCATCTGCCAAGGTACGGTTTTCATAAGGATAAAGGTGAAACAAACCATGGCCAAGTACTGCTATTGTTTTACCGTTGTAGAACATTGTCGATTTGTGCGCCATTGTGTCTGCACCTTTTGCAAGACCAGAAACAATGACTGTTTCATTTGCAACGAGAGGAGGGATGATTTGCGACATCGCTTTTCTTGAGTACTCAGTCGCTTTCCGAGAACCGATAATAGCGATTTTTTTAGGCACATCAAGAAGGCGTTTGTCACCTTTTACATATAAAACTGAAGGAGGATCGACTAACCATTTCAGCGAACTCGGGTAAGTTGTATTCGTTATTGGAATCGGGATGATTTGCTCTTGTTGATAAAGTAGGGGGAAGGGGGTGTTTTCGTGTTGTAGTAATTGTTGATTCAACCGAGCTGCCTTTGAATGGGGGATTTGTAGCAGCCTTTGTAATTCTGATGTTCGAAAGCAAAATAGGTTTTCAAGAAACGGATCTTGGTCGATAATCAGCGCAATCTTGTTGTAAGGTACCGGGTAAACATAATGGAGTACAAGCATCCTACGATCAGTCTCTGACAGCATTATCATATTCTCCTCCATGTAAAATAGCAGCATGCAGATTCCTGCATGCTGCTCGTTTTACTTAATGTGTTTTACATTTTTCGTAAAGACCTTTTTCTTTAATCACTTTAATAAGCGTTTCACCAATCACAGATGGCGTATCAGCAACTTCGATACCTGCAGCATTCATCGCTTTGATTTTTTCCGCAGCAGTTCCTTTACCACCGGAGATAATCGCTCCTGCATGGCCCATACGCTTCCCTGGAGGTGCAGTTTGACCACCGATGAAGCCGACAACAGGTTTTGTCATGTTTGCTTTCACCCATTCAGCAGCCTCTTCTTCAGCCGTACCACCAATTTCACCGATCATGACGACCGCATAAGTTTCAGGGTCTTCATTGAAAGCTTTTAATACATCAATGAAATTCGTTCCGTTTACAGGATCCCCACCAATACCGACAGCAGTCGTTTGACCGATACCCGCTTGGCTTAATTGGTGTGTCGCTTCGTATGTCAATGTTCCAGAACGAGATACGACGCCAACATGACCTTTTGTATGGATGTAGCCTGGCATAATACCGATTTTACATTCATCTGCCGTAATGACACCTGGGCAGTTTGGTCCGACAAGACGCGTTTTCTTACCTTCCATGTAGCGCTTGACATTGATCATGTCGATTACCGGAATATGTTCTGTAATACAGATTGTCATATCCAATTCTGCGTCAACAGCTTCTAAAATCGCATCAGCAGCGAAAGGAGCTGGAACATAGATGACCGATACGTTAGCACCTGTCGCTTTTACCGCTTCTTCAACAGTATTAAAAACAGGCACTCCTTCAACTTCAGTTCCGCCTTTGCCCGGAGTGACTCCGCCGACGATTTTTGTACCATATTCAAGCATTTGTTTCGTATGGAAAAGTGCTGTAGACCCAGTAATACCTTGTACAATCACTTTTGTATCTTTATTAATATAAATTGCCATCGTTTGTCCCTGCCTTTCTTAGCCTACGAGTTCAACAATCTTTTGTGCACCGTCTGCCATCGTGTCAGCAGCGATGATGTTCAAACCTGATTCATTCAACAAAGCTTTACCTTTTTCGACATTTGTACCTTCCAAACGTACGACAAGTGGCACTTCAAGACCAACTTCTTTTGCAGCTGCAATAACACCTTCAGCAATGACGTCACATTTCATGATGCCACCGAAAATGTTAACGAAAATTCCTTTAACAGCTTCGTCGGAAAGAATGATTTTGAAAGCTTCAGTTACTTTTTCAGCAGTTGCACCGCCCCCAACATCAAGGAAGTTCGCCGGTGTTCCGCCATAGTAATTGATTGTATCCATTGTAGCCATCGCAAGACCCGCACCGTTAACCATGCAACCGATGTTTCCATCGAGGGAAATGTAGCTCAAGTCATACTTGGATGCTTCGATTTCCTTAGGATCTTCTTCATCAAAATCACGAAGTTCAACGATGTCTTTATGGCGATAAAGTGCATTATCGTCAAAGTTGAATTTTGCATCCAACGCTAATACGTTGTCATCACCTGTAACAACAAGTGGATTGATTTCAACGATTGAAGCGTCTTTTTCGACGAATACTTTATAAAGACCTAACATGAATTTAGCAGCCTTATTGACAAGGTGTGAAGGGATATTCATGTTGAATGCCATACGACGTGCTTGGTAACCTGTTAAGCCAACTACTGGATCAACAACTTCTTTAAAGATTTTTTCAGGCGTGTTTTCTGCAACTTCTTCGATGTCCATTCCGCCTTCTTCAGAACCCATTAATGTAATGCGATCTGTTGCACGGTCAACTACTAGACCAATATAGTATTCTTTTTTAATATCTGATCCTTCTTCAATAAGAAGACGTTTCACTTCTTTACCTTCGGGACCTGTTTGATGAGTGACAAGCGTTTTACCTAATAGCTCTTTTGCATACGCACGTACTTCGTCAAGATTTTTAGCGATTTTTACACCGCCAGCTTTACCGCGTCCACCAGCGTGGATTTGTGCTTTCACGACGATTACATCCGTAGTGAGCTCCTTTGCCGCTTTTACAGCTTCATCGGGAGAAAATGCTACCCGACCGTTTGAAACAGCTACACCATAATCGCGAAGCAACTGCTTTCCTTGATATTCATGGATATTCATCTTACATCCTCCAATCGAACTTGTAGCTAATAATTTACTGCCGTATCTATTGTAGACACAATGTCAAAGAATGTCCACAATTGTCTGCTACTCTTTTAGGTTTTTTTTGACACCATTCGTCATCCGCTTACTTATTTCGCCTTCACCATGCGCTCGATCTATATGGTAGATGTACGCAAACACTTCTGCAACAGCTTGGTACAGTTCTTCGGGTATCGATTCATTGACATTCAACTGACCGAGTAATTCGACCAATGTCGGGTCCTCTTGAATCGGAATGTTATGCTCTTGTGCCTTTGATAGGATATTTTCCGCAATTCTGCCTTTACCTTTCGCAATCAACTTTGGGGCTTCACCTGCTGCCGGATCATACGTGAGGGCAATGGCTTCCTTCCTAGTATGCTTCTTTTCAGTCATATCCGAAAGTCAACTCCTTGGTGCTCTTGAATGATTTCTTGCTGTCGTATAGCAGTTTCAGTCGACTCCTCGAACTTCTTGAACGATACTCCGGAAAGGATATACTTACTAGACGCCAGTCCTTCTTTCAGTCGTTCTCGGAAAAGGTCCCCAATCATTTTCAATCGTTCTTCCTCGTTGTAAATTGTGAGTGTAACAATTCGGTTTTGCACTTGCATATCAACTACTGTTTTGTCTAATGATGACAACTCAAGGTAAAACATGATTCTAGCAAATTCCGGATCAATTTTTCCATCATCCTTCATTCTCCCATTCCACTGCAATGTTGCATCGATCCGTTGTCCCAGTATTGACATAGGTAGTTGCATTACAATTTGCTGGTTTAGTCCCACTTCACCCGAATGCAACAAATGTCCATTCATTCTCGTCACAATCATCTCAGCTACATCACGTGTTTTGGTTGAGATAGAGGGATCTTGCAATAAAGCAACTAGTTGCGGTTTTAGCCACTCCGAGCTTTTTTGGAAATCACCTTGTTGATGACCAATCGTAGCTTCATAATTCACTCCAAGTGAAGCGGTAATTGACTGCATCACCATTTGCATTGTTTTGCCGTCTATCGCGTTACTCACACTCGTTTGAGCTTCTTGAAGCAGTTGGTTCGTAATTGGTATATTCAGTTGTGCAATCCGTTGACTAATTAATGAGGCGTTTCCTAGCGCATTCTCACCAAACATTTTATGAAGAGCATTGGGAATGTTCACATCGAATGGCTGTTTTTGGCCTTGCTCGGCCATATGCTTTACAAGAATCTTTGTCAATTGTGCAGTGATTGGAGATGATGGCAATTCCGTAACAGAAAGTTTCTCAAGCGCTACTAGCAACTTCATCATTTGTTGTTTTTGCGGCTGTTCTAGAACAGTGTCTTGTTGGACTTCCGTCACGAATTGTCGAATGCTTTGAAAAAGCTCTGTTGAATGGTGCAGCTTAGCATATTTAATGATCGTTTCCAAGCGATCAATGATTGTTTGATTTGTTGAGAGGACATCTTTGTTTATTACTTTTTCTTGTCTGTTTAATTGACCATTCGGACTATGAATTTGGCTTTCTACTTGTCCTATAAGTTGATTCGTAAGTGTCGTTTGCAAATTTGCCATCGATGCTTGTTTCGGTAACAGTCCTACTGATTTCAGTAATTGCAGGATTTGAAAACGCTCTTGCTGTGGTACATTGTCATCCAATAACTTCACAACTGCGTGATGCAATAATGCATTGTCCATCGCCATCTTTGTAACTCCACTCAACGACTCTAAAGTAGAGAGGATCGAATGCTTCACAGCGGGTTGCAACCCTAGTTCTTCATCAAGCGCAACTTGCAAAGCTTGCAGCAGCTGGTGGAAACCTTCTTTCATTTCTACAGACATCAGTGAAGAGAAATGTTTTGACGTAAGTGGCAGGCGAAGCTGCATCAATTTTTGTATCATCTGTAATGCTTCTCCACGAACTGCAACTGGTACTGACTTGAGAAGTTTCGTCGCGTCAATCAAGTTTTCACGGGTGAATGGAATTTTGTTTTTAATGAAATGAGCGAGTACGCTTTGCATCTCTTTTGACTGTTGAAGTTGCATCCGATCCACAAGATTAGCCAATTGCTTTGACTGGTTATCTTGCGCTTGAATAGGCCCTGAAATGATTTTCAGTTGCAATTCAGGTTCGACAGCTTTCACTTGAAAATAATAGGCGTCTCCCGCTTTCATAGACACTTCCAGTTTGGCCATCAACTTATGCTGTCCAATTTGAACTTCTGCAAGGTTACCAGGAAAGAATTGTTTAATATGCCCTTTAAACATCTGCCCTTCTCTCAACGTTAATGGGGTTTGTAACCGAATAGGCGGCTGAGGAGCTATTTGCGGGATGAAAGGATGCGTCAATCTACTAGACCTCCTTCCAACATCGTCTTAACAGGCTCAAACGTCTTTCTATGGTGTTTACAAGGCCCATACATCTGCAGTGCCTCTAAGTGGTCAGCTGTTCCATATCCAGCGTTTTTCGCAAAGTTATACATCGGAAACTCTATATTCAGCTCATCAAGTAATGCATCACGAGTCGTCTTCGCCAAGATGGATGCAGCTGCAATTGCCAAGCTTTTTGCATCCCCTTTAATAATGGACTCGGTTTGACAAGGAACTTGCAACGCCATCGCATCTGCCAGAACGATTGTCGGAGATGTGTCGAGTTGCAAAACTGCACGTTCCATTGATTCTTTCGTCGCTTGGTAAATGTTCACTTCATCAATACGTTCTGCGGATTGTATGTGAACAGCATAACTGAGTGCAATCTCTTTTATGACTTCCGCTAGTCTTTCTCTCTCTCGTTTCGCAATCTTCTTAGAGTCGTCCAATCCGATCAATTCTATAGGGTTCTTAGGTAATATGACAGCTGCACAAACGACAGGTCCAGCTAAAGGACCCCTTCCTGCTTCGTCCACTCCAGCTACAAGAGCGCCTTGAAACAATTTGTAGTTGTCATCAAACGCGATCTTTTCTTGTAAAGCTTGCTGTCTCAGTAGCTTTTTCTTATAATTCGCGTTCCAACGATCTAGCGCTTTCTTCACACCAGCCCGTTCATCCATTTCAAGTTTTTTCATCCATGCCGACGGTTCTTCTTGGTCCATTAATAATTGTGTTATTTCTTTCACAGTCTTCACTCGATCACCCTGCCTGTTTATTTCAACGCACTTTTTCTTTATATCGGCTCTATTATGTAAATGTAACACCCCAGTAACAAGAAAAGGCCGAACGTCACGGATCAATCCGTGATAGTATCGACCTTTTCTGTACTGTTTTCTTCAGATACGAAGTCAAATGTCAACTTCCCTAAAAGCTCACTTCTAATATCTTGCACGATTAACTCCGACACTTTGTCGTAATCAATCTCTCCGCCTTGTGTGTACGTTTTTCGCGCTTCACCAATTTTCGTGAAAATTGCTTGAATGTCCTCATCGACTGTTGTGATGCCGTATCTCGCTTCAAGTCGATCCGGGTAATGATTTTCCAAAAAGCGTAGCCCAAAGACTGCTAAATTCTCCATGTTCACGATCGTGTCTTTTATGGCACCGGTTAACGCTAGTTTGTACCCTACAGCGGGATCTTCAAATTTTGGCCAAAGAATTCCCGGTGTATCTAACAGTTCCAATTCTTTTTCAAACTTTATCCATTGCTGTGCTTTCGTAACACCTGGCTTATTACCGGTTTTCGCAATGTTTTTCTTTGCTAAGCGATTAATTAATGTAGACTTTCCGACGTTCGGTATTCCAACGATCATAGCGCGAATTGCACCAGGCCGAATCCCTCTTTTTTTCATCCGTTCAATTTTGGGCGCAAGAATTTCCTTTGCAGCTTTTGTAACCGTTTGAAGTCCTTTTCCTTCAAACGAATTGATGGCAACGGCACGAATCCCTTTGGCGTCAAAATAACGTATCCATCGTTCCGTTTCTTTATCATCCGCCAAATCCATTTTGTTTAAGATGAGCAATCTTGGTTTTTGTTGAATGACTTCATCGATCATCGGATTTCGTGAGGATAAAGGTAATCGTGCATCAATTAATTCAAATACGATGTCTACTAGCTTCAATTGTTCTGTAACTTCACGTCGTGCTTTGGCCATGTGCCCTGGAAACCATTGAATGGTCATCGGAACTCTCTCCTTTCATCAGTCAACGATTCCGAAATCTTTTATTGGCCAAAATACAAATTTTGTACTACCAATAATTTCATCGATTGATACTGCTCCAATATGTCTAGAGTCTTTACTTTTTCGACGGTTATCCCCCATTACAAATACATAGCCTTCAGGGACGGTTTGTCGATTAATTTTTTCTTCAAGTGTAAAATCCTCTGTCAGCGGTCCATCGTTCACTTCCGCTTTGTATTTATCCAAATAAGGCTCTTCTACCGCTTTACCGTTAATGTATAACGTATCGTCCCGATATTCCACTTCATCGCCCGGAAGACCGATGACGCGTTTAATATAGTCCTTTTTCTCGAGTGCATGGAAAACGACGATATCAAATCGATCAGGCTTACCGATTGTGTACCCGATTTTGTTCACAATCATTTTATCTCCATGTTCCAACGTCGGCATCATCGATACACCATCAACGACAATAGGTGTAAATAAAAATATACGAATAATCGCCGCCAAGCCAAATGCGATTAATAACGCCTTAATCCATTCCCATGTTTCATTTTTCTTTTTCTCTTCGTTCATCACCAAAGCCTCCCGCCAACCTACTATATCTATTGTACATTCTAATGTTCATGGACGCAAAAAGAAACAGCGGAGATCGGCTCTCCGCTGTTTGCATTTTATCGAATTTCTTTAATACGTGCAGCTTTTCCGCGTAGGTTGCGAAGGTAGTACAATTTCGCACGGCGTACTTTACCACGACGAGTTACTTCAAGTTTAGCGATTTTTGGTGTGTGTACAGGGAATGTACGCTCAACACCTACACCGTTAGAGATTTTACGGACAGTGAAAGTTTCGCTAATTCCGCCTCCACGACGTTTAATGACAACACCTTCAAAGATTTGGATACGCTCACGCGTGCCCTCAACGATTTTAACGTGCAAGCGGACTGTGTCCCCAGGACGGAAATCAGGATGATCTGTACGAAGTTGTTCTTTTGTTACTTCTGCAATAATGTTTTGCATATTTTTCTCTCCTTATTCACAGATGCTCTTGCAGTTCAATCCTTTGCAGCGGAACACCAGTTAGTATGTACTCCCCATAGAAGTACATAGTCGATAATAGCACAAAGGACTGCGAATTACAAGTTGCATCAGTTGTTTTTTTCTTCTATTAACCGTTTTAACACTTGTTGTTGGTGTGGCGTCAACGGCGCGTGTTCCAATAAGTCTTTCCGTCGTTCAAAGGTACGGATGACAGCTTGTTCCTCTCTCCACTTGTCAATCGCCGCATGGTTACCGGACAACAAGACTTCTGGAACTTTCATCCCTCTGAATTCAGACGGCCTTGTATATTGGGGATGCTCTAACAAACCTGTGGAGAACGAGTCGAGCACCGGTGAGTCAGTATTGCCCAGTACATTCGGCAATAGCCTGACGACACTATCAATCATCGCCATTGCAGCGATTTCTCCCCCTGTCAAAACAAAGTCACCTAACGATAGCTCATCTGTCACAAGGTGTTCCCGTATACGTTCATCGTACCCTTCATAATGGCCACAAAGGAAAACAAGATGCTCTTCCTGCGCAAGTTCTTCTGCCCTTTTTTGGTTGAAACGCTCGCCTTGTGGACACATGAGGATGACACGCGGTTTCTTCGATGCATCGAGGGAGAGAGCATCTACGGCCGCAAAGAGCGGTTCTGCTTTAAGCACCATTCCCGCACCACCACCATAGGGATAGTCATCCACTTTGTGGTGTTTATTACCGGAGAACGATCTGAAATCAGTAACTGCAAAAGAAACAGCCTCGTTTTCTTGTGCCTTTTTCATAATGGACGTATGAAGTACTCCTTCAAACATTTCAGGGAACAACGATAAAACATCAATCTTCATCATGAAAGGAGCCCTTCCATCGGTTCGATCACAATCCGTTTTTCGTCTACATCGACTTCTTTGACAATATCATCGATAAATGGAATGTACTGTGGTTTCCCCTCTTCAGGTGTTACAGTCCACACGTCATTCGCGCCAGTCTCTAATATATCCGTAACTTTCCCAATTACATCGCCTGTGTTTGTCATTACTGTACAGCCGATGATTTCGTGGTAGTAAAACTCACCTTCATCCAAATCACCTAGCTGCTTTTCCGATACTTTTAAAATCCCGTCTCGATATTTCTCTACATCGCCTATTGAATAATGATGTTCGAATGTAAGGAGATCGAAATTCTTGTGGCGACGGTGACTGGCGACAGTCAATTGGATCGGCTTTTTTTCATTCGGCATGAACAAAGATAACTCACTGCCTATCGCATATCTTTCTTCTGGAAAGTGCGTACGGGAGATGACGCGTACTTCCCCATTTATGCCGTGCGTATTTACGATCTTACCAACATTAAACCATTGCATCCATTGCACCTTCCTTTACACTACGTTTAGTATTGCACAAATCTCGATGAATAGACAAAAAAGGAAGGAACATGAGCTCCCTCCTTCTTTACAGGTTGTGATGATACGGCAACTCTTGCTACCGATCAATCAATGATATCAAGGTAAACTTTCTTACCATGGTGACTGCCTGCTGCTGAATAAACAATAGTTCGTATCGCTTTGGCAACACGACCCTGCTTTCCGATCACTTTCCCCATATCCTCAGGGTTGACGGAAAGTTTGTAAGTGACGCGATGAGGTTGTTCATCTTTGTCGACCTGTACATCTCCGGGATGATCGACTAACGGTTTGACAATCGTTTCAATCAGCTGCTTCATGTCCACCCCTCCTGTTTAACCTGCATTCGCAGGCATTTAAACGTGATTATTTTCCAAGTTTAGCGTTGTGGAATTTCTCCATAATGCCTTGTTCAGAAAACAGGTTACGTACTGTATCAGATGGTTTAGCACCAGTTTGTAGCCATTTTAGAGCCAACTCTTCGTTGATTTTAATTTCAGCTGGTTTTGTTAACGGGTTGTACGTACCAACTGTTTCGATTTGACGACCATCACGTGGTGAACGTGAATCTGCTACTACAATACGATAGAAAGGAGTTTTCTTTGCTCCCATACGTTTAAGACGAATTTTTACTGACATTTTTTCTTGCACCTCCGAATAGTTTCACACAAGATAGTATATTATCAAGGTTTCTCATGTTTGTAAAGTGTTTTTTCTTAACACCTAAAAATAATGTTGGAAAATCGTTCGATTATCTAAAGAACGAGTCGAATCCAGGCATTTTCATTTTCTTTTTACCTTTTTGTTGCATATTGGTCATTTGTTTGACCATTTTCTTCATTTCATCAAATTGCTTTAACAACCGGTTCACTTCTTGGATCGTCGTACCGGAACCTTTAGCAATTCGCTTTCTCCTACTTGCATTAATGATTTCTGGTGTTGTACGTTCAGCCGTCGTCATCGATTTTATGACCGCTTCGACTCTACCCATCTGACTTTCATCCACTTTAGCATTTTCGAGGCCTTTAATCTTTCCGGCACCAGGCATCATTTTAAGGATTTCATCAAGCGGACCCATCTTCTTCACTTGTTGTAGCTGGTCAAGGAAGTCGTCAAGCGTGAACGTTTGTGTTCTGAATTTCTGTTCCAACTCTTTCGCTTTTTCTTCATCGACGGACTCTTGCGCTTTTTCAATAAGCGACATGACGTCGCCCATCCCTAAAATCCTTGAAGCCATGCGTTCAGGATGGAAAGGTTCCAATGCGTCCATCTTTTCGCCCATCCCGACAAATTTAATCGGTTTTTCGGTAACAGAACGGATGGACAATGCTGCTCCACCACGTGTATCACCGTCCAACTTGGTCAATACGACTCCCGTAATACCGATCGCTTCATCGAATGATTTTGCAACATTGACTGCATCTTGACCTGTCATTGCGTCGACAACTAGGAATACTTCGTCCGGTTTGCTCAATGCACGAATGTCTTTCAATTCCTGCATAAGCGCTTCATCGACATGCAAACGACCCGCTGTATCGATGATCACCACGTCATGGTGTTCCTTCTCCGCTTCCGCAAGCGCTTGGCGTGCAATTTCCACAGGTGAAACTTCAGTCCCTAACGAAAAGACTGGTAATGTTAATTGTTTGCCTAGGGTCTCCAGCTGTTGAATCGCCGCCGGACGATAGACGTCAGCTGCGACAAGTAACGGCTTTTTGTTGTGCCGTTTCCGAAGTACAGTGGCCAATTTCCCTGTCGTCGTTGTCTTACCCGCACCTTGCAAACCGACCATCATGATGACTGTAGGAGACTTACGCGCAAACTGGATCGGATTTTGTTCTCCGCCCATCAGTGCAGTTAATTCATCCTTTACGATCTTCACGACTTGTTGGCCTGGTGTCAAACTTTTCATGACATCTTGCCCAACTGCCCGTTCACTGACAGTTTTAATGAATTCTTTTACGACTTTTAAATTGACGTCTGCTTCGATGAGCGCAAAACGTACTTCTCGCATCATCTCTTTAACGTCTGCTTCAGTTATTTTTCCCTTGCCCTTTATCTTTTGAAGCGTCCCTTGCAGGCGCTGGGCTAATCCTTCAAATGCCATGCACAGAGCCCCCTACTCATGATCTTTTAACGTTTTCAACAGAGCACGCATTTTCTTCGCAATCTCATCATCTCCGCAGACGAGCTGCTCCAGTTGTTCCACAATTTCCATTCTATCTTGGAATTTAGAGAAAAGATTCAATTTGTTTTCATAGTCTTCCAACATCGCTTCTGTTCTTCGGACATTATCGTATACAGCTTGCCTAGATACATTATATTCCTCGGCAATCTCACCAAGTGAAAGATCATCCAAGTAATACAATTGCATGTAGACTCGTTGTTTTTCAGTTAATAGTGTCTGATAGAAATCATAGAGGAAGTTGACGCGTGTCGTTTTTTCAAGCATCTCTTCGCCTCCTCTTGTCATCTTAGTATGAGTTGTATGAACTGTCAAGTATTTTTACTTTAAAGCACAAACTGATCTGTTCAAGGACTCATAAGAATTACTCGTCCGCCTCTTTTTCCAATCCTTCAGCAAAAAGTCCGTACACATATTTTTCTGGATCGAACGGTTGTAAATCGTCCATTCCTTCACCTAGTCCAACAAATTTCACAGGAATGTTCAATTTGTTGCGTATCGCCAAAACAATCCCGCCTTTTGCTGTTCCGTCCAATTTCGTCAACACGATACCTGTTACATTTGTTGCTTCTTTGAAAGTTTGTGCTTGGATAAGCGCATTTTGACCTGTTGTCGCATCTAAAGCTAGAAGGACTTCATGCGGCGCCCCTTCGATCTCTTTACCAATGACGCGGTGCACTTTTTCCAACTCATTCATCAAGTTCACTTTATTTTGCAATCGGCCAGCTGTATCGCAAATCAGCACGTCCACCTTCCGATTTTTAGCCGCACGGATTGCATCATACATGACAGCAGCAGGATCTGAACCTTCCGACTGTCTAATCACTTCTACGCCTACACGTTCACCCCATACGACAAGTTGGTCGATCGCGCCAGCTCGAAACGTATCACCCGCAGCAAGCATAACCGTTTTCCCTTCTGCCTTCAGACGAGCAGCCAACTTACCAATTGTCGTTGTCTTCCCGACACCATTGACACCTACCATCAAAATGACAGACAACTCGTTATCAAGGTTCAACTCGGTATCCAACTCTTCACCGTCTTTATAGATGTCCACAAGCTTTTCAGATATGACGGACTGGATACCTTCCGTGTTCTTAATGTTCTTTCGCTGTACTTCCCATCTTAGTTGATCGACGAGTTCCATTACCGTCTCAACACCGACATCCGCTTGTAACAGAAGTTCTTCAAGCTCTTCAAAGAAATCCTCATCCACTTCGCGGAAACGCGCTACAAGATCATTCACTTTGGAAGTAAATGATTGACGTGTTTTGGATAAACCATCTTTAAACTTTTCAGTTACGGTAACTGTTTCATTCGAACCTGTAATTTTCTCTTTCAATTTCTTGAAAAATGACATCTCAATTCTCTCCTATTCAATCGTTCGTTCTTTCATTCACCCTAACTGAGCATCTCAGCTGGCACTTCTGATAGCTTAACCGATATTAATTTCGATACACCTGATTCCTGCATGGTGATGCCGTAAAGCACATCCGCACCTTCCATCGTCCCTTTCCGATGTGTGATGACGATGAATTGAGTGTTATCGGAGAAACGCTTTAAGTATTTACTATAGCGGATGACATTCGCTTCATCCAATGCCGCTTCCACTTCGTCCAAAATACAAAATGGCACGGGTCTTACTTCAATAATTGAAAACAATAGTGTGATAGCAGTCAACGCACGCTCCCCACCTGATAAAAGACTTAAATTCTGAAGTTTTTTTCCTGGCGGTCGTGCAATGATGTCGACACCTGTCTCAAGTAGATTGTCTGGTTGTGTAAGAATGAGATCCGCTTCGCCACCACCGAACATTTCTTTGAACACATGGTGGAAACGACTTTTCACCGCGTTAAACGTCGCACCAAAGCGGACTTCCATTTCCCTGTCCATCTCAGACATCGCTTCATTCAGTGTATTTTTCGCTTCCACAAGGTCATTCCGTTGTTCAGTGAGGAATGCGTGCCGTTGAGCAACTTCTTCATATTCCTCAATTGCACTCGGATTAATTGGACCTAAAGTGTAAAGCTCTTCTTTCAGTTTGTCGACACGGATCCTTGCCTGCTCAACATCGAATTGAACCTCTTCATCGAAATCAGGATATAAACCGTATTCATCCAATAATCGGTTTGTAATCGTTTCGTACTTTACTTCAAGCCTAGATAATGCAACATGGAGCGCATTGAGGGAAGAAACGAGCTCAGCTTCTTCGTGCCGTAAATCTTTTAAATGTTCTTCTTGTTGTAAGAGTAATCCAGAAATGCGAGCTTTGTTTTCCCTTTCTTGTGTTAAAGATGCTTCTACTGTTGATTTTTTGGTGGTCGCAATGTGAAGCTGTTCATTTATTTCTTCAGGGGTACTGTCAATTCCTTTTTCATGCTCCGTATAGAGAGCTAAATCTTTCTCTAAGGTATGAATTTTAGTTTCAAGCTGTTGTTGCGTAACTTCCATGTCGTTAAGCAATGATTGCTGGTGTGTTTTCTGTTCACGTAACACCGCCAACTGTTCGCGCAGATCATTGTTTCGATTCATCAATGTTTCTTCTTCGTTGCGTCTATCTGTCGCTAAACGCTCCAATGTCGATACTTCTTGTTGGATTGACTGTAATTTCCCTTGAACAGATTGATGACGGTTGAGTAGTTCCTCTTTTTCATTTGCCAATTGAGCACCGATATTCGCTGAACCGAGTTGGCCTTTTTGCACGATAGAGAGTTCAGACTCCACGCTTCTGATTTCCACGTCAAACTCACGAATAATTGAATCGGTTCTAAAGAGTACTTGTTGAAGTTGTTCGAGCTCGCGACGAAGCTTTTCGACATCATGCATGTGCTGAGCGACAAGCATTTTCGAATCTCCAATTTTTGTTTGAGCAGAATCGATGGAACGAGCCATCTTGCTCACTTGTGTGCGTAACATCTCTAGTTCAGCCTTCCGGGAAAAGACTGTTGACTGCCCTTTTGCTCCACCACCTGTTAGAGAACCACCTGCATTTACCACATCGCCGTCCAACGTAACAATCCGATATTTATAACCAATCGATTTTGCAATCAAAGATGCACCTGCTAATGATTTAGCCACAATCGTCATGCCGAGAAGATTTTCTAAGATTGCTGTAAATTCTGGAGCCGTTTTTACGAGTGTATTTGCTGTACCGATGAACTCCTCGTTTTGAGCTGCAATTCGTAATTGTGCGGGTTGAAGCATGCGTGATTTAATGACATCACGTGGCAAAAAAGTCGCTCGCCCAGCATTTTTCTTTTTCAGGTAACCGATCGCTTGACGTGCCTGAGCTTCTGAAGCTGTCACGATATGTTGCATTGCGCCACCTAATGCAGTTTCAATTGCCTTTATGTAGGTGTCTTCAACAGTTATCAATTCTGCAACTGCACCGTCAATCCCTTGCAAGTTACCTTCTTTGTTTGCAATCAATACCGCTTTAACACCTGAAAAGAAACCTGAAAAATCAGCTTCCAAACTTTCAATTGCACGTAACCGCCCTTGCATTTCTGATTGCTTGTTTAATGCTGTTTGCATGAACTGCTGTTGTGTACGTAAGTCTTCTTCTGCTGTTCGGTATGCATTTTCTACTGTTTGCAAACTTGCTTCGACTTGTTTTTTCTTTTCATTCACGGTTTGAAGTTCTTGTAAATGAATCGCTTTCTTTTCCGTAAGTTCAGATCGTTTTTCGCTTAATAAAATTGTTTGCTTAGAATTTCGATCTGTTGATAATTTTTCACCTTGCAACCGTTCGTCAATATGCTTTAAATCATTTCGGATGGTTGCCTCTTCATTTAATAAATCAATATACGTAGACTTTAACTCATCAATTTCCATCTCTGTCTCTTTTACTGACCGCTTCAAAATTTGAGTGATTTCATTCATCTCTGTTTGTAACGTCAACATTTGAGAGGAGGTAACGGCTAATTTCTCTTTCGTTGCCGCTACTTTTTCGCTAATGAGTTCCTTCTCTTGCAGTTCAATGCTTAGGTCATGCTGAATTCGTTTGATTTGTTGTTCGGAATTTTTTTGTTTCTCAAGTGTTAGTAGACGTCGCCCTTCCCACTTTTCAGCTTGTGCACTTATTTCAACGAGTTGTTTTTGGAGATTCTCAATCCTCGTTTCAGAATTGGATAGCTCCATTTTATAACTTTTCGACAGTTCTTCCACTGAAGTGAGTGTATTGACCAATTGGGTTCTTTGTTCTTTCATACTTTCCAATTGATGCGTTTTTTCGGTTATGTCTTTACGTAATCTAGACCCATCATAGTTCAGTAAACGAACATCCACTTCACGGATTTCCTCAGATAGTACATGGTGCCTCTTTGCCGCCCCTGCATTTTTCTCGAGTGGACCAATTCTAGTGTCTAATTCATTCAGAATGTCTAGCACACGGTGTAAATTATCTTCGGTTTCAAAAAGCTTATGCTCCGCTTTTTTCTTTCGCGTTTTATACTTTAAAACCCCAGCTGCTTCATCAAAAATACTTCTACGATCTTCAGGTCGACTATTTAATATTTCATCAACACGACCTTGAGAAATAATAGAAAATGCTTCTTTCCCAAGACCGGAATCCATGAATACGTCATTGATATCTTTTAATCTACATTGTTGACCATTCAATAAATAGTTACTTTCGCCCGAACGGAATACGCGGCGCGTTACGCTGATTTCAGTATAATCTAACGGAAAGAGACCATTCGTATTATCTAAGATGAGGGTTACTTCCGCAAAGTTCAGTGGTTTACGGGAATCACTTCCTGCAAAAATGACATCTTCCATTTTTGCACCACGCAATGATTTAGCGGATTGTTCACCAAGCACCCAGCGAATGGCATCTGTCACATTACTCTTTCCACTGCCGTTCGGACCAACAATTGCAGTTACTCCAGGAACGAAGTCGATACCGATTCGTTCCGCAAACGATTTAAATCCAATGATTTCAACTCTTTTTAGAAACACAATTAGCTCTCCCCTTCGGCCACTTTTCCTGTTAACACATCGATGGCTTGACGGGCCGCTTCCTGCTCGGCTTCTTTTTTTGATTTTCCCGTACCAGTACCAAGTTCACGATTTTCAAGTTTTACAACGGTTACAAACTTTTTCGCATGCGCAGGACCGTTCTCACTAATTATCTCATATTGTAGGCTACCACTATTCGTTTGTTGAACAATTTCCTGCAGCCGACTTTTATAATCCATCACATGCGAAAAAGCACCGTTTCCGATTTTAGGGAAAACCACATTCTCCAAAAACTTTGTTACTTGTTCCATGCCTTGATCTAAAAATAACGCACCTATGTAAGCTTCAAAAACATCTGCGAGCAGCGCGGGACGTAATCTTCCTCCCGTTTGCTCTTCCCCTTTCCCTAACAAAATGTATTCACCAAACCGGAGTTCATTTGATAGTTTTACAAGGGATGGTTCACAAACGATCGCAGCACGTAATTTTGTCAGCTCACCTTCACTCATAGTTGGTTCCGTTGCGTAAAGGTAACGCGAGACACCTAATTCCAGCACCGCATCCCCGAGAAATTCCAAGCGTTCATTGTCTGTAAAATTTTTACGGCGATGCTCATTTACATAAGACGAATGTGTAAATGCATGGTATAGGAGGTTCTCATCGTTGAAAACGACACCTAACTGTTTTTGGAGCTCTTCAAATTTTCTTTTCACTTCCACAGAAATGGTAGAAGCGTATTTACCTTTTGTATGTCGTTTGTTGTTATGCATGCAGACTCTACCTTTCAATTCATAGTGCTTCTAATTTTACATGGTTATGCGCCGACTTGCAAAACCGAAAAGAGATACTTTCATTCCTTTTCTTAACAAAAGAAAGGATGAAAGCATCTCATCGGGTTTCATTCAATAAGACATGAGTAATGAATAGCATTTACAGCAATTCACTAGCCTATGCTTTATTAGTTCACTTTTTCTTCGATATACTTCACAGCATCACCGACAGTGCCGATCTTTTCAGCATCGTCATCTGAAATTTCCATATCGAACTCATCTTCCAATTCCATTACTAACTCAACAACATCCAAAGAATCTGCGCCGAGATCGTCTTTGAAAGATGCTTCTGGTTTCACTTCACTCTCATCGACACCTAAACGGTCGACAACAACTTTCGTTACTCGTTCTAGTACTGACAACATAGTCACCTCCTCTCAAAGAAATGCGGAGGGCGCTTGCACAGCCCCGACAAGCGCTGGAGGGCTTGAAATAAAGGCGCTCTTTGCCTTTATCTTCAAGACCGAAGCGACTCGAGGGGCTAGCGCCCGAAGCTGGACAAAAAGAAATGCGGAGTGTGGCGGTTAGACCCGACAAGCGCTGGAGGGCTTGAACGAAAGGCGCTCTTTGCCTTTTGCTTCAAGACCGAAGCGACTCGAGGGTCTGCCACACGCAGCTGGACAACAAGAAATGCGGAGGGCGGCGTTTAGCTGCGACAGGCGCTGGCCGACTAAAATCGCCACGTCCTGTGGCAACGTCGGCACTTGTACTTCCTGTACGGCGAAGGGCAGAAGTTAAAGGCGCTCTTTGCCTTTACCTTCTGACCGAAGCGACCCGAGCAGCTGCCGCCCGTAGCTGGACAAAAAGAAATGCGGAGGGCGCTTGCACAGCCCCGACAAGCGCTGGCCGACTAAAAGTGCCACGTCCTGTGGCAACGTCGGCACTTGTACTTCCTGTACGGCGGAGGGCTTGAAATAAAGGCGCTCTTTGCCTTTATCTTCAAGACCGAAGCGACTCGAGGGGCTAGCGCCCGAAGCTGGACACTAAAGGAACGCAACCTAAGTTCGCCGCGTCCTGCGGCAACGGTTGCATGACCCACTTCCTGTGGGCCCATGCGGAGTGTGGCGGTTAGACCCGACTTCCCGCACCAATAACCCCTAGAGTACAAATCTTTAGTAGACCTATACAGGTTATTACATCACCATACCACCGTCAACATGTATTGTTTGACCTGTTATATAATCTGCATCGCTCGACAACAAGAATGCAACAGCGCCAGCAACATCTTCTGAAGAACCAAGTTTGCCTAATGGAATTGCAGACAACATTTGTTCCTTCACATCTTCCGGCAGGGCGTCAGTCATGTCTGTCGTAATGAAACCTGGTGCAACCGCATTGACTGTAATATTACGTGTCGCCAGTTCCTTAGCAGTCGTC
Organism: Sporosarcina sp. OR05; assembly: GCF_041414805.1. NCBI lineage: Bacteria > Bacillati > Bacillota > Bacilli > Caryophanales > Caryophanaceae > Sporosarcina > Sporosarcina sp. OR05. The sequence goes on along the minus strand of NZ_JANKJL010000002.1, from coordinate 293,626 downwards.
TTCGTTAACCCGATGACTCCCGCTTTAGCAGCTACGTAGTTCGCTTGTCCGGGATTTCCTGTAACCCCGACGATCGATGCAAGGTTCACAATCTTCCCAGAGCGTTGCTTCATCATTTGACGTGTAACAGCTTTCGTACATAAGAAAACACCTTTTAGATTGATGTTGATGACATCATCCCATTCGTCTTCTTTCATACGCATTAACAGATTGTCACGCGTGATGCCTGCATTGTTTACGAGCATATCAATCGAGCCAAATGCTTCCATTGTCGCGTCAATCATCGCTTTCACTTGATCAGTTTCGGAAATATTTGCTTGAAACGCAATCGCCTCTCCACCAGCTTTTGTTATGGTTTCCACAACTTCAGCCGCTTTCGCTTCACTGCCGCTATAATTGACAACGACTTTTGCTCCTTCTTCACCAAGCAACAATGCAATTGCACGTCCAATGCCACGCGATGCACCTGTAACGATTGCTGTTTTCCCTGTAAATCTTCCCATACTTACCACCCTTTCGCTGCCTCAATAGCCGTTTGTAACGTTTCTTCGTCGTAAACAGGCAATACAGTTACAGAACGGTCAATCTTTTTAACGAGACCACTCAACACTTTGCCTGGACCACATTCAATAAAATGTGTGACGCCAAAATCAAGTAACGTCCGAACCGAATCTTCCCATCGTACTGGTGAATACAATTGTTCAACGAGTAATTCCTTAATCGTCTCTTTGTCAGAAACCGCTTGTGCATTCACATTCGCAATGACAGGAATGGATGCATCCTTCATCTCCAACTGATCTAAAGCTTCACGTAAATGTTCAGCTGCTGGTTGCATGAGTGACGAATGGAATGGACCACTAACGTCTAATGGAATTGCTCTTTTTGCGCCAGCCTCTTTTAGTGCTACACACGCTTTGTCCACGCCTTCTTTTGTTCCAGAAATAACGATTTGTCCAGGACAGTTCAAGTTGGCAGGTTGTACTGGATATCCTTCTGCCGTAATTGCATCCGTTACTTCAGCCAACTTCTCACCATCTAATCCAAGGATGGCTGCCATCGCGCCTTCTCCAGCAGGAACCGTTTCATTCATGAATAAACCGCGTTTACGCACAACTGCTACACCATTTTCAAATGAAAGTGCACCTGACGCTACAAGTGCTGTGTATTCACCCAAACTATGTCCAGCCGTATAAGCAGGGACAATTCCCGCATCATTTAATCTTGCAGCGATCATTGCGCCAACCGTCAGCAATGCCGGCTGGGCGTTATACGTCACAGTAAGCTCTTCTTGCGGTCCTTCTTTCATTAAACGGCTCAAGTCTCCACCAAGCACTTTATCCGCACCATCAAAGTACTGGCGACTCTCTTCCTTTGCTGCCAATTCAACGCCCATTCCAACTGATTGGGAGCCTTGCCCTGGAAAAATAAATGCAATTTTACTCATCCCATATCCACCTTTCCAACTGTCTGCCGTATCGTTTCACAAACATCGTATTCCACCATGGTTCTTGCTTGTCTAACCGCATTATAGATTGCATTCGCATTGGACGAGCCATGCGCTTTAATAACTGGCGAGTTTAAACCGAAAAGGCCTGCTCCCCCATACTCCGTATAATCCATTTTCTTCTTTAATCCACGAAGATCGTCTTTTACTAATGCAGCAGACAATTTGGATTTTAATGATGTACCGTAAACTTCTTTTAACATCGTAAAGAAGCTAGATGCCGTACCTTCAATCGTTTTTAACGCCATATTGCCTGTAAATCCGTCCGTTACGACGACATCTGCAACACCATTCAACAGTTCTCTAGACTCCACATTTCCAACAAAATGTATCGGAGCTTCAGCAAGCAATTGATAAGCAGCTTTTGTCAATTCGTTCCCTTTTCCTTCTTCGGTACCGATATTTAATAGGCCAACACGTGGTTTACTAATACCACGGACTTTTTCCGCGTAAATACTGCCCATAATCGCATATTGCTGTAAGTGCACAGGCTTAGCATCTGCATTCGCCCCAACGTCCAAAAAAACGAACCCTTGTCCGTCGACAGTCGGTAATGTCGGAGATAATGCCGGTCGATCAATGCCATCTATGCGTCCTACGATGAACAGTCCGGCAGCCATAAGCGCACCTGTATTACCTGCTGATACACACGCATGTGCAGAACCCTCTTTTACAGCTTGCGCCATCTTCACCATCGAAGCATCTTTTTTACGGCGTATCGCACGTACCGGTTCATCTTCCGATTCGATTTTCTCCGTGCAATGAATGACGGTTATGCGTTCCTGCTCCTTCAAAAAGGGACCCATCTTCGCTTCGTCTCCATAAATATGTATATGTATATCATTCAATTCCATTACGCTTTTATAGGCACCCTCAATAATTTCACGAGGCGCATTGTCCCCACCCATACCATCTAAAGCAATAATCATTTTGTGTCCCTCCTGCCAAGTTCGGTTGTGTGGTACATTTGGAATTCACCCGTAAAAACCGTTTCATCTCCAACTGTAGACATAACCTCTACAAACATCCGCTTCCCACTTGACCGTCCTTTGTCAACAATAGCACGTGCAATGACACGGTCTCCGGCTTTCACCGGCTTTAGAAAATTGATAGTAGAAGTAACGGTCAATGCAAGTTCATCATCGAGTACAGCGACAGCTAATGAATTGGCTTGTGCAAAAAGATGATGCCCTCTCGCAATTCCATTACGTTGGAACACATGGTCTTCCGTCACATCAAAAATAGAAATCGCACGCTTGTCCAATTCAATATCGACAATTTCACCGATCACTTCGTCTGATTGCAGCGATTTGACTTCAGCTTCAATTGTTCTAGAGGCAACCGTCTTTAACCGTTCACGTAATTCTGGTATTCCACACTCCAAGCGATCTAACCGGATCGTCTGTACACTTACGTTAAATTGTTTCGACAATTCTTCATCTGTCATAAAAGGATTCTGTTCAAGACTTGCAGCAAGTTGACGTTGCCTTTCCCTCTTTGGAACTCTCACAAAATTCACCCTTCCGGATTAGCACTTGGTACTAATACCAGTATATTATCACAGTTCATCATAGATTTCTACAAAACATTCATGAATTGGTCACTCTTTTCACGAAGATGGTCACGTATACATTCCCCGATCTGAATTCACAATACTAAGGCAGTAATAATCAGAATAAATTTATCACCTTCACGGTGGAAAGACTATCAGACTGTAGACAAACTCTAGAAATCAAGGGGTTGCCTACATTTTTTCCTTCACAATCGTATTTACTAGGAAAAGTTGAATTCCGCTACGAGCGGAATTCAACTGCTCTTGATCGGTTAAAGTTTTATACGTTCAAACACAAAAGGAGTGAAAATCATTTCGATTTCCGCCCCTTTTGTCTACAGTCTGTGGCGAGCTTCTGTGTATTGAAGCTCGCCTATAGTATTCTAAACTCAGTCTTCAAGAATGAATGTTCATTTAATCCATCCGCTCTTGTGAAAGCGCGCCGGATTGTTCCAAGTCTTCCCTAAGGAATTTATATTCTGGAGAGGTCCAAAAGCTGTCCGATGATAGCATTTTCTCAGCATCTTGACGGGCCGTTTCAAGTGCACGGTAGTCATGGACTAGATCTGCCATTTTAAATTCAGGCATCCCACTTTGCTTTTTGCCGAAGAAATCGCCAGCCCCTCTTAGCTCGAGGTCCTTTTCGGCAAGGAGGAAACCATCATTCGTTTCCGTCATCGATTGCATTCGTTCTTTGCCTTCTTCGTTTTTCGGATCAGCAAGAAGGACACAGTATGATTGATCAGCACCCCGCCCTACCCTTCCCCGTAATTGGTGGAGTTGTGCTAATCCGAAACGGGTTGCATCGTAAATGAGCATAAATGTCGCATTCGGAACGTTTACACCGACTTCGACAACTGTTGTTGAAACGAGGCAATCGATTTTCCCGTCGCTGAAATCTCGCATAATCTCGTCCTTTTCATCGGGATGCAGTCGCCCATGCATCAGCCCGACTGTATATCTGCCTGAAAAATGATGGGTGAGCTGCGCATGGACATCGACTGCATTTTGCACATCAAGCTTGTCCGATTCCTCTATCAGTGGACAAATTACATAAGCTTGGCGTCCCGCATGCAATTCTTTTTCCATCTTCCTTAAAACCGGCAATAATGATTCTTCTTTCAACCAATACGTTTCGATTTGCTTACGCCCTGCTGGCATTTCATCCAATATCGAAACATCCATTTCACCGAATGCCGTGATTGCCAAAGTTCTTGGGATTGGGGTGGCTGTCATGAAGAGTACATCTGGATTCAATCCTTTTTCCCTAAGGACACGACGTTGTTCTACTCCGAACCGATGTTGCTCATCTGTTATGACAAGACCCAATTTGGTGAAACTGACATCTGGTTGAATAAGGGCATGGGTACCAATTAAAAGATCGATTTCTCCGCTCGCTAAATTCTCCAATATATGTCTTCTCGCCTTTCCTTTTGTTGAACCCGAAAGAAAAGCGACTCGTACTCCAAATGGCTCTAACCAGGCAGAAAGCGAATCAGCATGCTGTTCAGCAAGAATTTCGGTTGGCGCCATCAGGGCCCCTTGAAAGCCTGCGGTGATGGCAGCATAAAGAGCAATTGCAGCAACGACAGTCTTGCCCGAACCAACATCCCCTTGTAGAAGACGATTCATCCGACTTGAACTTTTCAATTCAGCACAAAGTTCGTTGACAACTCTTTTTTGTGCAACTGTTAACTCAAACGGCAAGGAAGAAATAAATGCTTTCAACCGCTCCAAATCATATTGGATAGTTGTTCCTTTTTCCGCATCCTTACGAATTTTCTTCATCCCTATCATCTTCAATTGGAATTTAAGCAATTCTTCATAGACAAACCTTCTTCTCGCCTGTTTGACATCTGTTGGTGTCTTTGGGAAATGAACCATTTCCAATGCTTCTTGAAGAGAAGGTAACATATACGTCTCAAGCAACTCACTAGGCAGAATGTCTTTCATTTCTGCTCCATACAAATCCAAAGCTTGTCGCATATATTTTCTAAATGTCTTTTGATGCATAACATTTTTCAAACTGTAGACCGGTTCAAAGTCTGCTTGATCGGTTTTCGGTCCTTCTGAGAAGTTACTGACATTGATCACTTGTCGACCGCGATCCCATTTTCCTGTAACTGTAACAGTCATGCCGATACTTAGGCGATCTTTTAAGTAATGTTGATTGAAAAAAACAGCTTTTACAAGGTGGGGGCCGACGAGTAGATGAATTTGTAAGCGAGATTTATTCTTACCTAAAAAAAGAACGGAAGGCTCACTTTGGACCCTTCCTTCAATCGTTACGCGTTCATTATGTGGAGTTTCAGCTAAGTCCTTCAATCGAAAATCTTCGTGTCGATACGGAAATGTATGGAGTAACTGTTCTACTGTTTCAATGCCGAGCTTTTGAAACTGTCCAGTAGCCGCTTTTCCAACACCTTTCAATACTTGGACAGAATCATGAATGGACGGTGTCATGGACCGCTTTGTCCTTCCCGAAAATCTCAGCTTCCAACCTTTTACCCGTCGGTGTAGCTGCCAAGCCACCTTTTGCTGTTTCTCGCAGTGCAGAAGGCATTGTTTGTCCGATCCGATACATGGCATCGATTACTTCATCCGTAGGAATTTTACTGACTACACCTGCTAACGCCATGTCCGCGCCAACTAATGCTTTTGCTGCACCCATCGCATTCCGTTTTACACACGGGACTTCAACCAGTCCAGCAACCGGATCACAAACAAGTCCAAGCATATTTTTCATGACGATCGAAAATGCTTCTGCGCTTTGTTGTGGCGTCCCTCCTGCCATTTCAACAATTGCAGCCGCAGCCATCGAAGCAGCTGAACCCGTTTCCGCCTGGCATCCGCCTGCAGCTCCGGAAATAGAAGCATTGTTCGCAACGACAAATCCAAAAGCACCTGATGTGAATAAATAATTCACCATCTGTTCACGAGTTGGATTCAACTTATCTTTCACGGCAAATAACGTACCTGGAACGATACCGGCCGCACCAGCAGTTGGCGTTGCGCAAATCATTCCCATTGCGGCATTTACTTCATTCGTCGCGACCGCTTTACTGACTGCATCCAATAACAAGTCACCTGATAGAGATTTACCCGTTTTAATGTATTGTTGCAACAATACTGCGTCTCCACCAGTCAAGCCAGAAGTCGATTTCACGCCTTGAAGTCCTTGTTCTACAGCACTTTCCATCACGGTTAAATTGTTCTCCATTTGCGCAACAATCTCTTCACGCGAACGTCTAGTAATGAGCATTTCTTGTTCAATCATAATTTCTGAAATTGGTTTGTTTTGCTGTTCAGCGATGTCCACCAATTCTTTCACCGTTCCAAATAGAACTTCCATGTATTTGAACCTCCTTAATTTGCCAATGTGGATACTTGTGTTACGTTCGGTAAGGCTTGTAACTCATTTGTTAAAGATTCATCGAACATTTGGTCAACCTCAATAACCATGAGCGCCATCTTGCCCTTTTCTTTTCGTCCAACTTCCATATGGGCGATATTCATCCCTTGTGAAGCAATGACATTAGACACACTTGCAATGACGCCTGAACGATCATCATGTACTACGAGCAATGCTGGAAAATGGCCTGATAAGCGCAATGGAAAGCCATTTAACTCGGTCACTTCCATCGTTCCACCGCCAATTGAAATTCCGACGAGTTCCATTTGCCCTTTGCTATCGCCAATAATAATCTTCGCTGTATTCGGATGATCCGCTTCTTCCTCTTCAGGTATGAACTCAAACGTCATGCCTAGAGCTGTTGCATCTTCAAAAGAAGTCTTTATTCGTTCATCAAATGTATCGTAATCTAATAAACCACCAATAATGGCCACATCCGTCCCATGCCCTTTATACGTCTCTGCAAACGATCCATAGAGATGGATTTTTGCCCATTCTGGCTGTCTACCGAATAGATCCCTGGCAACACGGCCAATTCTAGCGGCACCTGCAGTATGGGATGACGATGGTCCAATCATAACTGGTCCAATAATTTCAAACACCGATCTATACTTCAATCAAACTACCCCCTTCTTACAAGCAAAGCGCTTTCATCCATTCTACAATAAAGTATTCATAAAGACAAAAAGACAAAACAGGGCTGTTCGGCAATCATTGAACTTGATTACCAGTAACAGCCCTGTGATGCATGTAAAATCACTCAACAGAAAGAATATATGGATAAAGTGGTTGTTTCCCGTTATACAATTCGACTTCCGTATGACTATAAGTCGACTCGACATAAGTCGCCATCGCGGTCGCTTCGTCTTCAGATACACCTTCTCCATAGATGATCGTCACAATCTCATCGTCTTCATCAATCAACGATGCAAGCAATGTTTTCATGACACTTTCTAACGAAGGTTCAGAAATGATGATTTTATTGCCCGCAAGGCCCATGAAGTCATCCTTCTTAATGTCTATCCCGTCAATAGATGTGTCCCGGATTGAATGGGTCACTTGACCAGTTTTCACACCGGAAGCGGCTACTGTCATCGACTTCTCATTGTCTTGTACAGTCGCTTCAGGGTTAAAAGCAAGAATCGCCGCGAGACCTTCAGGAACCGATTTCGTTTCAACAACTGCTGCTTCAATGCCACACACTTCTGCAGCTTGTTTTGCAGCCATGATAATGTTTTTGTTGTTTGGTAAAATAATGACGCGTTCAGCTTGTACATCTTTTATCGCTTTAACGATATCTTCAGTAGAAGGATTCATCGTTTGTCCACCTTCTATAACTGCGGACGCACCGATGCTCTTTAACAGTTGTGCAATCCCTGAACCCATTGCAACCGTAACGAGGGCATACGGGTGTGCAACTGTTTCGTTTTTAGCAGAAAGATCTGCCCCGACGATATCAATATGCTGTTGGCGCATATTCTCGATTTTAATGTTAATGAGTGAACCGTATTGTTGGGCATAATTCATTGCATCACCAGGTTGTTCTGTATGGATATGTACTTTCGCAATTTCATCATCTGAAATGACGAGCAATGAATCACCAAACTGACTGAGGTCTTGTCGGAAATCAGTTTCTACAAATGGCTTATTCACAGTCTTTTCCTCTTCGAATTTCACCATGAATTCCGTACAATAGCCGAACTCAATATCTTCGGTATTCATGAAGCCTTGCACACCACGATGATGCTCAGCATTCACTAATTCATCCATTGAATCGACCACAATGCGTTCTGGTAGCGCTTCCCCTTTTAAACATGCGAGGAATCCTTCATACACGTACACGAGTCCTTGGCCACCACTATCTACGACACCTACCTCTTTTAAAACAGGCAATAAATCAGGCGTCCTTTTTAATGAAGCCTTAGACTCCTCTACGATCGCTTCCATTACGACAATCAAATCATCTGTCGTTTTAGCCACTTCCACACCTTTGTTGGCAGCATCCTTCGCAACAGTCAAAATCGTCCCTTCAACCGGCTTCATGACAGCTTTGTATGCCGTTTGAACACCAAATTCCAAGGACTCAGCGAATTTTACACTTGTCAGCTTGTCTTCAGATTCAACAGCTTTCCCGAAACCACGGAATAACTGAGAAAGGATGACACCTGAGTTTCCACGCGCACCCATTAACAATCCTTTAGATAATGCTTGTGCAGTCTTACCAATATGTTCAGAAACATTCGCTGCAGTCTCTTTCGCACCGGATGTCATCGACAAGTTCATATTTGTTCCTGTATCACCATCGGGTACTGGAAACACGTTTAGTGAATCGACATAGTCTGCGTTTTGATGAAGATGATGTGCACCCATCTTTACCATATCCGCAAATGTAACACCATCAATAAATTTCATTGATCTGTTTTCCTCCTTCTATCAGTTCGTCACCCGAACTCCTTGAACAAATACATTCACTGAAGCCACTGTTAACGATAAGATCTTTTTCAATGTATACATGACTTTGGATTGCACTTGGTATGCAACCTCTGAGATTTTTGTGCCATATCCTACGATGACATACATATCAATATGTGTCTCATCCCCAATATTTCGCACAATGACCCCTTTTGCATAATTCTCTTTTCCAAGGATATCAGTAAGACCATCCCGAATCTGATGCCGTGAAGCCATGCCGACAATTCCGTAACATTCGATTGTCGCCTCTCCTACCACTTGGGCTATGACGTCATTCGTAATATCTATCGTACCGTAATCGTTTTTTAACTCAATGGACATGAAACTTCCCCTCCTGCAACCGTAATCATACCAACATTGTACTATACACAAGGGCCGATGAAAAGCGGAAGTCGCCGTTTAGCTCCGACAAGCGCTGGAAGGATTGAAATTAATCGGTGTTATTACATGAACAACGACAAATTCTTCAAATTTAAGGCACATTCAATCATGTAAAGGCAATTCACTTGAAAGCAGCGCGAAAAAAGGTTGCAAGCCCTTATTTCCTGTGATAAAGTATTATGGTATGCGAATTAGATAGTGAATCGCTTAATCAATATTAGCGAGGAGGTCATAAAAATGGCTAAAGAATGTGCAATTACTGGTCGCAAAGCACGTGCGGGTAACGCTCGTTCACACGCAATGAATGCTAACAGACGTACTTGGGGAGCAAACCTTCAAAAAGTCCGTATTCTTGTTAATGGTAAACCTAAACGTGTTTGGGTTTCTACAAGAGCACTCAAATCAGGTAAAGTACAACGCGTTTAATGAACATGAAAAAAATGACCACTACAGAATTCGTTGGACTGCTTGAAATGACAGTAGATGTCTCACTTCAAAAAATCCAATGACATAATGTGTGGGTCATTCATGTAATGCGATAGTTATGTACGAACCGACTATACTTCAAAAGAAATGAAACGCCAGGCCGAATTCTTCAGCCTGACGTTTTTTCTTTTTTCTTTTTTCTGTTCCGTTGACTCGCTGTTGCAGTCGCCTGGCTTTTCGACTTATCATCTTTCTGAAACACAACCATGCACTTACGGACAAAGCTACTGAGAAACTTCGGCATTGTAAACGTATAAACTCGCAATTCCCTGGCTCCTTTCAGGAATCTGAACTCCTTACCATTAAACATATGCCTTGGCGGAATGAGATAGTACAAACTTCTGCAATTGGTTCATTGCTTGTGAATCTTGTCATTCCCATTTCCAATGTCGCATTGACAGTCTCATACTTAAAGCCTGTTAACGTCAATCCCTCAACAGTCCGACCATACGAGAAAAATGACATATAAGGAAGTTCATCTTTTCTCTTCACCCTATGCACGCCAGGACGATAAAATGACAGTTCGTTTACACGATTACGAACAGAAAACCTAATTCCTTCATTTTGCTGTTGCATTCGATACATGAGGTGCATGGCCGATTCAAAATGATCCAATCTTCCACCTGTCACCCCAATTAAAACAATTTCTTCAGGAGCATAGGCAATCGCTCTTTCCACTGCCAACTCTGTATCCGTTTCGTCTTTTTCAGCTTGAAACGTACCAACCTGTTCAACAACTGTTGCAATCTCCTGAAATTCCTCTGCATTTACAGAATCAAAATCTCCAACTGCTTCGATAGGGATAATACCGTTCCGTACAAGTTGAAGCGCACCTCGATCGACTCCGATAAAAATCGTTTCTGCACGCGCAAATTGCTGAAAATCAGGTAATTCTTCCCGAGGCCCCCCTGCACAAACGACGACCCTCTTCATCAGCCGATTACACTTTCCCCAGCAGTTTTGATGCGCTGTAAGGCTTCCGCACGATCTTCTGCATTATAAATTGCCGAGCCTGCAACAAAGATGGTTGCACCTGCTTCAACACAAGGAACGATTGTCTCCTCATTAATACCACCATCAATTTCTATTTCGATAGATAGTTCTCTTTCCTTAATAATCGCAGCAAGTTGACGGACTTTTGGGAGCACCGAGTGAATGAATTGCTGACCACCAAATCCGGGATTGACAGTCATAAATAAAACCATATCAATGTCTTCCAAGATATGCAGTATATGTTCCACAGGCGTATGTGGATTCAAAACTACGCCAGGTTTAACACCGAAAGAACGGATTAGCTGAATGGTACGGTGTAGATGTCTGCACGCTTCCACGTGAACTGTAATATAATCAGCACCCGCTTTTGCAAACTGCTCAATGTATGCATCCGGATTTTCAATCATAAGATGGACGTCAAGTGGTAATGTAGTAACTGGTCTTAATGCCTCTACAACAATCGGCCCCATCGTAATATTGGGAACGAAATGACCATCCATTACATCGATATGGATCAATTCTGCTCCTGCTTTTTCTACTTCTACGACTTCCTGAGCAAGCTTCGAAAAATTAGCTGCTAAAATGGACGGTGCAATTTTAATCATATTATGAATACCTCGGCTTTCGGTCAGTGATTTCTTGTAAAAATTGAACATAGTTGTCATATCGGGAACGAAGGATTTCTCCACTTTCCACTTTCGCTTTCACAGCACATCCCGGCTCTTTCATATGCATGCATCCTCTGAATTTACAAGCATGTGCACTGCTGGCCATCTCAATGAAATAGTCCTTCAGTTCTTCTTTTTCGATATGATCAAAATCAAGTGAACTGAAGCCAGGTGTATCTGCAATAAGACCTCCTGCCACTTCGATTAGCTCCACATGTCGCGTCGTATGTTTACCTCGCCCTAACGCTTCTGAAATGGCACCAGTTTTGAGCGCAAGTTCAGGAATCAGCGTATTTAATAAAGTAGACTTACCAACCCCTGATTGCCCAGCCAACACACTTGTTTTTTCAGTTACGAAGGGTTGCAACACGTCAAACAATGTAGCATCTTCAATAAAGGTCTGTATGATGTCATAGCCAATCGATTGATAGTAGTTGAGTGCTTCATTCGTTTGTAGCAGGCTTTCGTTATCCGCAATGTCCTTTTTTGTAGTGCATATAATCGGTTGAATGCCATAGGATTCAATGACAACAAGGAATCTGTCCAGCAAATGGAGACTGAAATCAGGTTCAACGATGGAAAAGACGAGCAACGCTTGGTCGATGTTTGAAACCGGTGGACGAACTAATTCATTCTTTCTTTCATGCACTTCAGTAATTGTAGCATCATTTGCTCCATCCGTGACAATCGTCACAAAATCCCCGACGAGCGGCGAGATACCACGATTCCGAAAGACACCTCGTCCTTTACATTGAATGAGTTCCCCATCTATTTCTACATAGTAGAAACCACTAATTGCTTTTCTAATTTGACCTTTTGGCATCCAATCCCTCTTCCTTAATCGATATCTTCGTAATTGATTGTTTCCTCTGCGATTTTAATATCATCCCTAAAGATCATATAACCGCCACGTTGACCTTCTTCCAATTCAATTGTTATTTTCTTCTTTGTATCTTCAATGATTTTAAATTCGTCTGCTGCATCTGTCATGGAATTGTTCAGGTCTTGTATATAGATTTTTATCACTTGAGGCACTGGCTCAGAGTCGCTATCCTCTTCTTCTGAACCTTCTTTTTGTTCATATGGAATTTCAATCGTACGGACTGCATATTTCACCAGTTTCTTTTCAGGTCCTTTCGACAATGCAACTTCAATTGTTGCGCCGATTTCCAAATTGGTATTTACGGATGGTTTTTGCCAAATGACATGCCCTTCTTCCACTGTATCATGGTGTTCCGCTTTCACAATTTTAATGGTGAATCCTGATTCTCTTTCATACGCTTTCAGTTCATCCTCTGTGTAATTCCTCAGATCAGCTACTGAACGTTTCTCTTTGCCCATGCTCACTTTAAAAACAATAGCTGTCTCTTCAGGAACAATATTCGTTCCGGCTACGGGGCTTTGTTCCACAATCCGTCCAACCGGTTCTTCGGAGTAGACAGGCTGAGGATCAATCGATTTAAAGTTGAAGCCTTGAAGGATACTTTCAATATCGTCATAATCCCTATTTACATAGTCATCCAATTCAATCGTTTCTTTCCCTTTACTCACATAGAGCGTAACAGAGGAGCCGACTTCCCTCATTTTCTCAGCTTCCGGAATTGTTCTAAATACCTGACCTGCTACAAATTCATCTGAATAATCTTCAATCTTTTCATTTACAACGAAGCCTTTGTCTTCTAATGCAGAAGCTGCTTCCACTTCATCCATGCCGACAACGTTCGGAACCACTTCTTTTTTCGGACCTAACAAACCTGGCAAAAAGACAATAAGCAGGGCGATTACCAATAAGGCAGAAAGGACCCCAACGATGATCGGCCATTTCTTCCTCTTCTTTTTAGGCACTTCAACAGGTGTCGGATTGACAGGTTCAATCACTTTCGTTTTTTCGTATTCCTCTGTAGGTTTAAGATCTGTTATGACTGGGATTGCTTTTGTTTTATCATCATCAAAAGGTACAGTGAATTTTTCTTCATGTTGCCTTTCTGGCAATAAGACGGTTAACAGATCATCGTACATTTCATCCGCTGACTGATAGCGATATGTAGCATCTTTCGCAGTAGCTTTTAATATGACATTCTCCACACTTTGGGGAATGTTTGGAAACGTTAAACGAACCGACGGTGTCTCTTCTTGAAGATGCTTCAGTGCAATGGCAACAGCTGTTTCAGCAGAAAATGGCAGCTTGCCAGTCAGTAATTCATAAAAAACAATCCCTAACGAATAAATATCCGATTTTTTTGTCGCCATACCGCCGCGCGCTTGTTCTGGAGATAAATAATGGACTGTTCCAATGACAGAGTTCGTCTTTGTATGGGATGTTGCACTTAACGCCATCGCAATGCCAAAGTCCGTAATTTTCACATCTCCGTCTGTATCCATTAAAATATTTTGCGGTTTTATGTCGCGGTGGATAATTCCATTGTGATGGGCATTTGCAATTGCCGAAACTAATTGCCTCATAATGCTGACTGCCTGTTCAGGATTCAACGGACCATTTGTATGAATGAATTTCTTTAATGTCTGGCCCTCGATATATTCCATCACAAAGTAATGAAGCTCCTCATCCTCACCGACATCGAAAATATTGACGATATGTGGATGTGTCAAACTCGTTGCTGATAACGCTTCACGTTGAAATCTTTTTTTCATATCTTGCTCATTGACAAAATCATAGTTTAATACTTTAATGGCTACATCCCGACCCAAAATGATATCATGCGCCAAATAGACTTTGGACATGCCACCTTCGCCGATTCCTCTAATAACTTCGTACCGGCCACCAATTCTCTTACCAATCATTGTGTACTCACCTCCACCTTTGAAGGTCCGGCCAATATGACGGAAATATTATCTTCGCCACCCATTTCGTTGGCAAGCTCAATCATTTTGACCGCTTTACTATGGAGGTCTCCATCACTTCTAACAATTGCATGAAGTTGTTCATTTGTCACTTTGTTACTCAATCCATCTGTGCAGATTAACAAGTAGGTATTGTCTTGTAAATCTAATTGATAAAAATCCGGTGATATCGTTCTTTCTGAACCAATTGCTCGCATAATCCAATTGCGCTGAGGATGATTCGCTGCTTCTTGTTCGGTGATTTCACCAGAATCCAACAAAACATTTACAAATGAATGATCTTTCGTCACTTGGACAATTGCAGACTCTGTAATTGTATAGACCCGACTATCCCCAATATGTGTCACAAGCCCTTTGTTACCATGCATGAGAACTGCATCCAAAGTGGTTCCCATTCCTTTGAAGTCTACATCGTTTTCTGCCGTTTCAAAAATCGTTCGATTAATGTCTAACACCGCTTCTTGAAGCCATTCGTTCCAATCTTCATGTGTCATGTCGATTGGATTTTCCACTTTCAAGAATAGCTCGCCAAGCATACGGACAGCGGTGGAACTGGCATAATCCCCACCACGATGCCCACCCATTCCATCCGCAATGACCGCTAATATGGGGCCTTCTTCTATCGTAAAAACTGCTGCACTATCTTCATTGACCGTACGTTTCTTCCCTATGTCCGACAGCACTTCGAATTGCACCACTCATTCCCCCCTTTTTAAGGTGCTGCACATTACTTTTTCTCGAATGCAGCTACAAAAAAACCGTCTCCACCAAAATGTTGTGGCAATACTTGCAACAAATGATTGTTCACTTTTACAGCTTCAATTTCCTTAAATGTCTCCAATGGTAGTAACGATACATCATCATGTTTCGCGAGGAACTTTTGCACCATGCCCTCATTTTCATCATAGTCGACCGTACAAGTACTATAGACGACTACGCCCCCTCTTTTCACTAAACGATAAGCCGTTTCAAGAAGCTCTTCTTGAATAGTGGTAAGCGCATGGATGTCCTTTTCAGTCTTGTTATATTTTATTTCCGGCTTTCGTCGGATGACTCCTAAACCACTGCAAGGTGCGTCAACAAGAATTCGATCGAACGATTCTGGTTCATATACTTCATCCAACTTACGGCTATCTCCACTTTTTGTATGAATGGATTGGATGCCTAGCCGTTTTGCATTTGATTCGATAAGCGTCAGTTTATGATCATGTAAATCATGTGCGTAGATTTCCCCACGATCACCCATTTTTTCTGCGATGAACGTCGTTTTACCACCAGGGGCTGCGCACATATCGAGCACTTTCATATCAGGTCGCACATCAAGTGCAAGCACGGGTAACATGGAGCTTTCATCTTGAATGGATAGGAGTCCGTTCGTGTACGCTTCCGTGTTCGCCAAGCTACCTGAAGGTGATTGAATACTTTCTGGAATAATTTCACCTTTCTTCACTTCAACACCTTCACGAGCTAATGCTGCAATCGCATCAGGTACATTCCCTTTAAGTGTATTCACTCTTGCTGTCATACGGGCGGGATGATTGTTTTCATGGGCCATTGCCAACGCTTCGTCTCTCCCGTACTGCTCTATCCAGCGACGGATCAGCCACGTCGGATGACTTGTCTCAATTGACATTCTTTCCACTTCATCCGTTATTTCCTCGATTGGTCGGACACCTTCTCGCAACACTGACCGTAATATACCGTTCACTGTAGGTGCGATTCTTTTATGTCCCCGTCTTTTTGCAATTTCCACAGCTTCATGAACAACGGCATGAGGCGGGATCTTTGTCAAATAAACAATTTGATAGATGGACAGCCGCAACAATTCACGAACCCAATGATCCAATTTCCCTCTCACAAACGGTTCCAAATAGTAATCCAACGTTATCCGGTGTTGCAATGTACCATATGTCAATTCAGTGAGTAAGCCACGATCTTTCGAATCAATATTGTATTTCTTGATCGTGCGGTTGAGCAGTAAATTACTGTATGCCTGATTTTCGTGGATTTCCAGTAAAATTGATAACGCGGCATCCCGTACATTACCGTTCCAGATTTTCTTTTTGTTCATCATTCGAATGTATTCCCTTCAACCCATTTGGCGCCTACACCATTCATGAATTCTTCAGCAGTTAGTCGCTTTTTACCTGCAGGCTGTAACTCTGTAATAGCAATCGCTACGTCATCACCCGTTTTGATTATCAGTTTGTCCTTTAACCGTTTAACAATCTCACCTGGAGCTTTCCCTTCGACATCCGTTTGCATGTCCATTTTTTCAGCAGACCAAATTTTCACATTGTCCCCTTGGAAAACAGAGTATGCACCTGGCCACGGATATAATCCTCTAATCTGATTGTAAATCTCTACGCCGCTTCGGTTCCAATCAATTCGTTCTTGTTCCCTTGAAATATTGCTTGCAAATGTGACACGTTGCTCATCTTGAGGAATCCGGTCATTCGTACCGTTAATAATTGAAGGCAATGTATCTTTCAATAACTTCGTGCCTGCCACTGATAACTTTTCAAATAAGAGTCCTGTGTGGTCTTTTTCATCGATTGGTACGGTCACTTGGGAAATAATGTCCCCCGCATCCAATTTTTCTACCATATACATGATTGTCACACCAGTTTCGATTTCACCATCCATCACTGCTTGATGGATTGGCGCACCACCTCGATATTTTGGCAATAATGAAGCATGTACATTGACACAACCTAAGCGTGGAGCATCTAGCAATTCTTTCGGTAGAATTTGTCCATAAGCAGCGGTAACGATCAAGTCTGGCTGCATTCGAATGATTGAATCCAGCTCAGCTGATTTTCGCAGTTTTTCAGGTTGCAGTACGGGTAACCCTAACCGAAGTGCTTCTTGTTTGACAGGCGGTGGAGTAAGTACCCGTTTCCTTCCGACAGGTCGATCAGGTTGGGTGACGACCGCAATGACGTCATATCCATCATTATGGAGCATCGTCAAGACAGGTACCGAAAAATCCGGTGTCCCCATAAATACGATTTTAGTCATTCAACTCATCCTCTCCATCAACCGATTCGAACTCAGAAGGATCGACAATACGTTTAATTTTCGAATCAAAAAGGATACCATCCAAATGATCGATTTCATGTAAAATCGCTCGCGCTTCGTAATCTTCTGCTTCTAACTCATAAAGTGAGCCATCACGCTCTTGTGCTTCGATGCGTACAAAAAACGGCCGTTCCACTTCCCCATATAATCCTGGAAAGCTTAAGCAGCCTTCTACTTCAATCTCAGATCCTCCGACCGCTGTCACGACTGGGTTAACCATTTCGATGACCGGATCTCCTTCGCCCATATCCACAATTGCGACGCGGACCAATTCACCGATTTGTGGAGCAGCTAAACCGATCCCATCAGCAGCGATCATCGTTTCGTGCATATCGTCAAGTAGCTCTCCAAGTTTTTCATCGAACGTATCGACTTCCTTACATCTTTGCATCAATAACGGAGATGGTGTTTCTACAATTTTTCGTATTGCCATGTAAATTCCTCATTTCTATGCTGTTTAATAAATCGTAGAAGGGTCGACGTCGACAGACATGAGTAACCCTTCTTTTATCCAGTCTGTTCTGTACATTTTTATCAGTTGCTGAAGTGTATCGATCAGTTTCGGTTCTTTTTTGTATTTTATCAAACATTGGTAACGATATCTATTGTTCACGCGACTGATTGCCGCAGCTGCAGGACCGATGACAATTGTTTCTGGTGAAAGGGAACCTTTTAAAAAAGTTGTCCCTTTATCTGCAAACGCAACGACTTTCATTAAATCTTCATGAGAAAATTGGATTAATGTAATGTAAAAGAAAGGCGGGTAGCCGTATTGCTTCCTTGCTGTCATCTCCAATTGATAGAACGGTTCATAGTGCTGTGATTTTGACAATTCAATAGCGTAATGTTCAGGAGAATACGTTTGGATGAACACTTCTCCTGCTAGTTCATGCCGTCCAGCACGTCCGCTTACTTGCGTCATTAACTGGAACGTTTTTTCAGCTGCACGGAAATCAGCGAGATGCAAAGTTGTATCCGCTGCGAGTACACCGACTAAAGTGATATTTGGAAAGTCCAACCCTTTTGCAATCATTTGAGTGCCGAGTAAAATATCCGCTTTCCCTTCACTAAATTGGCGTAAAATCCTTTCATGTGCGCCCTTTTGCCGCGTTGTATCCACGTCCATCCGTAAGACGCGGGCGGTAGGAAAAAGCTTTGCAATCTCTTCTTCTGCTTTTTGAGTACCTGTACCAAAGAAACGGATATGTTCGCTTTCGCATTGGGGACAAACGAGCGGAACTTTCTCTTCATGCCCACAATAGTGACATTTTAATGACTCGTTCGCACGATGGTAGGTCAATGAAATATCACAGTTCGGACACTCGACCACCGTGCCGCAATCCCTGCATAATACGAAAGAAGAGAAGCCGCGTTTATTAAGAAACAGGACGATCTGCTCGTTCTTCTCCAAACGGATATGCATGGCATCCGCTAATTGTCTAGAAAACATTGAACGGTTTCCCTCTTTCAGTTCTTCTCGCATATCAACAACTGAAACGGCAGGCAATTGTTGGTTCTTTGCTCTCTTAGACAATTGCAATAATGTATAAACTCCTTTTGAGGCCCTAGCGTACGACTCCAAAGAAGGTGTTGCACTTCCTAGGACAACGGGACAATGAAAGGATTCCGACCTCCAGATCGCAACATCTCTCGCATGGTAACGAGGAGTGTCTTCTTGCTTATAAGTGGATTCGTGTTCTTCATCTAATATGATGATGCCGACATTTTCAAACGGAGCAAAAATAGCAGATCGTGCGCCAACTACTACCTTTACTTCTTTCCGATGAATTTTTCGCCATTCATCGTATTTTTCTCCAGCTGACAATCCGCTATGCATAACGGCTACAAGACCTCCAAAACGAGCTTGGAACCGCGCTGTCATTTGTGGTGTTAATGAAATCTCAGGTACAAGCACGATCGCTTCTTTCCCTTGTTTCAACACATGGCTGATTGCTTGTAAGTATACTTCCGTTTTACCACTTCCCGTAATACCATGGAGTAAAAATGTCTCTGCCTTGTTAGTAGTGGACGCAGCATTCACTTTATCCAGTGCTAGCTGTTGTTCCTCTGTCAGTTCATAGGGAATCTGTGCTTCTTGTAATTGGGATACACCCGGATCACGGTATGTTTCTTCATGACTTTCCGTTGCAGCCCCTTTTTCAATAACTGTCTTCAGTACTGCTTGTTGCACACCTGAAGCCTCGATGACTTTACTGGCTTCCATTGATTTACCTGCATGGTCTTTCATCCACTGAATGAGTTGAAGTTGTTTTTTTGCATTCGAAGGAATTGTATCGAGTAAAGATGCTAAAGTGGATGAATCCTCAATATGAATCATTCGCACTTTTTTTACTTTTGTCTGTTGGCTGACAGAATTGTCAACAGTGATTATTCCTTGTGCAACATAATTCTTAATCATTTTCAACAATGAGGAACTGGTTACTTGCTTCAGGGGAATTCGTGTACGACCTTGCATCAAGTTTCGAAGATCTTCATCAATGATCGCATCCGGCTCTACAATGGTTATGAATTTCTCATACTTTGCACGCATTGCTGCAGGCAGCATGACTTGTAATGCGTCAATTTCATAGGAAAGTGTTTCACGCGCAACTATCTTCGCAATTGCGAGGAGCTCAGTCGAAAGGACCGGTTCTAAGTCAAGCAATTCATCGATTGCCTTCATTTTACTATTGGCGAGGTCTGTTTCCTGCTTCAAACGTGTGACATAGCCTACGACTTTCCGGGGTCCGAATGGAACTTTCACTCTTGCTCCACACTCAATGACGGAACGCATTTCTTCCGGGACGACATAATCAAAAGGACGATCGATTGGATAAGCAGATACATCCACTATCACTTCAGCGATCATCGGTATGAAGTCCTTCTTCCTTTATGATCGTTTGAAGGAGAATCTTTGCTAATTCTCTTTTTTGCATCGCTTCAAATGCAATCGATTGTCCTGTATGTGTCAACAATGTTACTACATTCGTATCATTTCCAAATCCACCGGCCGGATCGGTTACATCGTTAACAATTATGTAATCCAAATTCTTTTTGTTCAATTTTGATTGACCATATGCCAATGCATCATTCGTTTCCGCAGCGAAACCAACGAGCAATTGATTTTTTTTTCGCTCCCCAAGTGTTTTCAAAATATCTGTCGTACGGACGAGCTCAATTTGTGTCTCCCCGTCATTCTTCTTCATCTTTTGAGGATGCTGATCTTTCGGCTTATAGTCTGCCACAGCTGCTGACTTTATAACGATGGATGCATCCTCGTAATGCGTCAAGACAGCATCCAACATGTCAGCCGCACTTTCAACCGGAATTCTTTGTACGCCTGCTGGTACTGGCAAATCGACCGGCCCACTGATTAATACAGTTGTTGCCCCCATTGCAGCTGCAGCTTCCGCCATTGCGTAGCCCATTTTCCCACTTGAGAAATTGGATATGTATCGGACAGGGTCTATCCTTTCACGTGTCGGCCCGGCAGTTACGACAACTTTCTTCCCCTTTAACGGAAGATCAACTTTCTTTGCAAAGTGTTGTTTGAGTAATTCAACGATTTTTTCAGGTTCTTCCAGTCTGCCTTTGCCAACATATCCACACGCTAAAAAACCTTCTGCAGGCTCAATGAATTGATAACCGTCATCGTGCAATTGCTGAATGTTGCGAATGACTGATTTCTTCTCATACATGTGTACATTCATTGCCGGTGCAATCCATACCTGTGCAGTCGTAGCAAGCAATGTGGACGTCACCATATCATCTGCAATGCCATTTGCAATTTTCCCGATGGCATTGGCAGTTGCTGGAGCGA
Organism: Sporosarcina sp. OR05; assembly: GCF_041414805.1. Classification (NCBI taxonomy): domain Bacteria; kingdom Bacillati; phylum Bacillota; class Bacilli; order Caryophanales; family Caryophanaceae; genus Sporosarcina; species Sporosarcina sp. OR05. Next base: position 272,395 of record NZ_JANKJL010000002.1, on the reverse strand, counting down.
CAATGACAAGATCCGCCCAATCCGCAAGATCAATATGTGCGATGACACGTGAATCCTTTTCATCAAACGTATCAAAATACACATCGTTACGAGAGAGGACTTGAAAAGAAAGTGGTGTAACAAATTCCATCGCTGATTTCGTCATGATTACTCTCACTTCCGCACCAGCTTGAGACAATTTACTTACGAGTGCAACGGCCTTATACACAGCAATGCCACCTGTCACACAGACAAGAATTTTTTTAGCCAACAACATACTCATCCTTTCTAGAAAATGCTTTGAGGACTTGTCCCCACACAAACTGCCATTTTTCCATCTCACATCAACTATACGATAAAAAACGAGAAACTCCCTGTGAAATTCTGTTTCAGAGGGAGTTTCACACAATTATGGCGAGATGCTTAGATTTCATCCTCGTAAACAATTGAAGCATCTTGTTGTTGTTTTGATAACGTACCCGCAGCGACTTCTTCCAATGCTTTGCCGACATTTTTGTGCGATTTGTACGTGTGAAGCAATTCGTTTTTGCTTTCTTGCATCTCCCGTGCACGTTTCGCAGCAAGCGTTACGAGCGTGTATTTTGAATCAATTTTACTTTTTAATGAATCGACTGATGGATATAACATCTTTTATTCCCCTTCCAACATAAGTAAGTAGCGTTTTTCTACGCGTTCACGGCGACAATGTTCTGCAGTGACGATGGCATTGATGCGATCGCATGCTTTTGTCACTTCGTCATTTTCAACAACATAGTCATATAAGTTCATCATTTCAAGCTCATCGCGCGCCTTCAGGACACGGCTTGCGATGACATCTGCTTCCTCCGTCCCTCTGCCGACTAAACGGTCTTCAAGTTCAGACAAGCTAGGTGGAGCGAGGAAAATGAATAAGCCATCAGGTACCTTTTGGCGTACTTGCGCAGCGCCGACGACTTCTATTTCAAGAAAGACGTCCCTACCCGCATCAAGTGTCGCATTGACATAGTCGAGGGGCGTACCGTAGTAGTTCCCGACATACTCGGCATATTCTAATAGTTTTCCTTGTTCAATCAACCCTTCGAATTCGTCGCGCGACTTAAAAAAATAATCGACGCCATCCTGTTCACCTTCTCGCGGACTTCTCGTCGTCATCGATATCGAATATTCGTAGTTTGTATCCGGTTGTTGAAAGAGCTCTTTTCTGACTGTCCCTTTCCCTACACCGGAAGGACCGGACAGGACAATCAGGAGTCCACGTTGTTTGTACATGCAATCCCTCTTCTATATGTAGTTTTTCGCTAGTAATGGTTCCTTCATCATAGCAAACATTCTTATCATATTATAACATATCTACTCGTGAGAGTGCTAAAATGGAACAAAACGTTTGAAAGAGGAATATACAATGGCATTTGACGGATTATTCACGGCAGCAATCGTAGAAGAGCTGCAAAAATTAAAAAACGGACGCATTTCTAAAATACATCAACCCAATACACAAGAAGTCATTATGCTCGTTAGGGCTGGAAAAAACAACTGTAAACTTCTCTTTTCCACACACCCTTCGTATTCACGTGTACAGTTGACGGATGAAACAATTACGAATCCACCTGAACCTCCGATGTTTTGTATGGTGTTACGCAAACATCTCGAAGGAGGCCTGATCCAGTCTATCGAACAAGCGGGTAATGACCGAATTATCACCTTTAACATTCGGGCAAAGAATGAAATCGGCGACGATATTAATCGGCAGCTAGTCATTGAAATCATGGGGAGACATAGCAATATGATTCTCGTAGACCCTGACCGAAGCATGATTATCGATAGTATTAAACATTTACCGCCTTCAGTCAACAGCTACAGAACGATTATGCCTGGGCAGCCATTTATCCCTGCCCCGCATCAAGACAAATTGAATCCGTTTAATGTGGATGAAGCGACTTTTCTGCAACTGCATCCTACATTGAACAGTGCAAAAGATTTTGTGACGAAATTCTCAGGATTTTCACCTACTCATGGAGAAGAACTCGTTCATCGACTACATGGCCATGAACCACATGAGGCATTCTTGCGTTTCAAAGAATTCCTTGGTTCATTCAAAGGTAGCGAACAGACTCCTTCAATCGCACAGATTGGTACGAAAACAGTTTTCTCGGCTACTCAATTGACATATGCAGACCAAACCATTGCCACTTTTTCAACAGTGGGCGAACTGCTAGACAAAGTATATTTTGCACGCGCTGAACGGGAGCGCGTAAAATCGCAAGCAGCAGACTTGGAACGTTGGTTGGACAATGAAGTGGCGAAATTGAAACTAAAAATGGAAAAACTATCAAAAGAGCAAAAAGCTGCCGAAAAGCTGGATACTTTCCAATTATACGGAGAGCTGTTGACAGCGAATAGCTACGCAATTCAAAAAGGCGATGTTGAAGCAATCGTTGACAATTACTACGAGGAAGGAACAACCGTTACGATTCCTCTTGATCCTCGGAAAACACCGATCGAGAATGCTCAACGCTATTACGCCCGCTATACAAAAGCGAAAAATGCGCTTATTATGATTGCCGAACAACTTCAAAAAGCACAAGAGGACATTGCGTATTTTGAAATGATCAAACAGCAAGTGTTACAAGCATCGCCAAATGATATCGACGAAATACGTGAAGAGTTAGCAGAATTAGGCTTCATGCGCGCAAGACGTGGAAAGAAAAAATTGAAACCGAAAAAACCAACACCTGAATCGTATGTTTCTTCATCAGGAATAGCGATTTCAGTCGGCAAAAATAATAAACAAAATGATTATTTGACATTCAAAATTGCATCTAGGGATCATGTATGGCTCCATACAAAGGATATTCCCGGATCACATGTTGTCATCCATGCAGCGAGTCCAGACGAACAGACAATTGAAGAAGCTGCTGTTCTTTCTGCCTACTTTAGTAAAGCAAGAGGGTCTTCTTCCGTACCTGTTGATTTTACAGAAATCAGGCATGTGAAGAAGCCGAATGGCTCTAAACCCGGCTTTGTCATTTATTTTGAACAAAAGACATTGTTTGTTACCCCAGATGAAGATATCGTGCGGAAATTAAAGAAATAACAACACTATTTAAAAAGGAGCTGCTCGAATCATAGTGATTCAAGCGCTCCTTTTTAGTATGAACTTATTTCAACAATCCTGCTTTTAACTTCCCGTGCCAATCAAGCAGTTCAGCAATTGAACCTTCAGCTATGGCACCACTTTCTTTCGCGGCATCTGTCAACGCCGCAAAATTTGTTAGACTTTCATAACGTAAATCTGCTTCAGCAAATGCCTGATCTGCACTTTCGAGTTCATATGTAAAGATGGAAACGACACCTGTCACAGCAACTTCCTCTGTACGAAGTGCTTCAACTGCATTCAAGCTGCTCCCACCTGTAGAAATTAAATCTTCGATAATAATTGCTTTGTCTGTCGGATGTACTTTCCCTTCAATTTGACGGCTACGGCCATGCCCTTTCGCTTTTGAACGGATATACACCATAGGCAAACCAAGAATATCCGCAACCCATGCCGCATGTGGAATTCCAGCTGTTGCCGTACCAGCAATCAATGTTGTTTCAGGAAAATGTTCTTTTATAAGCTCGGCTAACCCTTCAGCAATCTTTTTACGCCCAACCGGGTCAGACATCGTCAATCGGTTATCACAATAGATAGGCGATTGAATACCTGACGCCCAAGTAAATGGATCCGCAGGGCTTAACTCAACTGCCCCAACTTCTAATAAAATTTTCGCAATCTCTTTTTTATTCATCTTTACTCCATTCCTTTCCATCGAGCGTTAATCAGTTCATATGCTTCTCGAGGGTTATCTGCGCCAGTAATTGCTCTTCCAACAACAATGTGTGTGGATCCTTCTTTTCTCGCCTCTTCAGGTGTCGCAATCCTTTTTTGGTCGTGCGCACCACTTTCCGGCAAACGAATACCAGGTGTTACTTTTAAAAATTCAGGTCCACAAATTTCTGAGATGACCGCTGCCTCGTGCACCGAACAAACGACTCCATCTAGCCCAGCTTGCTTCGTAAGTTTCGCATAGTGCAAAACAGAATCTTGCAAAGTCGCTTGAATTAATTGCTCTTCTTGAACTTGTCTCTCATCAGTGGACGTCAATTGCGTCACACCGATGATGGACGGCCGTTTCATGCCTGCAGGCGTCCCTTTATCAAGTCCTTCAAGTGCGGCTTCCATCATTGTTTTCCCGCCAGCCGCATGCACATTGACCAAATCGACGCCTAAACCAGCCAAAACTTCCATAGCCGATTTCACCGTGTTTGGTATGTCATGGAGCTTCAAATCTAAGAAGATGTCAAAACCGCGTTCCTTTAATTTCGCAATCATCGCGGGACCTTCTTTGTAGTAAAGCTGCATGCCAACTTTCACGTTGACATCGCCTTCAAATGCACGAAGGAAATCCATCGTTTTTTGTGCGGATTCAAAATCTAATGCAATAATAGGGGATGTTTTCATAAACGATGACTCCTTCCAATTAAATCTGTAATGTGTTCAATGCCTAACGCATCCATTTTAGCAGGCAGTTCTTCTATAATCGTCGGACAAACAAATGGATCGACAAAATTGGCAGTTCCAACTGCAACGGCACTTGCACCAACAGAAAGAAAATCGATGACATCTTCCGCATTTGAAACGCCTCCCATACCGATAATCGGTATGTTGACGACTTGACTTACTTCATACACCATGCGAATTGCAACTGGTTTCACTGCAGGACCCGACAAACCGCCTGTAACATTCGCAATGATGGGCCGCCCTGTTTTCTGATCTAAGCGCATACCGACTAATGTGTTAATCATCGTTATGCCGTCTGCTCCGCCTTCTTCAACCGCTTTAGCGATTGCTTTAATGTCTGTTACATTCGGTGAAAGTTTCACATACACCGGCACTTCAGAAACAGCCTTTACTGCAGCAGTCAAATCATGGGCTTGTTGAGGGTCTGTTCCGAATGTAATCCCACCACATTTAACGTTCGGACAGGAAATGTTAAGTTCCAATGCTTTGACGTTTGGTGCAGTTGATATTGTTTTCGCCACTTCAACATAATCAGCTGTCTCTGTTCCTGCAACGTTCGCGATAATTGGTACATCAAATTGTTCGAGCCACGGCAGTTCAGCTTCCATGACACCTTGCAAGCCGGGGTTTTGAAGACCGATTGCGTTTAACATGCCGGCAGCCGTTTCAGCAACACGAGGTGTAGGATTGCCAAATCGTGTTTCCAATGTTGTCGCCTTTATCATAATAGCCCCTAATTGCGATAAATCATACAAGTTTCCGTATTCTTTACCGAATCCGAAGCAGCCAGATGCCGGCATGATTGGATTTTTCAACTGTAAACCTGGCAATTCAATTGACAATCGATTCATATTGACACCACCCCTGCAGGAAATACTGGCCCATCTGAGCAGACCTTAATGTATGCTTTGTCCGTTTGATCGGTCGTTTGACATACACATGCAAAGCAAGCACCAATGCCACAACCCATCCGCTGTTCGAATGACAAGAACCCTTTTTTACCCGTATAAGCCGTTTGAACCGCGTTCAGCATCGGCATGGGACCACAACTATAGTAGGTCGCAAATTCTTCATCCAAGTTTTCCATAACATTCGTGACAAAACCTCCAGTCCCTAAGGAACCGTCGACAGTCGCAATATACGTATCACCGAGTTGCTTGAATTCTTCCTCATAAAAAGCGACATCTGCCGATTGGAACCCTAGCACATGTACACATTTTACTCCTTTAGCTGTCAACTGTTTGGACAGCTCATATAATGGCGGAACACCAATTCCTCCACCAATTAAAATAGCCGTTTCACCTGGAGCTGTTTCGTCTACTGGAAAGCCGTTTCCTAACGGGCCGAGCACGTCAACTTCATCGCCTTCTCGTTTCTTCGCGAGCATTGTAGTACCACGGCCTTCTGCACGGTAAATTATTGTCATCTCATTCAACTCATTACAAATTGAAGCAATGGAAATCGGCCTCCTTAACAATGGTTCGAACGAATCCGCTACACGGACATGGACAAACTGGCCAGGGGAAGTGATTTCCCCGACCAGCTTTCCAGTTAGTCTCATTTCAAAAATACCTTGAGCAATTTGACGTTGCGCCTTCACGATCATCTTATCTTGAAGGATCATACCGTCACCTGCTGTTTCGGCATTTCATCCGTTTGGAAGGTCATCGACTCGATTACACGTAACATCGCTTCTGCTGTATCAATCGATGTCAAACAAGGGATGCCGTTTTCGACGGATTCACGACGAATTCGGAAACCATCACGTTCAGGTTGTTTACCCTTCGTCAACGTGTTAATGACTAGTTGCGCATCGCCTTTTTGAATCACGTCAATCAACGTCGGCCCATTCGAACCGATTTTACCGACTGTTTTCACTTGAATTTGTGCTTCCTCTAACGTTCTTGCTGTACCTTCTGTTGCAAGGATTCGATAGCCGATGTTGATAAAACGCTTAGCCAAATCGACAATTTCTTCTTTATCTTTATCAGAAACTGTCATAAGCACAGAACCGTATTCTTTAATTTCCATTCCGGCTGCTACGAGTCCTTTATACAACGCTTTTTCTAAAGTGACATCTTTCCCCATGACTTCTCCTGTAGATTTCATTTCAGGTCCAAGCGTTATGTCTACACGGCGAAGTTTTGCGAAAGAGAATACAGGTACTTTTACATAGACACCAGCAGGTGCTTGTGCAAGCCCTGTCTCATATCCTTGATCGACGATTGATTGGCCAAGAATCGCTTTGGTTGCAATGTTAGCCATCGGTATATTTGTAATTTTGCTCATAAAAGGAACTGTACGACTTGAACGAGGGTTCACTTCAATGACGTATACTTGTCCTTCAGAGATGACAAATTGGATATTCAGTAATCCTTTGATGTTTAATCCGATTGCTAACCGTTTTGTATAATCCACGATCGTTTCTACCATCGCAGCTGAAAGGTTTTGCGGTGGATAGACAGCAATTGAGTCTCCAGAGTGGACACCAGCACGTTCAATATGCTCCATGATGCCAGGAATCACGACATTTTCTCCATCGCATATGCCATCCACTTCAATTTCAGTGCCCGTCAAATAACGATCGATGAGTACGGGATGTTCTGGACTTGCTTCCACTGCGTGTTCCATATAGTGCAACAATTCGTTTTCATGATAAACGATTTCCATTGCACGGCCACCAAGAACATACGATGGTCTTACGAGAACTGGATAACCAATTTCGTTTGCAATTGCTACGGCTTCAGACACTGACACAGCTGTTTTGCCAAGTGGCTGCGGAATACCAATTTCGTGTAATGCACGTTCGAATTTATCTCTGTTTTCCGCGCGATCGATATCTTCTAAGGACGTTCCTAAAATTTTCACGCCACGTTCTTCAAGACCTGCCGCTAAGTTAATTGCGGTTTGACCACCGAATTGCACGATGACGCCTTCCGGCTGCTCCAAATCAATGATATGCATGACGTCTTCAATCGTCAAAGGTTCAAAATACAGTTTATCGGAGATTGAAAAGTCTGTAGAAACCGTTTCTGGATTGTTGTTGATGATAATTGCTTCATAGCCCGCCTGTTGGATCGCCCAAACAGAGTGAACAGTAGCATAATCAAATTCCACTCCTTGCCCGATTCGAATTGGACCTGAACCGAGTACGACCACACTCTTTTTATCAGACTTGATCGACTCATTCTCCTCTTCGTACGTTCCATAGAAATACGGCGTATCGGACTCATACTCACCTGCACATGTATCGACTTTCTTATAAACTGGTACAATCCCATGCTCTTTTCGTAATGCATAGATTGAACGCTCTGATGTGTTCCAAAGTTGCGCAATCGTGACATCTGCAAAGCCCATACGCTTAGCTTTGTATAGAACTTCAATATCTTGTGGATTTGCTTTTAATTGCTCTTCAAACTGAACAATCTTCTCAAGTTTGCGAAGGAAGAATACATCAATCATACTCCATTCATGCAACGTTTCAACGGATACTCCTCTGCGTAAAGCCTCTCCGATGAAGAAGAGACGTTCATCACCAGCTCGACGAATCCGTTTTTCAATCCACTCATTCGTCATATCTTCAGCATGTTTCAAAGTCAGACCAAATTGCCCAGTCTCGAGTGAGCGAACAGCTTTTAGGATGGATTCTTCAAACGAACGGCCCATCGCCATTACTTCGCCTGTCGCTTTCATTTGTGTTCCAAGGTTCCGTTTAGCCGATTCAAATTTATCAAATGGCCAGCGAGGAATTTTTGTCACAACGTAATCGATCGTCGGCTCGAAGCATGCATATGTGGAACCTGTAACCGGGTTCATCATTTCATCCAGTGTCAAGCCGACCGCAATTTTTGCAGCAAGTTTAGCAATCGGATACCCCGTCGCTTTTGAAGCAAGTGCTGACGAACGACTAACCCTCGGGTTCACTTCGATAATGTAGTACTTAAAGCTATGTGGATCTAGTGCAAGCTGAACGTTACAACCGCCTTCAATTTTCAAAGCACGGATAATCTTCAACGATACATTTCGTAGCATCTGATTTTCACGGTCTGTCATTGTCTGGCAAGGTGCTGTAACAATTGAGTCCCCTGTATGGATTCCAACCGCATCAACATTTTCCATATTGCATACGACAATTGCGTTATCTGCTGAATCGCGCATCACTTCATATTCGATTTCTTTGTATCCTGCGATTGATTTTTCTAAAAGACATTGTGTGACCGGGCTATATTTCAGTCCGCTTGCAACAATCTCCGTCAAATCTTTATCGTTATAGCAAATTCCGCCTCCTGTTCCACCTAACGTGAAGGCAGGTCGGACAATCACTGGATAGCCGATTTTTTCAACAAATGCGTATGCTTCGTCAAGGTTATGAATAATGTCACTTTCAGGAACAGGTTCTCCTAATTCATTCATAAGGGAACGGAATAGATCACGATCTTCGGCTTGGTGAATTGCATCAAGTTTTGTCCCTAGGATTTCGACATTTAACTCATCTAAAATACCGGATTCTTGTAGCTCAATCGCCATGTTCAGTCCTGTTTGCCCGCCAAGAGTTGGAAGGAGTGCATCCGGACGTTCTTTACGGATGATACGGCTGACAAAGTCAAGCGTGATTGGTTCAATATAAACTTTATCTGCAATTTCTGTATCGGTCATGATCGTTGCAGGGTTTGAGTTGATGAGGATAACACGGTATCCTTCTTCTTTTAGCGATAGGCAAGCTTGCGTACCCGCATAATCGAATTCTGCTGCTTGTCCGATAACAATTGGTCCTGATCCAATTACGAGAATCGTTTGTATGTCTTGTCTTTTAGGCATTGGTATTCTCCTCTCCATTACGTGCATTCATTAATTCAGCGAATCGATCAAACAAATGATTTGCATCTTCCGGTCCAGGCGATGCTTCCGGATGGAATTGGACGGAGAATGCTGCATCTGTTTTACTTTGGATTCCCTCAATCGAACGGTCATTTAGTGCTCGATGCGTGATTTCAAGGGCCGTCCCTTCTATAGATGTTTCATCAATGCAGTAACCGTGACTTTGTGATGTCAATTCGGTTCTTCCTGTCAGTAAATCTTTCACAGGATAATTCCCACCACTATGGCCAATCTTCATTTTCATTGTTTTTGCACCATAGGATAGAGCTAATAACTGGTGGCCTAACCCAATGCCAAAAATAGGAGTCTTGCCGAGCAATTGCTTAATTGTTTCAACTGCCCCTTCAACGTCTTCCGGATTTCCAGGTCCGTTTGACAAAAGAATGCCATCTGGCACTAACGCCATAATAACTTCTTTAGAAGTGTTATACGGAACAACGATGACATCATAATCACGTTTGTTCAACTCGCGGAGAATGCCGTGTTTTAATCCATAATCGATGACAACTACTCGTTTCCCTCGTCCCGGACTAGGATATGGTTTTTTCGTAGAAATCATTTCGACTACATTAGTAGGCGTCGTGAAATCAGCTACCTCTTTCACAACTGCCTCCATGTCTAACTCTTCACCTGCGGCAGTCAGCTTACCTTTTAGGGAACCTTTTTGGCGTAAAATACGCGTCAACTTTCTCGTATCAATTCCTTCGATTCCCGGAATCCCTTTGAGCACAAGTAAATCACCAAGTGTCATCGAGCTGCGGAAGTTAGACGGTTCTTCACTTAGTTCCCGAACGACCAGACCGTTGATAGCGGGTTCAATAGATTCATAGTCGTCGCGGTTGATGCCATAGTTTCCGATAAGAGGATATGTCATGACGACGATTTGACCAAAACCTGATGGATTCGAAATGGTTTCTTGGTAACCCGTCATACCCGTTGAAAATACGGTTTCACCAATTGAAGCATTGTCTGATCCGAAAGCTGCACCTTCAAAAATTGTTCCATCTTCTAAAACCAAATATCTTTTCTTCATCATTGACCATCCTTCCAGACGATTGATCCGCCATAAATTGTTGTAACCGGCCATCCAAAACATGTCCAGCCATCAAATGGTGTATTTTTCCCTTTAGACAAAAATGTTGTCCGATCAATTTGTTGCTCTTTGTTCAAATCAATTAACACAAGATCTGCAGTTGCTCCGATATCAATTTTCCCATACGGCATGCCAAACACATTCGCTGGCTTTGCAGTCATCCAATCTATCAATTGTTTTAAAGACCATTTCCCTTCCTTCACGAAATGCGTGTATAGAAGTGGGAAGGCTGTTTCAAATCCAGTGATGCCAAATGGCGCTTTTGCAATTCCGGCACTTTTCTCCTCAGCCGTATGTGGCGCATGATCCGTTGCAATGAAATCTAACGTGCCATCCAGTAGGCCATCTCGCAATGCTTGTAGATCTTCTGTCCCTCGTAACGGTGGATTCATCTTCCAATCTGCGTCATCTCCAGGAATATCATGTTCTGTAAGAAGCAAATGGTGAGGACTCACTTCTGCAGTGACATGGATACCGGCTTTTTTCGCATCACGGATCACTCGCACCGACTCTTTCGTACTAACATGGCATACATGATAATGCGCCCCTGCTGCCTCGGCCAATAACACATCTCTTGCAATATGGACCGATTCCGCAATGGAAGGAATTCCAGGAAGTCCAAGTTCTTTATTGCGTGTACCTTCATGCATTGCACCGCCATATATGAGTGTATTATCCTCACAATGAGCCACGATCGGCATGTTTTGCTTAGCAGCATCTTGCATTGCTTCGTACATCATGCCAGCTTCTTGAACCCCTACTCCATCATCTGTAAAGGCAAAAGCGCCATGCTCTTTTAACTCTGTTAAGTTCGTCCGTTCTTTACCCGCTTCACGAATTGTGATCGATGCGTAAGGCAATACTCGGATTAACGCTTTTTCTTCAATCAATTGATTAACATGTGCTAAATTTTCTTTTGTATCTGGAACTGGACGCGTGTTAGGCATCGCACAAATTGTCGTATAACCGCCTTTTGCAGCAGCTAACGTACCTGTTTCGATTGTTTCTTTATGCTCACCGCCCGGTTCACGTAAATGGACATGGACATCTATAAAACCAGGTGCAAGAAATAAACCTTGCCCATCTATTACTTGTGCATCTTCAATCGATAAATCCTTGCCAATTTCAGCAATTTTATCACCGCTTATTCTTACGTCAGAAACGTATAATTCACCTGCATCGTTCAATAACTGCGCACCTTGTATGATTTTGTCCATGTCAATTCCTCCCTTTCAATACAGCTTCTAAAATCGCTGCCCGTATGTATACGCCATTTTCTACTTGCTTAAAAATCCTTGAACGCGCACATTCAATTAAACAATCTGCAATTTCCACATCGCGATTTACCGGCGCAGGATGCATAATGATTGCTCGCTCTTTCATCATTCTTTCCCGTTCTACTGTGAGCCCGAATTGACGATGATATTCTTCTTTTGAAAAACTCGTTCCTTCTTCATGACGTTCGTGTTGCACCCGCAACAACATGACAACATCACTTTGCTCAAGCACGTCATCCCATTGATCCGTAGCGTCAACGTCGCCTGCCCATTCTTTCGGACAGAGGAATGTCACATTCGCACCGAGCCTTGTTAATGCATCTGCGTTAGACTTTGCGACTCGACTATGAGAAAAGTCCCCTGCGATTAATACGTTCAACCCTTTAAAGCTTCCAAATTCCTCTTGGATCGTAAACAGATCCAGTAACGATTGTGTTGGATGTTGGCCTGATCCATCCCCTGCATTGACGATGGCAACTTTTGTCTTTCCTTTAAGTTGATCATAGTATTTTTCTTCTGAATGTCGAATGACCACCGCGTCGAGTCCAATTTCTTCTAACGTTCGTACCGTATCGTATAGCGTTTCGCCTTTTAAAGCACTTGAAAATCCTGCTTCAAAAGGAATCACCTCAAGTCCAAGTTTTCGTTCTGCAACTTCAAAACTTGTCTTTGTACGTGTACTTGGTTCAAAAAACAAGTTGCTTACCATATAGTTACCCGGCAATTCACGCACCCCTAGGTGTTTGAATGTCTTTGCCCGTTCCAATAGACTATCGATTTCTTCAACTGATAAATCGCTCATCGCTACCAAATGGTTCATTCCGATGTCCCCTTCCTTGTAAAAAAAGAGCCTTTCCATGTACCGGAAAGGCTCGATGTGCATGACTGAACAATCGTCATCCATTGGAATGACAGTTCATCAACCGAACCTTTCCTTGTCTCACAGGACAATATTAAAAGGTCTATCTATTCTGTTGCTTCGTCTGCTAATGTTTCGTTTTTTCTACCTGGTAATAGGAGATTAAGCAAGACACCTACGATTGCCGCGAGTGCCATTCCACCTACTTGGAATGTTTCACTTACGTGAATGGAAGCTCCACCGATTCCAATCACGAGGATGACCGAGCAGATGACTAAATTTCGTTGTTCCCCAAAGTCCACTTTGTGATCGACGAGCATCCGTAGTCCTGAAGAAGCGATGATTCCAAAAAGCAGGATTGAGATGCCACCAAGTACTGCTTGAGGAATCGTTGATATAAGTGCCATCAACTTACCAACAAAAGAGAACCCGATTGCAAACACTGCTGCACCGATGATGACATAGACACTATACACACGTGTTATCGCCATGACACCAATATTTTCTCCGTAAGTCGTTTTCGGCGGTCCGCCAAGGAAACCACTTAGCAATGTTCCAAGCCCGTCACCGAGGAGGGAACGATTTAAACCAGGATCTTTAATCAAGTCCTTTTCCACTACCCGTCCTAATACTAGCTGGTGACCGATATGCTCTGAAATCGTGACGATAGATATCGGTACCATAATTGCCAGGAGTGTTGGTGTAATGACAAAGTCATAGTGGATTCCTGGTACTAAAAACGCGGGAATTTCAATCCAATCCGCTTTTACAACTGCTGTAAAGTCTACAATCCCTACTGCAGCTGAGTAGATGTAGCCTACAATGATACCGATGAGGACCGGCATCAAACTGACAACTCCTCTAAAAAACATGAGGCAGATGATTGCTGCAGCTAATGTGACAATTGCAGCCGAGAAGTGAAGGAGGTTATACACAGGTTCAGGGTTCCCTTCCACTTTAATCGTACTTGCCATCTGTACAGCAATCGGTGCCACTGCGAGACCGATTACCATGATGACAGGTCCAACTACGACTGGTGGTAATACTTTCATAATCCAATCTGAGCCCGTTGTCCAAATGAGAAGGGAGACGAGGGCGTAGACTAAGGCAACGAACATGCTGCCAATCATTGCACTTCCTATGCCTCCGGTGTCAGTCGCTGCTAGTATTGGTGCAATGAACGCGAAAGATGATCCTAAATAGGCTGGAACTTTAAATCGTGTTACAACAACAAAGATGAGCGTTGCGAGTCCACTAGTCAGTAATGCGATTGCTGGGCTTAACCCGACTAACTGCGGAACTAAAATTGTCGCGCCGAACATGGCAAACATATGCTGGAGGCTTAAGGCCAGCCATTTCCCTACTGGCGGCTTATCTTGAATATCTAATACTTTGTTGTCATTCATATGGTTGCCTCCGAAAAATTGATATTATTTAGTATGAATCGTTACGCCGTCTTTTCCATCTTCTTCACTGACACTAACAACTACACGTTCTTCACTTGAAGTAGGGATATTCTTTCCAACAAAGTCAGGTCTGATCGGCAGTTCACGGTGACCACGGTCGACTAACACAGCGAGTTGAATTGCCGCCGGTCTGCCTAAATCAATCACCGCATCCATTGCCGCACGCACCGTACGTCCTGTGTAGAGTACATCATCGACAAGGATGACTTTCTTTTCCGTTACATCATGTTGGATGTCAACTTGTTGGACAAGAGGCTCCTGATTGTGATGTTTCATCTGTAAATCATCGCGATATAAAGTGATATCTAATTCCCCGGTAAGAATTGCTTTTCCTTCAATTTGCGCGATTTTGTCTGCTAGGCGTTTTGCTAGGATGGCGCCTCTCGTCTTAATGCCTACTAAAATACATTGATCGATCCCCTTATTCTTCTCAATGATTTCATGGGCTATTCTCGTCACTGCACGAGTAATCGCTTGTTCGTCAAGGATTATCGCTTTTTCCGTCATGTCTTCCCCTCCATTATTTTCTGGTATCAGGTATACAGGATTTCTGCTTTTGCATCTGAGGTCTGCAGGATGCAGATTATGCAGTCGTTGCCACACGACGTGGCGAACTTAGACTGCGTTCCTCTACTGTGCAAGCGCCCTCCGCTTTTGCATCGGCTAGCTCCGGGCGCTAGATGCTCGGGTCATAAGCCAGCCCTGCTGCACGGCAAAGTGCGCCGTTTCGCATGTCCGTCTTATGCCTGAGGTCTGCAAGATGCAGATCATGCAGTCGTTGCCACACGACGTGGCGAACTTAGACTGCGCTCCTCTACTGTGCAAGCGCCCTCCGCTTTTGCATCGGCTAGCTCCGGGCACTAGATGCTCGGGGTCATAAGCCAGCCCTGCTGCACGGCAAAGTGCGCCGTTTCGCATGTCTGTCTTATGCCTGAGGTCTGCAGGATGCAGATCATGCAGTCGTTGCCACACGAGGTGGCGAACTTAGACTGCGTTCCTCTACTGAGCAAGCGCCCTTCGCTTTTGCATAAAAAAAACCTCCTGCCGGAATGGCGGGAGGTTTATGTGCAGAAAAAAGCATACAATGGATAGACGTATAGCCAGGTATCCAATCGTACTTCCGTGCAACCTTCCCAGCCTCTCTGGACTGTCTTTAAAGGTATCGCTATTCAATTTCTGTTATTAGTATAGTGGGCAGTTTGAACTTTGTCAACGCTTTTCATTTTGCAATTGCGTAAGGAGTGTTTGAAAATCCTCAGGCAATGGTTGTGTGAATTCATAGTACTGCCCATTACGCGGATGCTCAAATCCGATTGTTCCTGCATGTAACGCTTGTCCATTAAATTCTATCGTCTTCTTAGGACCGTATTTTGGATCACCCGCTAATGGATAACCAATATATTTCATATGCACACGAATTTGGTGTGTTCTACCTGTTTCCAACTTACATTCTACAAGTGTAAAATTACCAAATCGCTCAAGCACTTTGAAGTGGGTTACGGCATGTTTCCCATTATCGACGATTGTCATACTTTGTCGGTCTTTTACATCCCGACCAATCGGCGCATCTATCGTTCCTTGATCATGTGGAATATGACCGTGGACAAGCGCTGTATAGACACGCGTCACTGTTTTGTTAACCAATTGGTTGACGAGTGACACATGTGCAAGATCATTTTTCGCTACCATTAACAAACCTGACGTATCTTTATCAATACGATGAACGATTCCTGGACGCATGACACCATTTATGCCCGAAAGGTCTTTCACTTGATACATGAGTCCATTTACTAGTGTCCCGGTAACATGCCCTGGCGCAGGATGGACAACCATTCCACGTGGTTTATTCACGACCAGAACATCCTCATCCTCATAGACAATATCCAAGGAGAGGTCTTCTGCAACGATATCTAGCTCTTCCGGTTCAGGTTCGATAATTACGATATGATCGCCTATTTTTACTTTGTAATTTTGTTTTACTGAATGTTCATTCACTAACACAGCACCATCTTTTACCCATTGCTGTATTTGGGTGCGTGACCACTCGGGATTGACTGTCGATAACACTTTGTCAATCCGCCCATTTCCGTTTTCCTCTGTAATTACAACTTCAATTGGTTCCATTATGTCACCTTTTTCTTCTTTTTTTCATCTACAAACACATGAATAATCATTAAAACGACACCAATTGTTAACGCGGCATCCGCTACATTGAAAATCGGGAAATCGTAGTTGATGACAGGAATGAGTACATCCACGAAATCGACGACTTCCTTCCTCCATAACCGATCGATGAAGTTACCAACTGCCCCACCTAACAGAAGCATGAGACTACTGCTGAGTAAAGGAGAGCCTTTCGCTTCTTTGTGAAAGAAATATATGATACCGGCAACTACTACAACCGTTACAATGTAAAATAACCACATTTGACCTTCCAACATCCCCCATGCCGCTCCTTTATTGCGATGAGAAAGGAGCCCAACATACGGTTCAACAATCGATATTTTTTCACCTAAGTTCATATTTTGTACGACCAGCCATTTTGTCCATTGATCAATTAGAATAATGACAATCGCGATTCCATAATAGATTAACACTCCAAAAACCCCCGTCCGCCAGTTTCTGTTCCATTTTACCACAAATAGAGTCACATGATGAAATTGCGACTACCTGGTCAGCTCGCTATCAAGGTAACAACAAAAAAGGCTGTTGTACCAATGGCATTAAGCCATGGTTACATACAGCCTTACCTTAATTGATTAGGAATAATATTCTTTTACAACGTTTGCACAGCGCGTACAAAGTGTTGGATGATCTACATCAGTATTCACAGTTTCTGAAATTGTCCAGCAACGTTCACATTTCTCTCCATCTGCTTTCTCAACAAGAACAGTCGCCGCATCCAGTTTTAACGCATCAGCAGCAATATCACTTGCTTCTACTTCAACAAACTTTGAAACGATGAAGAACTGTGCATAGTCGATATCTGTTGCCTTTAAGACGTCTGCGTATTTCTCTGGCAATGCAAGTGTCACTTTCGCTTCAAGCGATTTTCCGATTACTTTTGCATTCCGTGCTTCCTCTAGCGCTTTCAACACATCGTCACGGACTACCATTAAGACGTTGAAGCGTTCACGGAGCGCACTCGCCACTTCCCCGTATTCAATTGCTTCAGGCATATCTGTCAATTGAACACTTTCTTCTTCCACATCGGCTAAATAAGACCATAATTCATCTGTCGTATGTGGGATGATTGGTGTTAACAACTTCAAGAGTGCAAGTAACGCATCATACATAACCGTTTGCATTGCACGACGGTGAGGATGGTCTGCCCCTTCAATATACACAACATCTTTTGCGATATCTAAGTAGAATGAGCTGAGCTCTCCCGTACAGAAATTGTTCACGGCATGATAAACACCTGCAAACTCATAGTTTTCATAAGCTGCTAGGACATCTTTAATCATATCCTGAAGCTTCACATACACATATTGGTCAATCGGACGCATTTGTTCAAATGCCACGCGGTCCTTCGATGGTGAGAAATCAGCGACGTTTCCGTGTAGGAAGCGCAGTGTATTTCTAATTTTACGGTATACTTCTGAAACTTGTTTAAAGTTCGAGTCTGACACTCGTACATCTGCCGTATAATCGACGGATGATACCCATAGACGAAGAATGTCTGCACCGAGTTGGTTCATCACTTTCGCTGGAACAATTGTATTTCCAAGTGATTTACTCATTTTACGCCCTTCTCCATCTAACGTGAAACCATGGCTTAACAAGCCTTTGTATGGAGCAATTCCATTAATGGCAACGCTTGTTGTCAAGGAAGAGTTAAACCAACCACGGTATTGGTCAGATCCTTCTAGATAGAGATCAGCAGGATAGACAAGATCTTCTCTTTCTTCTAACACGCCTTGGTGGGTAGATCCAGAATCGAACCACACGTCCATGATGTCCGTCTCTTTCGTGAAGAGACCATTCGGACTACCACTATGTGTGAAGCCTTCTGGTAACAAATCTTTTGCATCTTTTTCAAACCAGATGTTCGATCCATGTTCACGGAACAGTTTAGAGACATGGGCAATCGTTTCATCTGTAATAATTTCTTCGCCGTTTTCAGCGTAGAATACAGGAATCGGAACACCCCAAACACGTTGACGGGAAATACACCAATCACCACGATCACGGACCATGTTATAGAGGCGCGTTTCACCCCAAGCTGGCGTGAACTTCGTATTGCGAATCGCCTCAAGCAATTCATCACGGAATGATTGAATGGAAGCAAACCATTGCGCTGTTGCCCGGTAAATGACCGGTTTCTTCGTGCGCCAATCATGCGGATAGGAGTGAGTAATGAAAGATAGCTTTAATAACGCTCCGACTTCTTCCAACTTTTTCGTCACTTCTTTGTTTGCATCTTCATAGAACAATCCTTCAAAACCAGGTGCTTCGTCTGTCATGACACCACGGTCGTTCACAGGAGATAAAGCGTCAATCCCATATTGTTTTGACACATAGAAGTCGTCTTCACCATGACCCGGTGCTGTATGGACACATCCTGTACCCGCTTCAGCCGTTACGTGTTCACCTAACATAACAAGTGAATCGCGGTCATACAATGGATGTTTCGCAACGACGCGATCTAGCTCAGAACCTTTTAATTCACTGACAACTTCATATGATTCCCAACCGATTTCTTTTGCAACAAATTCGACGAGGTCTTTTGCTAATAAAAACTTGTTTCCTTCCACTTCAACAATTACATATTGGAAATCAGGGTGGACAGAAATACCGAGGTTCGCAGGAATCGTCCATGGTGTTGTCGTCCAAATGATAATCCGCACATCTTCCGCAACGACGCCGCGACCATCATGAACTGGAAATGCTACATAAATGGAAGGTGATTTCTTATCCTTGTATTCAATTTCCGCTTCTGCAAGAGCAGATTCACTGGAAGGAGACCAATAAACCGGCTTCAATCCTTTATAGATGTATCCTTTTTTCGCCATTTCACCAAACACTTCAATTTGTCGTGCTTCAAATGCTGGTTTTAATGTGATATATGGATTTTCCCAATCTCCACGCACACCAATCCGTTTGAATTGTGTACGTTGGTTATCGATCTGACTGTACGCATATTCCTCACACATTTTCCGGAACTCTGCAACTGATAGTTCTTTACGGTTTACCCCTTTGTTTACTAACGCTTGCTCAATCGGTAAACCGTGAGTGTCCCAACCTGGAACGTATGGCGCATGGTAGCCTGACATCGACTTATGACGGACAATCATATCCTTCAATACTTTGTTTAGAGCGTGCCCCATGTGAAGATCGCCGTTTGCATACGGAGGACCATCGTGAAGCACGAAAAATGGACGACCCTTCGTTCGCTCCTGGACTTTTGTATAAATGTCCATTTCTTCCCACTTCGCTTGCATATCCGGTTCTTTGTTCGGTAGGTTTCCACGCATCGGGAAATCCGTTTTAGGCATTAATAATGTGTCTTTGTAATCCATCCATGTTTCCTCCTTCATGTCTTGGCAAAAATACGAATCGTTGTTTCACGTGCATCGAAGAAAACAAAAAATCCCCATCCCAATAAAGGGACGAGGACTTCTGCTCGCGTTACCACCCTAGTTGCAGCACAGTTGTGCTACCTCTCAGAACACCATAACGGGGTGTTTCCGGGATTGCTTTTCTTCAATCCGGCTCTAGAGTGATTTTCGTCTTCGATGCATCGACCAGGCTTTCACCATCCCCGGCTCGCTTTAACAAGTTATCGAAAAGTACTCTCTCTATCATTGCCTGTCTTTACATATATGGTACTCATTATATGCGTGCTTGAAAAGAAATGTCAAGCACGTATACGAACAACAATTTGTTCATTGCAACAGTTGCCTTAATAGACAATTACCGATTGAAAACTCATGTGTTGATGAACCCGTTTGCTTGCGTTCCGGCGCACGCTTTCCGCGGGGCACGGGTGAGCCTCCTCGTCCGCTTCGCTCCCTGCGGGGTCTCACCATTCGTGCTATACCCCCGCAGGAGTCGGCGCCTGCACTCCAGCCAACTAGCTTGTGCTGACAACTTATTTTCCTCTCAACTTAAAAAATGCTCATCAGGATTGGAGCAAAAGGCGGCGAAGTGCAAAGACGTGCTCTCAACGTTCCGCTTTTGTTCACCAAAAGCTGTTCTCCGTTAAGAATATTTCTTGCAGGAACAACGGGAGCACAAGACCCTGGACTGGGCGAAGCGAGGGAATAAATTGCTCAGTTGGTTACTCAACAAACCGATTGCATTTAGTCTTTTATCACTCTTCATCTGCTGCAGTTTCCAACAGCTCAGATTCAGGTTCATATTCCATCAATTTGTCCCAGTCGTCCATTTTGATCATGTCCAGTTGCGCTTCAACTAACATTCTGAAACGGTTGCGGAAAACTTTGGATTGCTTCTTCAAATCTTCAATATCGATCGCAATTTTCCGCGCACGAGACAATGCTTCATTGACAATACGATCAGCGTTCTTTTCAGCTTCTTTAATAATTAACTTTGACTCTTGCAGTGAATTCCGGCGAACGTCTTCTGCAGCTTCTTGTGCAATCAATATGGATTTCTGTAGTGTCCCCTCAATTGTATTGAAATGGGAAATCTGTTCTTTCGTTTCTTTTAGGTTGTTTTTCAGTACTTTATTTTCTTCTAAGACATTTTCGTAGTCTTTCATGATTTGTTCTAAAAACTCATTTACTTCATCTTCATCATAACCGCGAAAGCCACGGCTAAATTCTTTGTTATGTATATCGAGTGGTGACAAAGCCATTCGTACGTTCTCCCCTTTCAATTGCTATAGTTCCATTATACATATCCTGTTTAGATAAAACAGCAGTTTTTAACCACTTTCAGAAAAATCATTCTAACTTACCAATAAGCAGACGAATTTTATCTTTTTTCGTACGGCCTTCAATAGACAACACTTTAAATCGCCCAAAGCCCCTTACTGAAAGGCTGTCCAATTCGTTCAACTCAAAGGCTTGCGTACTTCGGATGACATGATTCACTTTCACTTTATCGCCTTGAATAAGTGCTACCGCTTTTTGTCGCGGACTCTTAATAAGTGACGCGACAACTGTATCTAAACGCAATGAACTGATGATATGGAGTTCTTCCTTCCACTCTTCATTCATTTCAAGTAATGGTACAGCATCTTCCAGTAGTTCAAGTCGAATTTTTGATTTTCCGATAGCTGTAAAGTTTGCCTTCATATAGTCTTTCAATTCAGATGCAACTGCCATTTGGACTTGGTCTTCGTGCAATCGAATATCCCCAAATTTAGATCGATCAATGCCAAGTGACATGAGTGATCCTAAAATATCTCGATGTTCTAATTGCATAAACTTAGCAGGGTACTTCACTTGAAAAACGACAATTTGAAAATCATCTTCCGTTGGGACAAAATAATCCGGATAGATTAATACCCGTTTACGTTCCGCACTTGCGAAAGTTCCAAAGCCTTCAACTGACAATCCGGCACCTTTTACAACCGATTCCACGATAAACTGCTGTCTCGGATCGAGAAAGCCCGTAAGTTTAGGCGAATATGTATCTTCCACTTCACGTGTCCATCCGATTACGGTTTCAATGAAAGGCTGCTCGTCTTTTCTGAAATGTTGTATAATTGCATCCATCGTTTACGACTCCTTGTTCTGTATAGAAAAAACCTCACACTAGTGAGGCAATGATTACGTATACTTGACGGACTCCCGCACGAATCAAATAGTTGAGTACGAAAATCGCAACGATCGGTGAAATATCAATCATACCAATCGGTGGAATAAATTTACGGAAAAACCCTAAGTATGGTTCTGTTATTTTCCCAAGAAACCTTCCAAAAGTCGTTTCCCTCGTTGAAGGTACCCATGACATCAAAATATAGATGATGAGGAGTATGGAGTAGATATCGATTACATTCATAATCACATTAAAGAACATTGCTAAAAAAAGTTGCATATTTATTATTACACCTCATCCGATTCTATCGTTCAAAAAAATCCGAAATGGACCCTGCCACTTCTACGTTCTCCGGTACGCATAAGAAAATATCCGTACCGACGCGTTGAATATCGCCGCCGAGCGCATAAACAGTTCCACTTAAGAAATCTACTATGCGAATTCCTTGGTCACGCTCTATTCTTTGCAAGTTGACGACTACTGCACGCTTGTTTTTCAGGTGTTCTGAAATATCTTGTGCTTCAGCGTATACACGCGGTTCAAACAACACAACTTTTGAAGATTTTTGCAGACTTTGCAAACTTACAACCGTTCCAGGTTGTTGCGTTTCCGTCGACTGTTGCTTTCTTGCAGGTGTCCTCTTCGGCTGTTGAGGGACAGGCTGCTGCAATTGCTGTTGTTGCTCTCGCACCGGTTGTTCTTGTTCATACGCTTCTTCTTCATCTAAATAAAACCACTTTTCGAATCTTCTTTTAATGCTCATTGTTCTCCCTCACTCTCCGTTCCGACTAATGCGGTACCGATTCTAACATGAGTTGCACCTTCTTCAATCGCTATGGCAAAATCATTGGACATACCCATTGACAACTGTGTACACGGAGCATGTTCCATATTGGCAGCTGCCATTTCATCTCGTAATTGACGAAGCGAACTAAATACAGATTTTAGAACATCCTGATCTTCTGTAAAAGGAGCCATTGTCATTAACCCGATCACTCGGATTTTATCAAAAGTAGCAAGTTGTTGTAAAAAAGCCCGCAGTTCATCTGGAGAGACACCTGACTTTGACTGTTCACCCGAAACATTTACTTGAACAAAACAGTCGATCGGTGCACTTGCTCGTTTTTGAATTTCTTTTGCTAAACTGATTCTGTCCAATGAGTGAAGGCAATGAATATCATGAATGACATCTTTCACTTTTCTACTTTGGACATTGCCGATATAGTGCCAACAAACAGCTGAGGATTGGATATCCTGACGTTTTGCCAGCAAGCCTTCTGGGCGATTTTCTCCAACATGTAAAATCCCTAAATCAATCACTTCTTTTGTTCTCTCAGTAGAAACTTGCTTTGTAACAGCAATGACAGTAATATCTTCCCGGTTTCTTCCCGAGCGTTCACATGCTGCTTGAATCTCTCTTTCAATATGTTGGATGCGCTCTTGAAGTTTTCCCATTTGCAATCACTACTTTTCTGCTTACTTTGCTTTATTGTACCAAGTGAGTGCATACTAATCAATGATAAGCCACTAATTATCAAGCTTTTTGCCTACTAAAATGATATCTTTTCCAATCGTTACAACATCGTTATACTTAATTTGTTTATAATCTTTCATTTTGGGCTCAAACAACAAACTACGCTCTGCTCCACCTACTTGGAGCATATCCAACTTCCCGTTCTTCATATCAATTGTGGCATCTTGCACAAATCCAAGAAAAGCGCCTCTTTTGACTTCAATAACTTCTTTTTTTTGCAACTCTGAAAAACGCATATTGTTCCCCTCCCTTTTTAACAAGATATGCTCAACGACAGAAAAAAACGCAATGCACAAGAAGCTGTGCGTTACGTTTTTCTCAACAGTCATTCGTTTTCCATACCTTCTTTAATAATTTGAATTGCATTTTTCTCCAACCTCGATATTTGAGCTTGAGAAATACCGAGTTCTTTTGCGATTTCAGTTTGTGTCTGCCCTAAATAAAATCTTTTTGACAGAATCATTTGCTGTCGTTCTGTCATGCCAGATACCGTTTCTTTTACCGAAACATACGTTAACCAACGATCTTCCGAAACTTTTTTATCCTGTAATTGATCCATAATATAGACGGGGTCACCGCCATCCCCATTCATTGGTTCGTGCAAGGACATTGGATCTTGAATTGCGTCTAGTGAAAATAAAATATCGTCTTCAGGAATTCCCGTAATTTCTGCCAAATCGGATATTTTAGGCTCCTTTTGGTGATCATTGATAAATTGTTCTTTTGCTCTAATCGCTTTATAAGCTATATCTCTTAGAGATCTGGACACCCTAATGGCATGGTGATCCCTTAAATGTCTTTTGATTTCACCAATGATCATTGGAACAGCGTACGTCGAAAAACGAACGTTATGTTTCAAATCAAAATTGTCGATGGACTTTAGCAAGCCGATGCAACCGACTTGAAAAAGATCGTCTGCCTGCTCTCCTCTGTAAGCAAATCGTTGAACAAGGCTAAGGACTAGGCGCAGATTCCCGATGACTAACTCTTCCCTAGCTGATTCGTCACCACTTTGTAATCGGATAAACGTTTCCTTCATCACTTCGTTTGTCAGTAATGGCAAATTGGACGTATCGATTCCGCAAATCTCAACTCTTGTACGCATCATTCGCTTTTCCTCCACATTCTGTAGATGACTGTACGAAATAGTTTGTCCTCAGACATGTGGAATATGCGAAACTCGAATCGCCAATTTCAACCATCAGGCAATTGGATGATTTAATCGATCACGAAGTTCTGAGATGATTTTCTTTTCTAAGCGCGAAATATAGGACTGTGAAATTCCAAGTAATTCTGCAACTTCTTTCTGTGTCATTTCCAATTCCCCCGTTAAGCCAAAGCGACATTCCATAATATATTTTTCTCGCTCATCAAGCGTACTTATTGCCTCAATCATATGTTGTCTTTCCAATTTCTTCTCAACATCATCCAAAATAATGTGCTCATCAGTACCTAATATGTCGGAAAGTAATAATTCATTGCCATCTGCATCTGAATTCAGCGGTTCATCAAAAGAGATTTCCGATTTGGTTCGATTGGTTTTTCTCAAATGCATAAGAATTTCATTTTCAATACATCTTGATGCATATGTCGCCAGTTTAATATTGCGATCACTTTTAAATGTTTCAATCGCTTTTATAAGGCCAATTGTTCCGATACTAATTAAATCTTCAATATGTGTATTCGTATTATCAAAACGACGTGCAATATAAACGACGAGTCGGAGATTTTTTTCGATTAACGTATCGCGGGCATCCATATCCCCTTCCATAAATGCTCGGATTGTTTTCGCTTCATCTTCACGTGATAATGGTTTCGGTAGCGATTCATGGCCGCCTATATAATAGGTACCACCTTTTCTTCTAAAGAGACTTTTAATGACCGACAACCATTTTTTCATTTCATGCCACATAACTAGTTCCCCTTTCGTTTGTGATAAACTCCAGTGCAGATACATGCAAAATGGCTTGAGCACCTTCCGGATAACGACGATCTTGTTTCGTCAGCACAAGATAACCAGCTGGCAATTCACATCCTTCCGTAATCGTCCAACGATCGAATTTAAACCCTACTGCCCATGAATTTCCCTGAACGGTTTGAAGTCGTATTAACCGGACCATCTGCTGATAATGCTTCGGAAAAACGGATAATTGCGGTACGCCTTTAGGGTCCCATGCTTGTAGAGGTTCAAGCAATTCGCTTGGGATTATCGTTTTCACAGCTTGAAAGGAAACAAAATGAACGGCTTCGCCTGTGAGGGGCTCCGTACAACGATTCCCAGTATCAACAAAAACGGATACCGGCACATCTTTGTCCCATATCGTGAGCATCGATTCTGCTGCATACGTAGATAATTTACGAGCTAGTCGAACATCCAACCACTTCGTCTTAAAGACAGCTAACGCTGCATAAGCTAAGATTGCGCTGACAAAAATCATAGAAGGACCGGTCACAAAAATAAATCGTTCCGTAAAAACGGTCAGCAATCCGCCCGCAAACAGCGCTCCAATCAATACGATGAAAGCTTTGTTTCCCCAAGCAGTAAACGACACCCCAAAAGCACAGAACACCATGAAAGCAAATGCGATAAAAAGAGCAATCCAGGAGTCGGGGAATAGCGTGACGGGTACAGCACCAACGAGAGACGCCAATAAGAGACGTTTCCAGGAAGCTTGTGCCGTGCCCATCCGATCTGCAAAAGATAAGATCGCGAAATTAAATAGCATGTTGATCGCTATGATGATTTCCCCATACATCCAATCGCCCTCCTTGAACGTAAGGATAACATTGTAGTCGTGCAATGTTTGTCGGAACGAGGATAAAAATTACGTAAAAATTCGACAACATCTTAAAGTTCTTTATGGAAACCACAGCCGGAAGGAAGTTTTGCATTTGCGATTTGTAACCTGAAGCCCTCGTAGCGTTGTGATGCGACGGCTTTACATTGTGGTGCGATTTGTTTACGTTGCGATGCGAGCTCTTTACGTTGTGATACGCTCGGAGCGTTGTGATGCGACGGCTTTACATTGTGGTGCGATGCATTTACGTTGTGATGCGAGCTCTTTACGTTGTGATACGCTCGGAGCATTGAGATGCGACGGCTTTACATTGTGTTGCGATGCATTTACGTTGCGTTGCGAGCTCTTTACGTTGTGATACGCTCGGAGCTTTGAGATGCGATGCGGTTACGTTGTCATGCATGGCTCTTTTTCTTTACAAACGAAAAAACTCCCCAGTCTCCATAGTAGGAAACTGAAGAGTTCTATCAATTTAATTATCGACGACGGTTGCGAAGGAATGTTGGAATATCGAGTGCGTCGTCCTGTTGGTTCGTTTGTTGCTGTCTTGCCGGTTCGGATTGTTGGAACTGTTGGGTTTCTTCTCTACGCGAATGCGTTGGTTGCGCTGGTTGTTGCGTTTCGCGTTGGCGAGTTGCTCCAAATCCTGGATTTCTTGTTGTTTTTGATGGATTCAACTGCTCTTCGTTAAAACCTGTTGCAATAACCGTTACAACGATTTCATCTTTTAAGGAATCATTGATAACCGATCCAAAAATCATATTTACATCTTCATCAGAAGCAGATGCGACGATGTCAGCAGCTTCTTGGACTTCGAACAAGCTTAAGTTAGAACCGCCTGTAATGTTCATCAGTACACCTTTCGCGCCATCGATTGACGTTTCAAGCAACGGGCTTGATATTGCCTTCTTGGCAGCTTCTGCAGCACGATTTTCCCCTGTAGACATACCGATTCCCATGAGGGCAGAGCCTTTATTCGACATAATTGTTTTCACGTCAGCAAAGTCTAAGTTAATTAAACCTGGTACGGCGATTAAATCTGAAATACCTTGTACACCTTGACGCAACACGTTGTCCGCTTCTCTGAAAGCTTCCAACATTGGCGTGTTCTTGTCCACAATTTCAAGAAGTTTATCATTCGGAATGACAATCAATGTGTCAACAGATTCTTTCATCGCTGCAATTCCACCGATTGCTTGCGTTGAACGCTTACGGCCTTCAAATGTGAATGGACGAGTAACAACGCCAACAGTCAATGCACCTAAGTCTTTTGCAACTTGAGCGATAACAGGAGCTGCACCAGTACCCGTACCGCCTCCCATACCAGCTGTTACGAAGACCATGTCTGCTCCGCGTAACGCTTCTTCAATTTGCTCACGGCTTTCTTCAGCCGCTTTCTTACCGACGTCTGGATTTGCACCTGCTCCTAACCCTCTCGTCAACTTACCACCAATTTGCAATTTCACTTCAGCTTCCGATAAGTTAAGTGCTTGTGCATCTGTATTCACAGCAATGAATTCGACACCTTGCACACCATGTTCTATCATTCTATTAACAGCGTTATTCCCGCCGCCACCGACACCAATCACCTTAATTACGGCAAGTGCATCGATATTCGTATCAAAATCCAGCATTGTCTCTCCTCCTAATCCCTACTGAAAATACTCTCTTTTTACTCAAAGAATCCATCAAAAAATCTTTTTGTTTTACTCATTAAACTCGGTTTTTTCTCTTTGTCTGGCACTGCCACCTTCTTTTTAGGAGCAGAAGGATAATCCATCTCGCGATTAGCCGGAACAGTTGTAGATTCCGTTGAAATACCAAAATACGTATCTTCCATATTAGCATAACGGATAAGGCCTACAGCAGTCGAATACATTGGTTCGCGTACACCGATATATTCTGGTGTATGTATCCGAACCCTCGTTTTCAACACGTGTCTAGCCAATTGAAGAATACCTTCGAGTTTTGTCGTACCACCTGTCAATACGATACCACCCGGTAAATCTTGAATACCCATCCGATAGAGTTCTTCCAACACCAGTTCAAACAATTCTTCTAATCGGACACCAATGATTTCCGATATGTATCTTTGACTATATTGATCTTTTGAATCCGCACCGATAACAGGTACCTCAAACAATTCGTCGTCCGAAGCATCGTCATAGAAGGCATGTCCATACTGGTGCTTAATCTTTCTTGCTTGCTCTGTCGGGGTCTTTAATATGATTGACAAGTCTTTCGTGATATGGTCACCCCCTACAGGAATGACAGCAGTGGATACAAACCGATTATCGCCGAAAACAGCAATTGTCGTGGACCCGCCACCAATGTCAATGAAAGCTGTTCCGTGATTCACTTCATCATCCGTCAATGCAAACGTTCCAGAAGCTAAAGGTTGCAAATAGATTTCACGTATCACAAGACCTGCTCTTTCCACACAGCGCAAAATATTATGCACTAACGTTTTAGAGGTTGTAATGAGTGTTCCATCCATTTCAAGACGGACCCCAATCATCCCTCGAGGGTCTTTAATTTCATCGTAATCATCCACGATGAATTGTTTTGGAATGATATTGACGATTTCCCGTTCAGGTGGCACGGACATGACTTGTGCAGATTTCATGACACGGTCTAAATCGTCATCCGTAATTTCCCTGTTCTCCGAGTTAACAGCTACAACACCTTTTACGTCTTGTAGCAATACGCCGTTTGCAGGAATTCCGAGGACGACATCTCTAATTTGCATCCCTGTCATCCGTTCCGCCTGCTCTACTGCTTTTTTAATAGACTGGACAGTCGCATCGATATCAATAATTGTTCCTTTTCGAATACCCGCAGATTGTACATTACCAACCCCGATTACGTGGAGGGAACCACCATCCACTTCTCCAATCAGCACTTTGACTGAAGAAGATCCTATATCCAATGATACGTATGTTGTAGATTGACTCAATTCCCGGCACCCCCTATTTCGATCCTTACCTTACATTCTATTGTATAATCGCCATATTGTCTAAATATTTTCTCCATCCTATTCTCAATCCTTTCATTCCTGCTCCTGAACTTCAGGAGACTTGTTGCGCGCAGACCATTTCGTCAATAAAAGTCTTCGTATGACGGCAATGTTTTGGAACAACCTTACACCAAATGCGAAGATGGCTGCCAAGTAGAGATCTACTCCTAAATGGACACCTAAAAATGCGAGACAAGCGGCCAATAGGATATTGAAAAAGAAGCCCGATATGAACACCTTGTCATCGTAGATTTGCTGTAAATGTGCTCGTATGCCTCCGAATAATGTGTCTAGCGCAGCGAGTACAGCAATGGATAAATAATTACTATACACTTGGGGAATTTGAATATCGGATAATAATCCTAGCGAAACTCCTAATAGTAAGCCTAAAAGTGGCAACCACATCGTCAATCCCCCTTCGATAACTCATTCAAATAGAGATTTTCAAACTGTTCTGGCCAACCTCTAATCATGATATCTTCTTCAGGAGGATGGATATCCAGCACTAAGTTATCAAGGTAAAAATCATCATGAATAGAAGAAGCCAATAAATAATTGTACAGTTTTTCACTATCCGTTACTGTTTGTGAAATGATTTTAATTGTAAACGGTGGCGTCGATACATTCAAACCATTTACAGACGTGTACCCATTGATAACTCGAATTGAACTTAGAATATTGTAGCGTTTGCCGTCAATTTCCATATCAATTCCTTTGAAGCGATTTACATCATTGACAAAACGAGTGAGTAAATCAGATGAAATACTCGTGATTGGTATTCCATACGCTACACTTTCCGCAGATGGTCGTACTTCAATTACAATACCAGGGCCGACTATGTCCGTCGTACCTGCTTTTTCACGTAATTTATCAACGGTTTCTTTTAAAGCTTGTCCAGCACTCGTTTCCTCTAATGAACGGTAAGAAGATATTGTCCGGTCCAGTTCACGCACTTCGGACAACAATTCTACATGCATTTTTTTCTCTTCTGCCAATTCTTGCCTGATCGCCCAAATATCCCTCGTATCACGTTTCTCAGGATTTTCTAAAGAATTATATTGTACAGCAATCATAAAACCGATGAGCAGGAGGACAAGTGTAAATTTCATATTGATCCTCTTCTTCATCTTACACGCTCCTTCGACACTGACATTTCCTTTACGATTCGTTCCGTAACGCAGGCAACTTCAATTCTTTCAACTGTTCGACCGAGACTACGATGTTATCGTGAACTAAGCCGTCAATTACTCCACCCCTTAATTGCAAAGAAGTTGTGAGCACTTCTGAATCCCCAACCGCCTCTATGACAAACGGTGCAGGATACGTTCTCCCGTCAATTTTAATGACAGGGCCTGTACATTTAATATTGGAGTTGGCAGAGATTCGTTGTCCATTTATAGCAATTCCTTGTGCGCCAGATATTTTCAATTCATTCACTACTTGTAGGACATGACTTTCGTGGACGATATACTCATTCGGATTTTGCTCGACAGGATCGTAATCACCGTCTTTCAAGGTAATCCGGACACCTGGCCCGATTGCAGGAATAACCCCTAGCAATAGCCGTAGATTTTTCGCTTCTTCTACCAATCCAGCATGATTATTTTCATTTTCAGAAATGGATTGTTCAAATTCACGTATTTCGTTTTGCTTCATAAAGATTTCATCGGTAAGTTCTTTATTGCGCTCTTTTTGAGCAATCAGTTCTTCACGATACTGTTCCTCTTTCTGCAAACTGGGATTTTGGGCAACATCCACTTTATCTTTCCCAAGTGTTCGATAAGAAAAAGCAAATATAAAACCGAGTACTAGAAAGACGATGGCATATAATACATACCTTCCTCGATCCTTTCTTCCCTTACTCACTTTCTTCATCAACAACTTCACCTTCCTCTTCTTCCACTACCTCACTTCCATATACTTCGCTATAAGGCGAGAAGAACGTACCAACTTCCATATCAATTATACCCTTTTCATAGCCGTCTAATTGAGTAACAATCTCTGGATAGTATTCCATATTCTCTGCGAAAGCAGGAATGAGTGCATGTACCTCATACCCATCATCCATATAAACCGTAATTGTATCAGCATCATCGTCTTCGCCCGTATAAATGATTTCAGAAATCAGTTGCAACACATTCTTGTCCATTTTCACTAATTGACTTGTTAATTTTTTCAATACTTTTTTGTTAACAACATTGTTCAGAATGGGTACATTCGGTGTAATACTCTTAGCGGAAAATACTTCGCCATTGGCAAGAAGGAGCGAAAACTCCCCTTCTTTCTCAACATAAGCAACAGTGTCCCATTCTGTAATTTCTATTTCAATATCTCTTAACCACTTTCTAGAAACCGTTACTTCCTTGACGCCCTCAACGCTAGAAAGTTCTTTTTCTAGTTGATTTGTCGTAAATTTCCAGTATGCATCCCCAGAAGCAATGCCACTTCTTTCAACGTAATACGATTGATCGTGAAGAGCTGCACCTTTCACATGAATTGAGTCCACCTTACTGAAAGGAGATTGAAAATACAATAGCAAAAGGAGAGCAATGCAAAAAACAGCTAGTATAAACAAGAACTTTTTATTTGTTTTCTTACGCCGTTTTTCTCGCATGGATGGTATCCGCTCTTCAATATCAATAACTTTATCCATCTGCTCTCCTCCCCTCAATTTCTTTTTTGATAAAAAGCAAAATGTAAAATGACTCCTGCAGCCATCCAAGTTGTAAGCAAAGACGAACCTCCATAACTAATGAACGGTAACGTTACACCTGTTACGGGTAATAATCCTGAGACAACGCCGACATTTAAAAAGGTCTGAAAAGTAATCATAGAAGCCATTCCTGAAGTCATAAGAAATGAGCGATAGTCTTTTGTCCGGATTGCAATACCAAAAGCTGTAACAAGTAGCATAACGAATAGAAGCAATACGAATGTTGCACCGATAAAACCCGTTTCTTCTGCAATAATCGAGAATATGAAATCATTTTGCGGTTCCGGTAAGTAGAGGAACTTCTGTCGACTATTGCCGTAGCCATGGCCAAACAAACCACCAGGTGCAATTGCAAATAACGATTGGATACCTTGAAAACCTGTGCCTAGCGGATCATTCCACGGATCAATATAGGATTTGATCCGATCGAGTCGGTATGGCGCCGCCGCGATTAGCGCAATAATCCCACCAATACCTGATAGTCCTAGAAAAGCAAAGAAGGACAACGGATATCCAGCGATGAACAAAATGACAAATGCAGAAACAATCATAATGACTGCAGAACCTAAATCAGGTTGTAACATGATCAATACAGCAGGCAATAAAATCAACACAAAATGTTGCACGTTAAAAGGTCGTCTTCCTGATGACTGTTTCATACTACATGCAAGTTTTCCAATTAAAGCGACTTTCACAAATTCAGCAGGTTGCAAGCTAAACGGTCCAAGTGCAATCCAACTTTGCGAGCCATTTCGAACAACCCCGATGCCCGGAATCATGACAGCTACTAACATGATGATTGCTATGTAATAAAAAGCAGTCCAAAATGTTTGGTTGGAAGTCCATGGCCCTTTCATCAAAAATAATGCAGCTGCGATCGATACTGCCATATAAATTGCTTGCTTTACAATGAATGGTGAAGAGTCTGCGTAGTGAACTTGCCCCCAATAGGAGCCAGCAGAATGGACAAACGCCAAACCGATCAATGATAATAATGCCGCTGCTACAATAAATCCGGCTTTTAACTTCTGATCCAGAGAACGCATCCTTCCCTCTTAATAGTTCCTCCATTACTACCCTAACGTAAGACCTGACGACGAACAAAGTCAAAGTCCAATTTAACTTTTTGCATTTTTACGATTTATTCATCCAACAATCGTTACGATAACTTCATGATGGCCTCAATGAATGCATCGCCACGTTTTTCAAAACTTTCGTATTGATCCCAACTAGCGCAAGCCGGAGATAATAAAATTTGATCCCCAATCGTTGATTTTGTATACGCCTTTTCGACAGCTTCAACCATCGAATCGGCAGCATACACATCCGTTACTCCACACGAAACAGCAAATTCCATGAACCGTTCACGCGTCTCTCCAATCGCGATAACTGCTTTCACTTTACCCATATGTGGACGTAGCTCTTCAAAGGAATGGCCGCGATCCAATCCTCCAGCTAGAAGAATAACTGGCGGTCCAAACGATGACAATGCACTTTTCGTCGCAAGCGTATTCGTCGCTTTTGAGTCATTATAAAATGCACGACCATTCAGTTCCTTCACAAACTGCATCCGATGACGAACTCCAGTAAATGAACTTAATACATCTTCGATTGTCGATTTATCACAATCCAGTAAAATAGCTGTTGCAGTCGCTGCTACTATATTTTCCAAATTATGCTGACCGAGTAATTTGATAATTGACCTTTTCACATAAGGTTCACCTTGCCAATAGATCATTTCACTATCAGCTGAGATTCCTTCTTCCTTTCTACCTTGCAAAGAGAAAGGAATTTTGATTGCCTTCGTATTTATATAAGGTTGCATCTCAACTTGGTCCGCATTGTATATGAAGTAATCTTCAGCCTCTTGGTTCATAGTAATCCTCGATTTAGCTGAAGCGTATTCTTCAAAAGTACCATGATAGTCAATGTGGGCATCGTACAAATTTGTCCAGACTGCTATTTTTGGTCGATACTTCTCAATACCTGCTAATTGAAAAGACGAGACTTCCATAACGATAACTTCATCCGCAGTCGCTTTTTCTGCAACAGAACAAGCGACCGTTCCTATATTCCCGGCAATCAAAGGTTTCTTGCCACCAATATTTAGCATGTGATACAAAAGCGTCGTCGTCGTTGTTTTACCGTTTGAACCAGTAATAGCAACAATAGGCGCTTCACTGATCAAGTAAGCCAACTCAATCTCCGTCCAAATGGGGATCCCTTTTTCAACTGCCTGTTGGAGCACTTGGTTTTGGTAAGGAATACCTGGGTTTTTTACGATACTATCAAAACCCGCGTCTAAGATATCAGATGGGTGTCCTCCGCAAATTACTGTTATTCCTTTTGAGCGAAGAAGCGCAACGTCAGAATTCCCATCTTCCGGTGATGCATCATTCACAACAACATTCGCTCCGAGAGAATGGAGCAAGTCGGCTGCCGCAAAACCGCTTTTCGCCAGTCCAAGCACTAAAACGTTCTTGTCTTTAAATCCGTCCCACGTAATCAATTACAACACCTCCAACAGTAACGGAACAATTGCCGCAAGAAATGCGACTCCCCAAAACACAATAACGATCTTTCGTTCAGACCATCCGGATAGTTCAAAATGATGATGAATAGGGCTCATTTTAAATACCCGTTTTCCGGTCAATTTAAAGCTTGTCACTTGAATCATGACAGATAATGTTTCAACGACATACACAATCCCGATAATGAGGAGCAGAAGTTCCTGCTTAACCAAAATTGACAACATGGCCAGCACACCACCAAGTGCTAACGAACCTGTGTCTCCCATAAATACTTTAGCGGGTTTCATATTAAATAATAAAAACCCTAGCATAGCGCCTGCCACAACGAAGGAAAAGATTGCAATGTCCACTTGCTCGTAAACTAAACCGTATACACCAAACACAGCAAAAGCGATTGTGGATGTACCCGCAACAAGTCCATCGAGTCCATCTGTCAAATTCACTGCATTGGAAAAACCAACGAGCCAGAACACGAGGAATGCCACATAGAAAATTCCTAAATCAATGGAGAGATCAGTGAATGAAATACCGACCGTTGTGTCAAAAGGTCCCATCTTTAAAAGGAAATACGCAATAATAGCTATAATGATTTGTCCAATGAGTTTTTGTATGGATGTAAGGCCCAAATTTCTTTTCATGACAACGATAATAAAATCATCCAGAAAACCGATGACACCGAATCCTGCAAGAACGATCATAAGGACAATCGTTTGTGTCGTTAATACATCTTCAACTATGTATGATAGGGCAAGCATCGTAATGATGATGGAGCTCAGGAAAATAAGGCCGCCCATTGTAGGCGTGCCTGCTTTTTTCTTATGAGCGTCCGGCCCTTCCTCCCGAATGCTCTGACCGAATTTCAGTCTTCTGAGCAACGGAATGATTGCCATTCCTATCAATGCTGTGAGTATAAATGCAACGGCAATAACCGTTATTGTTGTGACGAGTGTCATAAACTATTCTCCTTACCTCATTCAATCTTTAAGAATTATTCTTCTGTATATACATGGATGATATCGTCCACATTCATTAATGAATCGGGAGCAGGCATTTGATATTTAATCACGTCACCTTCCCCGTGCCACTGAATTCGATACGTATGCAGCTGACGAGCAACCATTCCTTTTGTCATTCCCGTTAAATCCGGTACACGATGCGTAATTGGATCGCCCCAACGATATTCTTTCTCAAGTTGGTCCACACGTTTTTCAACACCAGCTAAAGGAGCAATTTCTTCAATGATGCGGCCAACAATTGGAGCGGCAATGACACCTCCGAATTGTACGGAATTCTTCGGACTATCCACCGCCACGTATACAAGCAATTCAGGGTCGTCCGCTGGAGCAAAGCCGATGAAAGAAACAATATAATCTCCATCACTATAGCCACCGTCAACGACTTTTTGAGCAGTTCCTGTTTTCCCACCTACGCGCAGGCCGTCGTTAAATGCATTCCGCCCAGAACCATTTGCGACAACTGATTCCAACGCTTCTCTTACTTGCGCGGATGTTTCTTCACTGATGACCCTTCGTTTCATCTCAGGTTCAAAAGATTGAAGTGTTTCACCCTTATCATTCTTTATTTCCTTCACAATATACGGACGATATAAAAATCCACCATTGATTGCCGCAGCGACTGCTTGCACTTGTTGAATCGGCGTCACAGAAATACCTTGGCCAAAAGCCGTAGTCGCTTGTTCAACGGGACCAAACGCTTCTTTTGAAAAAAGAATCCCTTTTGCTTCGCCCGCAATGCCCGATCCAGTTGATTCACCGAAACCGAAATCACGAATGTATTGATCCAACTTTTCGCTTCCTAACCGTTGACCAATTTCGATAAAGCCTGGGTTACAGGAATTTTCAACAACTTCAAGAAACGATTGATGGCCATGACCTGACCTTTTCCAACAACGTAATCGGGCATTTGCAACCATTGCATATCCGGGATCGTGAAAATGTTCATCATGCAAATCAATCAATTTTTCTTCAAGCCCCGCCGCCAATGTGACAATTTTAAATGTTGAACCTGGTTCAAACGTCATCCATACCGGCAAATTCCGATTATAAATGGACGGATCGACATCTTGATAGTCTGCCGGATGGAAAGACGGCATCGATGCAAGTGCAAGGATTTCACCGGTCTTTGGATTCATAATGATTCCAACCGCTTGTGTAGAATCGTACTTTTCCATTGCTTGAAGTAATTCTCGTTCCATAATTTTTTGCATTTCCACATCGATTGTCAATTCGACTGTTGCGCCGTTGTCACCTGTTTGAAACCCGTCGTCCACATGTGGGAGCGGAATGGCGCGAGCATCTGTGTATAAACGGATTTTGTCACCGGTCCCTTGTAGGATTTCATCGTAAGCATATTCTATCCCTGCTAGACCTTGACCGTCATAACCAGTAAAACCGATTAGCCGGGATAACAATTCGCCGTTTGGGTAATTCCGGATGAAATCGACGCCTGTATACAATCCTTCAATTTGAAGCTTTGCAATTTCATCAGCTTGCTCTTTCGAAATGTTTTTTCCTTCGGGTGCAATTTTTACCATATAAGCTTTTTCAGAGAGCTTTTTTAGTAACTTATCAGCGTCTGTTTGCAGAATTCCCGCTAATGTCGCAGCTACTTTTTCAGGTTCATTGTTTTGAGAGGGCATATAGTAAAGTGTAGGTGCAAGTTGATTCCCTACAATTAATTCACCATTTCGATCATTAATTTCTCCTCGTATAGCCCCAAAAGGAATTTCACGGTCCCAATTTTCTTCAGCACGCACCTTTAACCATTCGTGTTTAACAATTTGTACGTGAAATAGTTTTCCAGCTACCATGACCATTGCAATGATAAAGAGAACGAATACTGCGCGCAATCTTTTTTTAGATTGCAAGTCGGTATATTTACGCAGTGTTCCACACCTTTCTTTTTTTCTATCAACTTATGAATTGATGTGGATGGCTATACATCATCCTCCAATTATCTCTGTTTCATCCTCTTTCTCACTGGGCTTCATTTTACTTTGTGGTGACTGAAATTGGAGAACTACTGGTTCATCTGCGTTAATGACTGTTCCTTCAGTAAGACTCTGCTCTGTCACATAACCATCACCGACAAGACGGATATCGAGCCCTGATAACATTTTAAAGGATAAAACCATTTTTTTCGACCATCCAGAAAAATTTGGCAGTGTTATTTTTCCTTTTGTTTCAAGTAGTACAATAGATCCTTTGGATAATTTCGTTCCCGCTGTAGGGTATTGACTACTTACTTCGCCGCCTTCACCAATTAAAACAGGTTTAAATCCTTGTTGTTCCAATTCTTCCATTCCATCTGACGCCTCTTTACCTACATAATCTGTAATAGAGATCGCCGAGGAAGTTTCTGTGTTTTCCGGAACAATATTCATATACTTTAAGCTACTTTCCATAATGGAAGTAAAAAGCTGTGCAACAGGGTCCGCACCATATTGACCAATTTCTAATTTCGGTTGTTGAACAAGCACATACGTTAAGAGCTGTGGGTCATCAATTGGCGCCATTCCTAAGAAAGAATACAAGTAATTCCCATCACCACTCATGTAGCCGGGGCCATTCGTATTTGGAATTTCGGCTGTCCCAGTTTTCCCACCAACAGAATAACCGGTTAACGCAAATTTCCGTCCAGTTCCCACTTCAGACGTCACCGTAGATGCCAATATCTCTCGTACTTGTTTGGCAGTTTCCTTTGAAATAGGCGACTTCCGCTCTTCTGGTTCGTGATTCTCAACCGTTTCCTCCGTATTAGGGTCTATGATTCTATCAATGACATATGGTTTCATCATCTTACCATCATTTGCAATTGCAGTCGCTGCTTGAATCATTTGTAAAGGCGTAACGGTCGATCCCTGTCCGTAAGATGTCGTTAGACGTTCACTCGGATTGATATCTAATAGAATCCCAGGCGCTTCATGCGGCAAATCTATCCCCACTCTTTCACCAAAACCAAAGCCTTTCAAATACTCAATGAACGTTCGATCGCCCATTCTTTCCAATAAATACGCCATAGAGACGTTAGATGAGCGTTGAAAGCCTTCCAAGAAGGAGATTCTCCCCCATCCTCCTCTTTTAACATCCCGAATCGTTTTATCATAAATCGTATACTGACCTGATTGGTATTCTGCAAATGGATCCCACTTGCCTTCTTCAATTGCAGCTGCGAGGGTAAACATTTTCATAGTAGAGCCTGGCTCAATCGTATTCTCCACTGCATCATTCAACCAGTTTTCAGTTAACCCTTCACGGGTACCCGGATGAAATGACGGTCGCTGACTCATTGCATAAATTTCACCTGTTTTTGGATTTGCAACGACGACAAGCATCTTTGCGGGTGAATACTTTTCGTCTACTTGATTCATTGCATCTTCAACAAAGTTTTGAATCGTCTTGTCTAGTGTCAATTGAATCGTCATGCCATCTTTGGCAGGGACAATCTGTTTTTCCGTTTTCGGTAGTATATACCCCCAAATGTCGGTTTGAAAATCCATTTTGCCATTTGTACCTGTCAGCTGTTCGTTAAATGTTTTTTCCAAACCCATTTTTCCGACGGTGGACACTTTCTTCTCTTTGTTTTCTTCCCGCATTGCAAAACCAATCAGATAGGAAGCAAAATTACCGTTCGGATAAAATCTTTTTTTATCTTCAATGAATTGCAGGCCAGTTACGCCTTCTTTATCGGCTGCTTCTTTAATCGCTAACATCGTTTCATGATTAATGTCACGACCCGCTTTTCCAAACTCAGTTTGATAGACTTTAGAGTTATTTTCTTTCGCCTTATACATAATACTTGCTATTTTTTCTTTTTCTATCGGTATGTATCGACTTAACAACTCCGCCGTTTTATCATAATCGACGACGTGTCTCGGCTTTTTCGCTCCTTTTTCGGTCGCTTTTTCCGATAACACTGCGATAAGGCGATAACTTAAAGTGTCTGAAGCAATGACTTCCCCATTACGGTCGACAATTTTCCCTCGCTCCGCTTGCAAAACTGCTTCTCTTGCATATTGCGCTTGTGCCATCATTGCGAGTTGTTTCCCCTCTGCCTCACCAGTAATTTGAATACTGAGCATACGACCGAATAATAGTAAAAAGAGCCCTCCGAAAAATATGAACATCAGAAAGGCTCCCCATTGAAATCGAAACTTTTTTTTCATCGTCCAGGCACGACCTTTACGTTCTTCTCATTTAGATTCAAGCCGAGCTCCTTCGCTTTATTCCAAATCACTTCGTACGTAGATTTCTCGCTCACTTGGATGGACAATTCTGTATTTTGTTTTGTGATTTCCACAATCTCCTTATTTACATCTTGCACTTCTTTATTCATGTCATTAATTTGCGTTTGCTTATGTAAAATCATTGTAGCAAAAACAACGGCAATTGCCGTTAATAGCACGAATAAGAGCTTTTCTCCTTTTGAGAAAAGTTTTCCTGAACGTTGATTGGTTTGTTTTGGAAAATCTTTTTTTGGTTGTTGCGGCGTTTGAATTTCATGTACCGTATTCATTTGGAATGATCTCTGCTCCAATGCCATTTCACAATTGCCTCCTTTATTTTTTCTCAATGATTCGTAATTTTGATGAACGGGATCGCTTATTTCCTGCTATTTCTTGATCAGTTGGTACAATCGGTTTTCGGGTCACTAATTTATATTCCGGCTCCATGCCAGCAGGAATTACTGGTAGATTTGGTGGTAATTCAGGCATAGAAGATGCTTCTTTAAAAATCGTCTTGCAAAGCCTGTCTTCCAACGAATGGAAAGTAATAACAGCAACTCGTCCACCTTTGTTGAGTAAGGTTAAAGCATCACTCAACGATTCTTCAGCAGCTCCAAGTTCGTCATTGACCGCAATACGTATCGCTTGGAAAACTCGTTTTGCAGGGTGTCCGCCAGTTCTTCTCGCTGCCGCAGGAATTCCTTCTTTAATCAGTTCCGCCAACTCACCTGTTGTGCGGATCGGTGCAATCTTTCTCGCATCCTCAATTTTACGAGCAATTCCTTTTGAAAATTTTTCTTCCCCATATCTGAAGAAAATACGCACAAGGTCTTCATATGCCCAATCATTGACCACGTCAAATGCCGATAGCGCCGCATCCGTGTTCATGCGCATGTCTAGTGGCGCATCATGGTTGTAGCTAAACCCTCTTTCCGGTGTATCCAATTGAGGAGAGGAAACCCCAAGGTCATATAAAATTCCGTCAACAGATTGAATGCCAATCGCATACAGTTCACTCTTTACGTTTCGGAAATTCGAATGAATGAATGTCACTTTTTCGATATGATCCTTTAGTTTGTCTTTCGCTGCGTTAATTGCCGTCATGTCCTGGTCAAAGCAAATCAATCGACCTTCAGCTGACAGTTTTTTTGCTATTTCTAAGCTGTGCCCTGCGCCACCGAGTGTACAGTCCACATATATACCATTTTCCTTTATAGCTAGCCCGTCGACGGCTTCATGAAGTAACACCGTAATATGATCGAACAAGGAAACCGCCCTCTTTCTCATAAAATTAATCGCTTATCGTTAAAAATCAAAGTCAATAATGTTTTCTGCAATTTCATTGAAGGATTGCTCAGATTCATCATAGTAAGCATCCCAAGCACTTTTCGCCCAAATCTCAATTCGACTTGATACTCCGATGACGACACAATCTTTTTCAACTTTCGCATAATCAAGTAAGGATGATGGAATATTAACACGGCCTTGTTTGTCTATTTCAACTTCAG
Organism: Sporosarcina sp. OR05; assembly: GCF_041414805.1. Taxonomy (NCBI): domain Bacteria; kingdom Bacillati; phylum Bacillota; class Bacilli; order Caryophanales; family Caryophanaceae; genus Sporosarcina; species Sporosarcina sp. OR05. Next base: position 231,206 of record NZ_JANKJL010000002.1, on the reverse strand, counting down.
TTGCACCAGAGAAGAAGAATCGTGCAAAGGCTCGAGCATCTTTTTTCGTGACCGGAAGAGCTTTTAACTTTTCCTCAAGACGCTTCCATTCCTCCATAGGGTAACCGAATAGGCAATTATCCAATCCACGAGTCAACACAAAACCATCCGTCAAATATTCCCTGAATTTTGATGGGACAATTAAACGGCCTTTCGTATCAACAGTGTGCTGGTATTCGCCCATGAACATACTCTTCACCCCACTATATGAATTTAATGTACCACATCCCTCCACATTCCTCCACTTATATTCCATGTTACTTGTAAAATGTGTCATTAGTACTTGTTTCATTGAGATAGGTTCACATTTTTCATCAAAAACTAGGACTATAAAGTCATTAACTGTAAATTTTCTTTAAAAAAGCAAATAACAAAACACCTTACATATCTATGCGGAATGTAAGGTGTTCAAGTGCAACTCTATTTAATCGAACAATGTACAGGTAATAGCTTGGTTTGATTTTTATAAATAGACAATTTTATGGTTACCGTCCGGCTCGAGCGGCAATTGAAGTAGTTTTTGTACTAAATCTGGACCGAATTCATTCATGAACAGGTAAGGTGTATAGAGACGTTCCTGTAAAGAACCGTTTGGAAGGATTTCATTTTCTATTTTTCTGTATTTCCGAAGTGTCGCTTCATGTTGAATGAACACTTCTTCTTCCGCCTTTTTTCGAAGAAAACCGAATTGTTGTTTATGGTACCTTACGTTTTTCGATAGTAATTGTTGCATTCCCGCGCTGGCATGTCGGGAGAGCTCTTGATAACTCTCGTCCAAATGGTGTTCTATTTGGCATAACGCTAGTTCGAATGCTTCATCCTTTTGAGTGGTGATAAACTGCTCGCGCGTTTCATGTACAGCGCCCGCTAATACATCTTCAATAGAAAATGAACATTCTTTCAGTAGTTGTTGGGTAGTTTGTGAGACAAGTGTAATCGAAATTCGAGGTACAAGTATCGGCATTTTTACATTGAGATGATGAAATGCTTCTTTCAATTGTGCCCAGTACGCAATTTCGCCAGGACCACCAACAAATGCAAGTACAGGGAACACTAAATCTTGCATAATTGGCCTTGTGGCAACATTATTACTAAGCAACCACGGCTGTTCCCTTGCGATTTCCAGCAATTGTTCTTCAGTGTACCGGATCCCAGCGCTTTCATTGATAAAGATTCCATCCACTTTCGACAACAAAAATCGACCTGTTTCGTGGACGAAAAATAAATTAGCCGCATCTTCTTCCAATTGAATAGGTCTATCAAACCCTAGCGATTCAAACTGCTTTTCCTTTTGGATAATGGATGCGGTTAAAGTGCTTGCTTCACGAATAAATGCTTGAAAGGACTTGCTTTCCAATTGACGAAGAGGTTTAAACGCAGAATCGATGAACAATAAACCTTGTTCCTTGAACAGTCCATTCATCAATCTAACAAAAAACCCTGTAAAAGTCCGCTCCATTTTCACCGCTTCAATAACGTCATGCAGCAAGGGTTTCGTATGGTTCGTTTCGCCAAATTGGCGGAAGATTTCTTCCACAAAACCGATCATTTCTTGTTCTGTATAAGTTGTATCGGATGCCATCAGTTTAAGAACGAACTTTTCCTGATACTGCTGTTTTGTTGGTTTTCCACCCTTTTCAACAAACACATGGTTAATTTCGTTCAGGTCATGGTCTTCTCCAGCGACCCAAAAAACCGGAACAACGGACAAATCAAGTTCTCTTCTTTTGGAGGCAGCAAGCAAGATGACGGTAAGTGCCTTATGAATTGAATAGAGCGGGCCAGTCAATAAACCCGCTTGTTGACCACCAATGACAACAACTGCATCGTTCGCAAGCTCATCAATATGTTTCGCCGCACGATCAGAAATCCCGAACGATTCCATATACGAACGAATGACCGAAGCAATTTCCTTCCGATCAAACGTACGACCTGTTAACTCCTCGACTCTCTTTGGAAAAGACGCATGCTCATTTTTATAATCAAAGAAGGTATGTATAAATTCTTCCTCATTCATGTAAGCTTGAAGGACTTTATTTTGATTGTGTAACTCCAACGTTTCAAATTCCATTACAAATGCCCCTTTTTAACTTGTTTGACACGAGTATATCATCCAAATTCGTCAGATTGGAATATTTACGCTTACATAAGAAAGAACAGATTTCTCATTTTACATATTGTACGATTTTTAAAACAATGCCGATGATCATTAATACGACGTACGCAACCCCTAATACAAGGAAATACGTTCTCCATGTTTTATGGAAAAATCTCGTCACCTGAAACTCTTTCTCTTTCAATCTTTCATTTGTAGCAAAAAGCAAGGCAATGATAATGCTAATGACAATGATAATAAATGCAGTATTCACATGAAAGATTGCTTCAGAGGTAAAATAAACGGACAAGAATAAAAATGGAGTTGTCCAATCCGCAGCACGGCCTACTTCGGAAGCTGGCGCTCTTCCCCTTTTTCTCATCACGACAAGGAACACGACTGTGACTAAAAATGGAAAAAGTACAATGACACCCGTTAAAATTGCAAGCAAACCATTTATCAATAGGGCTCACCTCCGTCCATTACACGTAACATCTTCTCCATCGTTTGTAAAAAAGGTAACGGCTTGTCTCGTTGTGCAGCTAGCGCAATGACCGCTGAAACAATCGTCTCAATTTCCATCGGACGTCCACTATTGCGATCCTTCAACATGGAAGACTCATTTCTAGCCGTCCGTTTACAAACGTCTTCAATCGCGGATTTCGGCAATTCCTTTTGCATCTCAGGGAATGCCGAAATCAATTCGTCATATAATTGCGACAGTAATGCATGCGCAAAATCATTTTCTATTAAATGACCGTTGTTCACTTGAAGTATGGCTGTCAATGGATTAATAGCACAGTTGATGAGCACTTTTCGCAACAGGATGTCTTGCGCACCTTCCGAAAATTCTATCGGAAATGTATGTGTCTGTAGCTGTTTTAAAAAGTCAAATGTTGTTGGAACACCTCTAAAACATGCGACTTTTGTCAATCCTACACCATTGTGCGATACAGTGTAATCATTCAGACGAGCTGCCCCATGTTCGACCGTTGCCACAAACACATTTGACAGCTCTGTATTTGCTATCATCTCCAAATGCCCAATTCCATTTTGCACGAACAATAATGGCGGATCGAGTTTTTCACTTTTCAGCCTTTCAAGCACCGAAGCTACACCGTTAAATTTTACCGCTACAATCCAATGCGCTTCCACTGGCACATTTTCAATTTGCGTACAAGCATTTGCACGAATTGTCTCACGTATTCCATTCTCACCTATGTATTGAATGCCTTTCTCACGAATCGATTCAGCCTGTTCTTCACGTCGTACAAGAAAGGTGATGTTACAATCAAACCGACCTAAATACGAGCCGATTAGTAGCCCAATAGATCCTGCACCGACAATGACTACCTCCACCTTCATTCCCCCTTTTAAAAAGAGCACCCTAGAAAGGCGCTCTTTTGAACCTGCACTCATTATACAGGATATACAGAATGTTTTTTAGGTGGTAATGGTAAATCTTTTGTCGAATAAAAGCGGAAACGTTCCGCAAGAACGGTTCTTAAATCAGATGGCGCAACAATTTCATCAATGATCAGCTCTGATGCCATCTTATACACATCGATTTCCTCTTTATATTCTTTATGTTTCGCTTGCACAAATGCAATTTTTTCTTTCGGATCCTCAATTGCTTCAATCTTATTGGAATAAACAGCATTCACAGCCGCTTCTGGCCCCATTACAGCAATTTGGGCAGTCGGTAATGCAATACACACATCGGGTTCAAAAGCAGGACCAGCCATTGCATACAATCCAGCCCCATAAGCTTTTCGGACAACGACAGAAATCTTTGGTACAGTTGCTGAACTCATCGCCATAATTAGTTTTGCACCATGACGAATAATCCCATCACGTTCAACTTTCGTCCCAATCATGAACCCCGGTACATCAGCGAGGAAAAGTAATGGAATGGAAAATGCATCGCAAAGTGCAATGAACTTGGTCGCCTTATCTGCTGAATCAACGAATAAGACGCCACCTTTCACTTTTGGTTGATTTGCAATAATGCCTACTGGTTGCCCTTCAATTCTAGCTAGCACTGTAATTAGTTCAGGCGCAAACAATTTTTTAATATCAAACACACTACCTTCATCAACTAACGCATCAATCGCTTCATACATATCAAAAGGTGCGTTTTGATTTTCAGGAATAATCTCTTCCATCATTCGGCCGGCTTTGGTTGAAATTGCCTCTTTCACTTTTGGCTTTTCTGTAAAATTCGCAGGGAAAAAGTCCAAATAACGGCGTGCTTCCTGAATTGCTTCTTCCTCACTGCCAACGAGGACATCTCCACAACCACTAACTGAGCAGTGCATCCTCGCGCCACCCATCTCTTCAAGCGACACTTTTTCTCCAATTACTTTTTCAGCCATCCGAGGTGATCCTAAATACATGGATGCATTTCCCTCGACCATGATGACTATGTCACAAAAGGCTGGAATGTAAGCACCGCCTGCCGCAGAAGGACCGAACAACAGGCATATTTGAGGTATGAAACCAGACAACCTTACTTGGTTATGGAAAATACGTCCAGCTCCCCGACGGTTTGGAAACATCTCCAACTGATCAGTGATCCTTGCACCAGCAGAGTCGACCAAATACAACATGGGCACCCGATTCTTTTCAGCAATTTCTTGTATACGAATGATCTTTTCTACTGTCCTGGAACCCCAAGAACCCGCCTTGACCGTTGAATCATTCGCCATGACACATACCGTTTGGCCATTCACCTTCCCCATTGCCGTGACAACGCCATCGGCAGGTAAATCCCCAGCTTCACAGTTTGCAAAGCGCCCATCTTCCATGTATTCGCCCTTGTCAAACAGAAGTCGTAATCGATCACGCACAAAAAGTTTATTTTGCTCTTTCAATTTTTCGTGGTATTTCGGCTGACCACCTGCAAAAACATCTTTAATTCTCTCTGCTAGTTTTTCATTATACCCCGTCTGTTCATTCACCTTTGTCAAAAATTTCCCCTCCCGTACGCTTAGCAAACTTCTACTGATTGTCGCTTACGATTCAATTACTACCAGCACATCTTCCTCGTTTACAAAATCTCCAACTTGTACATTGACCGCTGCTACTTTCCCAGCAACTTCTGATTCAACAGGTATTTCCATTTTCATGGACTCAAGGACGACAACCACTTGCCCTTGTTCCACCGATTCCCCAACAGATACATTTACCGTAAAGACTGTTCCTGCCATAGCCGCTTTAACTTCATTCATGATTTTGACTCCTCCTTCTGACTACGTAACCATTCATTTAATACGTTTGTATGATAGGTACCCTTCGTAAATGCCTCAGCATGTAAAAATTGTTTAAATAACGCACTGTTCGACTTCACACCTTCTAGCGTAAACGTCTCAAAAAATTCGATCGCCTTTTCAATTACTTCTTCCCGCGTGGCAGCATGAACGATCACTTTCGCAATCAAAGGATCATAAAACGGAGTAATCGTTCCTCCTTCGACATATCCACTATCTATACGGATTTGATCATTTGAAGGTCCCCAGTCCAACTTTTCAATTTTTCCAGGGGACGGCATGAACGTTTTTGGATCTTCCGCATATAAACGAAATTCCATTGCATGACCGGATATCTGAATGTCTTTTTGGTTTGTGCAAGGTAAATCATGTCCTTTTGCCACTTCAATTTGCCATTCGACCAGATCGTAACCTGTAACGAGTTCCGTTACTGGGTGCTCCACCTGTAAACGTGTATTCATTTCCAAGAAATAAAAAATATCGTCTTCAGCTACAATAAACTCAACTGTCCCAGCGTTTCGATAGTCTACTGCTTTCGCCGCAAGGACGGCAGCTTCCGCCAATCGTCCCCTTACCTCATCCGTCAAATTTGGAGAAGGGGATTCTTCAATGACTTTTTGATTTCGTCTTTGAACGGAGCAGTTCCGTTCAAAAAGATGAACGATATTTCCCTTGTTATCCCCAAACACTTGTACTTCAATATGCCGAGCATTTTCAATAAACTTTTCAAGGAAAACAACTTCATTACCAAAATAGGCTTTCGCTCGAGTTTTAATGGACTGAAAGTGTTGACTGAGCGCTTGCTCATTTTCACAACGCACCATTCCAATCCCACCGCCGCCAGCACTTGCTTTTAACATGATTGGATAGCCAATATGTTGTGCAGCAATTATTGCGTCCTCAAGAGTTGCAACACCTTCATCCGTCCCTGGCACAACCGGAACACCCGCCTGTTTCATCTTCGTACGCGATGCAATTTTGTCACCCATTAAACGAATGGTTTCAGCATCCGGACCGATAAAGACAAGACCAGCTTCCTCTACCTTTCTTGCAAAGTCCGCATTTTCCGACAGTAAACCATAGCCCGGATGGATCGCATCAGCATTTGTCTTTAATGCGATTTCAATTATGGTATCTGCTTGTAGGTAGGACTGTTGGACAGGACCAGGTCCAATCGAAAAGGACTCATCAGCCAGTTTGACAAAAGGCATGTGCGCATCCGCTTCCGAATGGACCGCGACTGTCTGGATCGACAGTTTGCGACATGTCTCTATAATTCTACTCGCGATTTCCCCACGATTCGCTATTAGAATCTTCTTCATATGATAACCCCCAAACTGCTAAAATGAATTTCTCCCAACTCTAGTGTATACGATAAATGTAACCGTTTTCAACTATTAGTCTGAATTCGTACCCTATTCTGAGCCGAAAAAGTTCATTAACCGTAATGCAATCACGATTTACTACTAATCATAATTTGTTTATAAATCGATTTACAGCTTCATGATGCGCATCACTTTCCCATAGTCGAGCACACTCTTGAGCTTCATGCAACATTCGGTTTTCCACGTCAGCTCTTTCCCAATTTGCAATGGCCAGCTTTTTGTACGTCTTATGGACATTTGGATGAATGGTCATCATATGCTCCAGGAATTTTGCAAGTCCCTTTTTTGAATCCCCTTCATATACGGCAGATGCCCAACCAATTTGTAGAAGTTCATCAGCAGTATGTATTTTTGCTTCGGACAATAACTGCATGACTTTGTCTGGTCGCTGTAATTTTTCAAATAGCTGTGTTGCGCCTCCCCAGCCGGTCGTAATAGCAAGTGTCCCTTGGATGAAACCAGCTTTCGCTTTAGCGGAAACGATACGATAATCACATGCTGACGCAATCTCACACCCGCCACCAACTGCCGTACCATTGACAAGAGCAATAACAGGTACAGGCAAAGAAGCTAAACGATAGAGCAAACCAGCCATTCTGCTTAGCATCGGATACGCTTCTTTTGCAGTTTGGATTTGATGAAATGCAGCCAAATCACCACCTGCACAAAATGCACGATCACCACTTCCCGTAATGACCACATAGTTTATGTGCTCATTTGCTTCGATCGTATTTAAAAATGCTTCCAGCTCGTTCATGACAGCGAAATTAATAGCATTCATTTTTTTGGGTCGATTAATTTGAAACATCGCAATTCCGTTTTCAACGGTTTGAATGGATACCAATTCAATCCCTCCTTTTTCTACTATTCTACCAAGTAGGAAGAAGGTGTACATCTTTTTTGAATAAAATCTAGTTTGATTAATGGATATAAATTGAATTAAGAGGAGAGTTTGCAGCGTACAAGTGATGATAGCGAACTTCAGTAAGAAGTTTAACGCAAAAAAAATCACCGGAGCCATGGCCTCTCGGTGATTTTATGTAGGGAATCTAACTTATTCGCCTACGACTTCTTTTCCTTTGTAATGACCGCAAGATTTGCAGATGCGGTGTGCCAATTTAATTTCGCCACAATTATCGCAAGTTGTCATGCCTGGAACTTGTAATTTGTAATGTGTACGACGAAGTCTTTTTGCTGTTTTAGAAGTTCTTCTTTTTGGTACTGCCATTTGGGCACCTCCTTATGATCGCCTATTTCTTTTCAGAATCAAAAAATCCAGCCAATCCTGCTAATCGAGGATCCACTTTATTTTCTTTTCCTTCGCGTTGCTGTGCATCATATTCTTCATCAGTTGTATAGGACCAACCTTTCCCCTCTGCACTTTTCATCTCATTAGCTTTTTCGCTAAAAATCTGTAAAGGCACTTCAAGAAGAATCAATTCTTCAAAAACAGGGGTTGGATCGACAACTTCCCCGATTACAGGATGAATCGAATCATCCGCAGCCAAAGTCGCTTCATCCCAACTGAATTGCTCGTCCGTTTCAATTGAAAATGGGAGTTTGACGTCTTCCCAAGTACGGGAACACGGCAACGTCATCTCACCTTCAAGATGGAAATGGCAAGTCAATTTCTTAGAACCAATTACACAGCTACCCGTTACGTGGACAGGCTGAATATCCCGGATTTCCGGATTCCGTTTTTTCACGGAGTCAAGGTTGATGGCTTCGTCAAGCGGCATCGCACCTTGCCTGTATTTCTGTAATTGATGAATGGACCATTTCACGTCTATATCACCTCAAGACAACACTGTTGATTATATAATGGATAAAAAGGGATGTCAAGATATTTTCTTGTCACCTAAAACGCATCGACGTATAATGCAAATAGATTATATCGAAAGGGTGGGAACAATGAAAGCGACAGGCATTGTAGTTGAATACAATCCGCTCCATAATGGACATGTCTATCATGCACAACAAGCTAGGGAGACAACTCAAGCAGACGTCGTCATCGCCGTGATGAGTGGTAATTTCCTTCAAAGAGGCGAACCTGCTTTTGTTGATAAATGGGCCCGAACAAAGATGGCTTTGCAATCCGGCATAGACATCGTCTTTGAGTTGCCCTATCGTTTTGCCACTGCTCATGCACCCATTTTTGCAAGAGGAGCGATTACGCTATTGGATGCTGTTGGATGCTCTTCCTTTTGTTTTGGAAGTGAAGACGGGGATATCACTCCATTCACCAATAGCCTATCACTTATCAACCAGACAGAAACCGTGTATGAAACAGTTGTCAAAAAAGCGATTCAAGATGGCAGAAGTTACCCAAATGCATTAAAAGAAGCATACACAAGCATTCAAGACAACACGTCTCAGACGCAACTCGCAGATTTAACAAAGCCGAATAATATATTAGGCTTTCACTACATGGAGGCAGCACAATGTATAGGTTCTATGATGAAGCCGACAACCATTCAAAGACGTGGGGCAGATTACCATGAAGCAGATTTACACGCACATAAAGTTGCGAGCGCAACAGGTATTCGTAAATCGTATTTCTCCACCGGTACAATGGATGAAATGGAACCCTTCGTTCCTCAAGCCACAAAAGACATTTTGTTTGATTGGCAAGCCGAACGGGGGCACTTCGGGAATTGGGAGACCTTTTATCCGTACTTACGGTATACGATATTACGTGAAGGACCCATACGCTTAGCATCCATTGCAGACATTACTGAAGGCATCGAAAATGCTATTTACCGCGCTGCCCTGAAGCATGATGCCTTTCAACCTTTCATGGCACAAGTGAAATCTAAACGTTACACTTGGACAAGAATCCAGCGTATGTTAACGCACATTTTGACTGGATTCACTGTTGAGCAACGAGAAACAATGCCAGCCCCCTCCTACTTACGTCTACTCGGTATGACAGGGGATGGACAGACCTATTTGCGTTCGGTGAAGAAGCATTTAACATTGCCTCTGATCAGCAAAGTTGCCACGTTGTCCAATGATTCCTTAACAATGGATATTCGCGCAGCAGATCTTTATGCAATGGCACTTGGCAATTGTCAACACGTCCCTAAAATCGGGCTTGATTACTTAACACCACCAATTAGAACGCATCATTTCGGTTCCAACGATTCCAAATAAGCTAATGCATCATCAATCGTTTTGACAGGTACGATTTTCATCTTCGTACCTATTTTTTTTGCGGTTTTTACAGCTTCCTCATAGTTTGTCATAATTCCTGGATTTAATTCACGTACATTTTGAGGGAGATCATCATCTGGTGCAAAAAAGATTTCTACGTCTTCACGATCCGCAGCAATAACTTTGAAATCAGCTCCACCGATACGTCCAACCGTACCATCCGCAAGCATTTCTCCTGTACCAGCGATATTGTACCCTTTCGTCAAGTCTTCCTCCATTAATTGGTTTATGATCTCAAGCGTAAACATTAGACCTGCAGAAGGGCCACCGATGTCTGCTGTATGGATAGTAACTGCTGGTTCTGTCTTCAATTCCCGATCTTCTTGGAATTGGACACCTAAACCGATCCTGCCCTCTGAATTAGGTATCTCACCTACAGTCAGTTCCACCTCGTTCAGTTCATCGTCCCTTTCAACTAAAACTGTAAGATGGTCCCCTTTTTCTTTTGAAGAAATAAGATTTGCGAATTGACCGACCTCATGCAAATGAACACCATCGACTTCTCGTATCTTATCACCCGATTTCAGCTTTCCTTCTGCAGCACCGCCAGGAAGAACAGACATGACAAAAACACCGTCATATTTTATCTCTACGGGTATCCCTACTTTTTTGAATGCAGTCGTAATTGCATTAAAATGCGAATCAGACATAAGTTTCTTCTGTCTCACATTATATTCTTCGTCATTTTCGCCTTCCCTTCGGACTTTATGGACCGGCAAAATCTTCATTTTGTCAGAAAAGGTAGCTGCTACATAGGAGAAAGGAGTTGCTTTTCCAATCGCAATTGTCATAAGACTGAATGCCCCAACGTCATCCTCATCACCATTTTCCACTTCCACTATCGGTGACAATTCATATGCCCCACCTGGTTTCGATACATATGCATCCAATGGATAAATAAATAAAAAAGCAATAAAAAGCAAAACAACCCCATACAAACCGTACTTCCTCATCTTCATAAGACCAAACCTCCATTAATAGCCTGTACAGACACAACATAGTATAGAAATGCGAAGGGTGGCGGGTAGCTGCGACAGGCGTTGGAGGAAGGAGAGAAAAGGCGCTCTTTGCCTTTACCTCTCCTTCCGAAGCGACCCGAGCAGCTGCCACCCGTAGCTAGATCATAAGGGAACGCAACCTAAGTTCGCCGCGTCCTGCGGCAACGGTTGCATGACCCACATCCTGTGGGCCCAAGCGAAGGGTGGCGGGTAGCTGCGACAGGCGCTGGAGGAAGGAGAGAAAAGGCGCTCTTTGCCTTTACCTCTCCTTCCGAAGCGACCCGAGCGGCTGCCACCCGCAGCTAGACAAGAAAAGCGCACGGTGGCGGGTAGGTCCGACAAGCGCTGGAGTACTTGGAAAAAAGGCGCACTTTGCCTTTTCTTCCAAGTGCGAAGCGACTCGAGGAACTGCCACCCGTAGCTAGATCATAAGGGAACGCAACCTAAGTTCGCCGCGTCCTGCGGCAACGATTGCATGACCCACATCCTGTGGGCCCAAGCGTAGGGTGGCGTCTAGGCCAGACAAGCGCTTTCACCCGTGTTTATCATCACAATCACTGTTAAACAGTGTACCATCGAAAAAAATCATAATAAAGCAATAACAACAATGACTGAGCATAGACAAACCAAAGGAGGCGCATAGATGACTTTAACGCTCACCAATAAGCATCTGTTTACAGTATGATTAGCATCGGCATTATATGGGCATTAATCCTATTATTTATATTACAGCCTGGTATAGCACATGATGGAGCAGAAGCAGGTGCACGATTGTTTACCCACGCATTGCTGCCTTATTTGCTTCCCTATATTATTTTAACCCAATGGCTCTTAAAAATGCCTGTGAAGCGAAAAGCAACAAATAATTGGCAGAGATACATGAAAGCCTATATATTAGGTTCCTTCGGTGGTTTCCCAGTTGGTGCTGTAACGGTCGCAGAAATGATGAAAAATGGAGAGTTATCAAGAAGAGAAAGTGGTTATCTTCTTGCTGCTTGCCATGCACCAGGCCCCATGTTCATAGTGGGATTTGTCGGAACAGAATTACTTGGAAATCCGGTAGCAGGATGGAAGTTACTAACTGCCATTCACATTGCTAATCTCCTATTCTTCTTATTGGCGATGACACTTTTAAAAAAGGATCAGCCCGAAAACTTGTCCATGCAATCTATACAATTACCTAAAACTGCTACTTCGCCATTTTTGGCATCTATTAAAGAAAGTTCGAATGTCATTATTCTTGTAGCAACAACTGTTATTTTCTTTTCATCATTAGGCACTGTTCTTACAACCGCAATAGCTACTGCAATACCAGTGGATCTTGGCATTACGAAAACAGCTTTACTTGCTATTTTTGAGATGACGTCAGGCGTTCAATCCGCTACTGATCATTTCTACTCCTATGCCAGTTTTCCCTTTTTAATCGCTGCAATCATTTCTTTCAATGGTCTAAGCATTCATATGCAAGTCTTTGTCATTGCAAAAGCAGTAAATATACCCTTAATTCCTTATATCGTGTCAAGATTATGGTGTGTCTTCGCTGTTCCACTACTCTTGTATTTCTTAATGTAAAAAATGGTTATGACTCGAAACGTCATAACCATTGGACTCTTTTTACTACCACTGTACCCTCATGTGCACGGTTGTTCAATTATACCTTAAAATCCGTATCAATTACTGGAATTTCTTATGTAATGCCTCTTCCACTACTGTTGGAACGAGCGCAGAAATGTTTCCGCCATATTTAGATACTTCTTTCACAATACTTGAGCTCAAGAATGAATATTGATTTTTGGTCATGACGAAAAATGTTTCAATGCTTTCATCAAGCATCCGATTCATCGAAGTAATTTGCATTTCATACTCAAAATCCGAAATTGCGCGTAATCCTCTTACAATCACTGAAGCTCCTGCTTTATGTGCGTAATCAATGAGTAAACCAGATGAGGATTCAACAAGGACATTTGGAAATTTAGCGGTTACTTGACGAATCAAATCGATACGCTCCTCTACTGTAAAAAGAGGATTTTTTGACGAGTTGTGCATCACAGCAACTCTCACTTCAGGAAATACTTTAGCGGCCCGTTCAATAATATCTAAATGTCCGTTTGTAATGGGATCAAAACTACCTGGAACAACTGCTATTTTTGTCATAAATGGTACCTCATTTCATGTAGATGGATATTGCGCTATTTCCGTAAATCGGATTTTTCGTTCTACAATAGTCACCATAATTTTCTGGGAGTGAAAGTTTTTTATCATGCTCACATACGATGATTGCCTGTTCCGTCAGAAGTCCAGCTTGTACAAATGTTTCTGCAAGCTCGTAAAAACTCGTTTCTGCATAAGGCGGGTCGATAAACAACAAATCCACTTGAACAGATGAGGCTTGCAACGTTTTTACAGCATTTCGCGCATCCCCACGAATCATTTTCACCTGTTCGGTATAACGGCACTTTTCAACGTTCTCTTTAATGACCGAGCATGCTCTTGGATTTTTCTCAAATATGTAAGCTGAATCGATTCCTCTAGACAAAGATTCGATGGACAATGAACCACTGCCTCCGAATAGCTCAACAGCAACTCCCCCGTCAAAATAAGGACCAATCATATTAAAAATGGATTCCTTTACCTTATCGGAAGTCGGTCTCGTTTGATTGCTTGCAATTGATTTCAGTGGTGTTCCTTTTCTTGAACCAGCAACTACCCTCATTCAGATTCCCCTCCATTCAACGATGTCATTACTATCTGCTCATCGTTTTTCTGTATCGATAAATGGAAAATCCGGCGAAGTGCATCTTCGTCAAAATAATACGCATTCCCGATTCGTACATAAGGTGCTTCTCTCAGCGTATGCTTTTTCTCATTGTGGACATAAAACGGGTCTCTTAATGAGAAGCGATAATCCTCTTGAGTACCCTGCACATAAATTGAGCGTTCATTCGAAGATACCTCATAACCCATAGCGGTAAGTAATGCATTTAGCGCATACAACGTCTGCTTCCCTTTCATCACAACAGGAATCCCTTCCTGTTCCTTACCGTTGAGCACAATTTCTCTTGTTTCTTCAAAGACGAAAGGAAATGACTCATTGACATTTTTCTGCACAAAAGAAGTGGACATTCCTTTCAGCTCGCCAATCATCCCATCAAGACCGGCAGCATCAATTTGACCTCCACGCTTATTCATCAACACCAATTGCAACTGATCAAATTCTACTTTAGTCAACTCGTTTTTCAGCATCTCATAAGCTCTTTTTGATCGAGTTGCTCCCACGGGTTCATCAAGAAGAATGGAAGTTGTCAACTGTGCTGTAACGAGTTCCTCCCGTGGTAAAGCATATTGTGTGCGAATTGCCTTTTCATATAATTGATGGATGGAAGTTGTATTGAGTTCATCTACTACAACAATTCGGTCGCCTTGAACGTGTTTCTTCGACGTTCCGATGATCACATCCAAGTGATCCGTTTTTACCTCAGCTAACGAATTTGCGAGTTGCTCCCCTTGTTCCTTATCAAGTTTTTGACCATAAATGGTTAGCTCTTTAGCTTGATGCGTAACTGGCAAGGGGTCTTTTTGCCAATAAAGCTCTGTAATTGGTCCGTTACCTTTGTAGAAGGCATAGTTTATCAATTCGGTTTGTTTCTTGCCAATCAGCTTCAAACCACTTAACCACATACCTCCAATACCTTGTTCGTCCGTTATGTGGAGTAATGATTTGTTAGTTGTTTCGTTCCTAATTGTGACAAATGGGTCTTTGATGAATAAACTTGCTCCATACTTGCTTTCCGTAGGGATTTCATAGGATATGGACTGCGCTGATTGCTCTCCTTCGATAAAAGCAGTAGAATTATCATTCAAACGAGAACAAGATGTATCTTTTTCCTTGTAACAAGCAATATTTTGCACATTTTTTGGAAACACGAGCTCATGTCTACCTGGATGTAAGTTTGTAAAATGTTGCTTGACGATTATCGTTTCCGCACGATTAATTACTTCAATTTCTTGGTTATAAGTTTGTGGATATTCAGTACTCTCGTTCGCATCAGCCATCAGGCTATAATGCATATAGACGAGAGCAATGTTCACTAGTAGTAATAAACCAACAATCCTGCTACTATTTTTCACTTGCGCACCTCACTGTATGCTAAGATGAATGCGTATTGGTAAAGCAAATGGTATTATGAATTTATCCCTTAATACGAAAGGTAGTGTCATAATTGTACCAACAGCGTTTTATTGAATTAGGTGAAGGTTTTGGTGATGTCTACGAGTTATTCGAGCTAATGAAAACGAATAAAGACCGTCTTCACCGTGCTTTCATCTTCTCATCAACCATTCAAGACAAACAGATGATTTCCCTTGCCGCTGCATTCACTCCTGCAAGTGACAGCAAATTCATGCCCATTTACATTTGCAGGGAAGGCATTCAACAAACCGAAATGAAAAAGTCTAAAAGAACAATTCTATTTGAAGAGTTAGGAGAACAACTCGGTCATCCACCGATTTTCATTGACATGAAACATTCTTCTGAGTTTGCAGATACGCAACTTTTCTTCCAATACATAACGGGCATCCTTCGATTGAATCATCTTTTACCTCCATTAGGCTGATGTGCTTCCCGGTCAAGATAAAGGAGTAAAGAATACTCGTCATATGGAACTGAAGGCAGATTTCTCAGGTTGGTCCTACTCGTCACAGACCTATTTTGTAATCGTATTCCTTAGCTTTATCCGGTTTTGCATTTTCATATTCAGTTTTTACAAAAGGTCTATAAGATGGAAGTACTTTTTTAACAGAAGGCAATCGTTCAATTTTACGGATGGTGTCTTCTGTATCTGTTTGGTCGCAGTAGATGACGACGTATTTCATTTTCCTAGAAATATAATGGACGTGGCCGTACTTTCGTAGGGACTTTGCTTGCTTTAAATGATGGAGATAGATAATTATCCCTTGTCGATCAATCATGTTTTTCCCCTCTTTCCTTCCCCATACAATACCATATGTCTGAAATAAGCTGCAACCGAACATTGCTGACAGGTTCCATTTTTTCGCCTATAATGTAGGAAGGACAGGTTGTTACAAGGATAGGAGGAAACGATGATGGGAAGAAAAACCAAAGTAGCCCTTACTGTAGGTGCCGCGGGAGTCGCTGCATGGGCTGCTTCTAAAGTAGTCGTTAAACCAAAACCACGCCCTTCTAAAGAAGCTCTTGCTTACAAGGATCCAGTTGTTTTGTGTACGTGTGCAAATATGAGCTCTGTACCTGATTATACAATGGCTGCGTTCTCAAAAGCGGCTGAAATCGGTGTCCATGGTTTCGCTGTTGACATCCGACTGACGAAAGATGAGGAAATTGTTATTTTCCGTGACGAAACCGTTGAACAAACGACGGATTTTTCCGGTAAAGTGTCAGAGTATACATGTCAGGAGCTTAAACAAGCAGACGCAGGGTATATGTTTGCAGACGAAACCGGACAATACATCTACCGGAATACTGGACAGTCGATTGTCACTTTGCGAGAACTCATTGAAGAGTTTCCACAGTTACTAATTGCGGTCAATCTGAAAGATTCTCCCGACACGTATGAAGGCAGTCTGATGCCGTCTAAGTTGTGGCGACTCATCGAAGAGACAGGTGCTGAAGATCGAATCATCGTAATGAGCGTTTACGATGAACAAACAGACCGTTTTAATTTATATGCTCAACAAAAGGTGGCAACAGGTGCAGGGAATGATGAAGTTAAGAAAGCTTATGCAGCCTATTCCAGTAAATTAGGCCACTTATACAACCCAAGAGCTGATGTATTCAATATCTCTGAGAAGATGGGTGTATTTCCTTTGAACTCTGAAGGTTTCATTACTTTTCTCTCTAAACTGAATGTAGCTGTTTTTTATCAAGATGTAGTAAACTCGAGCGCCATTGAAAAGCTATTGAAATCCGGCGCAAAAGGTATATTGACAAACGAACCTGAAATCGCATTAAACATCATCCAAAAACATACGTCTTACTAATACAAAAAACGTTTACCTTCTGTTCAGATGGCAAACGTTTTTTGTCTACTTTAATTTACGTCTATGCAGAACAGGAACAACTTCCTCCCGAACCACACCCTCCTCCACATGAGGAATTCGTGAAAAATCCATCGCCTGCTGGTATTTTCACCGATTCAGATACAGAACGGCCAATGATGGCACTTATTTCATTCAACAAGTCTTGCACATCATTCTCTGCAAGCCGTAATGCAGCGATGTCTTCATTCATATCTAATTCTCTCTTTTGAACTCTTATATGTTTCATGACTACTTGGTAGTCAGGATGATACCTTCCAAAACGTTGAACTTCTTCATAACGCTCCTTCATGTTCGTAAAATCATTAATCGTTCGAGCCAACTCTTTGTTGGAGTAAACAGCATGATTCGCTCTTCTATACGTTTCAATTACTTCTGAAGAGAGTAACATGGCAGAGAGTTCTTCAGATTGCTCAATGATTGACAGCCATTCGTCTGTCATCATCATATAGCATCCCTCCATTCCACTTCATCATACCAAATTACTACCGTCTCGTGCACAAATCCGCATAGAAAATTATTTTTTTCCGAGAATCGCTTCTTTAGCGATTTCATAATCCGAGAAATGAAATGATTCCCCCCCAATTAGTTGAGTCTTTTCATGCCCTTTTCCAGCGATTAACACGATATCCCCTTCTTTTGCTGCTGCAATGACAGTTTCAATTGCTTTCCTACGATTTGGCTCAATAAAAACGTTACTAGATTCACCTTCTATTCCGGAATAGACGTCGCGAATGATAGCATTTGGGTCTTCATACCGCGGATTATCAGATGTGATCATTACTTTAGTAGATAAGGATACTGCCACTTTCGCCATCTCCGGGCGTTTTCCACGATCTCTGTTTCCCCCGCATCCAAAAACAGTAATGATGGGACAATCCGTAAACTCTTCTATTAAAGATTGTAAGACTGTTTGAAGTGCATCGGGTGTATGTGCGTAGTCAATGTAAACTTTTATTCCAGCATGCTCTATCTGCTGCAAGCGTCCTTCAGGCAAAATGAGTTTATGACAATGAGCCAAGACTTCCTTTTGGTCATAGCCTAATCGCATTAACACACTAACTGCAGCCATCGCATTACTTTTGTTATGTCTTCCTAATAAGGCGGTTGGATAAAGCTCTTTTGGAACAGCTACATCAGCTGTCATATTGACATTGTACCTGTAGGTAGGTTTACTTGCATTCTTAACAAGTTCGATACATATCTCGTCGTCTTGATTAACAATAATTTCCTTCGATAAATTTGCAAGTAATTGCTTTGCTGCTAAATAAGCCTGTTTACTGCCGTGCTCCTCGTAATGATCTACACCAATATTCAGAAAAACGCCAATATCAATATCACAATGATCTAATCTAGAAGTCGATAATCCTAGCGAAGAAGCTTCCATAATGACGTGAGTAATGCCGCCTTCAACGCATTTCTTTAAGAGTGGATGGAGGTATTCCGCTGGTAATGTTGTCATATCCGGCAAATCCATCACACATTTTTCACCATTCATATAGATACCTGTCGTTCCAATAACTGCAGCTTTCGCGCCCATTTCATGCAGTAACTGACCGACAAAATGGGTCACTGTTGTTTTGCCATTCGTTCCAGTAACCGCAATGATTGTCAATAATTCCGATGGATTTCCTGAAAGTTTTGCACTTACATGTGATAAGAATTTCCTCCCATCTGGAACAGTAATAATCGGAACAGTAGGGTATCTGCTCAGCTCTGCTTTGCAATTACGATCCATGACAATGGCAATTGCACCTCTTCGGATCGCTTCTTCAACGTGAAAAATCCCGTCGTCAGCCTTTCCCTTTCTCGCAACAAAAAGATCACCTTGTTTCACTGCTCCCGATCGTTCAGTAACACCTAAAACATCTACACCAATACTCCCTTTCACAGTGCAGGGCCAATCTTTTACAAGCTCTGAAAGTAACAAAAGCCCTCTCCCCTTCCCGAACAAAATCGGCTACTAACGAATATATTGAAAGCGAACCATACTTTATCGTATGAAGAAGTTGAAACGAACGACACGAAGAAAGTTGGGAGTTTGCATGATAGTTCAAAAATTTGGCGGCGTCGCAATGAAAGATGAACAGTCTAGAAAGATTTGTATCGGTCACATTAAAGCTGGATTAGAAGAGTATACGAACGTTGTCGTAGTCGTTTCAGCTATCGGTAGAGGGAAGGACCCTTATTCAACAGATAGCTTGTTAAGGCTTACTGACGCATTTCGTGTATCTAAAGCGGCAAGCGATCTTGCTGCATCTTGCGGTGAACTTATCGCCTCTGCTATTCTGTCAGCGGAATTGGAACAAGCAGGTATTGCAAACAAAGTACTTCATGGCATTCAAGCGGGTATTTGGACATCCGGTGAGTTTGGTGATGGAACGATAAGTGACATAGATCCAACGATGATATCAGATAGTTTACAACAGACCGGATGCGTCATCATACCAGGGTTTCAGGGAATGAATGAGTTCGGGCAAGTGATGACAATCGGCCGAGGTGGAAGTGACTTAACAGCAATCGCACTTGGAGCGGCGTTAAGGGCTTCACATGTCGAATTCTTCAAAGATGTTCCTGGCATTATGTCCTCTGATCCTAAAACGGGTCACAACGTAACAAAGCTTGATCACATTTCTTTTCGCCAATTACTTCCCTTATTGAATACAGAACGGCCGGTCATTCAAAAGCGAGCCGCTTTGTACGCAATGAAAAAAGCGATACCTCTATATGTAAGAGGTATCACTTCAAATGAAACAGGCACTTGGATAAAGCCGTAATTAATTCCGTATGAAATTGGAGTCCGATTTCTCTTTTTTCTCAGTCTTGATGAGCACTTGTGTATAATATTTCCCATATGCACCTGTTCCAATGTCCGTTACATCAGGATCCAATAATACACTCCGATGAGCGGGAGAATTTAACCAACCGTGGACAGCCTCAATTGCATCCACATAATTGGTTGCAATATTCTCCCCTGCTTTTTTATGTTCAATTTCAGCGCTTTTCAGCCTCTCGGATAAGTTCCCTGATGAAGGAGATTCATGTGAAAAATATTTTTCTATAGCCATATCCTTACTATGTTCCTGCGCTAATACAGTAAGCCAGTAATCATACTCTACAACGGGAACCCCGCTTTGATCTCTAAAATAATTCGTCAGTTCGACAATTTGACGTTCATTTGCTCGATCCACTTCAATTTGTATCGTAGAGGATGGTGGTTGGCTGGCGACGAGTTCCCCCATATACTCCATATCGTAAGGCTGATGGATGATTAACGTCGTCGGGTCAATAAAACGTATACCGACAATTTTCTGTTGTTCAGCATCTACATACACTTGAGCGAATAAATCCTCATATTTTATAAGCATCCGATCCATAATGTCCTGATTGCTTAAAGAGAATGTGTACAAATTATTCTCAATTTGTACATTAACTTCTGATTCTATAATTGAAAATCGGAATATATCCTGAACATTTTGCCCTACCTCAAAAGGAGATAAATTTGCACTTACATCCGCACTGAACACTTGGTTTACCTTTTCTTTTTCTATACCGACCATCATATTAACAGTCGTGTTATAGATCCACCAATCATATGCGTAAGTAGAAGGTTCAATTCGATCAGGTTCTCCAAATTGTTGTAAAAGTATTGCTGTCGACTGCCCTACGAGTGTGGATAAGCCAGTTTTCGGTCGTTCAGGTCCTACTACTTGCCCTTCAAGTTCTTTATCTATGACAGGTATGGCAGTACCGTGGTTGACAGGAGATTCCAGAGGTTCATTCTCCTTTACTCGACTGTCCAAAAAATAAAAAACGGTAAGAAGGACGATAAGTGATAAACCAATTTTCCAAAACACTTTCATAACTCCTCGCCCTCTTTCCTAGTTTGTTTAATCGTATAAGACAATCTTACCGAATAGAGGGTATAAAGTCACCCATTATTCTGATTGTATGACGTTCTTTTTCTAACTTGTAAGCTACTAGATGACACAATCTTGTCATTGCAACTCGCACCAATTTGGTCTATGATAAATAAGTATAGGCTATATCGACGGAATATATTTAAAGGAGGATACGACACAATGTATATTGAAAATACAGGCATTGAAGAAATTGTTGCTGATCTATCTTTACTTGACGAAATTATGCTGAAGCATGATCTTGTGCGTGCTGGACAATGGGATTATGAAAGAGTGACATATGATAAGAAGTACGTCATTAAAGAAGGTACGTACTACTTACGTGTATTCGGCTACACAACTGATGGTGATGTTGATACAAGAGACGCCATCATGAATTTGAAAAAACCGGTTATTGGTAAACACTACTATCCACATGGGGTAGAATATGGTGAAGATGAAATTTTCCCTGAAGGTTTAATAAAAGATTGCAAAGCTACGTTAAAAGCAGTATTTGAAGAACTTCAACCTTATGTTCTAGTTAAATAATCGTTTATTGAAAGAATGCCGGAGAAGTTCTACTTCTTCGGCATTTTGGCTATTCATTCCTGCCTCTTTTGGTTATAATAAGACCAATGAATATTTTGGAGGAATGACCGTTGTCGCGTTGGCTTACAAAAAGAAATTTTATGGTAGTTCTATTTTTGCTAATTCTTGTATTGATCGCTATTTTTATACTTCCCGTATCAATACCGATTATTTTAGCCCTTCTTACTGCTTTGCTATTTGAACCCCTCGTTAAACTGACAGAGTTAAAATTCAAATGCAAAAGGAAAGTGTCTGTCATCTCCGTCTACATCTTCATCGTAGCATTGTTGGCAATCATCATCTATTATACCGTGACATCGTTAATCGGAAGGATCATTCAGTTTACAAAAGACGCACCTGAGTACTTGAATAAGCTTTCAGGCGTATGGATTGACTTCCAAAACAAAATATTCCTGTATACGTCCGGACTTCCTGAAGATGTTGTAAAGTCTATGCAAAACGGCTTTAATGATATTCTAAACTCATTTAGAGATTCATTGCTCTCATTTTTCAATTCCGAGAAAATTGTCTCACTCGCATCAGAAATACCAAATTTTTTAGTAAGCCTAATCGTATTCATGATTGCCCTATTCCTATTTATGCTGGAATTGCCTGAGCTCAAAGCAATGGTCTTCAGACACTTAACAATGGATACAGCGAAAAAAGTCCGATACATGACTGTGAAACTGAACTCCGTCATATTCGGTTTCATGAAAGCCCAATTACTTGTTAGCTTCATCATTCTTGCAGTTGCATTTGTTGGACTTTTATTCATTGCACCAAAGTATGCGTTAATCATGTCGATTGTTATTTGGATCATTGACGTGATTCCAATCTTAGGTTCCATAATCGTTTTAGCTCCATGGGCACTCTATCAATTTGTGAGTGGTGACATCGCAATGGGAACAAAATTAACGATTTTAGCAATTGTTCTTCTTGTCATTCGTAGAACGATTGAACCGAAAGTCATGGGGAATCAGATTGGGTTATCACCTTTACCTACATTGATAGGCATGTTCATCGGCTTAAAACTTTTCGGGGTTCTCGGCTTTTTCATCGGCCCGATGATCGTCATCTTATTCAATACAGCCCGAGAAGCTGGGATTATCAAGTTAAACTTTAAGATATGACCTACCACTGGAACTATATTTAAACTGTTCCTCTGCTCATGACTCAGTTATATGACTTGGTTAAAGAAGTAAAAAACGGCTGGGACAAAACATAAAAAAATGCATGAGGCAAATTCGCCGGCATGCATTTTTTTATGCTTTTACAATGTTTCTTTTTCATATTCATGAGTGGATCGGAGCGGAAAAAGGCCGACTCCTGCGGGATTGTAGCGCGAATGTTGAGACCCCACAGGAAGCAAAGCGAAGCGACGCGGACGAGGAGGCTCAAGCGCGCCCCGCGGAAAGCGTGCCTTTTGGAGCGCAGAGGAACGGTCTATGTAGAGCTTTGTCCCAGGCTCATTTTCATCACACTTATTTAATTAAAATCCAAGTATTGCTTTAAAGACCGATGTCGTTTCGCCGCCTTTGTAAAATACATATAGCAACAAATAGACTGCAATTCCTGTAATCGCTGTAAATAGCCAGATGACAGCAGTAATCGGGCCGATTTTACGATGTCGATCTAATCGATTCTTCAAGCCTGAACGAATTGTAATTACTCCTAATACAGCTCCAGTTGTCGCAAGAACGATATGAAAAATAAGAAAAACGGTATAGTAGATTTTCAATTCGTCTGGACCACCGAATGCTGTATTTCCGATGAAAACCGTCCGTGAAATATAAATGATTAGAAATAACAAAGCTGAAACAGCCGCAGCCATCATCATTTTCTTATGCGCTTCAACTTTTTTCTCTTTAATGAACTTCCAACCGATTGCAACAAACACGGCGGAAAGCACAATTAGTAGTGTACTGACTGTAGGTAAAAAAGGAACACCCATTTCGAAATACCCCTTCACTAATTATATATGCATTAACTGTGCATTTCTAAATTCTGTCTCTCTAATAGATCTCTCTTCGTAATTTCATCAGCATTCAATTGCTCTTCACGGTACCATTTAATGAAAATCTTACCGATGACAACAACATAGATCAATTCTTGAATCACTTTCATGATGATTCCGCCTAATTGTTGGTCATAAAGCGTTGGCATATTCGTAAAGAGTTCTGGACCGGAAATTGAAAGGCCCGATAAAGACGTCAACGTTCCAGCAGGTACACATAACGCCATTGCTTGTAGCCACGCTTCCCCACTGCTGTATGTTTCATAAACCGGTACGTCCACAAAGATAATTAGTGAACAAGCAGGAGTAATCAGTATAGCACTTAAAATCACATAACCAATTTTCTTTAAGCCATGCAGTTTTGGATGACTATCCATTGTATTCACAATCGGCCACCATAAGAACAAGGCGGATAAAAATACCGCAATCGTGAAGACTGAATGGACAACAATATTAAGTTTAATGAAATCCAGCACCATTGGATAATGATTCAGTGAAAACATCACTGTAAAGACGAGAAGACTAATCACTGGTTTTGTAAACAACCGAACGGTCTTATCAATCCACTTTACACTGAAAACTTTCTTCCAAATGAAGTTCGGAATTCCAATAATCAAAAACGGTGCAATGACTAATAACAATAGCGCCATTTGAGCCATATGGACTGAGAATAAAATATGTCCAAGTAAATCAGCGGGCGATCCCTTGACGATGTATAACAAAACCATAGCGCCTAAAAAGAACTTGATTTCACGTTTTGTTACAGGCTCTGTTCCTTCGAAACGATGCCTCCACTTTTTCGTCAATAAAAAATATAAAACGGTAAGCAGTACGATGAAAAGGAAAAAATAAGGACTCCACATTGCCCGAAATCCAAATATGCTTAAAGGCATCATTGCCATCACTCCTTCAAGTAGGTCTTTCTCTATTATAGGTTGTACAACGCTTGAACACAATGAACGAACTTTGACAAAGCGGTAGTTAAGAGAAATATTTTATGTAGAAAACAAAAGCCTGTGGATTTTTATCCACAGGCTCTTGAAAATACACTTACCACCATACAATCGTGACGAATGTCAAAGGAATTAGGAAACCAAATAAAGCTCCTGTATACATGAACATTTGAGGAATGCCATGTCCTTTTTCATTCATATGCATGAAATAATACAATTGTAGACCTACTTGCACAGCTGCAAATAGTAAAATCATCGGAATGATGAAGTACTGGGAGAAACCAGGTACATCTTTCTCAAATGCGACAACCATGGAAAATGAAACGAGAGTCAAGAAAATCATTAGCGAGAACATCATTACCTGATTACGCATTGCTAACTTTGCACGTCGTTTAGCTAGTGACTGCTCAGCTGGTGTACGTTTGTAAACTTGGATGTCAGCCATCTTAACCTATCACTCCCATCAAATAGACTACTGTGAAAATGAACACCCATACAACGTCAATGAAGTGCCAATACAATGAGAATGTATAGTACTTCGTAGCGTTGTAAAGGTTTAGACCACGCTTAGCATTTCGGAAAATCAACAATGTGATCCAAACTAAACCTACTGCAACGTGGAAGCCGTGTGTTCCTACAAGTGTATAGAAGGATGAACTGAATGCACTGTTACTAAATGTAAATCCAATCTTTACATAGTGAGAGAACTCGTAAACTTCAAGCATTAGGAAGCCAAGTCCTAAAAATGCTGTAATGGCTAGCCACAATTGCATTTTCTTGAAATTGTAATTCTTCAAATGATACATTGCAAACACACTCGTTAACGAGGATGTTAACAGCAACATCGTCATGACAAATACAAGTGGTAATTCATAAAGTTCTTGTGTAGAGAAGCCAAAACCGCTTGGTCCTGAGTTTTTCAACGCAATGTACGTCGCAAACAACGTCGCAAACAAAATCGTCTCTCCACCTAGGAACAACCAAAAGCCGACAAACTTATTCTTTGCTTCGAGCGTCGCCCGCTCCGGATGTTCTGGCCATGTTTCAGGGGTGAATTTTTTATTCAAATCCATTATTTTTGCCCCCCTTTGTTCAATGCTTTCATATCACGGAGGATTTCCTCTTTTTTAATGTAGTAGCCCAAGTCATCTTGCAACGAACGAACTGCCATTGAAACAAATGTCCATAACAGACCAAAAATTAAGACTGGAAGACCCCAGTTTGTTTCAGAATGGAACATTGCACCGAATCCAGCAATGAATAGACCAAGTGTCATTAACAATGGAATGATGGAACCGTGAGGCATATGAATGTCCTTAATCGGCTCAGCAGGTGTCAAACCTGTTTCATTTCCTTCCATTTTCTCGATCCACACAGAATCAAGTCCACGTACAAGTGGAGTTGCCGTAAAGTTGTAATACAACGGTGGAGATTCGATTGCCCACTCAAGTGTACGTCCATCTCCCCAAGGATCATTCGCAACTCTAACATTTTTCACAGATGTAATAATTACGTTGATCACGAGAACAATTACACCAATTGCCATGAAGAAAGCACCAATTGTACTGATTAAGTTGGCAAGATCCCAACCTTGGTCGCCCATGTACGTCCAAACACGACGTGGCATTCCCCAGAATCCAAGCCAGTGTTGGATAAGGAATGTCATATGGAATCCAATAAAGAAGAACCAGAATGTCACTTTACCAAGTGTTTCATTCAACATCGTACCGAACATTTTCGGCCAGTATAAATGCGTTGCAGCTAGAATCGCAAGCACAACCCCACCAACGATAACGTAGTGGAAGTGAGCAACGATGAAGTAAGAATCATGCAATTGATAGTCCAAAGGAGCAGCCCCTTGCATGACACCCGTTACACCACCCATTACGAAGGATGGGATGAAACCGAGCGCATAAAGCATCGGAGTTGTAACTGTAATACTTCCGCCCCACATCGTTAAGAGCCAGTTAAAGATTTTGACACCTGTAGGAACAGCAATTGCCATCGTTGCAACAGCAAAGATTGCGTTAGCTGTTGGTCCTAGACCAACTGTAAACATGTGGTGAGCCCATACCATGAATCCTAAGAAACCGATTAGAACGGTTGCAAAGACCATCGATGGGTAACCGAATAGACGCTTACGGGAGAAGATTGAGAAGATTTCAGAGAAAATCCCGAAAGCAGGCAATATTAAAATGTATACTTCAGGGTGTCCAAAGATCCAGAAAATATGCTCCCAGATAATTGTGTTTCCACCCATTTGGTGATCAAAGAAGTTCCCGCCGAACATACGGTCAAACGTCAAGAAGAACAAACCGATTGTTAATGGAGGGAAAGCGAACAAAATCATTGCAGACGCAACGAAAGTCGTCCATGTAAATAACGGCATACGCATATACGTCATACCTGGTGCACGCATGTTAATAATTGTAACAAGGAAGTTAATCCCCGCCATTAGCGTACCACCACCGGCTATTTGAAGTCCGATTGCATAGAAGTCAATTCCGTGACCTTCGGATGCAAGTGATAAAGATGCGTAAGACGTCCAACCTGCATCAGGCACTTCACCGTATATCCATGAAATATTCAGGAACAATCCTCCAAAGAAGAACATCCAGAAACCTAATGAGTTAATGAAAGGGAACGCAACATCACGTGCCCCGATTTGTAATGGTACAATAGCGTTCATAAATCCAAATAATATTGGCATCGCTGCTAAGAAAATCATGGTCGTTCCGTGCATCGTAATCAAATCATTGTATAATCCTGCACTCACGAAATCGTTGTTTGGCTTGTAAAGCTGCCAACGGATCATCATTGCTTCAATACCGCCGACTACGAAGAAGAATCCGCCACCAAGGAAGTAAAGGATCCCAATTTTCTTATGGTCGACTGTTGTCAGCCAATCCCACAGCGTTGCACCAAAACTCTTTTTTTGAGCAACTGAACTCACTTTGTTTACCTCCTCTTCAAATCACGTCAAAATTATTTTTCAACTGATAATCCCATCAAGTATTCAGCTAACGCATCCATTTCTTGGTCAGAAAGCTGTCCACCAAATGATGGCATTTTATTACCAGGCTTATGTTCTTGTGTATCTGTAAGCCATTCAATAAGACCTTCTTTTGAATGATCCATAAAGCCTGCAACACGGTTACGGTCTCCGAACGACGCAAGGTTTGGACCTTGCTTTTCGTTACTCTCCCCTACACCGGATACTGCGTGGCAACCGATACAGCTTTGATTGAAGATTTCTTCACCTTGTTCATTTGCTACATTTTGTTTTTCAGCAGTCGCTTGCATCGCAGTTACCCACTTATCAAACTCTGGTCGTGGCATCGTTTTCACTTTGAAATCCATTAAGGCATGTGACGGCCCACAAAGCTCCGCACATTTTCCATAAAACACGCCATCTTTTAGATCTTTAGATTCCTTCTCGAAAACGAGATAGAATTTGTTCACGTTTTCAACGTTTGTATCCAGTTTTCCACCAACAGCTGGAATCCAGAAGGAGTGCTTAACGTCAGAAGCAATCAGATTGAAATACACTTTTTCATCTGTAGGCACTACTAATTCTTGCGCAGTAACAATTCCTAACTCTGGGTATTCAAATTCCCACCAATAAAGCTTTGCTGTAACGTCTACAACTAGA
The DNA here is from genome assembly GCF_041414805.1 of Sporosarcina sp. OR05. NCBI lineage: Bacteria > Bacillati > Bacillota > Bacilli > Caryophanales > Caryophanaceae > Sporosarcina > Sporosarcina sp. OR05. Next base: position 203,029 of record NZ_JANKJL010000002.1, on the reverse strand, counting down.
TGTTCTGCATTGCCATCTTCATCAACAGCACCCATCGCCGACACATCACCTAATTTGTATGTGTAGTAGACAGTTGGAACAGCAAGAAGCAAAATCAACAGAATTGGAATGATTGTCCAGACCAACTCAAGTTTATGACTGCCTTCAACTTGTTCAGGAATAAAATCTTCACCTAATTTCGAACGTCTGTAACGTAGTAACGCAATTAGATAAATCGCAACAACAACAATAATAACAAGTAACATAATTCCTGATGCTAGAAGTAACAAGTTAAACTGGTCTCTTCCTACTTGACCGGCAGGAAGAAGCGTTGAAAGTTGTTCTTGGCCACATCCCGCAAGGAAAACTGTTAGTACTGCCAATAGAGAAAAGAGACGCCACTTTTTGAGTCCTTTCATCATCACTAACTAATACCTCTCTTTCTAAAAAAATGTTTTTTCAAATGAGGACTGTTGACCTCTCTATGATGAATTCCTGTCAAAAGAAAGAATTCCACTTACTAGATGAATATTGAAAAAATAATCATTGCAACAAAAAGAATTGTCATATAGTTCAAGGAATAGATGAACATAGTCGTTGCCCACTTCAGATCATCCTTCGTCTTGAATCCTTTTAATGATAAATAAAGCCATCCAATATTCAATGCCGTTCCAAGTAGTAGGAAACCGATTCCTAAACCAGATAGAAGGAATGGTAAAGGGAACAACAACAGCACCCATCCTAAAATGGACTTCTTTGTCCTGGCAAATCCTTTGACAACTGGGAGCATTGGAATACCCGCTGCACCATACTCTTTCGTTCTTCGCATTGCGAGCGCATAGAAATGTGGTGGCTGCCAAGCAAACATAATGAAGAACAACGCCCATGCACTAATACTGAGTGATGGTTCGACAGCTGCCCATCCGATTAGTGGAGGGATTGCGCCTGATAGGCTACCAACAATCGTATTGCTTACATGCTTGCGTTTAGACCACATTGAATAGAGTACAACATAGCTGAACACGCCGGCAAGTCCCCACATGGCAGCGGCTGGTGACGCTGCTAAGAGTAAAAGTTCGCCTATTACAATGAAAGTGAGCGCCAGAGACAAGACAGCCGGTGCTTTAAATCTTCCAGTTACCGTTGGGCGTGACTTTGTCCTTGCCATAATTGGATCAATATCCCGATCAATCAAGTTATTCAAGGCTGCAGAACCCGCTATGATTAAACCTGTCCCAACTAACCCATACAGTAACAAATCAAGATTCTGGATAAAACTTGTTCCAGTAAATTGAAACGCGAGGAATAGTCCGGTAAAAGTAGTAATCAAATTCGAATTAACGATTCCAATTTTTATAAGTGCCAGGAAATCCTTAACAAGAGAAGTCGAAGCCATATCCGATGAACCGGATGAAGTTATCGCTCGACCGTTTGACATATGTACCCTCCTTTCAGAGTTGTCGGCAAAGGCCGCTATACTTTACTATATCGAAATTCGTCACTAATTTCTATACATATCACGAATTTTGCCCGAAACAGAAAGTATACAAACTATTTGTATAGCTATGCCCTATCTATAGTAAATCATTTCCCTAGGTCTTTTGTGAAGTTAAAGGGTCTTTTTTATGAACAATTTGTGAAATAACTGTACAAAAAATCATTTTATACCTAAATCCGTTGTTTTTTTGTCATTTCTTCGCTATCATCAACAAGGCAGAGATCTTTTACCGAGCGTTTATCGCTATGAATTAACAATGTCGAACCAAATCAAATATTAATAGGAAATATCTTTTCTACACTGTTACACGTTTATTTTAAACCAACTACCAAAGAAGGGATGTCTTTGATTGTTCATGGCCACCAACCTTCTTTAACACATCATTCATAAAAGTAGGTGTCATTCTTGCGCTATAATAAATACCTTAAATGGTTCGGTGTTGCGTCGACAATTGGTATGCTTCTAATTTTACTAGGTGGAGCACTCGTTACGAAAACCGATAGTGGAATGGGTTGTGGTCGCCACTGGCCAGGCTGTAACGGGCAGTTGATACCGGATGAAATAACACCAGAAGTGCTTATCGAATTTTCCCATCGTCTCGTTACTGGTTCAGTTGGCATCTTAATTGTCGTCCTTGCTGTATGGTCTTGGAAAGCAATTGGCCATATTCGAGAAACAAAATTACTGGCTTTTCTAGCGTTGTTCTTTCTTATTCTACAAGCACTCATTGGAGCAGCCCAAGTTTTATGGGGACAAGGAGACTTCATCCTAGCACTGCACTTCGGGATTTCCCTTATTTCATTCGCTTCAGTGTTGTTGTTGACATTGCTCATCTTTGAAGTCGACCAAAAGTATGATGCCGATAAACTTAAAATCGGCAAGACAATGAAGTTCCATACTATCGGTGTAACAATTTATTCGTATGTTGTTGTTTACTCTGGGGCCCTCGTTCGTCATACCGAATCTGAACTAAGTTGCACAGATTGGCCGATGTGCAGAAATGGCGACTTTTCTTTACCAGCGAACTTCTGGGAATGGGTGCAGATGAGTCACAGAACTGCAGCTGCAATTATTTTCATTTGGCTTGGAATCATTGCCTATCATGCTATCAAACATTATAAGAATCAACGTGTCATTTATTGGGGTTGGATTATCGCCTTCATCTTGGTCTGCTTGCAAGTACTAGCTGGTGGCGCTGTGATCATAACTCGTTTAAATCTTTACTTAGCTCTTTTACATTCGTTATTTGTTACGCTCTTATTCGGTTTGTTGACGTATATGGTATTACTCGTTTCGAGAAGCAACAAAAAATAAGGAAGAAGCATTCGACAACCAATATGTCGAATGCTTCTTTTGTTCTTAATGTTCAATCTCGATGAGTAAATCTCCTGTTGAAATCCCTTCACCCGCTTGCACGTATATTTCTTTTACAACTCCATCAAACGGGGCTTGTATCGTCGTTTCCATTTTCATTGCTTCTGTAATGAGTAAGTGTTCTCCCCTCTTTACTTTAGCACCTTTAGAGACAACAACCTTGAGCACAGTTCCTGGCATTGTTGCTGCAATATGTGAATCATTTGCCGGGTCAGCTTTTTGCTTTCGAACAACATCGGTTTCAACGCTCATGTCTTGAATTAGTACTTCTCGAGGTTGTCCATTCAATTCAAAGTAAATGATACGCGTTCCGTCCGATTGTGGTTCTCCAATCGACACGAGTTTTACGATAAGTGTTTTACCTTTTTCGATTTCAACTTCAATCTCTTGGCCTAAGCGCATACCGAATAGGAACTCAGGTGTATTAATGACAGAAATGTTGCCGAATGCCTTTTTCATTGTTGCATATTCTTCAAAGACTTTCGGATACAGCGCATACGCTAATGCATCTTTCATCGTCGAAGGTTCACCAAGTAATTGCTCGGTCTTCTGAAGGAGCACTGTAAAGTCAACATCCTCCAGTAATTCACCAGGACGAACAGTAATCGGTTGACGTCCTTTCAGAATCACTTGTTGTATTTCCTTTGGAAAACCACCGTATGGTTGACCAATATACCCTTCAAAAAACTCAATGACCGATTCAGGAAAATCAATTGTCTCGCCGCGTGTGATCACGGATTGCTCATCCAATTCGTTTTGAACCATAAACAACGCCATATCACCAACGACTTTGGAGGAAGGCGTCACTTTCACAACGTCACCAAAGAGCATGTTAACTCTGGAATACATCGATTTGACTTCTTCCCATCGCTCTCCGAGACCTACTGCTTTTGCTTGCTGTTGCAAATTCGAATATTGGCCACCTGGCATTTCATGAACATAGATTTCCGAATGCGGGCTATTCATGCCACTTTCAAAATGCTGATAGTACTTTCTGACATCCTCCCAATAATGAGACAGTGATTCCAACGATGAAACATCGGAACGGACTTGGCGTTTGCCATTTTCCAAAGCGTAATACAAAGAACTAGCGGAAGGTTGCGAAGTCAATCCCGCCATCGCTCCAAGTGCAGTATCGACAATGTCGACTCCTGCTTCGATAGCTTTTGCATACATGTATATGCCATTTCCACTCGTATCATGGGTATGAAGGTGAATCGGAATGTCGACCGTTGCTTTCAGTTCTGAAATGAGTCGATACGCAGCTTCTGGCTTTAACAGACCAGCCATGTCTTTGATCGCCAATATATGGGCACCAGTTGCTTCCAGCTCTTTCGCCATCTTTTTGTAGTACTCTACTGTATATTTATCCCTAGAAGGATCTAAAATGTCTCCCGTATAACAGAGGGCCGCTTCAGCAACTTTACCTGCTTGACGGGTTGCATCGATTGCCACTTCCATTCCTTTGATCCAGTTCAAACTATCAAAGATCCGGAATACATCTATACCATTTTCTGCTGATGTTTTGACAAACTCCCGAATGACATTGTCAGGATAGTTTGAATACCCAACTGCATTCGCCCCTCTGAACAGCATTTGGAACAATACATTTGGTATTTGTTCACGTAATTTCAACAATCTTTCCCAAGGATCTTCCTTTAAAAAACGGTAAGCTACGTCAAATGTTGCCCCTCCCCACATTTCATATGAAAAGAGGTTCGGCATAAGTCTTGCCGATTCCGAAGCAATATTTGATAGATCTGATGTACGAACCCTCGTTGCTAGTAGTGATTGGTGAGCATCCCTGAATGTTGTGTCTGTCAAAAGGACATCATCCTGTGCTTTTATCCATTGGATTAATCCGTCGGCACCTTTTTCATCAAGAATTTGTTTCGTTCCAGCTGGAGGCGGTGTTAGCAAGTCTACTTCAGGCTTTCTCGCAGGATGGAAAACAGGCTTAGCTTGTTTCCCGATACCCGGAAAACCATTTACCGTGACATTACCTAGATAGTTCAGTATTTTCGTTCCTCTGTCTTTTTTAACTGGAAACTCAAAAAGTTCTGGTGTCGTGTCTATGAAACCGGTATCATAATTACCTGTTAAAAAACTTTCATGGCGAACGACATTTTCTAGGAACGGAATGTTTGTTTTAATACCACGAATACGAAATTCCTGCAAATTTCGATCCATTTTTGCAGCTGCATCTCTAAATGAAGTGCCCCACGTCGATACTTTAACAAGCAACGAATCGTAATAAGGCGTAATGACAGCTCCTTGGAAGCCATTTCCGGCATCTAGACGGACACCGAAACCTCCTCCTGATCGATAGACCATTAGTTTACCTGTATCCGGCATGAAATCATTCAACGGGTCTTCAGTTGTCACCCTCGACTGGATTGCATACCCAAATAACGGAATTTCTTTTTGCGACGGAATTGCAGCTTCCCCTTCATGCAGATTACCACCATTTGCAATATGGATCTGCGCATGTACGATGTCAACCCCTGTTACCATCTCGGTGATTGTATGTTCAACTTGAATACGAGGATTCACCTCGATGAAATAAAACTTTCCGTCAGCAACTAGGAATTCAACCGTTCCTGCATTTGTGTATGAAATATTCCTTGCTAACGCAACCGCAGCTTCGCATATCTCATTTCGTAAATGTTCATTTAGTGAAATGGATGGCGCGATTTCCACCACTTTTTGGTGACGTCTTTGAATGGAACAGTCCCGTTCATACAAATGAATGACATTCCCGTATGTATCACCTAGGATTTGCACTTCAATATGCTTCGGTTTGTTAATGTATTTTTCAACATATACTTCATCCGAACCGAAAGCTGATTTCGCTTCAGATCTTGCTCGTTCATACGCCTCTAGCACTTCGTCAGAGGAGTGGACAATACGCATCCCTCTTCCTCCGCCTCCTAAAGAAGCTTTAATGATAATTGGATAACCATATGTCTCACCAAACGCAGACACATCCTCAACGGACTTTACTGGTCCGTCAGAGCCAGGAATGACAGGTAGCCCTGCGTCGATCGCTTGCTGCCTCGCCTTGACTTTATCACCAAACATGTCAAGGTGTTTGGATGTAGGACCGATGAATATAATTCCTTCCTCTTCCAACCTACGAGCAAATTGCTCATTTTCCGCTAAAAATCCATAACCTGGATGAACCGCATTTGCACCACTCGCCTTGGCGATTGAAATGATTCCCTCAATATCCAAATAGGCATCTATCGGTTTTTTCCCTTCACCGACGAGATAGGACTCATCTGCTTTATAACGGTGGAAAGAACCTCTATCTTCTGCTGAATAAATACCGACCGTAGGAATCTTAAGTTCAGTACATGCACGAAAAATACGTATTGCAATTTCACCGCGGTTTGCCACGAGAATTTTCTTAATACGACCCATTTCCACCATTAATGCACTCCTTATCTACTTATTCTTTTGGTATTTTGTGAACATTGACACATTCATCAATATTCCTAAAGATAAAGATAACAGAATAAGAGAGGTTCCGCCATAGCTAATAAACGGCAAAGGCACACCTGTGAGCGGGAGAAGACCCGTTAATCCCCCAAGATTGACAAAAGTTTGAATTCCAATAACACTTCCAATCCCAGCTGCCAACATACGAGCTTGCGGGTCTTTTGTTCGCATTGCAATGGATAGTGCACGTAAGACGATGAAGCCTAAACCACCTATAACAATAATTGTTCCAAAAATGCCTAACTCCTCAGAAATAATCGCCATGATTACATCCGTTTGCGGTTCAGGCAGATACCCCATTTTTTGAATTGAGTTCCCTAGTCCTAACCCTTGTACACCACCTGCTCCAATTGCGATATAACCGTTAGCAATCTGGTAGCCGGATCCTTGTAAATAATCAAAAGGATTTAAAAATGCTAAAATACGGCCTTGTCTACTCTCATTCATAATCGAATCCCAACCAAAATAGAGAATTAGCGCAATCGGGACCATTGCAGCTGCCAAGATTCCACTCAACTTCATGAATGTCCTTACTTTTATTCCACTTGCAGCAATTACCGCAATTGCTGTTGCAATAATGATGAGTGATGTCCCAATATCTGTTTCATTCATAATGGACAATACCGCAAACATAAGAATCAGCACGGGTGGTCCAATTGATTTGTTTATTGAGTCGAGCGTTCCGGCTTCATATTTCTTAGCAAAGACACTAGAAAAGTAAATAATGATTACAATCTTCGCTACTTCCGAAGGCTGAATACTCCCTAATTTCGGTAATCTGATCCAGCTTTGCGAGCCAACGTCGCCACCAAATCCGATGAAATGAACGAGAACCAATAACGTAAACATAACAACAATAGATAATACCATTAAATTTTTCCGTTTATAATTTTGGAAAGGAAAAAAAGCCGCGGCTAGGAAAACCGGAAAGGATATGACCAAGTTGGTCAATTGTCGCTTATAAAAATAGTCGGGTGGATAGTCATAACGATTGACCGCCACGACCATACTGGCACTATAAATCATGACCAATCCAAAAAGACACAGTCCTACATAAACAAGGAATAACGGATAATCAAAATTCCTTATCATTTTTCTAAAGTAGTTTGCCATTGTCATTACCTCTTCTTAGTAAATAAAAAACTCAAACCGTTAATGAGTTTGAGTTCTTCGTTTATTTTTCTGTATATAGCTCATGCAAGACATTCATCTCTTTTTCAAGCAAGGAAAGAATTTCTTTTCCTTTTGCTCGATCAATCAAGCCAAGCTTCACAGCAAAATCGATTTCCCTCGATAATCCATACATTTGTGTATCCAACACTTCCTCGTATAACGGACATTGAGGCATCGTTAAATGATCCATTTGTACTTTTATGAGTTGTGCAATTTTGTCTGCATCGGCTTGTAATTGCAAGAGTGCTTTTTCTTGATACGTTTCTTGTAGTTCAATATCCATATGAGGACGCCCCCATTCACCTTTTATTCCACTATGGTGATTATGAATAAATTGTATCTTTTGAGCAGCTAAATTGCAAGTGTTTCCCTTCATTTGCAAGTGTCAATTCAATACCTTTTCACTTTTCCTTCAAAGAGGTATACTAGATAACAATGAAGAAGATACATATTTGTTTGTAGGAGGCTATTAAATTGGAACGAATTATTCCGATCAAAGGGAACGTACAACATTCTATAACATTAGATCCAACTGTTTGGATTTTTGATGATCGAAAAATCGACTTACAATCTTTTTTCATTGAAGGTCTGACCTTAAAAGATGAAGATGAAGAATATAAGCAAGAAATGGGCAAACATTGGTCCAGAGAAATCATGGAAGGCGCAACATTCCCTCCAACATTGAAGACAGAAAAAAAATTTGATAGAAAGAAAATGGTGACCGGCACATTCGGCATACAACTTGAACATTTCATAAAGAATGCAGTACCGAATGAAGATGCAACCACAATCACTTTTTCAACAGGAGAAGATGAAGAGTATAGTTTCCCTGTTTCCGAAGCGAAAAATTTATTGTTTAAATTTAGTCAAGATGGAAAACCTTTGACCGATGATGGCCCCGTACATGTGCTTTTCATGGATGGCTCAAATCAGGAAAAGCCTATTCGCAATGTTAAAGAGATTACGATCCACTGAGCATTTTTTGACAAATAGAAGGAGTTGGTCATTTGCGTGTAAAGTGTGTACTTTGTGACGAAATCGGGAAACTCCCCGATGATCATCCACTCGCGAAAAAGTTAAGGAATCACCCGATTAATACGTATATGTGCGACAACTGCAATGAACGCATTTCGGAACAAACCCATTCTCGTCTGTCGACCGGAAAATTTTCATTTCACCGCAGTTCGCATCCTGCAGAAAACGAATTTTAAAGCATAAATCACAAAGAAAAAACTCCGCCATTATACAGCGGAGTTTTCTTTGTGTTCATTCATCCTTCGAACTCTGTAAATAATCAATATGAGCGCTGCAACTAGAAGTCCTTCCACAATCGGAAGGAAAATCGCAAAAAACGTCAACATGATGCATCCAGCAAAAAGGAAACTATAGACGACAACATTCTGCCATAACTTTATCTTCCTAGCGAATCCTAACTTATATACAATGGCCGAAAGGATGAAAATGACCGCGAACAGCAAGATTCCTGTAACGGATGAAGAAGTCAATTCATAAATCATCCGAACTACAGGAGACATCGCTTCGATTGTTTCTGCATCCCCGATAGTACCATTCATATAGCACATTCCCTTCTGAATAAAGCGATCTTACGCATTTGTATTTTACAGCATTAATGAGTTACATCATTCACCAAGTTTTTTCTTCTTTTGTACACGTTCACGTTCGTTCTTATCAAGAATCTTTTTACGTAAGCGGATGGAAGTAGGTGTCACTTCACAGTATTCATCGTCACCCAAGTATTGCAACGCTTCTTCTAACGAAAGAATTCTAGGTTTCTTCGTCGACACCGTTTGGTCTTTTGTCGCTGACCGTACGTTTGTAGCGTGTTTCACTTTTGTCAAATTGATTGTCAAGTCATTGTCACGTGTATTCTCACCAACGACCATACCTGCATAAATATCAGTTCCTGCTTCCACAAACATGACGCCTCTGTCTTCTAATTGCATGACACTGTATGCAGTAACCGTACCCGTTTCCATTGAGACAAGCACACCGTGGCGACGTCCACCGACTTTACCTGGCGCGACCGGTTTGTAAGAATCGAACGTATGATTAATGATACCATATCCGCGCGTCAACGTTAAGAAATCTGTCGAATACCCGATAAGTCCACGTGCAGGTACAAGGAATATTAATCGAACTTGACCGTTACCATTGTTAATCATGTCGAGCATTTCACCTTTACGCTCACCGATTGACTCAATGATTGCACCTGTATATTCTTCAGGAATATCAATCTGCACACGTTCAACCGGCTCAGATCTTACTCCATCAATTGTACGGATAATTACTTCAGGTTTGGAAACTTGAAGTTCGTAACCTTCACGACGCATATTTTCGATTAAGATCGATAAATGAAGCTCACCACGACCAGATACGACCCATGCATCCGGAGAATCTGTCGGATCGACACGTAATGAAACGTCCGTTTGCAATTGCTGTTCAAGACGCTCCTCAATTTTCCGTGCCGTTACCCATTTACCTTCCTTACCAGCAAAAGGACTGTTATTGACGAGGAACGTCATTTGTAATGTCGGCTCATCAATATGCAATTCCGGTAGCGCTTCAAGGTGATCAACAGGACAAACCGTTTCACCGACGTCGATGTTTTCCATACCGGATACGGCAATCAAATCTCCTGCATAAGCTTCTTGAATTTCAATTCGTTTCAACCCTAAAAATCCATACATTTTTGTTACACGATAGTTCTTTGTCGAACCATCCCGTTTGAGCACTGTAACTTGCTGACCTACCTTCATCGTACCGCGGAATACCCGACCAATTCCAATACGTCCTACGTAGTCATTGTAATCCAACAACGATACTTGGAATTGAAGAGGTTCTTCACGATTGTCGATAGGAGCAGGAATATTTTCAATAATGGAATCAAACAATACTTCCAATGTCTCTTCCTGATCAGCAGGGTTTGGTGAAAGACTCGCAGTACCATTAAAGCCCGATGCGTATACGACTGGGAATTCCAATTGTTCGTCATTCGCATCCAACTCGATGAACAACTCGAGTACTTCGTCAACTACTTCTTCGGGGCGGCCAAATTCACGGTCAATTTTATTTACAACAACAATCGGTTTCAAATTCGTTTCCAATGCTTTTTTCAGCACGAAACGTGTTTGCGGCATACATCCCTCAAAGGAGTCGACGACAAGGATAACACCATCGACCATTCGTAAGATCCGTTCCACTTCTCCACCGAAATCAGCGTGTCCTGGTGTATCAAGGATGTTGATTTTTGTACCTTTATACTCGATACCCGTGTTCTTTGCTAAAATTGTAATACCTCGTTCACGTTCAAGATCATTAGAATCCATTGCACGTTCTTCCACATGTTCATTAGAACGGAAAATACCTGATTGTTTCAATAGTTGATCGACTAATGTTGTTTTTCCGTGGTCAACGTGGGCAATAATTGCTATATTTCGTAAATCGCTACGTGTGTTTGTCATTTTTTCACTCCGTTATCTTTTATCAGATGATTAACTGTGTTATTATAGCACATGGGAACAGTATAAAAAAACATTTATTTCGAAAGAGGTTACATTTTGAAGAATATCAAATGGGTTTTTGTCATCTATTCTATTGCGGCAGTTTTAGCGATGTGTGGTATTGGAATTGCTGTTGCCATGCGTAGTATTCCCGTTGCCCTCATTGCTATGCTAGCACTTATTTTCGTAATGGGGAACGGCTTTAAAACGAAAAAGAAGATGCGCGAAAAAGGCTTACTATAATTTGCAAAAGGAGACTGCATGCGTTTAGCAGTCCCCTTTTTTTATTTCAAACGAATGTAGTTGCTTAAAATCGTTTCATGTAAGCCTGGTTTCGCAACAAGAAACGTATCTTGTCCAAGTAATTCAGGCTTATCCCCCAGCATATTTGTTGCAATTGCTCCAACTTCTTGAGCAATCACCATCCCTCCTGCTATATCCCATGGGGACAGGCGCAGTGACATGTATGCATCAATTCTACCGGATGAAACATAAGCTAATTCAATCGCAGCCGAACCGTATGACCGTGTCCCTCTGCATGTATGTACCATTTTCGCTATCGGTTCGTTTTCAATCCGACGATTGGGAGCGACCCAACTTGCGTTAACGCCAATTATCGCATTTTCGAGCGGTGTGTTCTCAAGAATCGGCAGTTTTTCATCATTATAATACGCACCTTCGCCTAAAGCCGCGTGATAAAAATCGTCATTCATCACATCATAAATATAACCTAACATACCGATTCCATCTGCATAGATACCAAGTGAAATTGCAAAATTTCTTTTCTGATGAATAAAATTCATCGTACCGTCAATCGGATCAAGCATCCAAACGACACCATCTAGGGCGGTGATTTCGTCGCCAAAACCTTCTTCCCCTAAAATCCGGTGCCCAGGAAAGTCTCGCTGAATCCGTTGAATGAAAAACTGTTCAATTTGTCGGTCAATGTTCGTCACCAAATCGTTCGCATCCGCTTTCGAATCAATATCAATCGAAGAAAAGAAGGACATACGGATTTTGTGACCTGCTTCCTTAATCAATGATTTTGCATATTTATCGATTGTTCCCCAATTCATTCCATCACCCCAACTACTTGCGTATTATCTAAGTATAACACAAATACTTTACGACAAACAAAATGCCCCTCACACTGTCCCCCCTGTATTGCGAGAGGTCAGTAGAGGAGCAAATAATGGAACAGTAGTGCTTGTTTATGCAAAAGCATTGAATGTCTCCAGCTCACTATGGATTTCCGTGAGTCTTACTTTACTTTTATCAATTTGTTTTTCATCATCCTGTTGCATGGCATCATATAACGTTGCTAACTCATAATCCAATTCAAGTTGAAGCAACTTCACATACTCTTTTTCAATTTCCGCTTTTCGGATAATATGGACGACCTGTTTCATACGTAACACCCCTTTATTAGAATATCGTTCAACGATGCATTTACTTACTTCTAACGTATGCGGCTAGTTCCGCTTTGGTTAGTTATAAGCCTTCTTGTATTAAATTGTTCCCCATTTTCTGTTACGATAAACGTATAGAATGAAATGAGGGATTGAATTGAAAGAACGATTTTGGGATTCAAAAGATTTTGATGTATTCACGATTGATGGATTAGAAAATAGGATGGACGCTTTGCAACAGACTATACAGCCAAAGTTTGCCGTTATTGGCGAACGTCTTGCCAGCTACTTGTCTGCTCACGGCAAGGGTGAGTTTTTCCCCCACATTGCAAAACACGCACGAAGGACGGTTAATCCTCCAAAAGACAGTTGGGTTGCTTTTGCTCCTGCGAAACGTGGATATAAGGCGTTACCACATTTTCAAGTAGGCCTATGGGAAACACACCTATTTATCATCTTAGCAGTCATTTATGAAAATCCAGACAAAAAAGGAATTTCAGAACGCCTCACCACTAACCTGGACATGCTCACGTCTTTGCCTGACCAGTACGTAATTTCCGGTGATCATATGAAGCCTGATGCAACAATACTCGCTAACATGGATCGTGAGGAACTTGAAGGGATGTTGGAGCGTTTAAAAACTGTCAAGAAAGCCGAGCTTGTCCTTGGAAGGCATTTCTCAAGAGAAATAGCGACGGGCTTTACAGAAGAGGAATTCTTTCGTATGGCTGAGAAGACCATTCATGATCTTCTACCTCTATACGATATTATGACTGCAAAACTAAAATAAGAATGCACAATAGAAAATGGAAGGTGGATCACGTTACGTCCACCTTCCACCTATTTTACTCACTACCTCGCTTGAATCATGTCACCGTCCGATGCATCCTTTGCATTTTTCACGATTCGATAGCAAACAAATCCACTTGCCTCTTCAAATTCCTTACATAATGTCTTTTCCTCGGCCATTGAAGGAACTACATTCTTGAATGCGCGGTACGCTTCCATAAACTGCTTTCGTTCAATTTTTGTTTCATACGCCTTCTCTACCGCTTGAAAGAATGCGACGACATCTATAATCTCTTCAGTCGACCAATCATGACGAATCGGATAATTATACTCCATCTTTCACCTACACCTCTCTTACAACCATTTTCGACGAATGCTTTCTGCTTCATTCACCATCCGCTTAAATAAATCTTCGACTGACGGGACATCCGTAATCATTCCAGCTACTTGACCTGACCACCCAAATCCTTCTTTTGAACTTCCTTCATGTATGAATCGTCTATTTGCCTCTCCACTAATAAAGTTCTTAAGTTGGGCATAATCCGCATGCTCTAATTCCATAGAGAGAATCTTTTCAGTCCAAACACCTGCTAATGCTCGTGCAGGTGCTCCAAGCGATCGCTTAATAACCACTGTACTTGTCTCGTCTGCTTTGAGTAAAGCATCTTGGTACGCTTTTGAAGCATGAACACACTCCTTTGTAGCGATGAATCTTGTACCCATCTCAATTCCTTCAGCTCCAAGTGCATGAGCAGCCATCCAACCACGTCCATCCCCAATCCCACCTGAAGCAATGACTGGAATGTTAACAGCATCAACGACTTGCGGCACAAGAACTATCGTGCCAACATCGTCCCTACCTAAATGCCCTCCACCTTCTTGGCCAACAACCATGACTGCGTCCGCTCCAAGTGATTCAGCTTTTACCGCTTGCCTCTTTGAAGCCACAAGTACTAGCTTTTTGACGGATGCATTTTTCACATAGTCAAAGAATGGCGCAGGATTTCCCCCTGTCACAGACAACACTTCAACCTTCTCCTCTAACGCCACGTCCAATAGATGTTCATATGGTCTACCATGTTGTCCAATTGCAAAATTCACACCAAAAGGCTTTGTTGTCAGCGCCTTTACTTTGCGAATTTCCATACGCAAAGCATCCGGAGACGGTAAGCTCATTGCAGTGATTTGCCCTAATCCTCCTGCTTCAGAAACCGCTGCAGCCAACTCTGCATATGCAAGATACGCCAAACCACCCTGAATGATCGGATACTTAATCCCAAGCAGTTCAGTTATTTTTGTGTTCCATTCCATAACCCCATTCCCCCATTCAATCATTTAATGAATTAATCTGCATATCCTTGGATAGACTTCGGATCGACAAATTCATATCCTTTTTCTCGCAAACCATTCACAATTTCTTCTAATGCATCAGCCGTCCATTCCCTATCATGCATTAATAAGTTCGAACCATTGCTCAACAGTTCAGTGTTCACCATAATATCTGCAATTTTCTCTTTCGTCATGTACTCTTTTACAAAATCGTAGCCATACGACCAATTCATCAATTGCATCCCTTCTTGTTCAGCAAGTGACCTGCTGAAATCTGTATTCACCCCAAATGGCGCACGGAAAAACTTCGGCCGTTCTCCAGTTACTTCCTCTACAGTATTGCTAACTGATAGTATTTCCTCACGTTGCTCCTCTTCCGTAAGTGACTTCAAATTCGCATGGGTTTTCGTATGGTTGCCAATTACAAAGCCCATCTCATAGATTTCTTTAAGGATTGCTCTTTTTTCATCAGTCTCAATGAAATGCCCGTTTACAAAGAAGATGGCAGGTGCATCCAACCTCTTCAATGTCTTCGCCATGTCTAGCGCACGCTTGTCCGGTGCATCATCAATTGTCAACAACACAACTTTCGGATCTGCCTCACTGATTGGTTCAATTGAATAGTTTGTCGGATTAATTTTATACAGAGGTTCTGCCGGAGGTTCTAATTCTGCTCCTTCTTTCACTTCGTCATCTGTCTCACTCGCCTGGTCCTCATCCACTTTGCTAGCTTCATCTCCAGCTTGTTCCTCATCAACGGAATTGTCTTGCTGTACTTCCTGTCCATTGTCTGCTTGCTCATCCGTTTCACTTTGAGCGCTGCAAGCAGCGAGTACAAACAAAAGCACGAACATTATGTATACTACTTTCAATTTCATAAATCCCATCTCCTCTTTCTCTAGCTGAGTAAATTCATACTAACATGTACCCAATAGACGTATCAAACAAACGAAAGCATATTACTTGGAAAGTAATTGCACAACAAGAGTTCGTTACATTGCAAAACGATTTCTAGTAATACACATAAAGTCTTCACAAATCTACGAGCTACATAAAAGACGTCCGGGATAATCATCTCCGGACGCCTCTTTTTCAAACCTATTATTTTGTAATCATATGAACGGGTTTACCTAGCGCAACTTCAGCAGCTTCCATTGAAATTTCGCCTAATGTTGGATGCGCATGGATTGTCATAGCGATATCCTCAAGTGTCATACCTGCCTCGATTGCCAAACCTAGTTCAGCAATCATGTCAGACGCGTTTTCACCGACAATTTGTGCACCTAACAGCAATCCATCTTCTTTACGAGAGACAAGCTTTACAAAGCCATCTGTCGCATTTAATGCAAGCGCACGGCCGTTTGCTGCAAACGGGAATTTGCCTGCTACGACATCAAAACCTTCATCTTTTGCCTGCTGTTCGTTTAAACCAACAGTTGCAAGTTCTGGATCCGTGAAACATACAGCTGGGATTGCCAAATAATCCACTTCTGATTTTTCTCCAGAAATTGCTTCTGCAGCCACTTTCGCTTCATAAGATGCTTTATGCGCAAGTTGTGGACCAGATACGATATCACCGATCGCAAAGATGTTTGATACACTTGTACGGCATTGTTTATCCACATCAATCAACCCACGATCAAGGAACTTAACACCTAGACCTTCTAGACCAATTTCATCCGTATTCGGACGGCGACCAACTGTAACAAGTACATAATCCGCTTCAACTTTTTGCTCTTCACCTTTTGCTTCGTAAGTGACAACAACACCGTTATCGGATTCTTCAACGCCTTTTGCAGAAGCTTTCACTACTACATCGACACCTTTTTTCTTCAATCCTTTTTTAACGATTTGCGTCATTTGCTTTTCAAAGCCAGCAAGAATATCATCTGCTCCTTCGATAATCGTTACTTTGGAACCTAGATTTGCATACGCAGAACCTAGCTCAGTTCCGATGTAACCACCACCGATGACAACTAAATGTCCAGGAACTTCTTCTAAATTCAGAGCACCTGTAGAATTGATAACACGTTTAGAGTACTTGAAAGATGGAATTTCTACTGGACGTGAACCTGTTGCAATAATTGCATTGTTAAACTTGTATGTTTGAGAAGACTTTTCATCCATAACTTTCACCGTATTCGCATCGACGAAATACGCTTCACCTTTAACAATATCAACTTTATTGCCTTTTAATAAGCCTTCTACGCCACCAGTCAATTTCTTGACCACACCATCTTTAAAAGCTTGAGCTTTCGAAAAATCCAATTTCACATCGGTTGCTGTAATTCCCATATCGTCAGAATCCTTCGCGGATGCGTAACGGTGTCCTACTGAAATCAATGCTTTGGAAGGGATACAACCTACGTTCAGACATACGCCACCTAGTGTGTCTTTTTCAACGATTGTTACTTTCTGACCCAACTGTGCAGCCCGAATTGCTGCTACATATCCTCCGGGGCCTGAACCTACAACGAGTGTGTCCACTTCAATCGGAAAGTCTCCTACTACCATTTGCTTACGCCTCCATTAATAAAAGTTCTGGATTACCGAGCAATTTCTTAAGATGGTTCAATGCTTGTTGACCTGTAGCACCATCAATTACTCGATGATCGAATACCAATGATAATGCTAACATAGGTGCAGCTACAATTTCACCATTTTTTACGACCGGTTTTTCAGAGATACGGCCGATTCCTAAAATCGCAACTTCTGGATGGTTAATAATCGGCGTGAACCATTGGCCACCTGCAGAGCCAATATTCGTGATGGAACATGATGCACCCTTCATTTCTGCAGGGCTTAATTTACCATCGCGCGCTTTCACTGCTAATGTATTAATCTCTTCAGAAATCGCAAATACAGATTTTCGATCCGCGTGTTTAATAACAGGTACGAGTAATCCGCGGTCCGTATCAGCTGCAATACCGATGTTGTAATAATGCTTCTGGATGATTTCCTCTTTTTCATCGTCAAGAGATGTATTTAATTGTGGGAACTCACGCAATGTGGAAACAAGCGCTTTGACAACGTATGGAAGATACGTCAGCTTGATATCCTTTTCAGCAGCGATTTCTTTGAACTTTTTACGATGTGCGACAAGATCCGTTACATCAATTTCATCTAACAATGTCACGTGTGGTGCAGTATGTTTTGAATTCACCATTGCTTTTGCAATCGCTTTTCGAATACCAGACATCTTCTCACGTGTTTCAGGGAAATCGCCTTCAAGTTGTACAGGAGCAGCCGACTCTGTCTTAGGTGCTGCTTCTTCTGCACGCGCAACTTGTTCAGTTGAAGAAGTTGACGTTGCCGGCTTTTGATCACCATTCACGAACGCTTCAACATCTTCTTTTAACACACGGCCGTTCTTGCCTGTTCCTTCCACCTCATGAATGTCAACATCGTTTTCACGTGCAAACTTACGGACGGATGGCATCGCAATTACCCGAGTTGTTTTTGATACAACTGACTCTTTCGTGTTAGCAGAGGATTGCTTTGTCTCGGATTGTTCTTTCTCCTGTTGTTTCTTATCGAGTTCTTGGCCAGCCTCAGCTGAAGATTGCACTTGTTCTTCAGTTTTCTCTGCACCTTCCTCAGAGTCAGAATGGCTTTCGTATCCTGGTGCATCGAAACGGATGAGGACATCGCCTACTACCGCCACTTTACCTTCTCCCACAAGGATTTCTTCTACTGTGCCTGTAACAGGGGATGGGATTTCCACCACTGCTTTATCGTTTTGAATTTCAAGAAGCGTGTCGTCTTCATTGATTTTATCGCCTTTGGCAACAAACCACTTTACAACTTCACCTTCGTGAATCCCTTCTCCGATATCTGGCAAACGGAATTCATATGCCACAAGATTCACCCTTTCTTTTTGTCAGAGCAAGACTCTGTATTAGAATGTCAGTACTTTTTTAGCTGTTTCAATAATATCGTTTGCATTTGGCAACCACGCGTTTTCCCCTTGCGCGAACGGATATACTGTATCAGGCGCCGCTACACGTAAAACAGGTGCTTCCAAACTTAAAATCGCACGCTCTGTAATTTCAGATACGACGTTTGCAGCAATACCCGCTTGTTTTTGTGCTTCTTGCACAACGATTGCGCGATTTGTTTTTTCAACAGAACCGATAATCGTCTCAATATCCAATGGTTGAATAGTACGTAAATCGACAACTTCAACAGAATAGCCGTCTTTTTCAAGTGCTTCAGCAGCTTTCAAACTTTCGTGTACCATCGCACCGTATGTGATAATTGATAGGTCTGTACCTTCACGCTTCACATCCGCCTTACCAAGTGGAATCGTATATTCCTCTTCAGGCACTTCTTGTCTGAATGAACGATACAATTTCATATGCTCCAAGAAAACTACTGGATTCTCATCTTTAATTGCCGAAATTAGCAATCCTTTTGCATCGTAAGGTGTTGAAGGAATGACCACTTTCAACCCAGGTTGAGAAGCAACAAGCCCTTCGAAACTATCAGCATGCATTTCAGGCGTCGCAACACCCCCACCAAATGGAGAACGGATTGTTACAGGAGCATTATAATGTCCGCCGCTACGGAAAGATTGACGAGCCAACTGACCACTAATGGAGTCAATCACTTCATAGAGGAAGCCAAAGAACTGAATTTCCATAACAGGTCGGAATCCAGTCAATGATAGACCGATCGCTAACCCACCAATACCTGATTCAGCTAATGGTGTATCGAATACTCGATCTACACCAAATTCTTTTTGTAGACCTTCAGTAGCGCGGAACACACCACCGTTTGCGCCAACGTCTTCACCGAAGACGAGGACGTTTTCATCATTTTTAAGCTCCGTGCGCATTGCATCGGTAATCGCTTGAATCATCGTCATTTGTGCCATCGGTTACTTCGACTCCTTCTCTTTATAAATGTCATATTGTTCTTGTAAGTTGTATGGAAGGTCGCCCTTATACATAATGTTAATGAAATCTGTCACTTTCTGTTTAGGAGCGGCATCCGCCTTTTTGATCGCTTCCTTGATTTCTTCTTTGGCGCGTTCAATCACAGCGTTTTCTTTCTCTTCCGACCAAATGCCTTTAGCCTCAAGGTATTTACGGAAACGAATTAACGGATCGCGTTTTTCCCACTCGTTATCCGTTTCAGATGTACGATAACGTGTCGGGTCATCTCCAGCCATTGTATGTGGACCATATCGGTAAGTCATCGCTTCGATCAGCGTCGGACCTTCTCCGTTAATGGCACGTTTTCTAGCGTCGCGCGTAGCAGCATATACTGCTAATGCATCCATTCCATCTACGAGAATACTCGGAATACCAGCTGCAATCCCTTTTTGTGCAAGCGTTTTCGCAGCTGTTTGTAGCTCTCTAGGTGTGGAAATTGCATATTGGTTGTTTTGAATGACAAAGATTGCCGGAGAACGGTAAGCTCCTGCAAAGTTGATCCCCTCATAGAAATCACCTTGTGAAGTACCGCCATCACCTGTATACGTCATTGCAACCGCTTTAATGCCACGTTTTTGGAATCCGAGTGCAACTCCAGCAGCTTGGATGTATTGCGCTCCAATGATGATTTGAGGCATGAAAATGTTCAAACCTTCCGGAATAATGCTTCCTTGATAATGTCCTCGTGACCATAGGAATGCCATATGTAATGGTAAACCATGAAAAACGATTTGCGGTACATCACGGTATCCTGGAAGAATAAAATCTTCTTTCTCAAGCGCAAAGTGAGAGGCAAGCTGTGACGCTTCTTGCCCTGCAGTTGGCGCATAGAAACCTAGACGTCCTTGTCTGTTTAAGGAAATTGAACGTTGGTCTAAGATTCTCGTATACACCATACGCGTCATTAATTCTGTTAGCTCTTCATCTGATAAATTCGGATCGGCTTCCTTGTTAACAATTTCGCCTTCTTCATTCAAGATCTGGAACATTTCAAACTGATCTTCAATAGAATGAAGCGTTTCCACCGGATCAAACTGCTTGTCTTTTTTCGCAGCCATATCGGCAACTCTCCTTTATATCTGTATTATGTTCTATCACTTTCAATAATGATACAATCTCTTCCTTACTCAGTATACTGAAGAGAGACAAATTGGTCAATCATTGTATTTAGTAGGATTGGCCAGCATAATCATAAGTGAGATACATTCATTCCGACTAAACTGTACTACTACAATATCAAAACTGTATTATAATAGATTTTTAAAAAATGCCATTAAAAAAAGTGAAGATGCTCGGTCTCCACTTTTCATAATTCCTTTATTCTTCTTTTTCTAAACTCGAAAAAACGTCTTGTTTAAGATCATTAACAATCTTTGTTGCTTCATTGAACTTTGCTATCACGTCTTTGACGACTTCGTTTTGCTCATTCACTTCTTTAACTTTTTCTTTTAAATCCGCTAACTCTACATTTTCTTTCACGAGCAATGCATAAAATTCTTTTTGTTGAGAGGAGAGTGCTCTGTATGCTTCAATGAATTGATCATGTAAGTCGTAGCGGTCTTGTACAGCACGATTAAGTTCCTCAATTTTTTTCTTTTCAGCTTCAGATGCTTTTTCTGCAATGGACTCCAGTTCTGTAACGAAACCCTTTGCTTCATGCATTGCAGCTTCTTCTTCCTTTAGCTGTGCTAATCTATCTTCAATAGACTTCTCAAGCTCAGCTACTTTATTACGTAACTGATCTACATCTTCTTTTGTTAGTTCCATCGTTTCGGTGAACGTTTTTTGTTCACTTTGCTCTAACTCCGTTAAAGTACTTTGGGAACTGCGATATTGCGCTTCAGAATCATTCATTTTTGTTAGAGTTTCAGAGAGTTGGGACTCCGTGGAAGAACCAATGCTACAAGCGGATAAGGCCATTACGCTAACCGCAATTATACTAAAGATTTTTTTATTCATAGTCTTTCCTCCAATCTGTTTTTCACTATATCGTTAGTAAGTGTTTATTTCAAGCATGTACAAAACTCTTTATACCCTTTTCTTCTTGGATTATAATACGATAACAGAAATACGAGTAAGAAGGAGAATAAAAATGATCGAAATGAAAGATATCGTCCGTGAAGGGCATCCAGCGTTAAGGACAGTAGCTACGGAAGTCACCTTCCCGTTAAGTGATGAAGATAAAAAATTATGTCATGAATTGCTAGAATATATCATTAACAGTCAAGATGAAGAATTAAGCATTCAATACGGATTGCGCCCAGGCATCGGGCTAGCAGCTCCTCAAGTAAATGTTTCTAAACGCGTATTTGCCCTACACATTGTTGAAGAGGGAAAAAAACCATTAAGCATCGTTGCAATTAATCCTAAAATCATCAGCCATTCGGTGGAAATGACTTACTTGACATCTGGAGAAGGTTGCCTATCCGTAGATCGCGATGTAGAAGGATATGTCCCACGATACGCAAGAATTACCATTAAAGCGTTCAATCCAGATGGCCAAGAATATACAATGCGATTGAAAGGCTTACACGCAATTGCTTTCCAACACGAACTGGATCATTTGAATGGTGTCATGTTTTATGACCATATCGACCAGGCAGCACCTTTCCGGGACATTCCTAACGCTATTCCTTTTGAGAGGAATTGAACTGAACAACAAACCCGTTCTCCTACAAAAAAACAACTTGACAGAGAATTCAATTAACGCTATACTGGTTGTAAGGAGTGATATGCCCATGTACAAGCGCCTAAAACGCAAATTGTTAAAGCGGCTCAACGGCATACTCGGTAGAAAGACAATTGCATAAATTCACGCCTACCAAGTCATTTGGTGGGCTTTTCTTTATTTTACGCATCCGACATGCTAATATGAAGAGAATGATTCCAAACGAACGTAAAAAGGAGAGTTTACCATGATTTACAAAGTATATTTCCAAGAAAACGCTACTCAAGTTCCGATTCGCGAAAATACGAAGCACGTTTATGTAGAAGCTGATTCAGAAAAATCCGTCCGCGAAAAACTAAAAGACCGCAATTATAACATTGAACTTATCCAGCTCCTTGAAGGTCCACATCTCGAATACGAGCAAGCATCTTCACATTTTGAGCTTGAACAGGTCTGAGCACTATGAAATTGATCAAGAACAATGAAACAGCTGTTTTCGCTTTAGGCGGACTTGGTGAAATCGGCAAAAATACGTATTGTGTGCAATTCCAAGACGAAATTATTCTCATTGATGCCGGTATCAAATTTCCAGAAGACGATCTTCTCGGAATCGACTATGTTATTCCTGACTATACGTACTTAGAACGGAATATGGATAAAATCAAAGGTTTATTCATCACACATGGACACGAAGATCATATTGGCGGGATTCCTTACTTGTTACGGAAAATCAACGTCCCCGTTTATGGGGGGAAATTAGCGTTAGGCCTTCTGCGTAACAAACTCGAGGAGCACGGCTTACTCCGCACGACAAAAATGATAGAAATTAAAGAAGAAGATATTATTAAGTTCCGAAAAACTTCGATTTCATTTTTCCGTACTACACATAGTATCCCGGATGCTTTTGGAATTGTCGTCAAAACACCATCAGGAAACATCGTTCACACAGGTGACTTCAAATTCGATTTCACTCCTGTAGGCGAACCTGCAAACTTAGCAAAGATGGCCAAAGTCGGAAGTGAAGGCGTCTTATGCTTGTTATCAGATAGTACAAATGCGGAAGTCCCAAATTTTACAATGTCTGAAAGAAAAGTCGGCGACAGTTTGAATGAAATCTTCCGAAAAGTAGATGGCAGAATAATCTTCGCTACCTTTGCTTCCAACATCCATCGACTTCAACAAGTGATTGAAGCTGCTGAAAAATACGGAAGAAAAATCGCTGTATTTGGGCGTAGCATGGACAATGCCATCACAATTGGTCGAGAACTTGGTTACATTAACGCACCGAAAGACTTATTCGTCGATACACAATCGCTCAATCGCTTACCTGCGAACGAGGTGATGATTCTTTGTACAGGTAGCCAAGGTGAACCGATGGCTGCGTTATCCCGAATTGCTAACGGCACTCACCGCCAAGTACAAATCCAACCTGGTGATACGGTCATCTTCTCGTCTTCACCGATTCCTGGAAACACATTAAGTGTCAACAAAACAATCAACGCCCTATTCCGTGCAGGCGCAGAAGTCATTCACGGCGCACTAAATAACATCCACACTTCCGGTCACGGTTCTCAAGAAGAACAGAAGTTAATGCTCCGCTTGATTAAACCGAAATACTTTATGCCAATTCACGGAGAATACCGGATGTTGACGATGCATAAAGAACTTGCGATCAGCTGTGATGTTGAACCTGAAAATAACTTCATCATGAGTAACGGGGACGTTCTCGCATTAACCGAAAACTCCGCTCGCATTGCAGGCAAAGTGCCTTCGGGTGATATTTATATTGACGGAAGCGGTATTGGCGATATCGGGAGCGTAGTGCTACGTGACCGTAAAATCCTCTCAGAGGACGGACTTGTCATCGTCGTGGCTACTGTTGATAAAAAACGCAACAAAGTTGTCTCAGGACCAGATATCATCTCTCGCGGTTTTGTGTACATGCGAGAATCCGGTATGATGATCAATGAAGCCCAAAATTTACTTGCGAAAGAGTTACAGAAACAATTATCAAACACTCCATTTGATGCTGGGTCTATGAAAAGTGACATTATCGATATATTGTCCCCTTTCTTATACGACCAAACAAAACGTAAACCAATGATAATGCCTGTTGTCATGGAAGTATAATGCAATAAGGCACAGGCTACACAATAAGAAAAGCCATCTGCAACCGAGTTCTGTAAACACGGTTGCAGATGGCTTTTCGATTACGAATGATCATTTGAGCTTAAGCAACTGTCAATGCAGTGCTTTCTTTTCAAAACGATGGATATCCACATCAGAACCGATGACAATCAGAATATCATTCAGCTCAATTTCTTCAATTGCCTGTGGAGAAACTAGTATTTGGGTATGCCGCTTAATCGCTACAATATTGACACCATATTTTGCTCGTATATCCAAGTCAATTAACGTGGAACCTGCTAGTTTTTCATTAGCTCTAATTTCCACGATCGAATATTCATCTGACAATTCAAGATAATCAAGGATATTATTGGACACCATATTATTCGCAATTCTCTTCCCCATGTCCCGTTCAGGATGGACTACTTGATCGGCACCGATTTTACGTAATACCTTTTCATGGTAATCATTTTGCGCTTTTACAGTAATATGTTTGACACCAATCTCTTTTAATATTAACGTCGTCAAAATACTCGCTTGAATGTTTTCTCCAATAGCAACGACAACGTGCTCAAAATTCCGAATCCCTAACGAACGTAACGCGGACTCGTCCGTCGTGTCAGCGGACACTGCCGTTGTTGCAATTTGTGCATATTCCTCTACGCGATCCGGAGAAATATCGATGGCCATTACCTCCGCATCTAATTCTACGAGTTCGTTAACAATGCTGCCTCCGAACCTTCCTAATCCAATGACGACAAATTCTTTTTTCATATTGCTCGCTCCAATCCGATTGATGGATGAAATTAGTGTATCATACCTAGCAGAAGCCCACAATTACAGTCTACTATTAGCATGTCATCATCCTATTTCGCACACAAAAACGACGACCGTAAAATGGCCGTCGTTTTTGTATTGTACTTATTTTCGCATTTCATCCAATACACGGTTCACACGTTTTTCAAGCATTTTCATGCCACTTCCACCAGCTTGGAAATGACGTAACTGCCCATCTTTATCAAAAACATAGTAAGCCGGGACATATTGGTTGTCAAAAGCATCCGTCAATTTTAAATCGCTATCAACAAATATCGGTTGTGTAATATCATGCTCCGCTGCAACTTCTTTAATTTGGTCCAAGTCCACATCATCTTCTGAACGTGGCATATGAACAGCGATGACGTTCAACTCATCTTTATACTCATCCCGGAAATTATTCACATCCGGCATCGCTTCTTTGCACAAGTGGCAACTGATTGACCAAAAATGAATGAGGGTAGGCTTTTCCCCTACTAAATCCGCTTTTTCAACTTGCCCATTGAGCCAAGTTGTCGCACCTGTTAATTCAGGCATTTGTTCACGTAATTTCATCGTCAAATCTCCTCCGGTTTAAAAGATCCCCACTGCCTATAGTATGCGTGGGGATCAAATTTGGATGTAAGCAATTGTTTACAACATTATAGAGTTTTTTGACCCGGTCTCCAGTTCGCAGGGCAAAGTCCACCTGTTTGAAGCGCTTGAAGTACACGTAATGTTTCATCCACGTCTCTACCGATGTTGTTGTGGAACACAGTTTGGTATTGCAATTCACCTTCAGGGTTGATGATGAAAAGACCACGCAATGCAATCCCTTCGTCTTCGATCAAAACGCCATAGTTACGTGATACTTCGTGGTTTGTATCTGCAGCTAATGGATATTTCAATTGCTCAAGACCATTGTCTTTACGGTCCGTGTTAATCCAAGCAAGGTGCGTGTGGATTGTATCTGTAGATACACCAATTACTTCTGCATCTAAATCTTCGAACTCGTCATAGCGATCAGACATCGCTGTAATTTCAGTTGGACATACAAAAGTGAAATCCATTGGATAGAAGAAAAGAACTGTCCACTTGTCATTCTTCATGTTTTCTTGCAAGCTAACTTTTCCAAATGACTTGTCCGCTAATACTGCTTCCATTGTAAAATCAGGAGCTTGTTTACCTACCATACGTTCTACCATGAATAAATCCCTCCAATAGTTCTTCGTTCAGTTTTTCGTAATGCTGAACAATCCTTATTCAGAATACCAAATCTACAATATGATTTCAATTATAATAGCTCGAAGATAATAATCATTATTGTTTATACAGAAGAAAACGTCATTTCATTCCTCGATAAACGTATTCATACTGTGCAATTTCGTCAACTTCTATACGTTTGGTTGCAATTTCCTCTCTCAATCATTGTTTTGTTGTTCTCATTATTAACGGAGTGATCATTATAATGAAAGTATGTGGTATCCCCCAATATGGATCGCAACCTACCCCTTCGCACCATACCCTTCATGCCCCTCCCCAACACAAACCCATTCAAAGAAAACCCTAAAAATGTTTATACCTACATATTTAACGGGAAGTATTTTTGTAATGCCCACTCTATCCGAATACCTCTACAAGGAGGGATTTTATTGTCGCAACTTGATATCATGCGGAAATTACCTATTTTACAAACACATGTAACTTTTATGTTACCTTTTAGTTACGAATCGGGAAAGAAAAAAGACGTAGCAAAGTTGCTGGAACAAAATCAGTATGCATATTTTTGCTTGCGAGATGAGAAAAAGCGAGAGAATCCTTCTTATTACGGAAAATCAATTATTGTGGAAGAAACAGAACTGGAACAATATTTTTATCCATATATCGAGCATAAACTTTTCCCTACTTCCATTCAGTCCAAAGGGTTT
Organism: Sporosarcina sp. OR05; assembly: GCF_041414805.1. Lineage (NCBI taxonomy): Bacteria > Bacillati > Bacillota > Bacilli > Caryophanales > Caryophanaceae > Sporosarcina > Sporosarcina sp. OR05. The sequence continues at coordinate 176,001 of NZ_JANKJL010000002.1, read as the reverse complement.
CATCGCTTCAGCAAATGCCAACAAAAGGAGTACCAATTTCAAATTCGCTCTGACCTTTATTCGTTCATCATTCATAGTACTGATATTGTATTAGCACCATTTGGTATCGGTTTTTTATCGATACGACTTGAATTGACCGATACCTACGAATACTCTGATGCACTTGATTTTCTTCAACATTTCCGAGCAGTCGAGTCAAATTTGGATGAAAATAAAGGTTCACATATCATTACTACTGAAAATACGAAGCAATCCATGCACGATTTCATTTTTACGTGTTTAAGCCCTTACCTAAAAGAAATTGTTATTCGAAATGATAGACTAAGAGGATATTTTGGTTCATTGCCTTACATTGAAGATGAGAGGATGTTCGTCACAGCGTTCATGATTACTGAAGAAGGCTGTGAGCTGACTGATACAGATTTGTTTCGACTTGGCAGTTTAAATGGCAAAACTCCAGCCGGTGAACCTTTTATTGCAACAACAAATCCAAATTACATGCAGCGCACTCTCTCAACTTCATTACATGACCGTTGGGGACCCAACTTGTTTATCGTTGCAACTGATCATGCATTTGCAACGATTTCTAACCGGCCCATTCAGCAACTGTCTACTGAATTGTCCCATTATATGGGTACACATTATTACAACATGCTCCTTCATTACTATTACAAAATCATGCTCCTTCGTGTGTCGTTCGAATATAGTGAAATCGAGTGGAAAAAAGATGAGCAGTACGTCCGTTCATTGATAAAACTTATTACATTATTTTCATCTTGGTACTACTTTAAAGTAGTGAGTACACGAAGCGAAGGCAAGGAGTTGTCACGTCTATTCAGAGAAGCATTCTCGATTGAACGCTTGTACAACGAAGTGAGCAGTACTTTACAAGTATTATATAAAAGCCAAGAGAATAGCCAAGCAAATCGTGTTAATACATTGTTATTCATTTTGACAATTTTCACGGTGGTATCTGGCATTTACGGCATGAATCTAGTTATTGCAGATTGGGAGTCGCCTTCAGGCTGGAAAAAGTTCACTACCTATACGGTGTTTGAATGGATTTCTCTTATCACTGCTCTTGCTGGAATTGCCTTGTCCGGCTATTTGATTTTTTATACTTTCGGAAGAATTCTTCGCCAAAAATGGCGTAGTATGCGACATTCCTTAGATGATGAATAACACTTCGCTGAAGTCCTGAAAATGGATTTCAGCTTTTTTCATTGGAACTCTTGATTTCCAATCGTTTTTTTGTATAATAAGAAAGGTTTATAGTAAACTAAAAGTACAGTATTACTAAACTCCGTTTTTGGAGGAAGGAATGTTATCCATGCAAATAGGGAGTAAAATCAAGAGACTTCGTCTTAAAAAAGGATTAACGCAAGAAGAGTTAGGTGAACGGACGGACTTGACGAAAGGTTACATCTCACAATTGGAAAGGGAAGTTACCTCTCCTTCCATTGAAACATTATTCTCTTTATTGGAAGTCCTCGGAACAACTCCGAAAGAATTCTTTGAAGATCCGAAGAAAAACCTGAAAGTGGTCTACTCACCTCACGATCAAACAACCTATGTCAATGATGAACTCCGCTATAAAATACGTTGGCTAGTGCCCCGCTCGAATGAAAACGAAATGGAGCCAGTCCATATCACTTTTTCATCGAACGGAGAATTTAAGCAATTTGAACCCTCTTCAGCAGAAACATTCATTTATGTATTGACAGGGAAAGTAGAAATTGAATTGGGAAAACGTACATACACAGCCAACAGAGGCGACTCTGTCTATTATGAAGCGTCGGATCATCATCGGATTTCCAATGCAAATGACGGGCCAAGTGAACTGTTACTCGTCGCTACAGAATCTTATTTATGAAAGAAGGAGGATAACAATTATGACAACTGAACCAATTATTCGTTTTGAAAACGTGAGCAAACAATATGGTGAAGATACAACGGTTTTGGATGGTGTCTCGTTTGAAATGGAACGAGGGAAATTTTATACATTGTTAGGACCTTCAGGTTGCGGAAAAACAACAATCCTTCGGCTAATTGCCGGTTTTATTGAACCAACTGAAGGCACGATTTACTTTAACGGAAAAAATATTAATGCGGTCCCAGCAAATGAACGTCAAGTAAATACCGTATTTCAAGACTATGCACTCTTTCCTCATTTAAACGTGTATGAAAATGTCGCGTTCGGCTTACGCATCAAGAAAGTAAAAAAAGCTGAAATCGATACACGTGTGAAGGAAGCGCTAAAATTCGTAAACTTAGCTGGTTATGAAAGTCGGGAAATTACAGAGATGTCTGGCGGTCAACGTCAACGTGTAGCGATTGCAAGAGCAATCGTCAACGATCCGGAAGTCATTTTATTAGATGAACCCCTTTCGGCCTTAGACTTGAAACTGCGCTCTGAGATGCAATATGAGTTACGGGAATTACAGCAACGTTTAGGAAAAACCTTCGTGTTTGTTACACACGACCAAGAAGAAGCACTCGCGATGTCCGATGAAATTTTCGTCATGAATGCAGGTTCCATCCAACAATCAGGCACACCAATCGATATTTACGATGAGCCGATCAACCGTTTTGTTGCTGATTTCATCGGTGAATCCAATATTGTTTCCGGAAGAATGATTGAGGATTATGTAGTCGAATTTACAGGTAAACGGTTTGACTGTGCAGATGCAGGATTACAGCCAAATGAGAAAGTAGATATCGTTTTGCGTCCAGAAGACTTGGAAATGACAACGGTCGATAAAGGAAAATTGAATGTGACTGTCGATACACAGTTGTTCCGTGGTGTTCATTATGAATTGTCAACATACGATAGTGACGGTAATGAGTGGCTCGTTCACTCGACAAAGAAAGCTGAAGTTGGAGCTGTCATTGGACTGGATTTTAATCCTGAAGATATTCACGTCATGCGATTGAATGAATCTGAAGAAGACTACGATGCAAGACTTGAAGCCTACGGAGCGATTGCTCATGAAGAATAATCGACTCCGTCCCGTTTATACGATCCCTTATGCTGCATGGATCATCTTGTTCGTTCTTGCACCGATTGCACTCATTGTGTACTATTCATTTTTCGACTTGACCGGCAATTTTACAGTTGAGAACTATCAAAACTTCTTTTCGTCCGTTTATTTGACGTTGACGCTCAGTTCTTTTTGGTATGCATTTCTCATTACATTTTTTTCGTTGCTGATTGCTTACCCAACTGCATACTTATTGACAAAAACGAAGCACAAGCAACTTTGGCTATTACTGATCATCATTCCATCATGGATTAATTTGTTACTGAAAACGTATGCTTTTATCGGTTTGATGGGATTGTATGGACCCGTAAATGCATTTTTGGATGTAATCGGCATTGGCAAACAACAAATTCTATTTACGGATTTCAGTTTCGTCTTTGTTTCGGTTTACATTTTCATTCCGTTTATGATTCTTCCGATCTTTAATGCACTTGACAAGTTAAATCCAGCTTTAATTGACGCCTCACGTGATTTAGGTGCTAACTCATGGACAACGTTCAGGCGGGTCATTTGGCCGCTTACCATTAATGGTGTGAAATCGGGCGTTCAAGTCGTATTTATTCCTGCATTATCACTCTTCATGATTACAAGACTTATTGCGGGGAATAAAGTCATCACACTAGGTACAGCAATTGAACAACAATTTTTAGTCACACAAAATTGGGGCATGGGGTCCACCATTGCCGTATTCCTTATTTTGTTCATGTTCATTATCATGCTCGTAACAACAGCTAAAGAAAAGGAGGCGACTAACAATGGAAAGAATCGGTAAGCTTCCTAAACTTTTTTTGGCGGTCGTTTTCATTATTTTATATGCACCCATCTTTTATCTCATTTTCTACTCCTTTAATTCGGGTGGCGGCATGTCAAATTTCGAGTCTTTCACGCTTGAACATTACGCAGCAGTTTTCGAAGACAAACGACTCATTATTATCGTCATCAATACAGTAATTGTCGCCTTGCTTTCTGCCTTATTATCAACAACCATTGGCGTAATGGGCGCACTTGCCATCTATTTCATGCGAAATAAAAAAATGCGGAATGCAGTATTGTCGTTGAACAATATCCTAATTGTCAGCCCAGATGTTATTATTGGTGCTTCATTTCTCATTTTGTTTACAATTCTTGGCGTGAAGCTAGGTTTTGCATCTGTGTTGATTTCACATATTGCCTTCAGTATTCCAATCGTAGTGATCATGGTATTGCCTAAACTTGCTGAGATGAATCCAACGCTAATTGACGCTGCACTTGATCTAGGAGCAACGCGAAAGGATATTATGAGGAGAGTCATCCTACCTTTCATTCAACCCGGAATATTTGCTGGCTTCTTCTTAGCTTTGACCTATTCATTAGACGATTTTGCAGTTACATTTTTCGTTACCGGAAATGGATTCTCCACGTTATCAGTTGAAATCTATTCAATGGCAAGGACAGGGATCAGCTTGACGATTAACGCCTTATCCGGTCTAATATTCATCGTCACCGTCCTATTAGTCGTCGGCTACTACGCCATTAATCAAAAGTTAAAGACTCCTTTTGCGGGGGTGAAGAAATGAAATCTTTATTACAAGTAGCAATACTTATTTTGGCTGTATCAGGAGTTCTCTTCTTCATTAATGGAGAATTGAGCGAAGGAAGTAAATCAGGAAAAAATACCATTACCGTCTATAATTGGGGGGAATATATTGACCCTGAATTACTAAAACAATTTGAGCAAGAGACAGGCTATAAAGTCATTTATGAAACCTTTGACTCCAACGAGGGAATGATGGCAAAAATCGAGCAAGGCGGAACAGCATACGACATATCCGTCCCATCCGAATACATGGTTGAAATGATGGTCGAAAAAGATCTTCTTTTACCGATTGATTATAGTAAAATTCCAAATATCCAACATATCGATTCTTATTTTCTCAACTTGCCATTTGACCCTGGCAATACGTACTCAATCCCGTACTTCTGGGGCACTGTAGGAATAGCTTTCAATCCAACGCTACTCGAAGGGCAAACGTTCGAAAGTTGGGATAATCTATGGGATCCTTCGTTAAAGCAACGTGTCATCCTCGTAGATGGTGCACGCGAAACAGTTGGTATGGGCTTAAACTCATTAGGGTACTCGCTAAACTCAACAAACCCTGCTGAACTTCGGCAAGCTGTCGACAAGCTGAAAACACTCAAGTCAAATGTTAAAGCAGTGATTGGCGATGAAGTAACCCAATTAATGATTAACAATGAAGCTGCCATCTCCTTAACATGGTCTGGGCAAGCTGCAGATATGATGTATGAAAACGAAGATATAGACTATATCGTTCCAGAAGAAGGTTCAAATTTGTGGTTCGATAATATTGTCATTCCAAGAACGAGTAAAAATATTGAAGGTGCCCATGCGTTCATTAACTTTATGTTAGACCCTGAAGTAGCGGCTCAAAACGCAGATTACGTTGGGTATTCCACACCTAATCAAACTGCTTTGGACCTTATGGATCCTGAAGTTGTATCAGATGAACGTTTTTATCCCGACGAAGAGACAAGAAGTGAATTAGAAGTATATAAAAATCTCGGCCTTGAATTACTAGGAATCTACAATGAACTGTTCCTTGAATTCAAAATGGACTTGAACAACTAAAGATAAATTAATCGTATGAGAATGACTGGAGTCTGCATACCGGTACAGACTTTAAAGATCACTTTATACGAATCCTTGAAAGAGGCTGGGACAGAATCTTAAAATGCATGTAGGCAAATTCGCCATCATGCATTTTTTCTACTTTTAATATGTTTCTTTTCATATTAATGAGTGGATCGGAGCGGAAAAAGGCCGACTCCTGCGGGATTTAGCGCGAATGTTGAGACCCCGCAGGAAGCAAAGCGAAGCGACGCGGACGAGGAGGCTCAAGCGCGCCCCGCGGAAAGCGTGCCTTTTGGAGCGCAGAGGAACGGTCTATTTAGAGTTTTGTCCCAGTCTGTTTTATGTACTGTTCCTGATTTGTTTTACGCTTCGCATACCTTTGCATCTCGTATTAACTAACCAAATCGTTTCCTTTTCTCAATCGTGTGTATTTGGCTATTTACTATGGTAAACTATTTCAATAACGTAATTACTATATTGAAAGGCGGTGCGCATTTGACAGGTTCAAAATCCACCAATATCGCACTTATCGTTTTGATGTTCAATATGTTCATCGCGATGGCGGGCATCGGTCTAATTATTCCGATCATGCCTGAATTCCTAAAAACTTTCGGCGCCGCTGGTATGGTACTCGGATTCCTCATCGCAATCTTCTCTTTTGCTCAATTCATCTTTTCTCCTCTGTCAGGAGATCTTTCAGACCGACATGGCAGAAAGAAAATCATTATTATCGGCTTGTTCATATACGGTGCTGCGCAACTCGCTTTTAGCTTATCTACAGAATTATGGATGCTTTTTGCCGCAAGATTCTTTTCAGGATTTGGTGCAGCTTTTCTTGTACCGCCAATGATGGCATTCGTTGCGGATATTACAACACTCGAAGGAAGAGGAAGAGGAATGGGCCTATTAGGTGCTTCCATGTCGTTAGGTTTTATGATTGGACCAGGCATCGGGGGATTCCTTTCAACAATTAGTTTACATTTTCCATTTTATTTTGCTGCAGGTGCTTCTTTTTTTGCAGCACTCTTATCGATCATCATTTTACCGAATCCTACACCAACAATTTCAATGGAAAAACAGCAAAAACGACAAGATCATCTTTTTAAGCAACTAGTGAAATCTACAAAAACACCTTATTTTGTCTTACTAATTGTCATGTTTGTTTTTTCATTTGGATTGGCTAATTTTCAATCGACGATTTCTTTGTATGTCGATCAAAAATATGGCTATACGCCTACCCAGATTGCAGTTCTCATCACAGTCGGTGGGTTTGTAGGCGTTATCGTCCAAACATTTGTCATCAATCCATTGTTTAAGCGATTTGGGGAAATGCGTATTGTTCTGGTCAATCTTCTCATTGCAGCCGGTGCGATGCTCGCAATTCTTTTTGTAGATCTTTTTTGGACGATTCTATTGGTCGCTACTGTGTTTTCCACCGCTACTTCCCTCTTGCGTCCAGCAGTCAATACGCTCGTCTCTAAACTTGCAGGAGAAGAACAAGGTTTTGCAGCAGGTATGATGAATGCATATATGAGTTTAGGAAACATGTTTGGACCAGCACTTGCAGGCTTTATATTTGATATAAATTATACATTTCCTTACATACTCGGAACTGCGATCTTACTCATTTGCTTTGCCATTGCTAATGTCTGGTCTGTCAAAAAGAAAAGTATCATTGCAGCTACACGGACTTAATAAGTTCCACTTACAGTCCTTACTATCTACAAACAAAAGCCCCTTACTCTCTCGCATGTATGCTAAAGAGTAAAGGGCTCAAATTTTATTATCTTCTCTTTTTCGCTTTTAATAAAGCACCTACATGGTCTTCGGTCGATGAAGGCGTGGAGACAGACTCCGTATCATCTTTCTTTCTTCGTACAAGTCCTCCTAACATACCAAAACGACGCAATGTAATATCTACGAAAAACAGAATCATTCCTAGCATCACAAGCCACTGAGCAATCGGTAGCTGATCAGCACTTTTATAAGGATGAGGACGAAAAGCTTCTGTTGGATCTTCCAGCACTTTCCCACCTGTACGTTCTGAAATTTTTTCTAATAGCTGAACATTCGGCTCAGCGTATTTGAATTCATCACTATAAGGAACAGAAACACCCGCTTCAAAGAGTCCTCCTTTATCGTCTGAAACACCAAAGAATACAAGTCCAGGATCAGTATCCAGCGTAACTCTCACTTTCCCCGGTGCGAGTGGTTCTGATACAAAATTCACATCATTTCCTTTTTCATTTACAATGGCAATATCCAGGAACGCTGAATTTTTCGACGTATCCGTCACTGTATATGTGCCTCCACGTTCATGCGTAATTAGATACGGGACACTTTCATACGACGGTAGCAATCGAGAAATAGCCGCGTTCCAGAAATCACCATATCCTCCCCACCTCGCAAGATCTCCAGCCCACTTACCTGTAGAATCAGATGTAAATGCAACGGTACGTCCTAATCCATACATCCATTCAGCAAGAATAGGGTCTTCTTTCGGACTCTCAGCGACAATCGTTGACGTGCCTTTTGGAGTTGTTGCGATATATGCATTCATTTGTGGAACTCCTTCTGTAAAGAGTGAAGTCCATTCAGGCACATTTTTCAAATTCATATAAAATGGATTGTCCTCAATATATGTTCTCGTCAGCATAGAAGTCTCACGGGTTAGAATAGCAGGGACTGTCGACTCATCGATTGCATTATAAAATCGGCCTCCCCCCAATTCAGCGAGTTCTTCCAATAGACCAACATCTGCATCTGTGCCAATTGATACGGTAGATAAAGTAACGTTATTTGTCTTACCTTCCGTAATGATGTCTTCATAATCCGAAGGCATCGATGATTGGCCGTCCGTCAGTAAAATAATATGCTTCCTCTGAAGCTTCAAATCTGCCAAGTCTTCATATCCTTTTGCAACGGAGGGGAAAATATCAGTTCCGCCTGCTACCGGTATAGAAAGAATTTGATCGATAACATCTTGTTTATCTCCCAGTGTCCCTACAGGAATGACTTCCCAAATTTCATGATCAAACGCTGTAAAACCAAACGTATCATCATTTCGGAGAAGATCGACTGCTCGGGCAGCAGCTTCCCTTGCAATGACAATTTTAGATCCCGACATACTGCCAGATCGGTCCATTGCAATGACAAGTCCAAGAGATGGTAATTGCTCTTTCCCTTTCACTTCCATCTCAACAGGTAACAACCTCTCAATTGGTGATTTAAAATAACCACCAAGTCCAAAGCTATCTTCACCACCGACCATCATGAAACCTGTACCGAAATTTTTAACAGCTTGTTCAATCACGGTCATTTTATGCTCACCTACAAGATGACCAGGGACATTGTCAAAAATAATGGCACCATACCCTAAATAACCCGACAACGTTTCAGGCAGTTGTTCTGCCTGCAAAACATCGACATCCATTGCATTCTGATCCAACAAAGAAGGAATGACAGATGGATTACGTTCAGTTTGAACAACGAGCACTTTCGGTGATTGCTCCACCATTGTTACGGAAAGCATTCGATTGTTTTCGAGTAGACCATCATTTGGAACAATGAGCTTCGCTTCATATTTCAACAAACCGGACCCTTTTGCCTCCATGGAATAGGTGAAGACATTCCCACCTTCGTCCAATACAACTTCTTCCCGATTAATCTCTTCATCGTTTCGGTAAATAAGCAATTGCCCCGCTGTCTTAGACGATGACTCAACTTCAACACGAAGTAGCTGCTTTTCTCCTTCAAACGCAGTTCGCGGCGTGTCGAATAATGAAATGGACGCATCTGCCACATTCGTTTTCTTCAATACAACGGTATCAATCTGGACATGGCTATTTTCATACTTCGGGAGCAATTCCTCGATCGACCCATCCGTCTCCAATCCATCCGTTAACAGAACAAGTCGAGTTGCTACATTCCTTTTTGCTAATGCAACAGACAAATCGACCGCGTTCGCAATATTAGTCTTATTCGCTGTAGGTAACGGTTCAGGAGATGCTATATTTACTGCTTGGTCTGTCAACTGATGATCTGTTCGAAAGCCACCTCCGAATGAATAAATGCCGGAAGCTTGATACTCTTTACGTTCTTTTAAACTATCCGCAATCCATTGATCAGCTAGCTGACCGGCATCTTCAATCGATACAGACCTATCCACGACAAACAAGATTTGTTCTTCTTTATGCGGTAGATTAATATAGGGAACGGTTAGTGCAAATACAAGGGAAAGGATGACTGCACTTCTTAATACAAATAAAATTGCACCTTTACTAATGACTTTTAATTTTGATGCTTTCCACGTATAACCCATATACAGTCCAATCGGAACAAGCAAAAGCAGCCACAACGGTTCAACTATTCGGATATCCACGACGTCTTTGCACCTCCCACTCTAGTACTAACAGAAGGAGAACTGGCAATAAAAACAGCCAACCTATCAACCTTTTACCTTCTTCTTGGTTTTTCTGTTGGGTAGAACCGAGTTGATAGCCTTTTCCATCCGCAACTGTTTTTTCTGCAGCATCAAGTTGTACAGATAGAAAGTTCTCATCACCTTCATCGAGTAACTTATAGATGCCTGGTTTTGAAGGGGCAACAAAACTATTACCATCCGCGAACGTCGTTACATATTGATCATCCAGGGTGAATAATTCTAGGGATTCGACACCGCCTGTCACAATTGCCTTACGTTCATTTGGTGTAAAAGAGCCGATAAGTTCACGATCCGTTGTCAACAATTCTGAAGCACTCCAAAAAAACAACGGAAACGACGGATGTAATGGCCAATCTGTTAAGTCGATATCTGTTAATACTACAATATCCCCTCGAGAAGACTGCTGAATGAAAGGCCTATCATTGATTGAAGCAAGTGTTGTGAAACCCTCAAATGGAGGATAGAGTTCACTTACATACACTTCTTCAATCGAAGCAACTGTAAATAATGGGTTTGGTACCGTCTCAATGTCCCCCGCTACTTCTTCTGCCGGAACGTCATTTCGCCCAATTAACAAAATTGGTTCCGTCCCTTCATCTAAAAAAGAGGTCTGATTTGTGACAAGCATCGCTTGATCTCTTGATAGGTTCAATTCATTTGTAGAACCAGTTGTTACAGCCAAGCCAATTGCCTCAAATGCTTTTTTCACAAGTTCATGGAGCTGAACGTCAACAATAACTTCCGTTGACTCTTTTCCTAACAACACGATTGCTTCATTATCCAAAAGATAGTCATCTTCCGCTTCTATCTTCACACTAACAACAGTCATTACTGGTAACTCCTTAAAGCTTAATAGCTCTTCCGATTGCCCTTCTACAACTACATTTTCTGACGCAAGCTGTTCACCCGTCAATTCATTCTTCAGCAGGACTGTCCCTTCCAGCTTCATCGCTGACTCATTTTTCAATTTGACAATTGCTTCTGTATGATTCTGAGAGGAAACAGCTCCAAACTTTTCAATCGCAATATTCGTGAGTGGTTTGTCGTTGTTGTGAACGTTCCACGATATACCATTTTCGTTTTCCATAAAAAATGAACGATCCAAGTAATCTGTAAAAATATGAACATCTGCGCCGCCTGTTTTTGCAATAGATTGGACGATTTCAATTGCCCGATCCATATGTTCATGTTCGTAGTTCAGTTCCAATTGATCAATTGTCCCTAGAATCAAGCGTAAATCTTTTTCTTCCCGCAAAAGGAAAGAAGGCTCTTTACCAGTTGTGATAACGGAAATCGCTTCCCCTTCTTTTTCTTCTGCTAGAGCAAGTAATTTTTTCTTGTTCCGCTCAAACAACGATACTCCGTCAACCATAGCCCCCATTGAGGCTGATGTATCAATGACAAAAATTGAATGTTCTCCCACCACGTTCTCTTCAGCAACATAAGGCTTTAGTAACACAAAGAGAAACAATAATAACGCAGCCATTTGTAAATAAAACAAAGCATTTTGTTGTAGATTTTTTAAATAGGGCGATACTTTCGTTTCACGCATCGACCTTTCCCAAAATAAAGTGGATGAAATTGTCGTCGTCACGTATTTCTTCCGAAAAAAATAATAAAGAAGGACGGCGAGCGGGAAAATTGCCGTCCACAAATTATTCAATTGATCCAAACCCACTTAGCCGTCCCCCTTCAACGTAGCCAACCAATATGGCGCATCTTCTTAGTAAACACTTCCATGACGCCATCTGTAACTTCTGTACGCACCAGCTGGATACCGTATTTATTCGCCAGTGCTCGTATTTCCGCTTCATGCCTACTTTTCTTTTCTTGATACTGTTGTACGATACGGTGATTTAGTGATACTTCCACGATTGCTTCATCCTCAACATCAATAAATCTTACATCCCCTTCATAAGTCGGCACTTCTTCTGTACGAGAATGTATTGTCATAACACGGACGTCTCTGCAAATACCCGGAAGTCTTTTAAAAAGCAACTCCCACTTTGACAGTTCTTCCAGCCCGTCTGTAATGATGAACAATACCGTAACGGCCTTTGGAACATGACGAAGCGCATGATCAGCAAAACCATTAGGGGACGACGGTGCTGGTAGTTGCGAAACGAATTTTTTAAAGGAAGCCCGATGGAGTGCCCCCTTCTTTCTGAAGAAATAGTTCTGCTCTGCTGTCCAAGTTGAAAAGGAAACGGTATCACCGCTCTTTAATGCAATCTGTCCAAATCCAATTGCAAGCTGGCGAGCAAAGTCCCACTTGCCATCCGTTCCCATCGATTTTGTGGAATCGAGCAGTATATGTATCCGCATCTCCTGTTCGTCCAAAAATTGTTTAATGAACGGCTTATCTGTACGGGCAAACACATTCCAATCGATGTGGCGCAAGTCATCACCGGGATGATACTCTCTAAAATCAGAGAAATCCAATGAAGTACCTGTTTTCGTTGAACGATGTGTCCCTTTATGGTGGCCAAGACGCCGTGATTTTGTCGCAATGGTTAGTGCACCTAACCTTTTTGTCAAACCATCCGGAAAGAGTTGTTCACCCATTAGACAGATGCTCCTTGGCGAATCTCTTCCAATAATTTATCGATCAACTGATCTACGTCGACACCTTCCGCTTCACCTTCATAATTGATGAGGACCCGATGGCGTAATGCAGGTTTAGCGACTGTCTTAATATCAGCAATTGACACATGGAAGCGTCCAGAAACAAGCGCTCTTGCTTTTGCTAAACGAATAATGGACTGCAAGCCCCGCGGACCACTTCCGTATTGCACGTACTGGCTCCATTCGTTACCTGTTTCAACTTTTTGATGGGTTGCAGCAATCAAATCGACTGCATAATCGACCATTTCATCTGCAATTACGACAGTTCTAACCATTTCTTGTGCTTCAATGATTTTAGTAGCTGTCATCACTTTTTCTACACCGATTGTACGAGGTCCTGTCGTTCGCTTCATAATTTCTTTCAATTCTTCTTTTGTTGGATACGGAAGTAAAATCTTGCACAAAAATCGGTCCATTTGCGCTTCAGGTAAAGGATATGTCCCTTCCATTTCAATCGGATTTTGAGTTGCCAATACAAAAAATGGATTGGCCATTTTTCTCGTTTCACCGAGAACCGTTACGGTCTTTTCTCCCATCGCCTCTAACAGAGCACTTTGGGTTTTAGGTGTCGCTCGATTGATTTCGTCTGCAAGGACCATTTGGCCAAATATCGGACCTTCTTTGAAGATAAATCGTTGAATTCCATCCTTATCACGTTCTAAAATACTTGTGCCTGTAATGTCTGCTGGCATTAAATCAGGCGTAAATTGGATACGCGCAAAGGATAGGTCCAACACTTCAGAAATTGTTCGAATAAGCATTGTTTTTCCGAGACCTGGTAAACCTTCAAGTAATGCGTGACCGTCAGCTAATATGGAATACAGACAAAAGTCAACTGCTTCTTGCTGGCCAACGATGAATTTCCCAATCTCACTCCGCACTTCAGCAAGTTTGCTACTCATTTCTTCAAATTGTTCAGGTGAAAAAGACATGTATACATCCCCTATCATTTATCATTCAATTGATGAAAAGTAATCAGAAAGGACACGTTGTAAATCTGCTGGAAGTTTCATTTTATCAGACCCTTTTAGATACGCATCTTTGTAATTTCCGATTACTTCTTTATACGGACGTATCGTCCCTTTCTCTGTTAACCCTTCCCGCTCGTTCTCTTCGATGAAATCCCCTTCACCAAGTTTTCCACTGTCGATAGATGAATTGGTTTGTTTTCCTATTCTGTTTGCAGGAATGGATAAAAGGTCACGACCACCTTTTCCAGTACCTGCTCCCATTCCACTTCCCGGCCCTTGACCTTGACCTTGGCCCTGGCCTTGACCTTGACCCTGGCCTTGACCTTGACCTTGACCTTGACCTTGACCTTGACCTTGACCTTGGCCTTGGCCCTGACCCTGGCCTTGACCTTGACCTTGACCTTGGCCCTGACCTTGACCTTGACCTTCGCCTTGACCTTCGCCTTGACCTTCGCCTTGGCCTTCGCCTTGACCCTCGCCTTGGCCCTCGCCTTGACCTTCGCCTTGGCCCTCGCCTTGGCCTTCACCTTGGCCTTCGCCTTGGCCTTCGCCTTGACCTTGACCAGGTTTACCGTTTCCGGTTGAATTACTTGAACCAGATTGTGTAGATTTTCCGGCATTAGCCAATGCAGGCAATGCTGGTGCTTTGCCGATTTTATTTAAAGCACTTTGAGTCTTCCCGGCTTGTTGTGCTAATTGGTCAACGAGAGGTTGAAGTTGATCCAACTCCTCTTGTTCGGAATCATTCAGCCCTTCAACAGATTGTTTCTCAGTTAACTTTTGTTCTTTCAATTTTAGCTCTTTCTGTTTTTTCACTAGCTCCTTCAGCAACTGCTCAGATGTTGGACTTTCTTTTAATTGATTAGCTAGTTCTTCGAGTTCTTTTTTTAACTCCGGTACTTTTTCTTTCTTCGCTAAATCTTTTATTTCCTTTTTCAACTCTTCAACAATCTCTTTTTCTTTTACAACTGCCTCTGCTTCTTCTTGTGCAACTGACGGGAACAAAAAGAGCAACGTTGAACAGATTGAAAAAACAAAAATACCCACTATCATTTTTGCATGGATAAAATGCTTATCCCGTTTCTTAAATTTTTCGTACGCAGTCGGTACTTGCGCCTTTGCATTACCGACTAGTACATCGGCTAAATTTGTTTGTTGGTCGTCCACATCCAAAGCCGTAACAAGAAGATTGTGCGGTAAATAATGATCCAGTCTCCACACAGCTTCTTGACGATGAATTCGTTTCAAAAGGATAACAATGACGGCGATGAGAAGTGTGCCAAAAGAAGCCCAAAAAGCAATCTGCTCATAGTAAGGCAGGATAAACAATCTGGAAGCGGCAAGTATTACCGTATAAACCAGGATGGAGATGAACAAACCTGTTTGCAATTGATAAATCGATCGCTCAAAGCGAAGAGCTCGTAACGCACGATCTACATATCGTTGTAATGCTCTTTTCCCTTCCAAAAAGTTCACCTCATTTTAATTTTTTCATATTAACACGCAATCTCTTTACTGCAATGAAAAGAGAAAACATGGTAAGAATACCGTAGAAAATTAAATAACCTGCCCAAATAGGAAAATCGATATTCGTCATCTCATGAATGGTTCGATTCATATCAGGTGATAAAAAAGTAGCAAATAAAACCGCCGGATTAATGGACGCCAAAAACTGGCCTAAATAGGACGGTGACATAGATGGTGTACCCATTTGTGTATACATTTTCATTTGCATCGTTATGATGAAAAGGAAGCCAGTTACGACCGAAAGGAACAACATTGAGCCATACGTGACAATCATCGACACAATTGTTCTACGGAGTAATGTCGAAAACATTACGCCTAAGCTTCCGATTGCAAGCAAAGTCACAAATAAAAATAGAAGCATTTTTAAAAAATGCATTGGCGAAATACCACCAAACAAAAACACCAAACTGTAAACTGGAAGACCTGCAACAATGAGTAATAAAAGAAATGCTACCGAAGACAACATCTTTCCAGAAATGATTTGGAAAGAGCTTTGAGCTGTCGTCAATAGGATCGGTAATGTCTGCTTTTCCCGTTCAGAACTTATAGCTCCCGCTGTCAAGCCAGGTGCCGTAAACAGCACAAGACCTAATTGTATATAGGATAGAAACGCAAAAAGGACGAAACTTTGACTTGGTCTGAAATAAGAGCTACCACCAATATTAACGGTGAGAAAAATGTATCCAAAGACAAACACACACATTGCAAGTAAGAAAAACAAGATGCCGTTGAAGCCTTTAAAGGATCGGAAACGCAATTTCAGCTCTTTCGCAAGAACAGGATTGTTGAAACGCATATTCAGTCCGCCCCTTTCGTTATTTCCATAAAGACATCTTCTAAATTCGTAATATGCTCCATGAACGATAATATTTGTATATTTGCAAGCATTGCTTTTCGTAACATATTTGCTTGCTCAATATCCGTTCCTCTATAAGTGAAAGAGAATCCATCGTTTTCCTCAAGCAACTCAACAGTACTAACATAAGGTTGTTCTTCAAAAAATGTAATCGCTTCTGCTCGATCACCGACTGTGCGCACTGTAATTTGCTTTTCACCTTGCAATTTTTTTTGAATTTCCGTTACAGATCCATGTGCAATTAACTTCCCATTATCAATTACACCAATTTCATCACACATCTCTGCAAGTTCCGGCAGTATATGTGATGAAATCAAGATGGTTTTACCCATCCCTTTCAGTGTTCTTAAAATGTCTCTCATTTCAATTCTTGCACGAGGATCAAGTCCTGATGCTGGTTCGTCTAGAATCAGAACTTTTGGATCATGTATAAGACTTCTTGCCAAACATAGTCTTTGCTTCATTCCACGGGATAATAAGTCAACATACGAATATCTTTTATGGGATAGATTAACAAGCTCTAGTAATTGTGGTATGAGTTTTTTTCTTTCATCTTCTGGAATTCCATAACTAGCTCCATAGAAATCCAAATATTCATCCGCTTTTAACTGATCGTATACCCCAAAGAAATCCGGCATGTAGCCGATCAACTTTCGTATTTCACCCGGTTTCTTTCTCACGCTAATTCCATTAATGAAAACATCCCCTGAAGTAGGTTGCAACAAAGTCGATAAAATGAGAAATGTCGTTGATTTGCCTGCTCCATTTGCACCAACAAATCCAAAAACCGTCCCTTCATCTAACGAAAGGTTTAGATTATCTAACGCAGTAAATTGGCCATATTTTTTTGTTAGTCCCTGTATGTCAATCATTTCTTCACCTCGCCATGCAACTTGATGATTGGGGGTTGTGCCTCATTGCCATGCTGTTTATTGATAAAATCCAATTTCAATTTAACGACCCCATCTGTTGTTAGGTAACGATCTAACGTATCAATTGTCAAACTCGTTTCCGATTCAAGTGGTTCGTATTCGTTTGTTTGGATATTTAATATACTCACATCATACAAGTTCTTCTTAATCTTTGAGATATCCATGGACTTCCACGTAAACGCTTTTTCTAGCAAATCTTTCGGTAGATGCCATGATTGGATGTATACATCTTCGTCAAAATAATACATGTTCCCTGCGTACCCACTTGAATGTGCAGGCATATTATTCACTTCAGACAAAAGCTCCATCGTCATCATTTCGGCATCAACAGAAAAAGCTCCGCTAAATTCGATATTCGGTGTAAAAGCTTGTGACACCATCGTGAATGCATCTGTTGATGCTTTTGTGCCTTCCAATTCAACTGGAATAATCTTTGTATCTGTGTAGCCGATTACGACTGGCTTTGGTTGGTTATTCATGAAATCACCAGAAAAAGAAAGGACACTATCTTTACGCATTTTCATTAGATCATCCGTCGTCGCAGCAGGTTGATAACCCATATACATGGAATTTGAGGACTGCTTTCTGATGAGCGTAGATGTTTTTAACGTTTCATTCACTTTCACTGTTTCTCCAGGACCTAAATCACCAACTGTAATTTGTTTTGTTCCAGACCAAATCGCCACATCACTTAATGGAAAAGGAAAATTGTTTGTAATTTCACCCGTTAACTGTTTATCTTTTACGGTCAGATCAATTGCAAACGTACCGACTTCGTTTAATGTCGTTTGACCAAAAACGGTCGCAACGTCCCAGTATCCGACGTCTCGTACATACAAGTTCAAACTACTCGCATCTTTTTCCAGTATCGCCCTTTTATGCGCACTCGTCCCCATTTGAGAAGGACCGAAGAACCCTGAAGAATACGGTGTAAATGTTGATAAAATCGTCTCACGAGGTGCTGTGAACACGAAGTCTCCACCTTTATGTGTTAAAATCGATTCAACAAAATACCCTGTCATCGTTCCGTCCTGATTGACATCGAAAACAGATGTCTGTTGAATTTGTGCTTTCCCAATACGATCGTGCGCACCATATGCAAAAATGAATACGGAAACGACAATTGATATGGCTGGGATGATCCACCAAGCATGTTCCCGTTTGTCTTTCCGTTTTAAAACAAAATATAATACAGGGATAATAATAATGATATATAGAATGATGATTCCGAAAATGAACGGAGCGGAAACTTTAAAAGAAGGAAACAATTCATTTGCATTACCGATTGTCCAGCGCAAAGAGTCCATCGGTTGGTCATAATAGTTCATACTTCCGCCTACCATTAATGATTGTTGCACATTATTCAGCATCTGATTCCACACGATAGTTGCATCAGATACTTTTGAAAATGGTTCATCCCCAACCGAGAAGGCAGTCTGTACGACCATTCCTTTTCCGAGTTGGTTGGAAGCGGCTAATATGTCTGAACCAGATGCATGGATAACAGTTGCTCCCTTGTTCAATGTCGCCTTTGCTATTTGAATATCTTCTGTGAATCCTTTTCTTTTTGTCCAGTCATTAAAAACCTGTGGGCTGATTGTTTTGTTTTCAGCAACTTTAAGAGGCAAAAATTCAGCAAAAGTACCTGCCTCGGCATCTACATGATCCGATCCACCAAACACGATGATGCCTCCACCTCGAACCCAATTCACAAGAGATTCCTGCTCTGATGGAGATAAATCCGCAACTGGATATTCGTCTATGATAATAATATCAGCCGGTCCCCATCCAGCAGCTTCATCAGGCAGTTTAATGGATGCCACTTTTGTGCTATCAATCACTTGAGTAGAAGAAGTATTATTCAATCGGATGCCTTTTACTGCAGAAAGTCGATCAACGTTATCTGTAAACGTTGTGATGATTTTCGTATCTTCGTGATACATGGCAACCGTTATTTGTTGAGAACCTTTATGCTGAATTTCTTTACCTTTTTTCCATCCACCTTCATAAAAGTAAATAGATTTCGTATTTAATCCATACATATTAAAATCAAACATTTTCGAAACAACAAAAGATACGGTTTTTGTTTCACCTGCTTCTATCGACAAAGGAAAGACTTCTCCAACACCCGATTCATACGTTTGTTGCGTATCGATGACCATGTCACCGTTAAATGTTGAAGTTCCATTATTCTCGACTTCAATTAAAATCGGTGCTCCTTTTCCGTATTTTGCCTTGCCGTCAAAACCCGCAGACACCTTCACTTTTAATTCTGGTGCTGCAGCCGCATGGACAGTTGGCAGGAACAAGCATACAGTTAGCAGCATTGCTATGATTGCCCACTGTTTTTTCCACATGTAGACTCCCCCTAATCGGCAATTGCCATTTATCTATTTAGCTTTCTTAATTAGTACGTAGGAAAGGAAAGAAAGTTCCCCTTTATTCTGATTCTTTTCTTAATTTTTCAGCATGCGCCATAACCACTTCTGTAAAAGCACTTACTTGCTTTAACGCAAATGTGGAATCATACCCAATCAGCCATGTATCCCTTGTCAATTCGAATTCTTCTTCACTATTCAAAAGAGGAATTTTGTTTACTTTTTCATCGCCCGTTAACGTAATGTTTGGCAAAATCGCATAACCAATTCCATTCAGTGCAAGTTGTTTGCACGTCTCAATTTGGTCGACTGTAATTTGACGGCCGGGATATTGAGAAAAATGTCGTTGCCACCATCTCTGAATTTCCATGTAATAATTCGAATCACTTTTGAATTGAATGAACGGTCGATCTGTATTTTTCAATTCATCAATGGATTGTATTTCTTGATCGACTAAATACAATTTATCCCTAAATAAATACGTTTTCTTGCTCTTCCAATCCACTTGTCCACGTACAATTCCAACATGGGCCTCCCCATCATAGAGAGCTTTCATAATTTCAGAACTCCAACCTGTCATGAGAGAAACTTTTGCATCGGGGTACATTCTGACAAATTCTTTTAATACTTGCGGCAACCAAGTTTGCCCAATAATGGATGCACACGCAATACGCAACGTACCATGTACTTTATCGGCAAGTGAAGCGATCATTTCCAATGTTTCTGCTTTCTTTAAAATCGTTTCTCTTGCATACGCGATAACAAGTTCGCCTGCAGGTGTCGGTTCCAAGCCTTTTTGTGAGCGGATAAACAGCATTGCACCCCACTCTTTTTCAATCGTCTGTAGACGTTGTGACAATGCCGGCTGCGAGAGAAATAATCGCTCAGATGCTTTGCGCATGTTTCCTTCTTCAGCAAGTGCTTTAATAATTTCCAATTCAGTTGTCGTCACGTTCATTCATCCTCCCTCTTGGAATGCGTAAAATGAGTAATACACTTATGACGGCAAAGAGAAGTACGACAATATAGACCCATTGCAATGAACTGTCCAATGCTTCTTGGAGAGATTGCAACTTCAACGTTGGCAATAACAATCGCTCATCTACGGTTAATAGTGCGTTTATATCATTTACTTCATAAAAAAGGTGCTCTCGCTTAAAAATAAATAAAAGTGATCCATTTAGGACTGCACCAAAAATAGCTGCTCCAATTGTATTGCCGAAATTTCGCATAAACATATTTGCAGCTGTAGCCGTACCTCTTTTTTCCCGACCAACAGATCCTTGGATTGTGACAGTGAACGAAGTGCTAGTTAGCCCCATGCCGACACCAATGAAAAAGCTGGCAACTGCTGCCCATACCGGTCCTGATTCGCTTGACATGAAGACGAACAGAACAGCACCAACAATGAGAGAAAGTCCACCAACAAAAGAGACTGGAAAGGGTCCAAATCTCACTAATAAATGCCCAGCAACAGATGATGCAATAGGCCAGCCAATGGACATCGTCGTTAAAGTAAATCCAGCAATAATTGCAGGTTGTTCCATTACGCCAGTTACAAAAGTCGGCAAATAAGTCGAAACGCCAATGAGAATGACACCAGTCGTCAATGAAACTAGATTGGCATAGAGGATAACCGGATTTTTCCAAATAGAAAATGGCATCATCGGATCTTCTGCAACACGCTCGACAAAAATGAACAAAGTAAAAAGTGCAAGACCCAAAACGAGAAGGACAAAGCTAATAGCAGAAAGTCGGGGAAACCCTTGTCCTCCTTCAACCAACCAAAAAAGAAGGAACGATAACGACAGCGTCAGTAATAACGCTCCTTTCTTATCAATTGCCACTTTACGTTCAACTGCTGGTTCATGCAAAAACAAATAGACACCGGCCATCGCCAATAGTCCAAGCGGAACATTTACCCAAAAGATATATTTCCAATCTACGTATTGAACAATGAGGCCACCGATAACTGGTCCTGAGACGGCAGATATCCCCCACACACTCGACAAATAGCCTTGTATTTTTGCTCGCTCTACCGTCGTGTAAATATCTCCTACGATCGTTGTAGCAATCGGCATCACTGCACCAGCGCCTAACCCTTGAATGAATCTGAAAACAATTAACATTTCCATGGATGTCGCCAAACCACAAAGAATAGAGCCGATTAGAAAAATCGAAAGACCTAAAAAAAATATTGGCTTGCGGCCAAATAGATCAGCAAGTTTCCCATATACTAAAACTGTCACCGTACTCATTAATAAATAAGATGAAAAAATCCAACTATATCTTGAAAAGCCCCCCAACTCTGCTGCAATTGCGGGCATAGCTGTGGAAACAATTGTCGCTTCAACAGCCCCAACGAACATTGCAAGCATAACAGAAACAAGCACGAGCGGCCGTTTTGTCGCTATACCTTTCGTCATATTCATCCCTCCATGACCCAACCATAATTTATGTATACAATTAGGAAAAGGCCCCAATTTGGAGCCTTCCTTGTTACGCATACTGACGAATCAGACTATCGAATCGATTATTTTGTGTAAATGTATTTTTTAAACTCTTTTAACATGACTCTTCTTGTCAATATCCCTGCAAATGTCCCGTCTTCTTCCGTAACACATAAAAACGTATGGTTAATTAACAAATCTAGTCCTTTTTGGAATTTATCGGTTGTTTTAATTGTAGGTAAGTCTGTTTGCATAATGTCATCGACTTTTAAGTCTGAAAGCCGTTCGTATTCAATTCGTTCCAATCCTAAAATGGAATCCGTAATCATCCCGATACCAAGTAAACCTCTTAAGTGATTTTTCGAATCAATGACAGGAATGGCAGAATAACCAGTCTTGGTCAGGACGAGAAGGGCGTGTTCAGCATTATTCCCAACTTGCACATGTGCAACTTTCTCAGACGGAATAATATAGTCTGTAATCGGCACATGCAAAAAATCCCTGTTATTTACAGAAATCATAAATGAATCGCTCCTTCGGTTCTTAAGCTGTCTAACAAATCTTCAACACTATCATACCATAAGTGTCTCCCAACAGCGTATCATATTGCGAAAGAGCATTAGAATAAGGGCAAGAGAAATAAAATCAATGCAGGTTTGTTGATTAACTCACTTATTTACAGTTAAACTCCTTCGAACCCGTTGGCTTGCGTTCCGGCGCACGCTTTCCGCGGGGCACTTCCAACGCGTCTGCCTGGAAATAAAGAAAGTAATTTGGACAACCTATACAAAGTGAAAAACCTCTTCTTATGAAGAAGAGGCCCAATAATAAAAAATCACGAACAGAATGAACACAGATGCGACAGCGATCACCCAAATAATCGGATTCACAGTAAAAGGGTTTTCTTCCACAACCTCTGGGATTTGCTGATCTTTATTGTTCAGACGAACTACAGGTTCATTCCAATTTCGCACAGATTTCCACCCAATATAAGCGATAATAAGAATGACAATCACAACTGGAACTGTCCAAATATCCATCATACTAGTAAACCTCCCTACTTCATTATGACGTAGGGTGTGCAATTTAATGGAAACAATACTAAAGCAATCCCTATTAGAAAGGATATTGGTTCAACCACTGTCCACCATCTAATGTGACGATTTCCCCATTCATATAAGCTGCTTTATCAGACATAATGAAAGCTGCTAATTCAGCGATCTCTTCAGGTTTTCCTACACGCCCAAGAGGAACGGAATTGATTGTACGTTGAACCGCTTTTTCAGATTGGAACAATTTTTCAGCTCCACCTGTGCGCTCAATAGGTCCTGGTGCAATTCCATTTACCCTAAAGCCGTACTTACGTCCCCACTCGACTGCTAATGTTCGAGTCAACGACATGACACCAGCTTTCGCAGCTGCCGAATGAACAACCCCTGGGCCTGCATCCCATGCATATGTGGCTAACATGTTTAAGATGTTCCCTTTTTGTCCCTTTTCTATCCAATACTTGCCAACAGCACTTGAACAGTAAAAAGTTCCATTCAATACAATGTCAATTACCGCATTCCAGCCATTTGGTGATAAATCTTCAGCTTGGACAATAAAATTTCCAGCTGCATTATTTACAAGTCCATCAATCTTACCGAATTTCTCATCTGCAAACTCAACTAGCCCCTGCACTTGCTCAGTTGACCGGACATCCATCTGATAACAATATGCAGATTCCCCAATTTCTGATTTTGCTTGTTCTAGTTTCGCTTCATCCCGTCCTGTTATTATGACGTGAGCACCCTCTTCAGCAAACTTTCTCGCCATATACTTGCCCATACCGCTAGAACCGCCTGTTACAATAATGACTTTTTCCTCAAACATGTTACTCCCCCTTTATGAATGAATACTCACTCATAATTATAGCACAATTTTCTGTATATGATATAGATGAACACTAAAAAAGCACATGAAAATGTGTCACTTCTTACACACTTTCATGTACCTCATTTTTTTAGTTAAATCCAGTCAAAATATTGATCGACAATTTGCGAAGCGGGAACGGGTTTACTAAACAAGAACCCTTGTGCTTTATGGCATGCCGCCGCTTTAAGAATTTTTGCTTGTAACTCTTTCTCCACACCTTCAGCTATAACTTCCATTCCAAGGTTATGGGCTAAGTTAATAATCGTTTTTGCAATTGCTTCGTTCTTCTTATCATGTTCAATGTCTTTTATAAAAGACCGATCGATTTTAATAATATCAATGGGGTATTGCTTTAAATAACTTAAAGACGAGTATCCTGTTCCAAAGTCATCCACTGAAATAGTTACACCAATTGCTTTTAGTTTTTGCAAGGTTAATAAAGTATCGTTCATGTGCATTAATGCTGTTTCCGTAATTTCTACTTCAAAAGAAGAGGCATCTATTTCATGTTTTTCTATTAATTCTTTCGTTTTCAGTGCAAAATCTCCAGATCTGAATTGTTTCGGAGAAATATTTACAGCGATTCGAACCGGACGATATTGTTTGTCTTGCCATTCTTTCAACTGCTTACAAACAACTTCTAGCACCCAATCACCTATAGTATGAATCAGGCCGGATTCTTCCGCTAAAGGGATGAATTCCATCGGTGAAACAAAACCGAACTTTCGATTATTCCATCGTAACAGCGCTTCAAAACTATCGATTTGCCCTGTATTTAAATTTACTTGCGGTTGATAATAAACCGCAAGCTCATTAAATTCAATTGCTCGACGAAGATGGGATTCCATTAAAGCCAAATCTGTAAATGTGCTATTCATATCTTCACGATAAAACCGATAATGGGACCTACCATTCTCTTTTACGTACAAAACAGCTTGCTCAGCCTTCTGCAATAATCCTTCAAGTGATACACCATCATGTGGATAGACTGAAATACCGACTGATGCAGAGATGAAATACTCTTGATGATTGTAATAGAAAGGTTTTGTAAAATCACTGAGAATCCGCTGTACCAATGATTCTGTGCTGTCAATGGAATGGTTCCGGAAAGAGATGATGTATTCGTCCCCTCCATTTCGATACAGCTTACAATCCTTTCTACAAACCATTTTTATTCTGTCGGCAATCATCTTCAGCATTTCATCCGCACCATTGCGGCCAAGAGAATCGTTAATCGTTTTAAAGCGATCCAAGTCTAAATGAATAAAAGACAAATATTCATCACTTTTCTTTGCATAGTCGGCATCCACTTTAAAATGTTCTTTTAATGCACGTCGGTTCCATAAACCCGTCAATTGATCGTGATAAGATAAAAACAATAACTTTTCATTATTCTTTTGATGATAAGAAGTATCGCGCAAAATCAAGTGAATTTCATCAATTGATCCGATAATTTTTACAGGAATTGCTTTTATATAGGAAGTCACATACTTTCCTTTTTTATGAAAGAATGATATCCCTTCCATTTCTAATGACTCACCGGCAAAAGCCCGTGCGATAAAGTGATCGAATTCCTCTTTCTTTTCATCACTCAAAAGATCGATGACAGAACGTCCGGACAGTTCTTTCATTCGATAACCAAACGCATTATGTACGGATATATTTGCGTACGTAATGCGATTGCTGCGATTAATTGTAATAATCGGATCTAAATTATGCTCAATTACTGACATATATTTTTGTTCGAATTCTATACGGATTTTCTGTTCTTCCAATAGCGCTTCTTGTGAACGTAATTCAATCACATACATTTCTTGATAGTGTTCTGAAGCTTGGCGAATGATAATTGACTCAAATAAGTGGGCTTGTTCATCTTTTTCATAAGCAATCTGGTTTTTACTCGTTTGTGTAGAACACATTGTACCTATCTGTTTACGTAAAGGCGCCCAGAATGGTCCAAAGTAGCTGGCCGCGTCTAGCCCTTCACTTTCTTCAAAAAACCGCTTTGCTTCTTCATTTGTGGACAGAACCGTCCAATCGTCGCCGTGCATACTGCCGATCAGGATGGCAAGAATGTGAGGATGTTGTTGTAAATATGTACACAGTGTTTCGTCATGATGTTCTTGTACAGTTTTATTCTCCATGTATGCCTCCATGCATGTCGATTGTCTTTTAACGAGCAGTAGGGGGACATCTCTTGCTAAGGGCGATCATTATACATGTTTTCCTACTATTCTACGTTATTTTACAAGTATACCTTTTTATTCGACAAAAAAATAGTGTCTCTACGTAAATTTCTGTAAACGAAC
Source organism: Sporosarcina sp. OR05 (assembly GCF_041414805.1). Taxonomy (NCBI): domain Bacteria; kingdom Bacillati; phylum Bacillota; class Bacilli; order Caryophanales; family Caryophanaceae; genus Sporosarcina; species Sporosarcina sp. OR05. The sequence continues at coordinate 149,922 of NZ_JANKJL010000002.1, read as the reverse complement.
CGTAGTACCGTACACATATGTCACGAAGAGTTAAGACGATGATCAGTGAGTTTTGGTATTAAATCGTAGCGTAATCTGTGTGAAATTCATCTCTACTTCATTTTAGTTTCAACTATGCTATGATAGGAGGACAGACGTCAATATTTGAGCGGAGGATAACAGTGACTAACGAAGAAAGAATACAGCAATTGGCAATCGCCATCTATACCGTGAACCGACACGCCAAAACAGCTACGAATAATCGTGAGTTGTATACACTGAAAAACAAAGCGATTCAACAACTCCTTCAAAATGGGGATGCCCAAAAAATCGGTTTGCATTTTATTGAGAATCCTCAATTAAGCAAACAAAGCTCAACAGTTCTTGTGGCATGCAGTGATTTTCTCTTTCATACCTTACCAACAAAAGAAGACTTCACATCTCTCCCTCACCTTGGCAATCAAGACCAACAATTCCGAAACCCTCAAATCCATATGAATTTAAAAGCAGCTAAAGAATTGTTGCTATCATTCATTGGTGAAGACTCTGTCGTACACCAAACTCCTCCTAAAAAAAGACCTGCAATAAAGGAACACAAAACCAAGCGAATGTCACATACACAACCTTTCCGTTCCTCTTACTTAGATGGGAAGTAAGTGTAGGATCACCAAAGAGTTGACATTGCGTGACGAACATCAAACAGAAAAAAACGCGTAAAAGCAATCGGCCTGTTCCTTTGCTTTCACGCGTTTTTCTATTTTCCACTTATACAAACAGCATGCCACCCTCTGTTTCTTGTACCTTTAACTCCATCTATCAATCAATTCTTATATTTCATAAATAACACTTGAGTACCTTTTTCTCCATACCCTTCCTCTATTAACTCTGCATATAAATCCTTTGCCATTTGAAGACCAGGAAGAGCTACTCCCATCCTATCAGCTTCCTCCAAAGCAATTTTCATATCTTTCACAAAATGCTTTACGTAAAAACCCGGCTCAAAATCTCCTTTTATGATTCGAGGAGCCAAATTGGACAATGACCAAGATCCCGCTGCACCTGTTGCAATGGACTGTAATACAGTATCTAAATCCAGACCCGCTTTCTTTCCATAGACGAGTGCTTCACAAACGCCAATCATGCCTGTCGCAATAGCGATTTGGTTACACATTTTTGTATGCTGGCCAGCCCCTGAAGGACCCTGATACACAATTTGCTTACCGAATAGTTGTAAGAAAGGTAGCGCCCTTTCGAACACTTCTTCAGCCCCTCCACACATAATAGAAAGTGTACCATTTTGTGCCCCAACATCTCCACCCGATACTGGCGCGTCTAGTGTATACAAACCTCTTTCCCTCGCATCAGCATCCATGCGCTGCGCTAACGAAGGGCTGGAAGTCGTCATGTCAATAAACAAAGCCTGAGAATTAGCATTCTCTAAAATCCCGCCACTACCGTAGAACACTTCCTCCACATCAGTTGGGTAACCGACCATCGAAAAAATAACGCTCGCCCCTTCAACCGCTTGCCCAACTGTTTCAGCCCATTTAGCCCCAAACTGAAGCAGTTCCTCCGCTTTTGCTTTTGTTCTCGTATAAACTGTGACTTCATGTCCCGCTTGCAACAAATGCTTTACAATACTTTTACCCATTACACCCGTGCCAATGAACGCTATTTTCGCCTTCTCCAAGTTGACCCCTCCAATATATGTATTACTCTCATTATAAACAATGTTCAACAAAAAAAGGAGGACAAAACCTGAAAAGGTTCTGTCCTCAAAAGGGGGAAATGAGAATGTTGCTGTGTTCAATCATACTATGCCCTGATCATACAAAGGTTAAACCTATTTCGTAAAAAAGTTTTCCTTTATTTTTTCAAGTGCTTGTAAAAATGTGTTTTGCTCCAATTCTGAAGGGATATAGGCACCGTAACGAACATCATTGTAAAGCGTTACAACAAGTACTTCCTGCTTCCACCCCATTCTCGCAAACCATTCAGAGACAGTCTCACCTTGAAACCGAGAAAAATTGTATTTTTTTGCTTCTAACTCAAAACTTTCAAAAGCTTGTCTAACAACATCTCGCGCAATTGAATAATCATACGTTAGTTTAAGAGGACTCACGTTATTCCGCTTTCTCCCTTTAGATGTAAACGTATACGGTTCTTTCTTCTCTATCTGCTTTGTTCTTCGTTTTCTTCTAAACAAGTAAATTGTTGCAGCAAGTAATAAAAAAGCAGTCACCGCAAACATCGTATATTCAAAAATACTTCCTTCGTCCCCAAACACTTTTGCCTCTTCTTGCATTTCAAAATCAACGGCACTCGACTCATCTTCCAATTCCTCTTGAATTTTTGTAGCTTCACGGTTAATATACTCAACAAGCGGACTCGTCGCTTTACCGAACAGCGTGAACAATCCGTTGAATAAAAAACCCATTAACATGAATAATCCAAGACGCACAGGTTTCAAGCCAAATGCGATAAGTGCAAATACTGCACTGCCTAGCCCAATAATGGAGAAGAATATTCGATTGGCATCGACTAATTTAAAATTAGCTAATTTGCGGCTATTACTCCAAATCGTCAACATTCGCACAAAGAAATACAGAAATGTGATAACAAGATAGATGACAACCTGCTCCTGAATCCTAACTCCAGGGTTATCCATTGGAAACAATAACCGAACAAGAACTGTTAGTATGACAAATACAAATGTATTTACGAATAAAAACGGCCAACCATGAATGCGAGAACCATTAAAATTCCCTTGTATCCGCCACAATGCAAACAAGAATATAAACCAGCCGCTCATAAGCGGAACACCTGCAAACAAAACTAGCATCGTCAAACTTAAGGCCAAACCTATACCCAGCCCTATTGAATAATCACGCTTACTAAACAAGAAATAGCTTACAATGCCTCCAAATAACGCAATCAAGATCCATACAAACGCTACAACCGCATGAACTTCTTGTGGAAAGAAAGCAAAAATGTAAGCCAGGAGCGATAACTCAACAATCAAGCGCTCGGAATTACTGAATCGGTTCCTGTCATCTTCAATTCTGGCTTCTCCCATCCATTTTCATCCCTTTCAAAAGAAGTATCGACTGTAACTGTATAACGTCTTTCCCACTGATGAACAATCCTTTGAAACCTTTCTTGAACATGAGAGATAAGTATAATCGTTGGAGAGAGCTGACCTGAACTCTCCATATGTTTCATCATCTCCTCAAAAGGCATTTTCGCATAACGATCTGAAATTTGCGCCATCATTTCCATTACCTCTTGAAAGTGCAATTTTCCAGAGCCACTTGGAATGAACAAGTAGGGTCTTCCTCCCAAAGTACGCAAATTAATGGCAACCGCATAAGGAATCTCATTTTTCGTACAATAATCCGCGTATGCGACAAGCCGTTCAATTTTTGCTTCAAAGTCATGATAACCTCGGTCTTTCTCAAGCGCGTTCATCATCAAAACAATCATTTGTGCACTAATTGGCTGAAATTCTTTCGTCTGCAGTTTTTGCATTCTCGCAGAAGCTGACCAGTGAATCTGATCAAATCGGTCATTGGGCATATAATCACGCGTACCGATCGGTTGGAAAGGATCAACAAACAATGACTGCCGTTGTTGAAATTCTCCTGGTTTAAAAGGCGATGGTGTCAGCTCTCTTCCTAACTTCGTAATTCTTGGGTATACGATACTTTGATAACTGACTACATCTTTTAGTTCCATATTGACTGAACCATCCCCAAACATATGAGGAATTTCCAGCAACACCCTCGTTATTCTTGATTTGCCTCGTTTTTTCCCTTCTAACGGAATACGAATTTCTGTCGTTTCATGACGACCAATTGCAAAAGGAATATAAATATCATAGATTCCACTAAAGTTTTTCATTAACAAATTTTTCGGTGCAACCGAATCTTCCATTGACAAAACAAGTGTGCCGTTCCAAATAGGGACCCTACCGTTCTCAAATTCCATTATGAGTTCTTCGTCATGCCCAATTAAGATTCGTTTTTGTTTCGCTTTGAATCGAACAGTCAACCCCTCTCCAATTTTGGAGAAATAATAATTCTGAAAAGCCAACATTGCAAATACTGAAGCAAAACAAGCCGCTAGTGTAGATAAACCAAACACTGCACAGAGTAGAAATAATGTAAGTGTAAGGAGCATGCCGTTGTAGATCGCCTTGAACCCATGCTCATAGCGGATCCAATTCATCATACAGTCGCCTCAATCGGAGCAGTCACATGATTGACAATTTCATTCAACACTTCCTCTACCGAGCGTGTTAACATACCTTCTGTCGATAACTCCAGTCGATGCAATGCAGCAGGTGCCACAATCGCTTTCACATCATCCGGTGTAGCATACTTCCTGCCTTCTATATATGCTTTTGCTCTAGTGGCTTGTAGGATTGCAAGTGCAGCTCGTGAACTTAACCCAAGTTCCATCATAGGGTGTTCTCTTGTAGCTCGAACAATCTTTAGAATGTATCTTTCAATATCTTCATGGACAGTCACTTCTCCGGCTTCTTTTGCCCATTGACGGACAAGTTGAGCGTCGACAAGCGCTTTTGTTCGAATTTCTCCAGGTTTAGAACCATATTGGCGCAAAATCTCATGTTCTTCATCAAATGAAGGATAATCGATTGTCAATTTAAATAGAAAACGATCTAACTGAGCAGCCGGTAACGGAAAAGTTCCCTGCTGAGATTCAATAGGATTTTGTGTGGCAATGACCATGAATGGAGTAGGCAATTCAATCGTTTCTCCATCAATCGTTACCTGCTTCTCTTCCATAGCTTCCAACAAACTTGACTGTGTACGTGGGGTCGCTCGATTCACTTCATCCGCTAAAAGGATATTCGCTTGTACAGGTCCTGCTTTTAAGACAAACTCCTGTGTTTGTGGATTAAAAAATCGAATACCTGTCACATCGGACGGTAGTACATCCGGGGTGAACTGAACACGTTTAAAAATCCCTTTGAATGTATTGGCAAAACTTTTTGCCATCATTGTCTTACCGGAACCCGGCACACTTTCAAGCAACACATGCCCTCCTTGTAAAAGGGCAATTAACAATAGAACAAATTCCTTTTCTCTCCCCACAACCGCTTCATTCAATTCTTCTCGAAACTCTTGTAACGTCACCATTTTACATAATCCTCCCTATTCCCCTAATCATCTATTATCCCGGCAACTCGTCTATTGTTTGGAGCGCATTCAATAAACGATCAAGTTCTTCACTCACTTCAATCGTCTCTTTAGAAGAAATCCCCTTTTCTAACGCTATCGCACTCAACTCTTGACGCGTCAATTCGATTTGTTCTTCCAATAAACATCTCATGCGCTAGCCTCCCGAGAATAATAGTTTTAAAAGTCTAGTATAACCTATTTTACAAATAATTAGAAACGTTTTAACAATCTCGTTGTTTCTTATGAAATTGCACAATTTTTTGAGTGAAAACCTTTACGAATTGAACATTTTAAGGCACACTATAAAAGATAATCTGTTTAAGGAGCTGGCGAACTATGAAAATCGCAGAAGTTGGCAACATTATAGAATTCAGAGATGGTTTACAAGGGATTGTTGAAAAAGTAAATGAGAACTCTGTCATTGTCGATTTGACATTCATGGAAAACTTCGATGAACTTGAGCTGGAAGAAAAAACAGTTGTCAACCATAAACGGTATACAATTATTCATGGAAGTGATCAGTGAAACGTTTCAGCCAATGATACGTCCAATTAGTAAATGGGAGGGATTATGAATGAAGATTAAATTTAAAATTTTATACACCGGGCTTGCCGCAACCCTACTCCTTGCAGCATGCGGCACAGAAAGCAACAATGAAGAACCCGCTAAAGAAAAACAAGAACAGTCGGTCAATCCTTCAGAGGAAAGTTCGACTGATGAGAGTACGACAACTGACGGTACCGAGGAAAGTGGTAGCGACGATTCAGAAACTTCTTCTTCGGACTCTTCCGATGAGCTGGCAGATGCTACGTTGACAGAAAGCGATGAACAACCCTATGCACTTAAAGTGTTACCTGGCTACACATTAACAAGTGAAGAGCCTGGCCGAGATAGCTTGTACTCAAATACCAATGAGTCAGCGTTTATGCGCATTGAAACTAAAACTGCAGAAGATGGCTTGTATGATTACCTTGCGGAAAATATGCAAGAAGTTTTAAAAGCCTCAAGTGATGGAGTTGAACCCGAAGAAGTGAATGATGTCTACACTAACTCCAACGAGGGTGTGTCAAACGTTCAAGCTTTTAAAGTAGAAACCGCTACAGGTCCCGTCACAGGAGTGCTTTTTGAAAAAGGGGATATGATTGTCAGATTGACAATTTTTGATGCTCAAGATGGAGAATTTACAAATGATTTTCTGAAAATGGGCGAAACCATTCAATGAATAAAGGAAAGCCGGACAGTCACATCATAGTGGCTGTCCGGCTTTTTAAGTATGATTAATAATAAGTTCGACTTTAAGATAAATCCCTAACTGATAAGCCTAATTTTTTTATAAGATGAATTGCATGTTCTTGTTCTTCAGCACTAAGTGTCGACATGATTCCAGCAATATTCTCTTCATGGGAGGGAAAGATCTCTTCAATTAACGCTGTACCTGCTGGTGTAATCGACATATACGTAATTCTTTTATCCTCCATACTGGAAACCCTTTCAAGGAGTCCTCTTTTTTCAAGCTTATCTACAACATATGTCATAGACCCACTTCGTAATAAAATTTTTTGACCAATTTTTTGAATAGGCTGCCTTCCTTTGTGATGCAACAATTCTAATACCGCAAATTCAGTTGGATTTAAATCATAGGTTTCAATTAACTTGTTCGCTTCTTCCAAGACGACTTTGCTTGCCCTCGAAAGGACAATAAATAACTTTAATGCACGGGCCGTATCCTTACCATTCGCCATTATTCAAATCCACCTTCTATTATTCCTTAACTCTGTGACACTATTATACTGTTCAGTTGAAGGAAGTGTCAAAATATCCATTGTTATGAAACAATCGTCCGTTTGCAATTCATCATTTCGTTAGCAGCCTCATTCTTTTTTGGCAATGTCAACACGAATTTTGTCCCGATTTCCAGTTGACTTTCTACCGCAATCGTTCCTCCATGCTCTTCTACTGTCTTCAAGACGAATGGTAAACCTAAACCTGTACCACCGGGCTTTGAGCTAAAAAAGGGCATGAAAATTTGATTCACTTGATGCAAGGTCATTCCTTTGCCTGTATCTTTAATTGTCAACATTAATTTTTTGTCTTCTTCTGAAAGCTGAATTGTCAAAATCCCACCGTGTTCCATCGATTCCAGGGCATTCTTGAAAAGATTCAATAAGACTTGTTTAAATTTATCTGGGTCACCATGCAGAAGTGGACTTTCCTTTACACGAATATCGGTATCAATTTCAATTCCTTCCATAAGTGCTTTTGGTTGTAACACTGCCACCATTTCATCTACTAGAATTTCCAGTGAAAAAATACTCTTCTTCTTTACAGACGGTTTTGACAGCACTAGCATTTCTCCCAGAATCGATTCCATCCGATCGATTTCATCTTCAATAACGGATATATACCGTTTTGAATCGTCTGAAGCGGATGCTTTTAATAACTGTGTAAATCCTTTTAACGTTGTTATCGGGTTACGAATTTCATGCGCAATGCTCGCTGCAATCTGACCAACTGCTGATAGAGATCCTGAATGTGCCAATTGGACTTGAAGGTTCTCTTTTTCTGTTGAATCGGCCATTTGAATAATATACATATTTGTTTCTTGATCGTAATACGTAGTAATATGATAATGACGCGTATCTTCCTGTGTCCGTTGGTACGATTTAAATGTTTCTACACAACCTTGTCTTTTCACAGTTTCACATAATTCCGCAAAGTTATTGGTATTTCTAGAATCGATGATGGAGAGGACTGTAGAAATGTTTTCGCCAATCAGTTCTTCCCGTCTTCGGTTGATGAAAACAGTATGCATGGCGTTAACGTCCCTAATGATTCCCTCCTGGTCCACGAGGAGGATGAAGTTGGATGATTGGTTAAATGCATTAACATATGTTTTCATTGAGGGGAGCATTTGAAGATGAACAGCATCAAACATTACGATCATTTTATTAACATCAGGAACAAAGAGTAACTGCATATCCACAGGATGCTTTTCGGTTAACATGACTTTCTTCGGCATCATTTCCATCATCATGCATCCTGATCGTTTAGCTTTACGCGTAAATTTTTCGAAAGCTTCATACGATGATGCATCTAGTAATTGGACGATATTTCGATTCGTTACACTGTCAAAACACAGTTTGAATGCTTCATTTTCATACAGGACGTTTCCATCCATATGCAAGATGAGACCCGGTCGAAGGCTGTCATCCACTAGGAACGACAAACTTTTTCTCGTTTTTTCAAGATCACTCAATTTGATACCTCCTATGTCATTTGTAGACAATATGAGCAATGAATAGATTTGATGAGAAGAAATACAATTTTAATAATTATCTTTATTTTTGATTATTTCATATTCCTACACACATTAAAATAGTCACATATAACTAATTACACGTATCAAGACACACTACTTAAATACTACTAAAAAAGGTGAAAAAACATGAACATTATCCTTACTACTCTAAATGCAAAGTATATTCATACGAATTTAGCGATCCGTTCCTTAAAGGCATATGCACAACCTGAATATGAACCAGTACTTACGGAGTACACAATTAAAGATCCCATTTTAAATATTGTAGCAGATATCCATCAAAAAAAACCAAAAATTGTCGGATTCAGCTTATATATTTGGAATATAGAAGAATCCTTAAAAGTAATTCGAACGTTGAAAAAGACGAACCCAGATTTAATTATCATTGCAGGCGGACCTGAAGTCACATATGATTACGATAAATGGTTGGAAAAAGTTCCCGAAATCGATGTAATTGTTATTGGAGAAGGCGAAAGAACATTTAAACAATTGTTAGATTACTACGCACGTAAGATAGATTTAACAGAAGTCCAAGGGATTGCCTACATAGAAAATGGCATCTTCAAAGCAACTCCTCCTGGACCAAAGCTCGACTTACGTGAAGTACCTTCACCATTTAGGTTTCATGAAGACTTACCCCACCTCAGTAACCGTGTCACCTACATCGAAACGAGCAGAGGATGTCCGTTTTCTTGTCAGTTCTGTTTATCGTCAATCGAAGTTGGCGTTCGGTATTTCAATCGGGAGGCAATTAAAGACGATATTCGATATTTAATGAAAAATGGAGCGAAAACAATCAAATTCGTTGACCGCACATTCAATATTAGTCGAAGCTATGCGATGGAAATGTTTCAGTTTTTAATTGATGAACATGTGCCAGGTACGGTTTTTCAATTTGAGATTACAGGTGACATTATGCGCCCTGAAGTCATCAATTTCTTAAATGAGAATGCCCCTGCCGGTCTATTCCGATTTGAAATTGGTGTCCAATCGACAAACGATTTGACGAATGAATTAGTGAAGCGACGACAAAATTTTGAAAAGCTTTCTCGAACAGTCACAATGGTAAAAGAAGGAGGAAAGATCGCACAACACTTAGATTTGATTGCCGGGTTGCCTGAAGAAGATTACAACTCCTTTAGACGTACATTTAATGATGTATTCGCGATGCGTCCTGAAGAACTGCAGCTAGGTTTCCTTAAGCTGTTGCGCGGAACAGGGTTACGAATCCAAGCGGAACAATACGGTTATACGTATATCGATGAGGCACCCTATGAAATCCTTTCGAATAATGTGTTAACGTTCGATGAGATTCTTCAGATTAAACAGACCGAAGACGTACTCGAAAAATATTGGAATGACAATCGTATGCCACGAACAATCGAGTATATTGTTTCTCATGTATTCGAGACACCGTTTGACTTCTTCCAACAATTCGGGACCTACTGGGAGACGCGTGGCTGGTCAAGAATCGGGCATCAGTTGCAAGACCTCTACACACGTCTCCAAGCATTTTTAGAGGAGACTGAACGAGGGGACATGAACATCATCCGTAGTCTCATGAAAATCGATTATTTAGCTCACCATTCGTTCCAACCGCGTCATATTTGGTGGGATGTAGAGCTTGATGCCAATGAATTAACTAGTCTTGAACAACGTATTTTACAAGATGAGCAGTATCTTAAAGACATCATCACGCCCACACGTTTAACAGAACGCAATATCCGTAAACATACGTTCATCACACCGATCAATGTACGACCAAATGGAGATGATGCAATGGAGTACAGCATGGAAAAAGGCTACTTAATAACCCTCTTTTGCCGTGGACACAAACCACAATTCCGTTTTATGCGTGAATCAATTCGTTCAACTGATAAAATAGCTATGGACTCGATTACAGTCCGATAAAAAAACGCGTGCGACCGGATAACGGTCCACGCGTTTTTTTATTATTTCCCTCATCCAATAATGACTCGTTCTTTTGGATACGTATAAGGTCTTTTATTCGTCTTTCCACCTAATGTATATAAGAACGAAATAAGTCCCACTCGTCCGATAAACATTAAAATCATGATAATTACTTTACCGACAACGGATAAATCAGATGTAATACCAAGTGACATCCCACACGTACCGAACGCGGATGTGATTTCAAACAACAATGCGACTACCGGGATATTCTTTTCAGTTACGAGCAATATTAACAATGCAGTCATGACCATCATTGCCGCAAGAAGGATGACAGCATATGATCGATACACGTCCACAAGCTTCACTTCACGCCTAAAGATATTGATGACGTTATTTCCACGTGCAAAGTTTATGAGGAACAATATAGCGATTGCAAACGTCGTCGTTCGAATTCCGCCTCCAACTGAGCTTGGAGAAGCACCTATGAACATTAACGATGAAATGAAAATATCTGTCGCATCACTAAATTTTGTAATATCATACGTCGTCAATCCTGCTGACCTTGCCGATACTGAATGAAAGAGAGACGTAAATATCTTTTCATGCCATGTCATTCCTTTAAATGAATGAAATGATTCCAAAATGAAAATCATAATTGCGCCCCAAACGAGCAACAATCCGAATGTTGCCGTAGTAATTTTCGTAAATAACGAAAAGCGGAAGTTTGGAACTTTTTTAGAAAAATACCCTTTCACTTCAATAAGGACAGGAAAACCGATCGCCCCAAGAATGATGAGCACCATTATGACGGACTGAACAAAATAATCATTATAGTATGGATGTAAGGATGCTCCTGTAATGTCAAAACCGGCATTTGTCGTTGCAGACACGGACATAAACATCCCGTTAAGCAACGCTTCACTAAATGTGTCATAAAAACGCATAATGTATAACGTTAAAATGATACCACCCGTAATTTCAATAATGAAAATAATCCCAACAATTTGTTTTATGAGCTGCACAACACCAGCAAATGAATATTGGTTATGATCGACCATTATTAATTGACGTTCCCGCAAGCCAATTCTCTTTTTCACGAGAAGCCAGAAAAATGTACCTATCGACATAATACCGATTCCGCCTAATTGCAGCACAAGCATTAACATACAGAGACCGAAAACTGTATAAGTATCCCCTATACTGATGGGTGTTAAGCCTGTTACACTGACAGCACTGACAGCGGTGAAAAGACTATCAATAAAGCTAACTTTAACGCCAGGCAAATAGACACCAGGCAAATTCAGTAATAAAAATGAACAAGCAATTGCCAAAAAATAATAAAATACGATTACTTGCGCAGGGGTGAATCTATGCAAACTCTCCTTTGTAAGCTTCTTCATGCCATCAGTACCTTTCTTTGTAGAAGGAATCATCTATCTAGTTTAGAGAACTTTACCTAAAAAAGAAAGGATTGCGGTATCCAACACGTTCATCCTTCAAAAAGTCCTTTTTCAACTGTACGCAAACAGTGGGTGTAAAGTTTCAATAAATCCGTCCACAGACATAAAAATGATTATCTCAAATGTCTCTTTGCAACGCAATCATTTTTTTAACTCGATAATTAGACAAAGAAAAAGCCGATACACCTCATAAGATGTACCAGCTCTCAATCATTATGCCTTTTTACGCTTTGTCGCGAGTGCAGTCAAATAACCGAAAAGAACAATCGCTCCAAGGACAGTCCAGAAAATGACCTTCCAAAGTGTTGAATGCGGGAATGCCGTATCAATGATTGCTAACTTTTCATGTCCTAATGCAAGGACTGCCAATTTGACGCCTACCCACCCAACAATAATAAATGCCGTTGTTTCCAGTACTGGATATTTTTCAATAAGGATGACAAACTGTCTAGCCGCAAATCGGATTAAGACGAGGCCGACAATACCACCAATCAACATGACGGTGAACTGACCACCATTAATGCCACCGATATGGAAATCACCAAGTTCAGGTAAGGTCACTGCCAACGCTACAGCAGCAAGCATTGAATCGAGCGCGAAAGCGATATCCGCCAACTCAACTTTCAGCACCGTCATCCAAAAGCCAGATTGTTTCCGTGGTTTCTTGGTCGCATGGCCATCTGCACCTTTCCCTTTATCCATTAAACTCTTAATGGCGATGAACAATAGATAGGCTGCTCCTAACGCTTGAATCTGCCAGATATTCACCAAAAAAGTAATCATGAACAATGCCGCGAAACGGAAAACAAATGCTCCAAGCAATCCGTAAAACAACGCTTTCTTCTGTTGGACTTTCGGCAAGTGTTTCACCATAACCGCCATAACAACTGCATTATCAGCTGCCAATAGACCTTCTAAAAAGATCAAAACGACTAGCACCCATGCGTATTCCAATAAAATTGCTTCCAACTAAATTTCCTCCTTATTTTCACAAAATAAAAAACCCTCACCTAATAAAGGCAAAGGTCTCGCTAAGTCAGAAATTTTCAAAACGAAAAATCCAGCTATCATAACCGATGGACAACGCCCATGTATTGACGACTATGAAATAGGTTTCCCTATAGCTACTCCCCTTTGACAACCGTCAAAAGAAATTTAATTAAGTTGCTGAGTGCTCTCCTATCATTATATCACTAATCGTTTTCGAGGACAATTACTTACGAAAAAAAATCACAGTTCTTTCCACCTCACTTTCTAAGATGAATTGAGACACCGATATCGTCGATTCTGCTTATATATAGTCTTTCAAAAAGAATACTTACACTTCTAATTCATTAAAAAACCCTTGGAAGCTACCTTTGAGCAAGCTTCCAAGGGTTTCATTCATTCAGGTTCAACTGCGCGTCTTCTCGTCTGGCGATCGAACAAACTATAAATGATGGGTACAATATAGAGCGTCAAAAATGTTGAACTGATCAATCCACCGATGACCGCAATCCCCATCGGTTGGTTCATCTCTGTCCCTTCTCCTAACCCGAGTGCTAATGGTAACAATCCTAAAATGGTCGTCAAAGCAGTCATCAAAATCGGCCTTACACGGTCCCTTACTGAAGCGATGATTGCATCATAGGATGACATGCCCGCTTCCTTCCGTTGATTAATATAATCAACAAGGACAATACCGTTATTGACGACAATTCCAACGAGTACTAGCACCCCAATTACCGCTGTCACACTGATTGGGGTAGAGGTTACGAAAAGTCCTAACGCCACACCGATAACCATTAACGGCACAGAAAACATAATGACAAATGGATACTTGAACGATTCAAACTGAGCAGCCATAACAATGTACACTAACACGACAGCCAACACGATTGCTAATAACATGTCATTGATCGCACTCTCAAACAGTTCTCTGTCTCCCCCATAAGCCATTTCGGTCTCATCAGGTAAATCAATTTTGTCAATGAGCGTATTCACTTCTGCAGTCATTTCACCTAATGATAAAGAGGATTCGTATTTGACATCAAATGTTACTGAATGCGCTTGGTCGACCCGTTGGATGGACACAGGACCTTCAGCGACTGAAATGGTCGCAACATCTTTCAAAAGAACGAATTGCCCCGTTTGCGTTCGTAATTTAATATTTTTCAACGCCTCAATACTGTCCCGAAATTTTTCATCATACTTCACCAAAACAGAAACGACGTCTTCTTTGTCATCTACAAACTGTGTAGCAAAAGCACCACGAGTAATCGTATTGACAGTTTGAGCAATTTGATAAGGTGCAAGTCCTTGTTCAAATGCTTTCTCACGATTGACGTCAATATGGATTTCTTGTATCGTGTCTTGCAAATTATTAGAGACTTCTAATACGCCATCCATCTTTTGCAGCTCATCATTCAGTTTGGCAACAGAACTGTTTAGCCGCTCTTCATTCGTATCTTGCAATGAAAACGACAAGGTGTTCGGACTGGATCCAGCAGCCGTTTGCATATTGAAGCTAACGCGTGCATCTTCGCCTACCAGGTCCAAAACTTCCGGTTGTACATCATCTACAAATTCAAACACAGAGCGTTCTCGATCTTCCATAGGAACAAGTTTGACATACATTTCAGCAGTGTTGGATTCGGAACCCCCTTGTGCCATACTTTGCTGTGTTCCCCCGACTAGACTGACATACACCTCAATGTCTTCTTCCTTTTTCAACCTTGTCTCAATCTTTTCAACAACCTCATTTGTGGATGAAAGTGCTGAACCATTTGGCAAATCGATTGCAATACTGAAGAACCCTTCATCTGTTGCAGGTAGAAATTCTGTTCCAACTTTGAATAAGCTAAAACCACTTCCAGCGAGTAACAATACTGTCATCGTCAATACGATGGCACGATGTTTTAACGACCATTTCACAGATCGCTCGAAGTTGTTTACTGTTTTAGAACGCCGTCTCCTTGCTTCCAAGTTCTTACGTGGTTTCTTTAACATTCGACTAGCCATCATTGGTACTACCGTCAAAGCAACGACAAGCGAAGCAAACAAACTAAAGGAAATCGTCAACGCGAACTCTGTAAAGATTTGTCCGATCAATCCGCTAATAAAAATGACTGGAACGAATACAGCTAACGTCGTTAATGTCGAAGCCGTAATGGCCCCACTAATTTCCTTCGCCCCATCTCGAGCAGCTTCCACTCGATCTTTCCCCATTGCCAAATGCCGTTCAATGTTTTCGATGACAACAATGGCGTTATCTACAAGCATTCCGATGCCAAGCGCCAATGCACCAAGCGTCATAATATTTAGCGAAAAATCGGCAAAAAACATCAGCACGAATGTGACAATGACCGAATAAGGTATCGCCACTCCTATAATAATCGGGCTTTTAATGCCTCGTAAAAATAAAAACAGAATAACCATTGCAAATAAACCACCAAGAAGTAAAGATTGGCCGATGTTCCCAATTGCCAATTTTACATAATCCCCTTGGTCAAACAAAATGTCCGCTTCAATGTCCTTAAAGTTCTCTTTTGCAAGCAATGCATCCAGCGATTCCTTGAAAGCTGTCGATACTGTCGCTGTATTCGCACCTGACTCCTGCAATACAGACATGAGCACTGCTTGTTCATCATTCGCTCTCGTTTCAGATGTTGCTTTCGGTTCAACAAGCGCAACATCTGCAACATCTGCAACTTTTACTTTCTTACCTGTTAACGGATCCATGTTAATCAGTACATTACGAATATCTTCGACAGACGTTAACGAGCTGAGAATCCGAGTCGTCAATTGTTTTCCATCATCCGTTTCAATTGGCTCACCTGGCATCGATACATTATTTGCCTGGATTGCTTGCACGACATCCGATTGGACAAGTCCGTAACTGCCTAATTTGTTTTGGTCAAGTACTACTTGGACTTCTTCCACTAATTTGCCGGATACCGTTACACTCGCAACACCTTCCGTCCGGCGTAATTCTTTCTCAAGTTGCTCCGCAAGATTCCGAATATCCGCATCCTCAGCCGAAGTCCGTAACGATAACTGAATGACAGGAAATTGCGACGGATCAAATTTCATAAACCGGGGAGCATTTGAACCTTCCGGAATTGGCACTTGATCAATCCGCTGTAAAATATCTAGCTGCACATCATCAATCTTTGTAGACCAATCAAACATTAATAAAATGAAATTAGCACCTTCCTGAGACGAAGATTGCATCGATTTCAATCCAGGTGCTGTTGATAAACTATCTTCTAACGGTTTCGTTAACTTTTCACTTACTTCAGTTGAAGAAGCCCCAGGATAATTTGTTACCACAACCGCTACAGGAGGATTTAATTCCGGAATTAATGTCACTGGAATCTTTAAAAAAGATACCGCTCCAAGAATAATGACAAGAAACATCGTCACAATCGTAAAGACCGGTCTCTTTATTGCAAAATTACTGATCTTCATGCGCCCATTCCTTTCTACATCACCACATCACTATATCCATCATATTGAATGTAGTTATGAACATCAAACACGAACTCTCACCATCCCCCAACTCTCTTCTAAAAATTCCATCACTCTGTCACACATCCCCTAACCAAACAAACTTTAAACAAGTCACTCACCACATATCTTCCGAGAACGCAGCCTATTCTTTCCCCGTTCGCAGCATAAATTCCTAGAACGCCGCATTCTTCCCTCGTTCGCCGCATAAATTCCCAGAACGCAGCATTCTTCCCCCAGTTCGCCGCATAACCCCGCAAAACGCCGCATTCTCCTCCCACTTCGCCGCAAAAAATCCACTAAACAAAAATTCCCCATACCTAAAACATAAAAGCCTAGTTTGTCAAAACCCATTTTAGCGCGTCTGCTACTTACTAACACTTCAAGCTATCCACGGAACAATTATGCTGGACAAATATGTAAACTAACTTTAACTTTGGCGAATGTCTTTCCTCTAAACAAAGCAATCCATCTGAACGCGGCATATTTTCCCCTTAAGCCGCATATATTCACGGAACGCAGCATTCTTCCCCCATTCGCGGCATAACTCCGCAAAACGCCGCATTCTCCACCCACTTCGCCGCAAAAAATCCACTAAACAAAAATTCCCCATCCCAAAACATAAAACCCTAATTTGTCAAAACCCATTTTAGCGCGTCTGCTACTTACTAACACTTCAAGCTATCCACGGAACAATTATGCTAGCCAAATATGTAAACTAACTTTACCTTCGGCGGCGAATGTCTTTCCTCTAAACAAAGCAACCCATCTGAACGCGGCATATTTTTCCCGTTCGCCGCATATATTCCCAGAACGCAGCATTCTTCCCCCGTTCGCCGCATAAATCCGCAAAACGCCGTATTCTCCTCCCCATTCGCCGCATAACCCCGCAAAACGCAGCATTCTCCCCTCAACCAAAAAAGCCGAATAGACTCATTTCAAGTCTATCCAGCCAAACCTAATCCTTATAACAAATTGTACAATCGAATATCTGGATACTTATCACCGAACCAGCGGAGTGCAAAATCATTCTCGAACAAAAAGACGAGGTTGTCGTATCGATCTTTCACGAGCATCGACCGTTGTCCTGTCATCGAATCTTTCACGTCACTTTCATTCTCAATCCAACGTGCCACCTTCGAACCAATATGTTCCATATGCACTTCAACGTTATATTCGTTCTTCATACGATGTTCGAACACTTCAAACTGTAGTTGACCGACTGCGCCTAACAGCACTTCTTCGGTATGCAGCGTCTTGTAATATTGAATAGCCCCTTCTTGCACAAGCTGAAGAATCCCTTTATGGAAATGCTTTGATTTCATAACGTTTTTGGCCGTCACACGAACAAATAGTTCAGGCGTAAACTGTGGCAATGCTTCAAATTGGAAGTTGGACTTTCCACCAACTACTGTATCGCCAATTTGATAGTTCCCTGTATCATATAAGCCGATAATGTCACCTGCAACCGCTTCATTCACCGTTTCACGGTCATCCGCGAGAAATTGCGTCGTTTGCGTCAACTTAACCGTCTTTGAAATACGCGGAATGGTGACGGACATGCCTCTTTCAAAACTGCCTGAAACAATCCGGACAAACGCGATTCGATCTCTGTGTGCGGGGTTCATATTCGCCTGGATTTTGAAGATAAAGCCTGAAAACTCTTCAGCCTTTGGATCCACTGCCTGTTCATCTTTCGTCATTCTCGGTTGTGGTGAAGGCGCAAATTTTAAGAACGTTTCCAAAAATGTTTGCACCCCGAAGTTCGTCAGCGCGCTGCCGAAAAATACAGGTGTTAATTCACCTTTTGCAACACGTTCAGTATCGAACTCGTTCCCTGCTTCATTCAACAGTAAAACGTCTTCAAGCGCTTGCTTGTAATAGGACGTCTCTGTCATCGGATGTTCAACCGCAAGCTCACCGTCTTCATTTAACGGAAGAAAATGACTTTCCCCTTCAACACGCGCTTGCTCAATTCGTTGATTGTAACGATCGTACACGCCAATAAATTCTTTCCCCATCCCAATAGGGTAATTCATTGCGTATGACTCGATTCCTAACACTTCTTCAAGCTCTTCCATCAATTCCAACGGCTCTTTCCCTTGTCGGTCCATTTTGTTCATGAACGTAAAGATCGGAATGCCTCTCATCCGACAAACTTTAAACAATTTGATCGTCTGTGGCTCGATCCCTTTTGCCGAATCGACCATCATGACAGCTGCATCTACCGCCATTAATGTACGGTACGTGTCTTCACTGAAATCTTCATGGCCAGGGGTATCCAAAATATTTACTCGTTTACCATCATAGTCAAATTGTAAAACAGAAGACGTTACCGAAATTCCCCGTTGTTTTTCAATTTCCATCCAGTCAGAAGTGGCATATTTACCAGTTTTCTTCCCTTTTACAGTCCCCGCATCACGAATAGCTCCACCGAAGTAAAGCAGTTTTTCAGTCATCGTCGTTTTCCCGGCATCTGGATGCGAGATAATCGCAAATGTCCGCCGGGATAAAATTTCATCATGTATCGATTTTTGCATATAAATAACTCCTTCTTTTCCGCTTTTTTAAGCATAGACAGATTGCAATCCATTTTCAACATTTTTTTCTTCAGAATTAATCAAAATGAAAGAGCTGCCTAAACAGACAGCCCTTCTCACTATTATTGCTCACGAACTTGATGACCAAACTTCTTCTCTGCTTCTTCAAGCGCAATCATTGCATCTGAATGCGGAAATTTTTCCTTCCCGATAATTTGGAAATCCTCGTGACCTTTACCAGCGAAAATAATGATGTCTCCTTCATTAGCAACTGCAACTGCATGCCGAACCGCTTCCTCACGGTCTCCAATACACGCGTACTGGTCATGTTGCATGCCCACTTCAAGCTCTGAAAGAATTGACGTATATGGCTCGTCTCTCGGATCATCTGTCGTCAAAATGACGTAGTCCGCAATCGAAGCCTTTTCTGCCATAAATGGACGTTTCAACCTGTCCCGATTGCCACCTGTACCGATGACAAAAATTAATTTTCTTTCAGTACCTTTATACGGTAATACAGCTTGAATCGCTTTTTCGATTGCATCCGGCGAATGCGCATAATCGACATAAATTGTGAGCGGTAAATCCGTCTCTACTTTCTCCATTCGTCCTTTTGCAGCCGGAATAACAGCTAGACCTTCAATTATCGACTCCATTTGAATTCCTTTCGCATATAACGCAGCAATGACAGCAAGGGCGTTGTAAACATTAAACTCGCCAATGAGTGCCATTGATACATCAAATCTGCCTTCAGGTGAATCCAAATGGAAAGAAGTCCCTTTATCACTTAAAACGATGTCTGACGCACGAAAATCGGCAGACTGATGAATTCCATACGTCAAGACAGGGAATGCGGTCATCTTTTTCATACGCTCTCCCCAAAGGTCATCACAGTTGACAATACCAAACTTCTTTTTCTCCAAGTCTTGTCCGAGTTGCGCAAACAAAAGACCTTTTGCATGGCCGTAATTATCCATACTGCCATGGAAATCCAAATGATCATGCGATAAATTCGTAAAGACAGCAATGTCAAACTCCGTACCTGCCAGCCTTCCTTCCAACAGACCATGTGACGATACTTCCATCGTCATCGTCGAACAATTTGCATTCGCCGCTTGTCGAATTAGCTGTTGAGTTGTCAATACATCATTCGTCGTATTTTCAGTTTCAAACAACACACCATCCAAGTTAAACCCGATTGTCCCGGTCACTGCAGACTTTTCGCCAATATGACGCAAAATCGCATGCATCATATTGCTGACACTTGTCTTCCCGTTCGTTCCTGTCACACCAATCATCGTCATTTCTTTCGACGGATAACGATAAAACCGAGGAGCCAGTAATGAAATCGCTCGCATTGTATCGTCAACATAGACAACCGCCACTCGTTCCGTATCTACGTCGATCCGGTCCGACGCGACAATGACACGAGCACCCGCTTCTACTGCATTTTGTGCATACATATGTCCGTCGACTGTAAACCCTTTAATACAAACGAATGCCCCTCCCGCATTAACGGAACGAGAATTTACCGCAAGATCAGTAACCTGTTCTGGTAATATCCCTTCTATTGTTTTAATTGGCAACACGTCAAATAATTCATTACAATTCATCACAAGACTCTCCTTCAATCCATCATATCTGAATTCACATAAGCATATAACAACTGTGCCGTTGCACGTAATGAATCAACATGTGTCCGCTCTAACGCATGAGACGATTCAATTCCCGGACCAAACAAAGCATGCTTCACGTCAAAGCCTGCCCGAATAGCAGCAGATGCATCCGAACCATAGTATGGGTAAATGTCTAATTTAAACGGCACATTCTCTTTTTCACAAAGAGCTGTCAAATGCCGCGTCAAGCCGTAATGGTAAGGACCACTAGAGTCCTTTGCACAAATGGAAACCGTGAACTCATCAGATGATTGGCCATCACCAATCGCACCCATATCAACGGCTATATATTCTACTGTTTGTTGAGGAATATTAGAATTTCCGCCGTAACCAATTTCCTCATTGTTCGAAATATAGAAATGCGTTGTATGCGGCAATTCCACGTTCTCTTCCTTTATTGTCCAAAGTAAATCCAGCAACAAAGCTGTACTCGCTTTATCATCCAAATGCCTTGATTTAATAAACCCACTTTCAGTCGTTTCAAAGCGCGCATCAAACGAAACAAAATCGCCTACTTCAATCCCTAGCGCTCTTGTATCTGCAGCATTTTTTACTTTTTCGTCTATACGTACTTCAATGTTTTCCGCACTTCTCTCGGCAGTTCCTGCATTGCGATACACATGAACGGTCGTCTGGTGCATTAAAATGGTTCCTCTCACTTCTTTACCAGCAGTATGTATACGACAATATTCTCCTTCAACCGCATTCCAGTTAAAACCGCCGACCATAGCAAGTTTTAACCTGCCATCGCTTTTCACTTCTTTGACCATTGCTCCTAGTGTATCCACGTGTGCCGTCAACAATCGATGACGCGTATCATCTTTCCCTTTGACAGTTGCAATAATCGCGCCTTTATTTGTTTGCACAAACGGTACTTTAATGCTCGTTAACTCTTCACGGATTACTTGCATCACTTTGTCCGTAAAACCAGATGGACTTGGTGTCTTCACTAACTTTTCCAATAACTTAACCGTACGTTTTTCATTAAAACGCTTCATATACACTCAACCTCTTTTCTATTTCTGAAACTTCTGTTTTCATTCCTCGATAAATCATGTATGATACATATAATACTACTTCTAAGAGAGGTGCATCAATGAAAACCGATCAATTCATCCTCACACAAACTAAGTATTTACTACTCTTTTTTAGTTTCATTGTTTTAGCACAACTACTCTTTATTATATCAGTAAAACATTATGAATACCTCTCTATCATTGCAGTAGGCGCTGTTATAACAGGTTGCTTGCACTATATGCTTTCTCGCAATTTTATGCTGACCTTTCTCATACCGATCATGATTAGTACGAGCCATTTCTACTTAATTTCATTATTTCTTATTGAGCATAAATTAATTTTCATCTATTTTTTACTTTTACCCATTATTTTAGCTGTGCTCTTTAAACATACCGTATTATCAATGTCGCTTCTCCTCATTACAACTATTGAATGTATTGTTATAGTTAGGTATGTGCAGCTTACCGTACAACCGATGAACAATGCCTCTTTACTCATTTTCACAACCGTCATCATCGGAATGCTTGTCCTTCTTCTTTTTACATTCAAAGTACGGTCAACAGAGCTTTCAATATTATTTAAAGATCAACTTCCTGAATCCACATCCACCTCAGGTTACTTGGATTTGTTTTTCGAGTACGCACAAGACGCCATCGCTGTTTTTGCGATTGACATGAAAATACTAGCTGTCAATCCTGCATTTGAAGAGTTGTATTTGTGGAAGAAAGAAGATTGTATAGGAAAGCGGATTACTTTGTACCATCCATCTGATGAAGATAATGTAACTGAGCGGATCCAATTACTATTAGAAGGCAGGCATTTCAAAAACTTACGTACAAAAGAGATTCGTAAAGATGGCACAATGTTCGAGGCAGCGACAACGCTTGCACCCATTAAGGACAAAAACAATAACGTCATTGCTATTTCGGTCATCGTTCGTGATATGACAGAACGGATACAAGTCGAGCGCATCAAAATGGAAGCCATCAAGCTGAATGCCATTGGTGAAATGGCCGCATCTGTCGCCCATGAAGTCCGCAACCCAATGACGTCTATAAACGGTTTTGTTCAGATGATGAACAATGACCCAGCGAATCCTTATCGTGCCTTTAGCGAGATTATGGAAAATGAAATTAAACGAATCAATTTGATCGCTAATGAGTTTTTAATATTATCGAAACCGAATATTAAAGAACGGAAGCAAATAGATGTTGAACATTTAATCATGGAAGTCATTTCACATCTCGAACATGAACTGATTGCAAAAGACATTGGTTGCGATATTTATCTAGCGGAATACCAAACAACTGTTATTGGTAATGAAGAAAGCCTTAAGCAAGTATTCATTAATTTGATTAGAAACGCAATTGATGCAAACCCTAACAAAGGAAGCATCTCGTTTACTAATACCATCTTAAATGACATCCTGACGATAACAATAAGAGATACTGGCTCTGGGTTCCATCAAGAGACACTTGATCAATTATTTACGCCATTCTTTACAACCAAAGACGGCGCCGCTGGTCTCGGACTCGTCATTTCCAAAAAAATTATTCTCGATCATGACGGCACAATCGAGATAAATGAACGGGCGAAACAAGGGGCTGAAATAACCATTACGTTGCCAATCAGTTCATTTTCTAAACAAGATTACACGTATACGACTACCAGATAAACTCATAAAGCCGCATGAATCAGGGTTCATGCGGTTTTTAAATGATTTGGCGATGCCTTTAACGCATCTCAATTATTTAAGAATCTTTTTAATGACCGACAGCTTATTGCCATACGGGGGGAAACCTATACGGACAGGAATTTTCGAGTTTCTTTTCATAATTGATTTCTTATGCGAAAACAATTCAAAGCTCGCTTGACCGTGATAAGCGTTCATACCCGAAGCCCCGACCCCACCAAACGGCAAGTGGATATTGGCCACATGCGAAATTGTATCGTTAATGCACCCTCCACCAAAAGAGAGGTTCGCTAAAAAGTATTCTTGTGCTTTATCATTTTCGGAAAACAGGTACCCCGCCAACGATTTTGGCATTTGACGCAACCGGTGTATAACTTCTCCCAAATGTTTATAAGTGATAATCGGAAGGATTGGACCGAAAATCTCCTCTTCCATTGACGGGCTATCCCACGCCACCCCATCCAAAAGAGTTGGGCTAATATAGAGTTCTTGACGGTCTACTTGTCCACCAACAAGGATTTGTCCTTTCTCTCTTTCCAACAGCTGCACTAATCGATCAAAGTGTTTTTCATTAATAATCCGTCCGTAATCCGGGCTTTTTGCGCTATCTTTCCCATAAAAATCACGAATTGTATTTTTCATTTCTTTCATAAGATGTTCTTTGACACTTTCGTGGACAAGTACAAAGTCTGGCGCTACACATGTCTGCCCATTATTTACAAATTTCCCCCAGACAATCCGTTCAGCGGCCGCTCGTATATTGGCGGTCTGATCGACGATTGCAGGACTTTTCCCACCAAGTTCAAGCGTGATAGGTGTCAGCCTCTCTGCTGCAGCCTTCATAACAATTTTCCCGACAGTTGCACTCCCTGTAAAAAATATGTAATCGAACGGAGCATGTATGAGCGCCGACGTCTCTTCCACACCACCTTCAACAACTCGCACGAAATCAGGTGGATAGGTAGCTGTCACAAGATCACGTACAACCGCAGCCGTGTGCGGAGCATCTTCAGAAGGTTTGATAATCGCGCAATTCCCTGCTGCAATCGCCCCAACTAAAGGATCCATGACCAATTGAAACGGATAATTGAACGGTCCGATAATCAAGACAGAACCATATGGCTCCCGTACAACAAAACTTTTAGCCGGTTGCAAATGAACGGGCGTCTTCACTTGTTCGGGTTTCATCCATTCTTCCAGATGTTTCATCATATGCGTAATACTCGACAAAACAAAACCGACTTCCGTCACATAGGCCTCAAAAGAACTTTTCCCTAAATCCTTTAATAAGGCTTCTTGAATTTTCTTCTCATTGGCACGAACCGCTTCTCTCAAACGATGTAACATGTCCAATCGGAACGCAACGCTTTTAGTTGCACCTGTCGCATAAAAATTCTGTTGATACGTAATCATTGACTCCATATTTTTCTTTACAGTCACAAAATCAATCTCCCTTCAAAAAAGTCAATATAGCAAAAGCACTGTTTTTACTAACCATCAAATTCCGACCAATTACGCAGTTTGGTTCAATATACGACAACATATAATAGGTATACGTAAATCATCGAAATCTTGTCATCATTCCACGTGAAATCAAGGAAAAAATACGTCGAAAAAGGAAAGAAAAGATAAATCACACAACAATCAACACATAGGCCTTAGGATCTTTTTTCATGTATTCAGTTTAAACTACTCACTTTCTCGGGTAAAGAAATAGCACATACCAACAATGACAACGAAAAACGAATGGAGGAAATGAACATGACAACAACAGAAACTTGGTGGGAAACAATTTTTGAAGGAAATCTTTCATTAGGACTCAACAAGGAGCGCATCTCAGACCTAAATGATGAAACTTTCCTCTACTTTGGTGAAATGGATCAACAAACAAACGAAGACCCTACACAATAAATACATGCCAGAAAGCTTTCCACTTGAAAATGGGAAGCTTTTTTATTCGATACTTCTCCATAAATACAGCGCAGCGTAACTTAAATACGGAGACCACCTCGGAAAATGCTCTGCAATTTCATCTGCAGTCGGTTTACGCGTAAGATTCCACACTTTCTTCAAAGCATTCTGCAAACCGACATCTGCGATCGGGAACAAATTCGGTCTACCTAACCCGAACAAGAGAAAATTTTGAGCTGTCCACGCACCAACACCTCGATAGGCAACCAACTCACGTATGACCTCTTCATCTTCCATCGTCTCAAACTTATTCAGATCTAGTCGTCCATCGGCAATTGCTTGCGACAAACCGATGACATATTCTGCTTTACGCGCACTGAATTGCAGGGTTCTCAAATCATCCACTTGCAGACGAGCAACAACTTCAGGTTTTGGATACCGCCAAACGCCCTCTTGCTTTGAGCCAAACGCTTGAACGAATCGCATCGTCAATGTGTGGGAAAAAGCTAGATTTAATTGTTGGTGGATGATGTTTTGCATGAGTGTACCATACAAAGAAAAGTTTCGAACGAGCGGTGTACCCGCATGCTCGATAAATAATTGCTCCAAATCCGTTTGCATAAAATGATGATTTATTTGATCGAGCGACTGATGAAAATGAAAACGACGCTTCACCCATTCAATTTGGTCTTCATTCAGCACATTTTGCAAAATAAACGATGGACTCACCGTAGTACCCGTACCAACAAGACGTACAATATTCCCTTCCTCCATTGGAATTCGTACTTCACGTGTTGCCAAATTTATCGAATGCACTGGATCGGATGCTAACCGTTCAAGCGCACGATCATAATCATATCGAAAAGGTAACTTAATAGAACTATCGATACGTCCCACCTCCCTCTTCCATCTATATTACCTTTTTACGGTCCAAGAAAAAACTTTTAAAAATAGTGTTGACTTTAAACTCAAACGCGCTATAATATAACTTGTGCAGTAAACAACTATCTCCCGATTCCGTAGCTCAGCTGGGAGAGCGCTACCTTGACAGGGTAGAGGTCGCTGGTTCGAGCCCAGTCGGAATCATTGGGTGCCAAACCCTCGGAAGTATTGTCGGAACAACAATACTTCTCCGAAACAGTCCTATTAGGCCGGATGCCTAGGGGCTGTTTTTTTATGGTTTTTTATCGAATGTCCGCATTTTTGTTCTCCGTGCTTCACGCTCTCTCAAATCCAAGCCAAAATCGTGAGAAATGCAAATAAAAATACTCCTCCCTTGCATTACGCCAATAATTTAGCACATTGAAGGGGAGAGTTTAAGTCCTCCGCTGAGGACTTATACAAAAAATGGTAATAAAAAGATTTAATGTTACTCATTACACAAAGGGTTTAGAATTATGAAATTCATTCAATTAATATAATAAATATTTTCATTTTGAGGATACAATATTAGTTGAATAAGAATTATTAATTGAAGTAAAACCTATTTAACATTAATTATAAGAGGTGCTGAAGTAATCTTGCTGTTTCCGAGTTCTATTAATTCTTCATTCGTTTCATTTTTTATGTATTCTTCGTTACCTATTCCTTTTATTGGCTTTCCGTCTACCAGAATTAATGTTGTTCTTGCTTTTAAACTTTGCTTTCCAGCCTTTGTAACTTTAAACTCCTCTTCTACTTTAATAGTTTGCCCTGTCTGTATCTTTGTTATAAATCCACCATCAGTATAAACATGTTCATCCGATCCAGTAAAAGAAAAACGAATAATAGGTTCACCATGGGATAATTCAATTGGTACATCACCTACATATGTTAATTTTCCCTCTACCTTAAGCATTTGCCCATTCTTAATAACAGAAGGGGATGTTATTTCAAGAACAAAATTTGATGCCTCAATTTTTTCAGTTACAAAGTTTTCTTCTTCAGATTTGTTTTTACAACCAAAAATAATAAAAATCAGGAATATAGAAAACAAATATCGTACAATAATTTTACCAACCATAAAGTGTCCCCTCCATTACTCCCATATTCTAAATACCAATGTTAAACAATCATTCCCGTTCGTTTACCAAAATCATTCATTCTACAAACACTTTAACACAAATTTTCCATTTATCCACAATAAAATATGCTCGATTAAACAAACTACCTCAGTTTTAGCGTTGGTTTAACAACACCACATAAATTTATGCAGTATCTTCAAATTGTTGTATACATGTTAGTATACAAATTAGTGTGTTAAATCCATTAAAGTTTACCATGAGAACAAAGAAAGGAAACACAAAACGCCGCAACGGATACTTTGACAAGTGCAACCAATATATATGTCGGATACTTTCACAATGAAATCACGGAAGCAGGGATGATCGAAGATTTCGAACGATTGTCGGTCGCCGCTTCGAAGTTCACCAACGGCGTTGAAGACGAAGATAACCCCGAACTAATGGGCGAATATACAGTAGCATTGCGGGACATTGTTGAAAAACTGGGGCTTGAAGAATAAGAAAGAGAGCCGAAGTTTTTTTAATTTATTCGTAAACCAAGCTGTTTACTATGCTACGCAATAGTATAAAACTTTTCTTAAACAATAGAACATCAAACCTCAAAAGCAATAAAAGCCCCTTCATCGTTGTAATCTGTAATCTGCACAACCCTGTCAGAAAAGTTCTTCACGCTCTCACAAGCTTGGCCAAGAACGAGTGATAGCACTTGGAAGCCTTTCTCCTCTTTTGCCTGTCGGAACGAAGTTAAAAAGGATTCGCTCACTTCGTCCTCTCCGTCCGTTACCAAAATTAGATCTGCTGCTCGAAATCGGCTTTCTTTCATGACAGTCACCGCTTCTTCGAGTACGCACGAAAAATTTGTTCCTCCCCCTAAATAGGTTTTCGTCAACTTCACCATTTCAGGAAACTTCACTTTTCCCTTTTTATAGATGAACATGCGTGTCGTAGTTGAAAATAACAAGATACAGAAATCACGACGTTGCTGCTTTGCAATCGCCAAAAGTGCTAAACTGAATCCTTTCGAAGGTGCGTCAAGACCACTCATACTGTCAGATTGGTCTAAGCAGAGCACAATCGGACCTCTCCCTAACACTTCCCTACCTTGTTGTTCATATTGCAACGTTTGTCCTTCGGCTAACCGGCGCAAAAAATCCGTTTTTGTTAACGGGTGTGAATAATAACTGTATTCGATCGGTACTAACGCATCTATTGCGTTGCCGATTGTCACGCCGTTTTTTTCAACAGATTCAAGCGTTGTAGTTCGTTGTTTTGTCCGAGCAATTTGTTTGAACCGGCCGGCCCACTCAGCAATCTCCTTTAACTGTTTATTCTCCAACATTTTATCCGCTATCATGAACTGGTGACGTAAAGGGACTTTCTTCAATGACGCTTCCCCATCACCCGACTTTAAGCCACCCAACAATGATTGCAGTTGGAATTTTAGCCACTTCGATTCTTGCATGACTGCCGCAATCATGTCGTTAAAGCGATGACTATTTTCATCGACAGAACGGTCAACTGCTACTTCTATTCTTTGCAACTCTCGATCATCCAACCTCTCCCACTCACAACGTGAATTATTAGGTTCAAACATACGATCGAAGTCTTTATCTGCATCCCTTAACTCCGTAAGCCAGCGATTAATCATCTCTCCAAATTTTATTGCACCGATTGCAGAAACAAAATCATCCAGTCTAGTGACACGCCGAAATGACACAAACTGTTCATGCGCCATTATTTGCTGGATGAAGTGCAAATTTAGCTGTAATTGACTATCAATTTCCCCCTTTCTAATCTCAGGTTTCATTTTATACAAACACGCCCACACATCACCGAGTAATGCTCTAAACAATGGATAGTCCGTTTCTTGTTCGAGTTGGTAAAGACGATTAGACATATTAAAAATCTCTTGAAAACGTCTACGGTCAAATGCATCGGTGTTGACGACTGACAGGTTGTCCATTCACGCAAGACTCTCCTTACAATTTGTAGTTCATTGACGACATATTTTGTTTAAATTCTCTCACCTTTGCTGAAGCATCAAAATAGAGCGGTTCCAACAAAAACGTTAGTACTTCTTCGTGCATCAATTGTACTTTAGATAAAAGTTGTTCAATTGCTTCTTCACGAGTATGGTGCGTTTCTTTTAACTTCATCAAATCTGCCAGTAGCGCTTTTAATTTCTGAGATGCTTCCACTCCTGCGTCCACACAATGTTGTTGAAGTACAATTGTAAACAATTCAACTGCTTCTGCTTGAATACTATCCAACTTCCGAATGACAGCATCTTCAGCGTGTCTACGAACAATAAGAGAAGTGGCCTCTTTTTGATCGTGCGTTTTCCATAAAACATTTTCCAAAATGACAAGGTCATCCGTATGCACGACGCCTCTTTGCTCCAACAACGCTTTTGCTTGTAAAATCCGTAATGATTTTTTAAAACGACGATCTGACGGCCGAATGCCTTCATCGCTTAGTTCTTGTCGTATTTTTACAAGCGCTTCATAAATATCATTATGGATAATTACTTTCTCCGTAAGCTCTTGGTAATCATGCAACTCCTCTAGTGTTATCGTTGGTACTTCTTTCAGTTGCTCATCTTGTTTCATCATTGCAAGGAAATTGGTTTGCTCTTTTATGTAATCCACCTCATAGCGCAATAGAAACCGATCAAAAAGAGCATCTAACCCTTCTCCCTCTTCAGGGTATTCATTCGATGCACCAATGACAGAGAATAGAGGGACTTTCATGGGTTGATCTCCATTGTAGAAAAGCCTTTCGTTCATCAAAGTAAGTAAACTGTTCAAGACCGCACTATTAGCCTTGAACAATTCATCTAGAAAAGCAACATTCGCTTCCGGCATTTTCTTGCTCGTATTGCGTTTATATAGACCAATTTCCAAATCTTTTAATGATAATGGGCCAAATAATTCCTCAGGGGTACTAAATTTCGTCAATTGCCATTGAAACAATGTTGCCCCTTCAATACTTTTCATCAGCTCATCTATCATTGCAGATTTTGCTGTACCCGCCGGACCAATCAACAACATATGCTGACGAGCCAGTAGAGAAATTAACATCCCCTCAATTTCTTTTTCTCGCTCAACAAATCGCATATTTAAACTTGCCTTTATCGCTATCAGTTTTTGAAGTTCTTTCAAGTCATCCCCTCCTATTGGTGTCATTCATTTTACTCATAACATACTTCTATCTTTTCCAAACCATTCATTTGTTAATCGAAAACAAAACAGGTCATCTTTATCTCTCGAATTTTCTACACAAAAAAAATTGTGGAACATTGAATAAATCCAATGACCCACAAGCAGACTCGCCTTAATACATATCATTAAAATAATTATTAATTTTACTTCCAATCTCATCCCTTACACGTTGAAAGAAAGCCCATTTCTCTTCATCGGTTCCTTCAGCTTTTGCAGGATCATCGAATCCCCAATGTAACCGTTCGACATGTGGAGGTGTTAATGGACATTTGTCCGCAGCATCCCCACATAATGTGATAATTAAAGTAGCATTGTTTAAAATTTGCGGATCAATGATATCCGATGTTTGGTTGGTTATGTCAATCCCGACTTCACTCATTGCTTTCACCGCGTTCGGATTCACTCCATGTGCCTCAATGCCTGCACTATAGACATCCCATTCGTCACCTAAATACTTTCTCCCCCACCCTTCTGCCATCTGGCTTCGGCATGAGTTACCTGTGCATAGAAAATACAAGCTTTTTTTCGCCATTCCATTCCACCCTTTCCATTAGATAATGAGTAGCCATAGATACAGTCCAACGAGCGTGATCAATAATGTTGGAATCGTCAAGATGATGCCAACTTTGAAATACGTCCCCCAGCTAATTTTAACGCCTTTTTGCGCTAGTACATGCAACCAGAGCAAGGTTGCAAGTGAGCCAATTGGCGTAATTTTTGGCCCCAGATCAGAACCAATGACATTGGCATAAATTAGCGCTTCCCGAATGGGTCCTGTCGTTGTTGTTTCCGCAATTGCCAATGCGTCAATCATAACAGTCGGCATATTATTCATAATGGATGACAAAAATGCAGCAATGAAGCCCATCGCAATCGTCGCACTAAATAATCCTTGATCGGCTGCAAGTTGTAGTACATCCGCCAAAACCGTCGTCAATCCTGCATTTTTTAATCCGTACACCACGACATACATTCCAATCGAGAAAAAGACAATGGCCCAAGGTGCACCTTTCAACACTTGTGTAGTCTGGACTGCCGAGCTTCTTTTTGCCATAAGTAAGAAGAAAATCGCAACAATCCCCGCGATGAAGGATACCGGTATACCGATAAATTCACTTGAGAAGTAGCCAACAAGTAGCACACCTAAGACATACCAAGACAGACGAAACATCTTTGCATCCTTAATCGCTTCTTTCGGTCGTTTCAACTGCGCCATGTCATAGTTTCCAGGAATACTTTTTCTGAAAAACAAATAGAGGACAATAATACTTGCAACTAACGAAAATAGATTAGGCACAATCATTCGAGATGCATATTCCACAAATCCAATACCGAAGAAGTCTGCTGAGACGATATTGACTAAGTTACTAACAACAAGTGGTAGAGACGTCGTATCGGCAATAAAACCACTAGCGATAATAAAAGGAAAAATCATTTTCTCGCTAAATTTCAAGTTACGCACCATCGCTAATACAATTGGTGTCAGTATTAATGCTGCACCATCATTCGCAAACAATGCAGCAACAATTGCACCCAAAATGCTGACATAGACAAACATCCGTAAGCCGCTCCCTTTGGCAATACGCGCCATATGTAAAGCAGACCATTCAAAAAATCCGATTTCATCCAAAATCAATGAAATAATGATGATAGCAATAAAAGCAAGCGTTGCATTCCAAACAATCCCTGTTACATCAATGACATCCCCAATATCGACAACACCAAACAATAGCGCAACAACGGCTCCTATACAGGCAGACCAACCAATCGAAAGATTTTTAGGCTGCCAAATAACAAAAACTAACGTAACAATAAAAATCAATGAAGCCATAATAACTGGATACAAACTTTATTTCCTCCCTACTCGCATATAATGCGTAATCCTTGTGTTTCTAGCGCTGCTATCGATTCATCCTGTTCGGGCAGATAAGCAAGGATACTCTGAATGAAAGGATAATCTTCATGCTCTGTATTAATGGAGTAAAAAATCCACTGCCCTTTTCGTTCTTCCTTTACCAATTCAATATCTCTCAACTTACGCAAGTGTTGACTAACTGCCGGCTGACTCATGTTAAAAATTGCTACAAATTCACACACACAGCAATCATGTGTTTGAAGTAATTTCATCATGGTTAACCGGGTTTTATCTCCCAATAACTTCAACAATTGTGAAGCACGTTGAAACTCAATGACTTCTCCCCTATCCATCGTTCTCTCCCCCTCCTCATTAACATCGTATAATTATATGCTTATATACGCAAGGAGTTTTTTGTTAAGCTTTGTAAATAGCTTAATCAACACATCGATTTCTCTCCATTGCATTTCCATGAAACACCGACATACTAGATGCATAAGAAAGCCGCTTACCTGATTTGTAAGCGGCTTTCGTTTAAAAGAATGCAGCGATAAAAATTATCACAATCGCAGCAGGTGCGATGAATCGCACGATGAACTTCCATGCGCTATGCAAGAAAGGATGCATACGCAATTCATCTTTCGTTTGTGCCGAAGTTAACACGTGTCCAGCAAAAATAGAAATGAGAAGTGCACCAATTGGCAAACCGAAGCGACTTGTCAACATATCCGCAAAATCAAAGAACGTTCCGCCTGGTAATTGAATATCAGCCAACAGACCAAATGATAAAGCGCTTGGAATGCCGACGATAAAAATAAGAATTCCAAACAACCAAGCTGCTTGTTTTCTACGGTTGTATTTGCTACGAATACCAGTCGACACGACAATTTCCAACATAGAAATCGAAGACGTTAACGTGGCAAAAAGCATTAATACAAAAAAGATAATCATAAAAAATGCCCCAAAAGGAATTTCATTGAATATTGCTGGCAATATGACGAAAATAAGTCCAGGGCCTTCTGCCGGTGATTGTCCGAGTGCAAACACTGCAGGAAAAATGACAATTCCTGCTAATAACGAAATAACAATGTTAAGGATGGATACATTAAAAGCAGATTGGCCAAGTCGTTCTTCTTTTGATAAATAAGATGCATACGTCATCATTGCAGTTACCCCTACACTCAAAGAAAAGAAGGCTTGACCGAGTGCCATTAGTAATGTCTTTCCATTTAAATAGGACCAATCAGGTACAAAAAGAAAACGAACTCCTTCCATTGCCCCTTCAAGCGTCAATGATCGAATCGCTAAGACGATGAAAAATATGAACAATAACGGCATCATCCAGCTGCTAGCACGTTCTATCCCACCTTTTATGCCACTTTGGACGATCCAAATTGTCAACATCATGAAGACCGCTTGTGCGATGAGCACTTCAACTGGATTGGCAATAATCGTATTAAAAAGGTTACTGTAATTCGTCAAATCCAGCTTAAACAACAATGCCCTGCCTAAATACGAAAGAATCCAACCGCCGACAACACTATAAAAAGACAACAGGATAAAGGAAGAACCTAGTCCCATCCAACCAATCCAATGCCATTTACTTTTCGGAGCAAGCTTTGATAGTGAAGTGACCGCATCACTTTGCCCTCTTCTTCCAATGACAAATTCAGCAAGTAAGATCGGCAATCCAATTGCTAATGTACAAAAAATAAATAGTAACACAAATACACTTCCGCCATTCATTCCAGCCATATACGGAAACTTCCATATTGCGCCAAGTCCGATGGCACTTCCCGCTGCCGCTAATATGAATCCAATTTTGGACGTCCATTGTTCACGTTGTTTCATCTAATCACTCACTTCATTCCCAGTGAACCACTGAATTTTGTATTAGTATACCGTACCAACATAGGAATCAGTACTATTTTTATTATTTCGGAAATAAAGCGCTTCTGGTTTGTCTATCTAAAAGAAGGGAATTCTACAGTACGAGGAGGTTGTAAAATGGAACTTTTGAAAGTGAATGGCCGCTTGGATCGTAAACGGGTTGCTGTTGGCATATTGTTGCCAATCATCGGTGGCTCCATTACGGGTTGGCTCGCCAATCGGAACGCACAAGAGAAGTATAAAAGACTTGAAAAGCCTTCATTTTCTCCACCACCGGCTGTCTTTCCGATTGCATGGACAACCTTATATGGCATGATGGGGCTGGCAAAATATCGCGTTGAACGAAAAAAGGAGATCGGTTACAAAGAACCGACAAGCATTCCCTCATATGAAATTCAACTAGGGTTGAACTATTTGTGGTCTTTTCTGTTTTTCAAATGGGGATTGCGGGGAACTGCCCTCATAGAAATGACAATTTTATTAGCAACGATTGCCTTGACGACCTATGAATTTTATCAAGTGGACAACACTGCTGGGACGTTGATGATTCCTTATATCGGATGGGTTGTCTTTGCGTTAGGTTTAAATTATGCAACGTGGAAATTAAATAAGTGAATACCAAAAAATCCCTTACATTTAGTTACGCAAGGGATTTTTTGGCTTAAGTAAATTGAATGTCTTGTGGCGGTTGGCCTTTTTTATTCATGAGTCGCATCGATTCAGGCGTCACTTTCAAGATAATTAAGTCAGGATCATCAGGACCTGAAAACCAAGGTTTCATATGCTCGTTCCACACTTTTTCTCTCAAGCTTTCGTCGTCAGAAATCTTTACAGTGCCCATAATCTCAAGGAATGCATCGTCATAGCCTTCTCCGTTATAACCGATGAGAATATGCGTGTTTGGGTTCGCTTCCAACTCCTCCACTTTGTCCGTCTGTTTCGATGTCGCTGTGTACAGAGTGAAATCCTCATTGAAAAATGTCATATACCGACTGAATGGCTTATTTCCTTTGACGGTCGCCATTGTCCCGACTAAACTTTCATCTAAAATCTTTCTTGCTGTCGCTTTTGCATCCATTTTCACTCACTCCTTTTATGTCTCTCCTCTAACTCTTCCTATATTGGGCAAAAACTAAACATCGACAGACCTACTCGTAGAATAAGGAAAAATTTCTCATTGATATTTAAACGCATGTTGCGTATTATATACGTATGAGCTGCATTGTTCGTATACACATTAAGTTTTAACCTTTAAGCTGTAAAAGGGAGTTTATATAAGAACAGGAATGGCAGGCCCGGTTCAATGATCAATCGGGACATACAGGAATGTTTTTGCGAACACCCACTTTGAGGAGTGGTGGTTTAAAACTTTCTATGAAACCTATACGGCAAAGGCGGCTTTTTAAAAGCAAATGAGCAACCACTACCCTTTATAGGGTGGTGGTTTTTTGTTGTAAAACAATTGGGGTTAAAATTGTTTTAGTTGCTGATAAAAGCTGAAAAAAAAGTAGGTCAATGCCCCATCGTTCATTTTCTAATGAACATGATTTTTGCATACTATATTCAACTTCCTCGTTATCGTACTCTTTGCAACCCTTTAGTTTCCGGGGAACAAATGCCAATTTCCCCTTATAAGGTGGTTCTCCGTAAAACAGATTGAGGTACACATTCCATCTCTTTCGGTAGCATATGTGCAACCTCAAAAAGAAAATATGTCATGTCTTTTGAAAACAACACTTAACTTCAAGCTTAGTTTTCCGGTATGTATAACCGCATAAAGAGATAACCATTCTCCATGTCGTCTGTCATCTCAAATCCTGCCTTACTCCAAAATCTTTGAGCTACGCTATTTTCACGTTCAACTGGTAAAGAAATTTTACTTGCGCTGCACTCTTTACACAGGTATTCAACACAAAGCTTAGCAGCAGCCGCACCATAACCTTGTGCTTGAAAATCGCTATCTATCATGAAATTAATGATTTGAGGGTTATTTTCTCCAATATACATTAGAACATAGCCCACCATCACATCACCCGCATAAATCGCAAAGGGACGAGAAGCATCGTAAAACACCCACGCCTCCGCTAAAGACCACGCTACAGAATCTACAAAGTCATCATTAGTAACCGATGCACGTAAATTCAAGCACTCCTCGTAATTATCTTCATTAATTGTTCTTAATTCTACCAACATTAATCAAAGTTTCTCCCCTTTTTTATCGCAATAAGTTTTTACATATTAAACCAATTTGCTCTATTGTTGGAATGGCGCAATTCAAATTTTGAGAATTGCGCCTGATTGCTGAACAAAAGTTAAACAGCACTCTTATACTAAACTGCCTCGTTAGTTCATTAATGGCTTTATTGTTTATGAACTTTCAAATAAATACTCCCAAATATTTCATCTCCAATATAAGCATCTAACTTCCACATTCCACTTTTAGGAAGCATCATATTTGTTGGGATATGATGATCTGCACCATTACTTGGGCTAGGAAAAGAACTCCCTATTGTTGGTACAACTGTTATTTCCTCATCACTGTTTTCGTGAGTTCCTAAAACCTTAAAATCACCAATTAACTCATCTTCGTTTCCCCAAAAGTGCCACATATACGTTTGCACTTTGTCCGGATAAAATCTAACTACCTCGCTATCATCGTAAATAAATGCCAATCGTCCTTCTTCGCCGATCATTGTGTAACTTCCTGATTTAAAGAGAGGACTTTCACTCCAATTGTGTTGAATAACTTCTTCTTTTATTGGCTCTTCGTCATTACAGCCCGCAATTACTAATGCTAAAAAAACTGCGCAAATCAAAAAAAAATTATTTTTGAACAAGAACATATCCTCCAACTTTTTATTTTCACCTTACTCATCTAATTCGCTTCCGTTAATAGGAAAACCTCCTAAAATCGTTAAAAATAACAAGCACAGCATTCGATAAAGGACAGGGCACTTTTTACAGTCATCTTATATTTCATTGTCCGCGCTTGCCATCAGTTAAAGCAGCACTAGCATTTGATGTGCCTGGTCAATTGGGTTGTTAAATGGGAAGCAAGATACGATTATTGTTTAAAGCGAATCAGCTTACAACAATAATTTTACAGTCAAATCCTATATTTATTATCCCACCTCCTCCACACTTTTCGATAATCCACTCGTCCATTGCTATCTAGTTGGATGCCCTCATATGGACTATCTTCTGGTTCATAGACAGCATGGAATCGATGATTTAAGAAGAATATTGCGTGTATCGATTTCAGCATTTCCTCAATTTCAAAGTACTTTGTCCAACGAATAGATTCCTCCTGAGACAATCTAATTTCCCTAACCTTCTTATCGATTATTTTCTTCGTGCGATCATCTACTGTGGGATAGATTGTATAAAGTGAGGATTGTAACGTTGCAAGCAGAGATAAAAGTCGATCTTCCCCTAACAATATCCCGCAAACAAAAAGGTCATATTTCGCCAAATTTTCACTTGAACTTAAGTGTGATGCCTCAACTAGGTCAATTGTCGATTCAATGCCCATTGTATGCAGCTGTCCTTGAAGATACTTGGCAGCTCTCAAATGATTTGCACCAGGACGAATTTGCTGAGCAGCAATCCGCAAAGCAGGACCTTTATACGTGAAATCATTGCTTCTTACTATTATTTTCAATTTGCACTGCTCTGATCGCTTCCAGATAAAGCTCGTTGCAACAATTTCTTTGTCCAGTGCTTCGTTCCGTATAGCCGCTGGTTGAAGTCGCTCACAAATCGCTCTCCTAATAGTTTGTTGGCGAATTGGGCCGTTTTTTATACAGTTAAATGAGATATAGCTTGCTCCATCTTCTACGCGTTTCACTTGCCTCCACGTTGCATCAGGCGCAGCTAATAAAAATGGATGGCCCGCTTCAGCCTTATATTGGGTTGGTGTTTTAATGATATCTATTTGATCCAACCACGGGCGTTCCGAGAAATAGGATTGATTCACTTCAAGTCGAATTAGGTTTTCGTCATGCACTGTCAACTTATAGGGACCACTGCCAATCGGAAAGACTTTAAACTTCTCCGGATTGGCTGTCACAATCTCAACTGGCACGATGGACGCTTTTGTACTTGCTAGACTTCGAGGAAAGAGATAGTCTACTTCCTTTAACATAAATTGGATTACTGTCCGATTACAAATAATTATCTTGTCTATCGTTCTAAATAAATCCTTTTCATCCATTAACCTGGAAAACGTCAATTGGACATCTGTACTCGTAAGCTCTCTTCCATGATGAAACGTAATCCCTTTATTTAAATAAAATGTCCAACACTTTCCATCTTTTGATTCCCAATGGCGAGCTAAACTTGGATTCAGCCGATTGGAAACTGCATCATATTCTACAAGTCGATCAAATACTTGCTGAACCATATGTGCATCGTGACGGGATGTCGTCCATAAGGGGTCCATGATTAGGCTCGTTTCATAGAATGGATAGCGCAATACATCAACTTCATAAGCATCTTTCTCCCTTTTCTGCGTTAACCCTACATGATTAGAAAACCATTTACGAAACTCCTCTTGCTCTACACGCCCCAGCGATTCCATTAGCTTGAATGCCTCACGATATTGTTGAACTCCTACTCTTTTCTTTGCTTGTATGAGTAGAACAGTATTTCTTGACATTTTGACGGTCAATCTAGGCTTCTTCCCTCTGCCCCTTTGTGTTTGCCACTCAATAACACCATCATTTTGTAGCGATTGCATAATCGTTTTTACATGTCTCTCTGAGCAATTCAAAATACTTGCAAGCGCAGAAATAGATGTCTCTGTTTCATCGTCTTCTTGAAAATGGTCCGTCAATTCGAGTAAGTACTCAACGTATTTCATATGCATCTACTTCCTTTCGCATGTAGTCCATACAAGTAACTGCTAAAAGGTGAACAACGAAATTACTAGTGGTCACTTTTTATGCACCTTTTACTATTCTACACTTACAATAAGCGTTTGAAAAATTTGGAGGGGGTACTATGAAGGCTGCAGTTTTACAACGTCCGTTATGGAGAAACAGAAACTTCCTGTTTTTGTGGGGAGGGTCTACACTTTCGAGCTTTGGCATGCAAATGTATAGCATTGCAATACCATTACTCATTTACGATTTAAGCAAATCTGCATTATCAATGAGTTTGATGCGAGCGATCGAATTTTTCCCTAATATTTTTTTAGGTATGCTCGCTGGAGCGCTCGTTGATCGGCTAAACCGAAAGAAGATGATGGTTTGGACCAGTTTTATACAAGTCCTTTCGATGTGCGGCATCATTGCTTTGTTGCTTGCAAATCATATTGAACTTTGGCATTTATATGTATTTGGATTTGTCTTATCATCGGCTGGTTATACGTTCGGTAACGCCAATCATTCAGTTCTTCCGCAAATTGTGACGAAGGAGCAACTTACGTCTGCTAACGCAACACTTTCTTTTATCGACACATTGATTCGGATGATCGGTCCAGGAATTGCTGGCATACTGCTAGCTGTTTTTTCCTATACATCTACACTTACCATTTACTTGATTTGTCTTGTCATCATGCATGTATGTATGCATTTTTTACACGTTCCACCTGTTGTGAAACAAAAAGAGACTTCAAATTCCATTTGGAAAGATATGAAAGAAGGAATCGATGAACTTTTTAGCAATAAAACATTGTTAACACCAACGATTACCGTGCTTTTTAGTAACTTTGCATCCAGTCTCGTCATCGGTGTACTCATCTTTTTTGCTACCGATCAAATTGGGGCAAATTCAAAACAAGTCGGTTTCATGTTCACTCTTTCAGCAATCGGGGGGCTCATTGGCGCAAGTGTGATTAGCAGCATTCGAAAACGGTTCGGTAGAGGTGTCATCTATACATACTCCTTACTTTTTGATATTGCATCGATGGGGTTACTTATTTTCGCACAAACGTGGTGGGCGATTGGTCTTTCGTTAGGAATCCGGACGTTCTCAACGACACTGTCCAACATTGTCTACTTTACAATTCGACAAGAATTCACGCCAAATCACTTATTAGGTCGGGTTGCAGGAACGTCCTCCATGCTCATGAAGTTAACGTTACCATTCGGTCTTTTCATAGCCGGTTTATGGGCGGAGTGGTTACCAATTCGTGTACTATTTGTTATTTCCATGTGCATATTCATCGTTCTGTTTTTACGCTTGTTCTTTCATCCTTTTAGGAAATTAACGTAACGAAACGGTCTGCCAACGATTCTAGGCAGACCGTTTTACATCATTTAATAATCTTGAGCAATTGTTTAAATGCAGGATCATCCGCTCGCTCCATCAATTCATAGAGCGCCATTTCTACACTTGTGACTTGTACCCCTAAAGCCGCCATCTTTCGTAATCCTACTTCTTTGTTTTCATTCGTACGTGACGACACAGCATCTTCTACTACTTGAACGTCATATCCATTTAATTGTAAATCTACTGCCGTTTGATAGACACATATATGAGTTTCGATACCCGCAATGAGAACTTGATTGCGGTTCAGTAATTGTAGCTGCTCTTTAAATGTATCTGTTTTGAAAGCGCTGAACGTCATTTTCGGGATAGGTGTGGTCCCTTCCAACAGGCAAGCGATTTTTTCATTTGTTGGCCCCAAACCGTCCGGATATTGCTCGAGCCATAATATCGGTACTCCTAGTACTTGTAAGCCTTGAATGAGCTTGCGCAAATTTGTTAGCATCTTCTCACTTTCATGAACAATCTCAGACAGTTTTCCTTGTACATCTACTAACACAAAAACAGTTTGTTCTCTCTTATTCATTCTCCTTAATCCCCTTTCCCAACTACCACTAATACCTTCTATCATAATCATAAATCACTATAATGCAAATCATCCGACAATCCATTAAACTGCATTCTTACGGGATTACAGTATAATAGATGCATAGATAGATGATGAGGAGGATGTTAGATGAATACACACTTAAAATGGACGCTTAATCGTTTCCATACCAAAGATCTTGCTATGGATGAAGCACTATCCCAATTTAACGATCAACAAATCCGTTCGATTTACCAGTTCCAACAGTCGCACCCCTCTTACACAAAGACGGCACTCGTTTCACTCCAAGATCTAGCTAAACATTTAGGGATTGCCCAATTACATGTAAAAGACGAATCGACTCGGTTTGGCTTGAACGCATTTAAAGTAATGGGAGGCATTTATGCGATGGGCAACTACATTGCTCAAGCATTGAATAAAGACATTTCTACACTGTCATTTTCAGATTTAACGGCTACTGCTGTCCGCGAACAACTTGGCGAGTTGACATTCATTTCAGCAACTGATGGCAATCATGGAAGGGGCGTTGCCTGGACTGCAAAAGAGCTTGGTCATCGTTCAGTCATTTATTTACCAAAAGGAGCTTCCCAGCAACGGTTGCAGGCCATTCAAGCTGAAGGGGCAGAAGCGTACATAACTGATATGAATTATGATGATACGGTTCGCATGTGTGCTCAACTTGCTGAAGAGAATGGTTGGGTACTCGTACAAGATACAGGCTGGGAAGGTTACGAGGAAATTCCATTATGGATCATGCAAGGGTATGCAACCATTGCATATGAAATGATTGAGGAGCTACCAGAACCTCCGACACATTTGATTTTACAAGCGGGAGTCGGTTCTTTTGCAGCGTCCATTGCCGCGACGATGATCAATGCCTACCCAACTAATCCACCAAAGATTTTAGTTGTTGAACCGGCCGCAGCTGATTGCTATTTCCGTTCGTTGACGACACATGACGGCCACATTGAACATGTGACTGGCGATCTAGCGACAATTATGGCTGGTTTATCATGTGGTGAACCAAATACACATGCTTATGAACTATTGAAAAAGGCCGCTACTGCCTCGTTTTCCTGCGTTGACAGTTTAGCCGCTCTTGGTATGCGTGTATTAGGCAATCCGATTGGAACTGACCCGCGTATCATTTCAGGAGAATCCGGCGCGATACCGATGGGATTACTTTATCATTTACGGACGACTGATGAAGGCAAAGCTATTTGTGATGCGTTAGCTATTAACAATGAGTCTCGATTACTCTTCGTCAGTACGGAAGGAAATACGGATGCCCAGCATTATTTGGATGTAGTTTGGAAAGGCTATCACCCTTCACATTTGGAATCGTACTAAACAAAGTAAAAAGGAATGAGCAAATGATCAAACGACTTGTCATAACAGGATACAAAGCACATGAGTTAGGCATTTTCAATGATAAACATGAAGGGATTACCATCATAAAGAAAGCATTGGAAAGCCGATTGACCCCACTGCTGGAAAGTGGACTTGAATGGGTCATCATTAGCGGACAGCCTGGCGTTGAAACGTGGGCAGCTGAAACGGTCATTGACTTGCAAGACGATTTTCCTGAACTACAGCTAGCTGTTATCACACCATTCGAAGAGCAGGAGAAAAACTGGAACGATGCGAAAAAACAAGCGTATGAATTCATCCTCGCACATGCGGATTACACAGTCAGTTTGACAAAACGTCCCTATGAAGCACCTTGGCAATTCATCGAGCGGGATAAATTCCTATTACGCAATTCGGATGCCATTTTAATTGTTTACGACGAAGAGAATGATGGCTCGCCAAAATTCATAAAAAAGATGGCTGTCAGTTATTCGGAGAAGAGTGATTATGAGGTGTTGTCGATTGCAGCCGATGACCTTCAGTTAATCGCTGAAGATATGCAACGACAAGATTGGGAGTAGAATTGCACGGCTAAAAAAACAGCTATCTCCAGTACCTTTCTCTGGAGAATAGCTGTTTCCCTTTTATTGCTGATGCTTTTCCAAAAAACCAAGCATAAGCGAATACACCTTAATCTCATTTTCTTTCTTAGAGAATCCGTGTCCTTCATCATCCAAAACAAGGTATTCAACATCTCTGCCTTTTTCTTGTAATTTAGCAACGATTTGATCCGATTCCTCTTTAACGACACGTGGATCTTTTGCACCTTGTATAACGAGCATTGGTTTTGTCATTCCGTCTAAATACGTAACAGGTGAATCTTTGATGAAACGTTCTTTATCAAGTTCAGGGTCACCTAACCACCGTTCCATAATTGGCTTCCAGTGCGGAGGGACTGAATTGACAAACGTGAATAGATCTGATGGTCCAAAAATATCAACTACAGCTTTAAAGCGCTCTGCATGGCGTCCGTGTAAAAGCAATGCCATGTAACCACCATAACTACCACCGACAAGGAAAAGACGATCACTATCCGTAATACCGTTTTCAACAAGCCAGTCTATTCCTGCTAGGCAATCAAGGCGAGGACCTTCTCCCCAATCTTGTTCGACCATCTTTGTAAATGCAGAACCATAGCCTGTGCTTCCTCGGAAATTTGGCGCAAAAATTGTATAGCCACGATGTAAGAAACATTGGAACATTGAACGGAACATCTTACGCTCGGACGCTTGTGGACCACCATGTGGCCAAAAGATTGTAAAACCATTGTCATTTTCGGGCTTCGCTTTAAATAACAATGCTTCAATTTCCATACCGTCAAATGATTTGTACGAAACGACATCCGGTTCAACCATACCTTCTTCGCTCACACCAAGTACTCGATTTTCCGTCAGACGACTCCACACTTTCCCGTCGATAGACGAATAAATATTTTGCGGCACCGTTGCACTTCTTCCTAATACATAGATATTTCCGGCCTTTGTATAGTGAATCTGATCAATCACATCGACAGGGAGCTTGCACTCTTCAATAGAAGCAGTGATGAGCGAATAGCGATAGAGCTGATCAGTTACACCTTTCGTCGTTAAGAAATACAAATCGTTCTTCTCTTTATTCCACTTAATCGTTTGGATGCTTTCCCCTTCGACCTCTAACACTTTTGTAAAGGTCTTCGAGGATAACTCAAATTTCGCGATATACTTGTGATCACTTTCATAATCAGTCACAAAATGAATCGTGTCATTGTCTGTAAAAACTGCGTCATACGCAACATGTACTTGTTGAGGATCAGGCGTTAAATGAAATGTATCTTCACCGAGTTTCACAAAACTGACGACATACGTATTCGCAAACGCTTGGGAATAAACAAATGCCTGCTCATCATCCGACACAGCAGCAAGCTCAGTCGGTGACACTTCTCCAATGTGAATCAGTGTATCTACATCCGTCTCCAAGTTACGCATATGTGTATTCAAGTACGATGGATTATCTTCTGAAGTGACATAATAGATGCGTTTTCCATCTTCACTTAAATGACTAAAATAATATTTCTCATTCGGTTCGCCCGTTATTAATGGATGGGGTAACCCACCTTCAAATGGAATCGCATAGATTTGGTAATTTTCATCGCCATCTTTATCAAACCCAGCAAGTACATAGTCATTTGCTGGTCCAAATTTTATAAAGTTGCAAGATTCATCTCGTTGAGCAAATAAATACGGATACGAGCTAGGAAGATCCATTGCCCACAAATTCATCTTTCCGTTCAAGTTGGTATTGAAAATCAATTTCGTTTCGTCACTGTTAAGCGCAAAATTGGTTATGGCATACGTTCTAAAAAACTGTTCCACTGTCGGTTGTGCAAATACGACCATTGTTTCATCCCCTTTTTAGGTACTTTCCTACATGCAACTAAGTATAACATTATCTTAATCTACTTTTCACTTTTTAGAGAATAGCGTAATAATTTACACCTTAAATTATAAATAGCAATTGCAAATTATTTATAACG
Source organism: Sporosarcina sp. OR05 (assembly GCF_041414805.1). Taxonomy (NCBI): domain Bacteria; kingdom Bacillati; phylum Bacillota; class Bacilli; order Caryophanales; family Caryophanaceae; genus Sporosarcina; species Sporosarcina sp. OR05. Next base: position 105,013 of record NZ_JANKJL010000002.1, on the reverse strand, counting down.
AGTTTTAGTAAATACTAACAAATTGAAAAAGCTGTCCTTCATAACGGGGACAGCTCTCTCATCAAACACTATCAAGTTGTTTCTCCACTAATTCTCCAATAAACGGCAGTTTATAAAACTTCCCTTGATACGCTTGCACCATCATGAAAATCACTAACGCAAAAGCAAGTGGTCCTAACAACAAGTTTGCAACCCAACCGATAATTGGAATAAATCCTAAAACAACACTTGCTAAAAAGACAGCTATTGTCAGAAAGATGGACTGCAATGCATGAAAACGGATGAATCGGTTCTCTTTTTCGATAAATAAAAAGACGATCCCGATAATGAAAATATAACTAAGCATTCCTCCTACATTTTCAGTCAACCCAATAGATGTTTTTTTCTCAGCGTCTGCAGATGCAGGTAATAACTCTGTTTTTGATTCTGTTTGTTCTACAGACTCTTTTTCTTCAGTCGACAAATCCTTCCCTCCCCTTTTACATACTATATTGACGTAGAGAGAGAATGATACCGAATTTCATCAGCTTTCTTGGTCTCATTTTGATTCTGTTTTTCTATTACTCAGGAACGAAATGCTGTTGTCAATTTTTTCAGAGATGAAATGCTGTTGTCAATTTTTTCAGAGATGAAATGTGTGCGTTCGTACAATATCGAACGAAAGTAATCTAGCTGCCTCAAGATTTTATCAATCAATCCTTCTTGATTGTCTAATCGCTCAACAATTCTAGATTGAACGGTTTGTTGTTCTTGTAGGCTTGTCGCAAATTGATTTTGCTTTTCTATTTGTTCGTCCATCTTACTCAACATCACTTCTTGGTCCTCATCAAGCTTGTTTAACCGACTCATTAGTTGTTCATTCGAATAAGTCAACGTTTCAATTTGATGAACGAGTTCGTCATGTACTGAACTTTTTTGTTGCAATACATCTTGAAGATTTATATTTTGCCGTTGTAATTGCTCTATCGCTTGAAGAGCATCTTGTTCGAATTGGAATTGTTGTTCCTGATTGTCCAACACTTCATCTATTCGCATCCTCGTCGTCGTCCACCGGTCTGTTTGAAGGCGATGCTGTTTGCCAACCTTTTTTTCAATTGCTTGTTGTTGATTTTTCATCGCTTCCAGTACGTTTTGCTGCTCTTTTAAAAGCGCTGACAAGGAATCAGACCGATACGATTGTTGATTGGATTCGTCAGATGGACGGCTGCCTGCCAGAAGATTTTGGTGATGTGTCTTATTGATAAATAGCCCCATTTCATTCAACCTCCTTGTCTTCTCATTTCTGTATGATATGTCGAAAACGTTCATTCCGTCCGGCTATCGGCAACCAAGACAAAACCGCTCCTCATATGAGGAACGGTTTATAAGTGTCCTTATTTCTCAAATACTTGATGTAGAATTTTTCTTGGTTCTACATTAATTAAATTTTTGTTAATACAATTCGTTGGTTTTTCTTTTAATGAGCTGGCAAAAGAATTGGCAAGTTCAGCCTCACCGACGACATAGATCTCTTTCCATTTTAATTCTTTCCTCATCTTCTCAACAATCTCGCCCATTTCTTTATAAAAACGTTCTAAGTTTTCTTTTAAGCGCTGATCCAAATCATCGGAATGGCTGCCACCAGTTCCTCTTTGATAGGATGAATTTAACCCTTTCTGCTCTCTCCATACTTCTAATCCTGAATCAAACGCATACGACTTCTCGCCATTTACAAAGCCCATTGATGTGTCCAGGATGCGCACTTCCCCAAAGCTTGGTAATACAATTCCCGCTTCAGGATATGCTTTTAACATATATTCCATTTCTTCAACGACCGGATGGTCTTCCCAATGAAAACTCGTCTTCACTTGTACTTGAACATAATGAACGGACCACAGTTCAGGGTCATCAGCAGCAAAAATTACGACGCCTTTGTTTAAGTCGTTTTGATTGTCTTCAATTTCTTTCATCACTTTGTCTTTCAATTTTTTATACGCTTTTATTTCCTTTTCATCTTGAGAGGCTTCCAAATACTCGGTGATCCGCTTCAATCCATTTTTCAAATGAATTCTCCAGGCACCGTTTTGTTGCTCCGGGTCAGCAGGGTTTGTGTTCAAATAAACACTCAACACACAACGTGAATCGCACTTAAATTCTTTAAGTTTTTTCAATTCTTCACTTAGTGACATGTATCCCGAACCTCCTTAAAAGTATGCTCTTTTGTAGCATACCCCAACGACGATATCGTAAAACGAAAGCAGGCACATGTGGATTTTATTCCATGGGAAAGTGATGCCAATATGAATTACATCTAGTTATCCTACCAATACGCTGGCAAATCATCTAAGCATAAAAAACGATCCCCAAAGCCATATTATATTGAACACTACTTTATAAAAGGAGCTGTTACTTGTGGGAAAAGACGAGCACAAAACGGGAGGAAACAACGCAAGTTCCTTGCCACAGACACCTAAAAATCAAAAGATCAAACCGAAAGATATGCAAGAGGAAATCGCAAAGGAATTTGCAGAATTACGCCAAGACAGAAGGAAGAAAAAACAAGTTAGATGGCCATAAGGAAAAACAACCCCGCACTTCTATTTGCTATGGAAGTGCGGGGTTTACGTGTACTATTTGACAACCGTCTCAGCTGGTGTAAATGCTTCCCACTCGTTATATTCTGTTAGGATGGATGTAATAAACCAATACTCTAAAAAAGGTTCTAAATTCTTCTCCACGGTTATCATCTTCTGTCCTCCACCAAAGTCTCCATAGGATGCGAATAAATCATATACTACAGTATATCGCATTTGCGTTTCGCTAAGCTTTTCTACGTTGGTGAAACGAAAATTACTAACTGAAGGACTAGACTGACCTGTTATCCAATGAGTTTCCTCAAATTTACTTCATGATTGTTTGCGGAGCGCTGGGGACAACATCGCATATTGAACAGCACCACTACGATTATTCACACCTAATATCCATAACTCAATAGCTTGTTTTGGCTCGTTTACCATCAAACCATTCAAAAAAGACATTAATTGGCTTTCTATAGGTGTGAGTTGTTTACCTTCAGTAATTTTCTCCTCAAAAGAAGGAGGAACGTTTGTTTTCGCATTTATTGATTCATCATGCAAGCCACAAAATCCTATACTAAACAAAACCACAAGAAGAAATTTCCTTTTCACCGATTTCAACACCCAATATTGTATTTGGGTTTATTATCTCCAATTTAGGAAAAACAATGCCCCTTATACGAAAAATGCAATCTACCTTATTCGTTCATCCTCCTTAAAACGAACCAAAATCCAATCCTTCTGATTCAATAACAATTGCTTTCATTCCCTGATCTGAAGTCGTTTCGTGCCCTTCCCCTTTTTCCCATAAAACAACATCCCCTACTACGACCTTTACTTTTTCATCTTCTCCGGAACGGACCCAACCTTCCCCATCGAGGATGATGAGCAGTTGTGGAACTGTTGCATCATGGTAACCTACGATTCCCCCTTCATCCAGCTGCATCATTCCGACATGAGCGTTCTTATCGGTCATAAGGATTTTTCTCATGATGAAATTAGAGTCGTATTGGCTAATGCTTTTCCCTTGTATTTCATCTAATCGAATAATCTTCACCTTTCATGCCTCCTTGACTAGCAGCGTATTGGTTAATAATCGGAAAATCAGGTGGGCTAATTTTTGTAGGAAGATTTTCGATTGGAAAGAATCTCAAGTCCAACACTTCCAGCTCATCCTTCTTTACTTCCCCTTCATAATCTTTACAAACAAAAGTTGCAACGACATTGTATACTTCATCACCATGAGGATATTTATAGTAGAATTTTTCACCAGAGAAAATATTAAATAATGTTAATTCATTAGCTACTAAATTAGTCTCTTCGAAGAGTTCACGTCTTGCAACTTCTTCTAAGGATTCCCCGAGGTCCATTGATCCTCCAGGTAAACCCCAACATTTATTATCCGCTCGTAATTGTAAAAGCAATCGATTTTCCTCATCCACTACCAATACATTGGCTCCTACCATAATAATAGGATGGGTACCGATGAGTTCTCTGAGTTTACTAACATAGCCCAAGTGAATCCCCCTAATGATGGTTAATGATATATAGTAATACTAACATCTATAATATAAGTCCGTATTTCACACAAATTTATCCAGTAAAAAGTAGTAATACCATCATTCTGTCTTAAGATCGTTCCCCTACTGTTCAACTACAAAATCAGTTGATTCAGCTGTTGGTTAGACTTTCGTCGCGTTGACGATTTTTAAATGAAGGGCTTAACTCGCTCCACACGTCATACTGATTGCCATCTAGGTCTTGAAAGACAAAATTGCGGCCGGCATGCCCTCTATTTTCAATCTCACCTACTGTTACATCAGATTCAATGAAATGTTCACGTAAACTTTCTAACGCTTGTAAACCATCTACTTCAAAAGTAAGTGAAAAACGCTCGTTCCCTTTCGCATCATAGAAGTTCGCCGTTTCGTTTTCTTTTGACTTTACGAGGAAGAAACTTTGATCGGCTAAGTTCAAAATCGCCTTATCTTCATCCCGATAATTTAACTGCGCATCCAGTTTTTCTACATACCACTGGGCTGCTTTCTCCACATCTTTTACCGGAATATATGTCGTACCTACTCTTTCTAACTTTGGACTCATACCCATACCTCCACTCATTTTTTTACGTCAATCAATGTAAACCTTTCACAGACAAGGAGCATATCCTCCGAATACGACCGATGGACTTCTTTTAATTCTTGTTTGAAAAAGCGAACGTGTGCGGCTTTCCATTCTTCATAGGTTCCTTCACCTTCCGCCAATGCAAATTCTTCAGTCACTTCATTCATCGGAACGATTTCAACGTTCACAGTTTTTATGATTGCAACGGGTTCTTCTTTACTGTTTAGAATTACACTGTAATCCTCAGTTGTAGGAAGTGGTTCATTTTCTAATTCATACAGAATATGTGCTGAGCATGTTGCTGTTTTTTTCTGGTCAATGACTAACTGTGCAAGCTCATCAGGTGTATCTCCGAACATCCAGGCACTTACAGATGCTGGTGGTTCTTTGTCACCCCAATAGCTTTCCCAGTAGGTCTTTGCTGCTTCATTCATGATTGCTTCCCCTCACTTTTCACTTTCAGCTACTCGTTTTACACGTTCGACAAATTCTACAACGACTTTATCGTTTGCAAACATCAAGAATAATTTCACAAACCATTTTAACGGATCATTTGTTGCTGTATAAATTAATTTCGTTCGCTCTTCATTCAACTTGATTAATTGATAGCGAGCTGTAATGTCAAACATATTAGCAAGCGCAAAACCTACTTTCAGCTTTTTCTCATTAGGAGAATCTATATACTCCAATGTTTTTACTTCATACTCCATGACACGTTTGCCTTCCCGATATTTTTGCAAATACACACTGCCAACTACCTCTTCGGTAATCAAAACCGGGTCATTTGAAACCACTTGTGGCATGATTTTTTGCATATTCTCTAAAGAACCGTCCAAGTACTTCCATACATGTTCGATCGGTGCATCAATTTCAATTTCCCTTGTCCATTGTTTCATTTTCATTCTCCTCGTATGTTCTTTGTCATTTAGCAACTACACGTAAAGACGAATAATGTTTCAACAGAAATTCATCCAATATCGCTTGATGACTTTTCACAATTCCTTCAGGAAATTCATTGGGATAAAAATAATGGAAAGCGAACGACTCAGTTTCATCAACGACGACGTCCCCTTTTGCATGCTCTGCATAATAGGCAGTCGTTACGACATAGAATTCATCGCCATTGGCCGCTTTTATGAAGTGCTCGGGTCCAGAGTAGACATTGATTAATGTTAAATCCTCTACCTGTAACCGTGTTTCTTCATACAATTCACGTTTTGCTACATCCTCTGTCGATTCACCTAGTTCCATTAATCCTCCTGGAATGCCCCATGCACCTTCGGGAAATTTTCTTTGTTGCAATAAAATTCTCCCTTTGTTATCGACTACAACTACGACAGATCCGACAAAAATGAGCGGTCGGTGTCCTACAATGCTCCGCAAGTCTTCTATGTATCCCATGATAGCCTCCTATTAATGTGTTCGGCGTGGTGAAATGAGCTGTACATATGTATTACTTTGTGCCGGTTTAATAACAATCGGCTTCATTGCACCATTATACTGTATTTCAACAAACTCCTCTTTAATTCCTCTCAACGCCTCTACTAAATACTTCCCATCAAGCGTGATCTCGAATAAATCCAACCCTTCCATACGCTCAACCTTCTGTCGTTCTTCAATCATGCCCATTTCTGTAGAACTTGAAGAAATACTAATGGTTGTTCGATCACAAAGCTTCAATAACACATTGTTATGTTTTAACTCTCTCGAGAAAACGCAAGCCCGATCTACACCATTTTGTAAAGCTTTTCGATGTAATGTAATAGAGGACATAAAACATGTCGGAATTAACCCTTGTGTTACTGGATAGTTGCCTTCAATTAATACCGAAACCAGTTTCGTATGCTCAGTTTCCATTACAAGTAAGTTACCTTCTTGAAGGATGCTAAGGTTCGTAGCGTCAGCCTCCTTCAAATTTACAACCTCCAGCATGCTAGCAGAAGGTACGACAAATGCTTTATTTAATTGAGATGCTATTGGCAGCTCACAGCGAGACATTCGATTGGAATCGGTCGCAATACATATGAGTTTACCCTTTTCAAATTCCATCCTTACACCTGTAAGAACAGGTTTAGCATCATTTTTTGAAACAGCAAAGATTGTTTGTTGAATTGCTTCTTTTACTGTTTTAAGTGGTAACTCAACGGATTGTTGAGCATGGACTTCCGGTAACTTTGGGTATTCTTCAGCACAAAATCCTGGAATCTTCATGACTACCTCATCGGATTGAATACGTATCGCATTATTCAGGTCAGCTTGAATATGAACGTTCCCCGGCAGCTTTTTTAGTATTTCATTAATGAATTTAGACTGAACGACAACACTCCCCTCTTCAATGACTTCAACTACTTTTTCACCATTGAGCTCAAGTGGGATTGTCTTTTCAATGAATATCTCTGAATTGCCACCGGTTAGTTTTAATCCATTTTTACTTGCCACAATTTTAATGCCTGAAAGAATCGGAATTACACTTCTAGCTATGCAAACTTTATGAAGTTCAGAAACAACTGTCGATACTATCGAATGATCTACGTTAAAATTCACGGACATATTCCTCCTTACTTACCATGCCAAACACTTCAAGCTTGTTCCATCTAGCCTTCCAGTTTTTCTTTATCACTCGATCTTTGTAAATCTCCATTTGTTCCTCGCTTTGAGTAAAGTACGGTGTTGGCTTCACCTGACAGTTCACGACATCTTCAATACCATGAGGTGCCGCCAAGACAACTTTTCCATGATCATTCAGTTTAACCCCAAGCGCTGTAGCAGTTTCCGGAAACTTGGAGATTGCATCTATAGATGATTCATAGGGTGGAATTCTATTGACAATATGCATTCTTGCTTGATTTTTCACCGACCATGGGAGATGAGGTTGAAGGTGAAGCAATGTCTGTTCATATTCTTTTTCAAGTTCAGCACTTTGCACCGTGGAATCGAAGTAAATTACATCAATATCAGGCAAAGGGGTTCTTTCACTGAAACCGTGTAGCACATCCCATACTTTTGCTCGCACAAATCCTGCGCATATCCACCAATCCGGTAGATTGAGTGACTGCGCACTTTTTAATATATCCAACATCCATTTGTCTTCTTGTATGAGTTGAATGAGTGACTCATTGGTGATCATCTTAAAACAACTCCACTAAAACGATTAATTTTATAACTAATCAACTCATGGAGCACCTCGAAACCTGCAGCTTGATACAATTTCAGAGCTTGCTCGTTTGCACTTTCTACGCAAAGTGAAATTTCTTCAATGGTGTCATGTTGAAACAACTCTTGCATCGCAAAGGTTAGTAGCTTTGTACCGAGGCCTTGTTTGCGAAAGTCATTGGAAATAGCAATGTATTCAATCGAACCTTCATGATGTGTTGGTTGTGCTTCCACGTAGACATAGCCTTGCATTTTTCCGTCACTCGTACGAGCAATGAACAATTTATGGGTATCACTTAGGCGATTAATTATTTGCTCTGCATTAAAGTATGTAGACGGAAATTCACGTTCATGAAGTTCCTTGAAATCTTGATAATCTTTCGGCATGTAAAGCTGGATCCCACTGCCATCTACATCACGTTTGTCACTTTTCTTTGCAAGTAGAATTGAATGGTGACCATTTTCAACTCCTCCGTGTGCCAAAGCAAACTGTTGTCCAAAACGATTTTCTTTGGAGAGGAAAAAATAAAAGTTTGATAGTTGCAAACCGGAAAATTCAAGTACTTTACGCCACAACTCTTCAGCTACACTAGACTGGTCCGCTACGTCACTAATAAACGGACCCCATACTTCAGCACTTAGGTCCTCCTCGTCGATATCCAGCCCGATTGCACCAACAATGCGATCATGTTGATAAGCGACTGCAAAGGATTGATCTACGTCCAAATCCGAAAAATCGGTTGAAATCGTATCGTAAATCTCTTCCTTCACATTTCCACAATAGCCGACGTGTTTTGTTTGATCTGTGTTCATCTCTTCTAGAAAAGCTGCTAGCGCTTGCCTATTACGAGGTGGTGTAATGAGGATATTCATCGTCTATCATCCTTTGTAAGTTTAGTTGACATAAGCAAACAATGTTTCAACAACTTCATACGGTACCGATTTGCAAATATGAAGGGAATAAGGACAAGTTGAATCTACTTCCTTTTCAATGAAGGCGATATTGTTTTCCTTTGCACCTGCAAGTTGTCGGGCAAGAATGGCATCTAATAAGTATAGATTTGAATTGATATCAGCCCCTACCCAGCCTAATTCCCAATTATTCTCCTCTCCTTCATACAGTAAACTGAATGCAAGTACTTTTTCCCCATCAAGCACAACATAGCTATAATCCAAAAGCAGTCCATCCAAAACCACTTCTCTCCATGATTGAAACGGATGATTGCCGACAGGATTACTTACATGCGTTTCTGTATATGTACGTTTGCTTATTTCTACTAAACTGTTCATGCAATCGACATTTTCACTAATTTGTGCAACTGTTGTAAGCGGGGTGTCACTCCTATGATGTGTAGCTGGTTGAATATGTACAACTTCAGTTTTCCGAATCATTTGGAATCCAAATTCCACTAGAATGCTTGCTAATGCATTGAAACGATCATCTAGTAAGAAGAACAATGGTTTATCAATTTCATCTCGCAAGAACTCGATACAAAATTGAAGCAGCTGTAAATCAGGTTCATCAAGATCGTAAGCAAGACGCGTATAGACACAGTGAGGATGCCATTCGCTTTCATGTATTGAAGCGATGAGTGGACGACGATTCCCTGACAAAAATTCAAACAATCCACAGTTACGTGGAGAATTGGCACTCGCAATTAAGGCACCTTGTAAATCGGAATGTTTTGCAAAGACCTTTTCAATAAACAGTAAATTCTCCTCATTCAGCGTCTTGATTTTATTCGCTTTCAATCCAATACACCTTCCCATCATCACTCCGCTTCATGAATTCATAATCAATGAAGTAGCGTCTGATGGTCGCAAAGTCAGGATATACCTCTTTCAAGATGCAATTTATCTCTACTTCTTGATAATCCTTCCCGACTTGAAACCGTTTGATCAGTTCTTGCGCGATTATAAATTTCCGTTTGTCTTTACTTGGAAATATATCTAGCGGTCCATCAACGCCTTGTTTAAAGTAATTCTTTAATACTTTTTCTCTTTCACTGTCTGTTACACGAAATATAGTATTCATAATAGCAGTCCTTCCTGATGGTTAGTAAGTATTTCAGAAAAATTCCCATCGTTCGATAATTATACCACAGGAAGCGACTAACTTTTCTAAATCATTCATCTCACATTAATGTTGAAATTAAAAAATGCATGAAGTATCATGCGACTTCATGCATTTTTTCTTTGTAACGATATGTGTGCTAACTATCCCATTTATACAAGGAAACGATATTTTAGTTTAGTTCTATCCTACTTACTTTTCCTTCAACATAACTACGGTCAAATTGACAAAATGAAACGGGCTGCAGTATAAATAACGAACAACAATAAGACTGCAAAAACCGTAATAATAAACTTGCGCATCCATTTTTCTTCACTTACTTCATTTCCAAACTGACCAACTAAACCTTGCATAGGAACCAGTCTTGCAGCTTTTTCAGCAGGGATAACTGTTCCAAGTACCCCAACAATAATTGGTACTAATGCCGTCACAACAATCATACCGAAATCATCAAACGGAATTTCTCCATAGAAAATCCACATTGCACCAAATGCTAACAATAGTGAAAGAACGGCTGCGCAAATTCCTGTAAACAATCCTTCAGACCAAATAAGTTTTCTGATTGTGCCATTTTTCCATCCAACCGACTTTAATATTGCGATTTCTTTACCGCGTTCTGCAACATTTTGCCAAGTAATTTCAAAAGTCGTCAATACTGCGATAACAAGTGCGATGATTATTGCAATATATTGTATCGGCCCAACTTCAAGTGCCACATACTGGCCGAGCCATGTCGTATACATGACGCCTTTTAGTCTGAAACCGACATATATGAATAGGGCAAGTAAACTGGTCGGCAAGGCAATCGTGATAATTGAAAGCCAACTTCGTTTCCACTTTCCAAGGAAATGATTGGCTGACATGGATAATATGCCTCGAGTATGAAGCAAGCGTTTCTTAGATATTGATATTTCTCCTGTTTGCATTGCCAAATAAGGAGAGATATTCCTTGCCATAAGTGCAGGAACTACCGCACCAATAATATATATGATAAAAGCAATAATCCCGGTCGCCAAAAAACGTAACGGCGAAACCGAAACATCTTCTGTCAAGTAAACAAATCCAATAATCGTCCACGACACGGCTGCAACAAAAACGCCGAGCAAGGCAGATTCCACAACAAGCAATCGGCTAATTTGGCTAGGTCGCCATCCAACCGCCGCCATAACTGCAAACTCATTACGCCTTGCAAGTAAAGAGACAAAACTAGATGCCCATACATATAAGGATGCGACGACTATTACACTGAAAATAATCCCTGTATACCCAATCTTCGCTTCCTTGAATAGCGTAAAGGAAGAGCCTAGTTTCACCCACATTTGTTGCAACCAACCGTACTCAGGTTTGCCATTAATTGAAGGTATGTTAGTAAGTGCAGGTTGGGGCGAAGAACCGAGTGTAATGTCTGTTAGTAAACCTGTCTTTTCTTCAATTTCACGAGCGATGAGATCAAGCGTTTCTTGACTGTCTTCAGTTAACTCACTAACACCTGCCACCTTGACTCGAATCGCGGATATCGGTTGATCGCCTCGTATCATCTCTGCAGCTTCAATTGTTGTAAGCATTCCGGGCGGATTTGCAAGAAAATTATCCGGACTTACTTCCGGCTTTAATGTTTCCGGCGGATTTACAGGGTTTCGATCTCCATCAAGTACAAGTTCTGCAGATGCAGGACGATACGTTTCCATCGGCAGCTCATTCAAAGGATCCTTGGATATATCCAAGTTGGTCGGATCGTAGAATCCAATCCAATATGGTGCTATTAATGGAGCCATACCATCCTCGATAAAAGAGTTCATCTTTCGGAAGCCTTCGTAAGCACCTTGCATTCCTTCATTTTCCTGAACTTCAATTTCATATGCATACGGCCATCTTTCTTGGAAAGGGCTGTCCACTTGTTTGTATTGAAACTGACTTGGATGGTTGTCTAATGTAATGTAATCAAATTTCAATCGGTTCTCATAGACTGGGTCACCTGTCACCATATCATAACCAGACATACTGTTTCCGAGCTCTTCTAGTACTTCTTGATCGTCATAGGTATACTTTCTTATAACTGTTCCGGGTTGCTTATCCAAATAATCTCTGCCACCATTTTCTTCGGCCCGTTCAAGTGTAGTTGAAGCTTCCGACTTATCAAATGGCAGATCCAATTTTTCGATTGTATAGTTCGTTTGTAAATCAGTATATGATGTATTGCTAAAAATCACTGGAAATGAAAAAACATCTGGCACATCATCTGATCCGGAATCGTAAAGGGGTTTTATTTCGGCAACATCTTCCTTTGTAAAGTAATGATTATTCTCATTTTGTAAAATCGCTTTGTCCAAACCAATTAATTTCGCTTCTTGTTCAGGATCAATTCCAGCAAATAAAATACTTCGCACAACTACTATATTTTCGAAGATCGGACCTAAAAAATAATCTCCTTCGTTTTCTATGAACTTCTGATGGACAATGGCGTCATTCCCATATGTGAAGTAGGAGTGGGTCTCATTTCGTTTCTCAGTGATTCCGTCGTTTATGACTTCTTCTTCTATCAATCTATAAATCCCTTCGTCTTCCAACTCATAGTTGTCCAAGTACAGATTATAGGTTCCATATCCAATCATCGCTATCGGTGCGGCAACTTCTATATTTTCGATTGCTTTAATTTGTTCATATTGGGCAAGACTAATTCCCCCGTCAAGTCCACTCAAGTAATTTGGGTCAAGTAAATTGTCCGCTTCAGTCAGACTGCGCGACCCTTCCGGGCGTACAACAATATGATAGGAGGCCGACCAACGTTTTTGCAGTTCGTCTACAATTGTCCCTTTACTTGTCTCAGACAGACCTATCAAATAGGATAACCCAGCACTTATAATCAACGCTCCAAATAGCAACAACAGAAAACGCTCTTTACGCCTCCACCAACTTTGCCAAATGAGACGAATCATACGCTAGCACCCATCTTGTCTGATAGTATAAGCCCATCCTTCATCGTGAGAACTCTGTCAGCCTTTGCAGCAAGTTCGGGGTCATGTGTTACTACGATGAGACCACACCCTACTTCCTGCTTTAAATTCTGTAGCAATTCTAGAACTAGTTCGCCAGTTTCCGTATCGAGATTCCCTGTCGGTTCATCCGCCAATAACCAACTTGGCTTATGTACAATAGCTCGAGCTATCGCTACCCGTTGCTGCTGTCCCCCTGACAATTGCGAAGGAAGAGAATTCAGCTTATCTTCCAAACCTACTTGTGCGAGCACTTCTATTGCTCGCTTTTGCTTATTATAGGGAACCTTCCTAGAAAACAGAGGAGTCATCACATTTTCTAGTGCAGTCAATGTAGGTAGAAGATGAAACTGTTGAAAAATGAAACCGATTTCATTAAATCGGAAATCCGCAATATCCTTCTTCTTTTTTTTCATGATGTCAAGGCTGTCATATAGAACAGTTCCTTCAGATGGCTTGTCCAAGGTTCCAAGCAAGCTAAGCAATGTCGATTTCCCTGATCCGGAAGAACCTACAATAGCTGTAAAATCTTCTTTCTTAAAAGTGACATTAATGTTGTTAATTGCATTTGTCTTTACCCCATCTCCGACATAGGACTTTGTTAAATCGGAACATGTAATTTCTGCGATCATACCCTGTTAATACCCCCTCATATTAAAAAGTGATTTCAGTTTACATAACCGAGAAGCCTGATAGATGAATTTTTCTATCAGGCTTAATTATAATATTAGACCCCCAACACAACTGGAATAATATTCCCACAAGGTCTATCATACACGTTTGTGCAAAAAAAAAAAACAAATTATTTAAACTAGACAAACAATAGTAACCGTAGTAAAGTGTTTATCTTTATTGATAACTTGATGAATACAAAAATACCATTTTTTTCTTTAATACCACGTCTTATCCAGTTTGTCCGCGTAGAAACCAATAGCTCTCTTATAAAGTGCTATATCTGTGTCATTTGTAGTCTCCACGATACAAGTAAGAAGAATTTCCATTGCTTTTTTGTTCTCGCCTAAATTGTACAACGTCATTGAGTAGAATGTTTTCAGTGCATTGTTGTGAGGAAAGCGGTCAATTCCCTTTTAGAAAACTAACTTCGATTTTTTATATTGGCCAAGCGTTCGGTAAGTACTGCCAAGTCCAATGGTTGCACCTAACGTATCCGAATCATTCAATCCAATTTCAAGTGCTTTCTCATAAAAAGGTACTGCTTCCGCTTCCTTACCGAGCACATCAAAACTCCAAGCGCATTGGTAATTCAATTCCGCGTTATTCGGATCATTTACTACTAGTTTAAGAAGCAATTCATTGGATTCCTGCAATTTTCCTTCATCACGGTATTGAAGTGCTCTTTTAACGTTATTCATTCATCACACTTCCTTTACTTCTTCTGCCGAATAGTTACCCTTCTATTATTGGCAAGTAGGGAATCACTTGGTCATCCACAATTCCCATAGAAAGCTCATCAAAATGCGTTGTGGTCATTTCAAGAAGGGCGAATTGATCATCTTTAATCATAGTTTTTAATTCCCTAAAGTCAGTCCAAGCTTGCAAGTAATCTTGTTTAGAAATAATTCGAGTATTTAATGCTGCATCTAGTTCTTCTTGATCTTTCTCTATTATTTCACCTGTTGGCAAGACAATTAAATCTAAATATAAGTCATCCATCCAGGGACCGTTCACACTACAATAGCCATTTTTTTTGCAAATATCGATATACCATTGGACGATTTGATTTTCTGCATTAAAGACAGTCGTTACAGAATAGCGCTTACCTTCAGGGAAATGTTGCAACCAACTGTATCCCTTATCCGCAATACAAACAGTCCTCTCTTTATAAGTCATGTTGAGAGGTTCAACCACTTCGCACATTGTAAATAAACTAATATACCCCGTAAATTGTGGAGTGGTCCTATACGTTTCTGTATACCTTTTCTTCCTAATACGCTTCCAATCGTACCGACTTCCATATTTTCGTTTCAGCAAGCATTTTCCACCTTTCTAGCTTGGCCGTTGACTATAAGGATGTAATTGACCAACAATCCGATCTTCAATTGGCGCTAACATTTGCTGGATGACGCCATCTACTATTTCTTCATGCGTCAGCCATCTGGAGTTTCCGGTTTCCATCACGAATCCTAAAAATACCTTTTCATAATTACAATTAAGTGGAATGCGTATTTCTTCATCATCAAAATACCTTCTGCTCCCTTTAACATGAATCAGTCGAAAGGTATCTTCCTGTTCATTCAATTCACAAATCCTTTCAAGTGCTTGATAATTCGGCGTCCAACTGACGATTACACTAAAGGGTCCCCGATTCTTTATGGCATCTATTACTTTTGTGAAAATTGTATCCGTATTGTAATCCGCTTGAATAGGATAGATTGAATGAGGTGGACAATCCTCTATTAGCTGGTCTAATTTACAAATAGTCCTGCCAATAACTGAAACGATGTATCCTTCTTTCGCTAAATAGCGGCTTACGCCAGCTAACATTCCAGTCCCACCGATAACTAGTACATGCTGTTGACTCAATAGACTTTTTCCTCCTGTTGAGTACCTTTGTTCATCTCTATATAATTCTTAGCTAGATAGTATGCGCTTACCGAAAACAATTGCGTAATTTGTCTCTCTCGAATCATCTTTTCAACACTTTCAAAAGGATACCTTTTTACATCTATTACTTCCGTTTCATCCAAGTCTTGCTCAAACGCATAGTAAGCATCTTTGATTAAAAAGGTTATTACTTTATTCGTCTGCGTCGCTGGATTCACCAGGAATTCCCCTAATAGAATAGGTTGTTGCATAGAAACATATCCTGTCTCTTCGCGCAACTCACGTACAATTCCTTCCGCATACGTTTCCCCTTCTTCAACTTTGCCTGCAGGGATTTCCAAGAATATATCTCCACCAGGATGACGGTATTGCTCGACGAGAATGATGTCATTTTCCTTCGTTAGGACGATTGCATTTACCCAATCTGCATATTCGTTCACATAATAATCTTGAATGATCGTTCCGTCCGGCATTTGGCACGTATCTCTCCGTAAATTACCAAATGGTGATTGATAGACGTTCTCCGAGTTTAATACTTCCCATTTCTTCAACGTAATTCCCCCATTTACAACTTATGTACGTTACCTTTTGTTATCCATTTCTCCACAACCTCATTGAAAAGTTGAGGTTGTGCGACTGGAAAACCATGTCCCATATTTGGAATAAAGAGTTCTTTGCAGTTTACATAGTGTTCGACGATTTGTTTGACCGATTTCTTTAGTATTCTCGTCTCTCTTTCACCAACTGTCACTAAAATTCTCACTGTACTATTAGATCGATTTTCTGGAAGTGCATATGACATGTTTTCCTTTAACATTTGGATAAGCGTTGATGGTTTCAGTTTCACACTGTCTTCATAGTATTTTTCGAAGTATTCTCCATCCATATAAAGCTGCTTCGCTTGAACTTTCGCAAATGATCGGCTTTTGACCAACGGAAAAGTTAGTAGGATTGTCGGGGCAATTAATGGTAATACATATTTCATCGGAATGACTGTCGCACTGTTGATAACTGCTGACGTAATAAGAGTCGGCGCAAGATCAATCATCTCTAAACAGATTTGAGCACCAATTGAAAAGCCAATAATATGTATGTCCTTGCCAGCTCCCTTTTCTTTGATTAAGTCAATCATCTCTTCTGCATTTCCCCGAATTGAAAATTCTTCTTCATTCCTTCTAACTCCATGTCCTTGAAGGGTTGGTACGATACAATGGTAGTGACTGAAATCGTCAATTTGCTTATCCCACATCCACCCCCCTACACCTCCCCCGTGCAAAAAGAGCAGGAGAGGTGCGTTTTCATTACCATATTCTTCAAAGTGCATCACTTCATTCATTCCTTATCATCAAAATTTAAAATGTGCGTCGTTTCTGAAGCGGAATCATCGAACGAAAAACCACATGCACGATAAAATGCGTCTGCTTTCGCTGATTCTGTCCGAACGGTAATCTCTTTAAAGTGCTTCTTGGCATGATTGATGATCGCGTTTTGAAGCAACGTACCGACACCCTGACGTCGATATGCTTGTAACACATAAAATCTCCGTAATCGAGCTACCTCGTGATTTTCTGAAAAAGGAGATTGATTGATGCCTCCGATAGCGACGACTTCACCTGTATTGTTTTGAACACAAAACAGCCCTTCCCCTCGTTCGTCGAATGTATTTGAACTGTCTTCATAATCGTTCACTAAACGAGTAACAAAACGATATCCTTCATCTTCGCTTTCTTTCACAAGCCTTGAAATATCAATCGTGCGCAAGTTCTCAATCTGTTGAACGACATAATTCATAGACTTCCCCCCTCAATTTTCTCACCTATCTCTACATTCTACAAAGTCTGTCAAAAAGCCTGCTTATTCTAGTAAAACAGTATAAGTAAGCCGAATCCCTCCTGACGGATTCGGCATTACATTAAAACGAATAGTCAACGCGCATCGTCGCTGTAATGACTAACTGTCCTTTCTCAATGGGTGTTGTTGATTTTTCTGCGGCGACAGAATAATACGGAGTAGGACTTACACGATTCACTTCCTCTACAATTCTTATTGGCTGAGGAGGAACGGCCAGTTGCATAGAATTTGCGATAGTTTGGGCTTTCGTCTGTGCATCTTGCAAAGCAGCTACAATGGCTTCTTGTTCATACATTGATGGATCTTCGACGCTGAATTGGATGCTTGAAACACGATTTGCACCGTTCGCAACCGCTGTATCGTTGACAATGCCAACTTGATCAATATTCGTTAATTTCACAGAAATGGCGTTGTTTACTTCATATCCTCTAAATACTTGTTCCCCGTCGACGTAATCATATTTTGGATAGATCGTATATGAAACGGTTTGTATATTCGCTCGAGGAATGCCTAGTTGTACGAACGATTGGATCACTTGATTTATGATTGCGGCATTTTCTTCTTGTGCCACACGGACTTGCTCGTCTACAGTACGCACTTCAAATTGAATGGTTGCTACATCTGGTTCAACAGCAACCTGCCCATTACCGACGACTGTTATCTTCCTTACCGGTTGGCGAAAAACGTTCTGGTAATACAACGAACTTCTCCCTTCTTCATTCAGTTTCTTTACTCTATGCCAAATGAGTAGGTGCTAGTAAAAGATATTTCCATTCTAGTAAGCGTTTACAACCTAGCAACCTGTACCTATCAGTCCTCTAGCAATGCTACTAAATCCGAATCTTTAGTTGACAGATATTTTTTACTATGCTAACTTTAGGCATCACTACTAATCTAATAGCTATGGAAATAGGTGGTCTGATTTTGGTCAGATCTTAAATGGGAAGCCGGTGCTCAATCCGGCGCGGTCCCGCCACTGTAACGGCATATTGCCGAAGCCAGATACCAGCCTATTTGAACAACGCTGCTAACCTACGGTGAATGGGGAGGTGTTAGACGATACGCAAATGAATTGCGTGCTTTTTAAGCATGCATTTACCCGAAAATCGGGATACACGTACATTTCTAACATTCCGTAGAAATGTATTTTTTTATGCACAAAAATCCAAAATTGAAGGAGACGAGACAGATGACAGTAATTAGTAGTACAATCGGCTATCCGTATATCGGTGAAAACCGTGAGTGGAAGAGAGCGTTAGAATCATTCTGGGCAGGCAAAACAAGTGAAGAACAATTGTTGCAGGTAACAAAAGACATTCGTCTTTCCCGTTTACAAAAACAAAAAGAGAGCGGCATTGACCTCATCCCCGTTGGCGACTTCACGCTCTATGATCGTGTGTTGGATACAGCAGTTATGTTCGGAATGATTCCTGAACGTTATGGCTGGAATGGCGGGCAAGTTCCTTTATCTACATATTTCTCAATGGCACGTGGCAATGCGTCTACAGTTGCGTGCGAAATGACAAAATGGTTCGATACAAACTATCACTACATCGTCCCTGAATATGAGGGTCGCAAACTGGCTGTAACCGAAAACAAGCCCCTCATCGAATACCGTGAAGCAAAACAAGAGCTTGGCATTGAAGGAAAGCCGGTACTCATTGGACCGTATACATTCCTGAAGCTTTCTAAAGGTTATGAGACAAAAGATATTCCAGCTTTCTTACTTCAATTACTACCACTCTACGAAAAAGTACTTGTAGAATTGCAAGCGGAAGGAGTCGAGTGGATTCAATTGGATGAGCCGATCCTTTCCACTACTATTACACAGGATGAAATGAAAACCGTTCATGAAATCTATTCACAACTTCAAAAAGCGGTCACACAAAGTAAATTATTCATCCAAACGTATTTCGATTCAGTTGAATGGTACGAAGAGACAATTGCCCTTCCGGTTGATGGGATTGGCTTGGATTTTGTACACGGATTGAAAAACAATCAAAAGAGTCTAGAGGCGCATGGCTTCCCTGCTGATAAAGTATTTGGAGCAGGCGTGATTGACGGTCGAAACATTTGGCGCGCAAACTTGCAAAACAAATTGGCGTTATTAGATACACTTCAGCAACATGTGTCAGTTGAAAATTTATGGATTCAACCTTCTTGTAGCTTACAACACGTTCCTGTGACAATTGCATCCGAGCAAAAATTGGACTCGACCATTAAAACGGCACTTGCTTTCGCAGATGAAAAAATTGTTGAAGTAGCAACTCTTGTGAAAGCTGTTCGCGAAGGAGCCGACACTATTGTTCATGAACTTCGTGAAAGTGTTGAAGCATGTGAACAGCTTGCTCAATTACCCGCTCGCAATCGCCAAGATGTTTTGCAAGCCGTCAACAACATCGGTAACGTACCAAGTAAACGCCCTACACCATTTGCAGAGCGTCGTGTAAAACAAGAAGATGCATTTAACTTACCTTTATTGCCGACAACTACTATTGGAAGTTTTCCTCAAACACCTGAAGTACGTGCAACGCGTACGAAATGGCGCAAAGGTGAAATTACGGAGCAACAGTATGGTGATTTCGTATTCGATGAAATTAAACAATGGGTCGACATCCAAGAAAAGATTGGCCTAGACGTATTTGTACACGGTGAATTTGAACGGACAGATATGGTCGAGTACTTCGGCGAAAAGTTGGACGGCTATGTATTTACAGAAAAAGCTTGGGTCGTTTCCTATGGATCCCGTTGTGTAAAACCGCCAATCATTTATGGAGATATTGCATTTGTCGAACCAATGACTGTCAAAGAATCGGTCTATGCGCAATCTCTTACGGACAAGCCGATGAAAGGGATGCTGACAGGCCCTGTTACGATGTTGAACTGGTCATTTGTACGTGACGATCTTTCCCTTAAAGATGTGACGTACCAAATCGCTCTTGCCCTACAAAAAGAAATTGAAGCGCTAGAAGCAGAAGGTATTCATATGATTCAAGTCGATGAGCCTGCACTACGAGAAGGTTTACCGTTGAAGAAGGACGAATGGAATGAATACTTGGATTGGGCTGTAAATGCTTTCCGTATTTCCACTGCTACCGTCCAAGATACGACGCAAATCCATACCCATATGTGCTATTGTGATTTCAATCATTTCATCGATTCCATCAGTGCACTAGATGCTGACGTCATTTCCATTGAAACGTCAAGAAGCCATGGAGAACTTGTGCATGCATTTAACACGTTCCATTATGACAAAGGAATTGGATTAGGCGTTTACGATATTCACAGCCCGCGTGTCCCATCTGTAGAAGAAATGGTGGAAATCATTGAAAAAGGACTAGAAGTTCTGGACGTGAAACAGTTCTGGATTAACCCTGACTGCGGCTTAAAAACAAGGAAAAAAGAAGAAACAGTCGCTTCGTTAGAAAACATGCTTACAGCAACGAAAAAAGTTCGTGAACAACTCACTGCAGTAAGTTCAAACTAAAAAAAGTGCTCCTTCTCTCACATTTGAAGAGAAGGAGCACTGGTTTATAAAAATAATCACCAAAAATCACCAATAAAGCGAATCAAGGGTCTTACTAACCACACAAGCAGTCTAAATGGAAGAAAGAGTAGTTCTGGGATGAAAAACAATACATCTAACAGAAAATCCGAAAACCGATAACGTTCATTTTGCTCTTTACGAACGGTCCTTCTTCTCATGCACCCATCCTCCACACTTCATTATTAGATCGGTAATGTGACAGCAACCATTAACAAAAACAGAATCGCAATATAATTAACCGAATACATGAACATGACATATGCCCATTTATCATCGTCTTTTGTAAAGAAACCTCGAATGGATACAGCAAGGAAACCGATGTTCAAGATCGTTGCAAGGATGATAAACACCATACCTAATGAACCTAAGTAAAATGGCAACGGCAGTAAGCACGCAATATAGACAAACATTTGGCGCTTCGTCATCTTAAATCCGCGGACAACCGGCAACATGGCAACATTCGCAGCTTTGTACTCATTGTATTTTCTCATTGCAATCGCGAATGTATGCGGCATTTGCCAAATGAACAAAATCATAAACAGCATGATTGGGACAATATGATAAGCCGGTGCAATCGCCGCCCACCCAATCATTGGCGTAACTGCTCCTGAAACACTTCCAATAACCGTATTCAAAGTGTATTTACGCTTTGTCCACATCGTATACATCACTACATACGTAAACCATCCAATGAATCCATATACTGCTGCTTCAAACGTGGTGAACAGTAACATGATGAGACCAACTGCAGACATTGTAATTCCGATTCCTAATACAGTTCTTAATGAGAAATGCCCGGTAACAGTTGGACGTTGTTGCGTACGTTTCATCACTGTGTCGATATCAACGTCATACCAATTATTCAAAACGAGTGCCCCGCCCATAAGGATGGTACTCCCGATTATCGTTAGCCAAAACAGCTTACTGTTAGCGAACAATGATCCACCCGTGAAGTGAAGTGCAAGCCAAAATCCCACAAATACCGGTAGCGCATTGGCAAGTAGGACGGGTGCTTTAAATAGTGATTTCAAATCTGCAATGAGTGTGCTTGATCGCTCATTCTCAAGCGCAGGACTTTTTTCGTTAAAAGTAATATCCATTTCTTTCGTCATCTATATACGCTCCTTAGAGGTATTCTCTATTATCATCCTCCCCATCATATCATTTCAAGCGACACAATTTAAACGTTTATCGCTTTTTATTTGGAAAATCCTTTACTTTCCTAGTTAGTTCGTCACAAATAATTCAAAAGTGGTTAGATGTGACACCTGTCTGATTTCGACAAAGAATTCTATTCTTCTTGCAATATCAAACAGTACGAAATGAAGTAATACATTTAATATGTATTATTGTCCAAGCATCAAACCGAATGTAATTGCGAAGAAGAAAATGACAGCATAAATCACAAAAATAAATGCAAATACACAACCCATAACGATCAAATAGGCTTTCGCAAAAGTATTTCGTCTTTCTTGTTTATCCGTCGCCCAAATAATGAGCATGATAATATTAACAATCGGCAAAGTGATTAATATGATTGTTATAATCCACTCTTTTAGCGACATCGTTTGGTTCGTTTCCATACATGACTCCCCTTTCTTGTCTATTCTACGAACATGTTGCACAGAAGTTTCATGTTAAATGACTAACAGTATATCTTCGCAGATTAGCGGTTATGTTAAGTATATAGGAAGGAATGAAAGGGCGTGACATGGACAATGAAGAAAATTGGATTCTTTATAATTACTGTGCTTTCATCAATGTTGTTTGCTTGCAGCAATCAAAATCTTGTTTCTGACAAAGAAGCAAAAGAAATCGTGGATACATATGACATTACAGCTTTTTCAGTCGTTATTGATACGAATGAACAAAGTGAAGTGCTTTCCGCCAGTTTCACAGAGAAGAAAGACCGATCTGAAGCAGAGTATTCCCATAAGAAAGACGAAGTACATCTACATGGTAAAAAAGCGTTGGACAAAATAAACGATGCACTTGAGAAAATGAAGCCTACTCCAGAGACAGAGGAAACTGAATTGATCAAGCAAGTTGCAGAAGCATTCGAGTTCGCTGATTACAAAATGATAAAAATTGAAATCACTTTTAAAGGACATGACAGCAAAGAAATCATGTTTTCAAAATGACATGGATATTGATTGCTTAACAGCATTCAATATCTTTTTTTCATAACGCTTCAATTCACTTAAAAGTGGGTAAAGCAAAGCAAATTGCTAATGTATGAACGGTTGATGAGGAGGGTGTTTAATGGAATGGAAAGGCAGAAGAAAAAGTCAAAATGTGGAGGACCGAAGAGGGATGGGTGGAAAAACGCTCGTCGGTGGAGGCATTGGCGGAATTGTCCTTGTTCTGATTGTCATGTTCCTCGGAGGTGATCCTGGAGAACTTCTTGGCAACTTATCTGGCGAACCTTCAAATACAGCTTATGTAGAAACAGAGCAAGATAAAGAGTTAGCTGATTTCGTCTCAGTCGTATTAGCAGATACCGAAGAGGTGTGGACGCGCGTATTTCAAGAGGAAGGACTCGAGTATCGTGAACCAACGCTCGTTTTATTCACTGGAAGTGTGCAATCTGCTTGTGGGCTAGCCGGTTCAGCAGTCGGACCTTTTTATTGTCCTGCAGACGAGAAATTATATATTGACTTAAGTTTCTTTAATGAACTGCAATCAAAATTTGATGCTCCAGGGGATTTCGCGATGGCCTATGTCGTGGCCCATGAAGTCGGGCACCATGTACAAAAACTAGTAGGAACTAGCGATAAAATGGAGAGTATACGAGCGCAAGTGAGCGAGGAGGAATATAATGAGTACTCCATTCGCCTAGAACTACAAGCTGACTATTTTGCAGGCGTGTGGGCACATCACGCAAACATTATGGGGGTTGTGGAAGAAGGCGATTTGGAAGAAGCGCTCAACGCTGCGAGTGCCGTTGGAGACGATACAATTCAACAACGAACTAAAGGTTATAGTGTTCCTGAAAGTTTTACACACGGCACAGCGGAACAACGGAAGAAATGGTTTTATCGAGGGTTTACGTCAGGCAAGCTCAACGAAGGGGATACATTTCGTACACCCGATCTATAACAAATCGACCGAGACATCTCGCTCGGTCGAATTTTTTATATAATGTCGGATACTCTTTTAGACTGATCATCCAAAGCAGAAGCCGATGATGAGATGACAAGGAAATCTTCCATAGCGACTTCAATTCGTTCTTGGCAACGTTGAATATGTTGCTCGGCTACCGCTGTACCCTTTGATATGTTTTGAATTTCACTCGTTATGGATTCAACACCTTCTCGTACTTCGACAATTGACTGTTCCACGTTAGCCGACAACTTCCTCACTTCTTTTGCAACTACGTCAAATCCTCTACCATGTTCCCCCGCTCGCGCTGCTTCAATTGCTGCGTTCAATGCAAGCAAATTCGTCTGTGCAGCAATGGCTCGGATTGTTTTTACAATGTCTTGAATGCCCTCTGCATGTGTTTCCAGTTTTCCTAATGTTAATGTGTTTTCAGCAGAAGCCACTGCAATTGCCTCAATAATCTGCAGTACTTCTTCACTTCTCTCAATGCCGACAGCAGCACGATTGGTCAATTCTTCGGACATATTCCGAAGATCCTCTACTAAGTTCGTAATAGACGTCTGACGCTTCGTGATATTAGTCGCCACCTTCGAAATACCAATGACTTTCCGAAATTTTGTGCTGTAAATCGGCATATACGTTGCTTCTAACCAAACTTTTTGACCAAATTTGTCCTTCCGCTCAATCTTCCCTTGCTGACGCACCCCTCTAGTTAAGTCACGCCAAAAATTTTCATACGCTACACTCGTTACATACGCCGGAAAGCAAAAGTCCTGATGTGGCATCCCAATCATTTCTTCACTTGAATACCCCATCGCATGTGAAAAATTATCATTGACATATGCGACTTTTCGATCCAAGTCAAAACGAATGATTGCCAAATTCTCTTCAATGGCTTTCACAACATGGTCATCTGTCACCCGTTCAATAAAATGCATCCATTTTCCCCACCTTAATTCCTATTTCTAAATAAAAGACGTTAAATTCGTTCGAAGTATAGTAATTTCGTAACGGTTATCTTCCTTCATTTAACCATAGCGGTTTGTAAATAGGAATAGTTTGGAATAACTTTTTATTGGGTTATGTGGATACAGTTGAGTTTTGACATGGAATAGACAAATTCAACCGATTTTGATTGGGGCTCATGCACATTTTTCAGCGTAGCTAAAATGCTTAAACCCGTTACATAACTAGTTTTTGGATTTTCGGGTGAAGGATTGTTCATAATTGTTCCTTCATAGTCTCCAAAAGATCCTGATGCATGAATATGGTGCACGTTCTTCTTGCTATAAGGATCTGCAATGATCGTGACGTTCGTCTTTTCAATGCCTAGCCCCGCTAGTGACAATGCAATAGCGACATTGGCGTTTTTCGGAAACTTATGGATTGCCTCCTTGGCAGAGCCTTGGAAAATTACTTGTTCCTCCTCTAATTGGACGGATGTAAGAGAATGTGCAGGCTTCCTCGTCGTTAACGTCACATGATCGAGTGCACCGGCGAAGTTTGCAGCTTTTATGATATCTAACCCACCTATTGCGCCTGAAGGTAAATAAATTTGGTGGCTCTTTTCTAACGCAATCTTTTCCATTCGTTCTTTTAGCACTACATCAGAAAACGCACCAATACTAATGAGTAGAAGGCTTTTCCGCTTCAAGATGGCTTCCCCATATTTACGAACAACGTCTATATTGGCACATTCAACAACCAAATCGATCGTTGAATCGAGAAATGCATCCATCGAATCAAACGGTACACATTCATAATCATGAGCAATGCGCACCAAGTCATTGTGTGCGTGTTCTCTCTCATCAATAATTGCCGTTATGCGACAACCTGGAATGAGTTGGTCGACATTAATTTTTTCCAGCAGAAAAGTACCGAGTGCACCTTTACCAATTAATCCGATATTCATCGTAGTCACCCTTTCAGGGAAAAGAACATTTACGTCCTACTTCTCTTTCCGTGATTTTGTTTGAGACGAAGCTTTTTTCAGAAACATATTGTAAATAGGTTTTAAAGCTTTCGGTGTTAAGTCAATATTGTTTTCGTGTGCATATTTAACTGCATGTCCAAGTGCAATTGTCATCGCACCCGCCACACTTGCTCCTGCTACCATACCAGCCCCTGGTACAATTTTGATGACTTGCCTGAAAACCGTCTTACCGATATTCCCTACAATGGTTGCAATTATTAACTCTTTCGCATTGTCTTTTGAGATCGGTTTCCCATACAATGTCGAAAGTTTTAACATGAGACTCACTTGCAGGGCGGTGAGCGGAACGAAATCAGAACCTGGAATTGGAACCGCTCCAATTGTAGCAGCTGATGCACCTGCCCCGAGTATCCAGCGGTTGGCAATTGTTGATTTATCGGCCATGTTTGCGGCCATTAAAATGTCTTTTTTTTTGGATTCCAATAAAGCCAGGACTTCTTTTTGCAACAGGTGGATATTTTCACCGGTCCGAGATGAAATAGGCGTGACGGGATATTCATAACCCGTATGGTCTTGTACATATTTCACAAGCGCAGGAATATCGTCTGCTGCGTCAATTTTATTCAGCACAAGAATGAGGTCTTTATTCACTTTAGCAATTTTCTTCAATGAAATAAGCTCTGCTTCAGATAACACGGTACCTGCTGCATTTAAGAAAAACAGGATGACATCCGCCTGCTTGTAAAATTTCAACGTTTCGGCTGAATGCTCGCTATAAATATCATCTAGTCCAGGCGTATCAACAAAAATGATTTTGTCTTTGTAAACGAATTTCTTAATTTCTTGCGTCTCTCCAGGTTTTGCACCAACTTGCGCAACTTCTGACGCCATTAACCGGTTAATCGTAGACGATTTCCCCGCATTCACATCCCCGATCATGGCAATCAATATTTCACTCTCTAACTGCTCATTAATTTCCGATGATTTCTCATCAAATATTTTGTCGAATTCTTCATCTGACATCCATTCTTGTTTCACCGTATGCACCTCTGTTCTGTTTAGCTTCTATATTATTGTACGAATTTCCTATGGGATAAGATTCATTTTGTACTGCTCTACCCTTTTTATTGTACTTGTAACAGGAGCTTGTTGGAAGTTCGACGAGTGGGGGAGGAATTGTATTTAGTAACATCTCCCAAGAAAAAAACCATACCAATTACACCGGTACGGCTGCGTTGTCGTATGTATTCACGACGGTTGAATGCTATAAAATTTCCAATATTCTTCATAGTATTTTCGCCATATAGTATTCATCGATATATTGACCATTCACGTAGAGCGAATCTTTCTTAACACCTTCTCTAACAAAGCCGCTCTTCTCGTACAAAGCAATGGCAGCTTGATTTGTTTTTAGTACCGTCAATTCAAGCCGATGTAGATGGTTGTTGCGGGCCCATTCGTCAAGAGCACTGAATAGCGCTTTACCTATCCCTTGTCCGCGGTAATCGCTGGAGATTCCGATAACCAGATAAGCAGAATGATGGGTCCTGATTGCCCCTCCACGATTCACCATTAAATAGCCCACCAAATCCCTATCATTTTCTGCTACTAAAATTGTAGATCCACTTTCTTCAAAAGAAGCAATTCGTTTAGTGAATTGCTCCACAGAGATGCTCCGTTCGCCTGCCTCAAACATCATATTTTCCGAACTATTTTCCACATGTTTAATCAATTCTACAATCCTCTCAGCATCTATCGGTTGTGCGTGTCTGATCTTCATTGATGCACCTCCTATTTGTTTACAAACTTCTCCAAATCCCACACAAAAGCAATTTCCTTAAACGATTCGCCACCGATTTCAATCATTGTTTCTCCAACTCGTTGGCCACCTACTGCTTCGTAGAACTTCTTAGCGGGATTCAAATCGAGAACCCAAACGAGCATTTTTGTGGAACCCTGTTTTTTCAGGTCCATAGCAACTACTTGCATTAATTGCTTACCAATTCCTTTTCCTTGCACTTTTTGCAACAGATAAATGGCAAAAAGCTCACAATCAGCTGAATAGTTGCCAGTCCGTTCTTTACCTCCTGTAGCAAAACCGACAATCTCTCCGTCTTCAACTGCTACATACAAACTATTATTTCCAATTCCTCGTCGCCAATTTTCCGTTCGTTGTTCAACGGATAACTGATCCAAATATCCATCTGACACAATACCTTTGTAGGTCGTTCGCCAACTGTCCACATGGACGCGAGCAATCCCTTCTTCATCCCCTATTACCGCTTCTCGAATTTCCACCCAATCTCCTCAATTCTGTAAGTGATTTACCTATTATTTTACATCATTATCTGAAATAATTAAACATTATCAATATCTCCACTTAAAGAATCCATCCTCCGGCTACTCTACCATCAAAAAAACCGCTCCATTCTCGAATGAATCGATGAATGAAACGGCTTCTAGCAATCTAGGCAAATCTTCGATGAACTTTCTTTCCATCATAGGAAAAAACGACAAGTTTAGAATCCACATACGTTTCCAAATGCACAATCCGCCCCCACAGTTGATGAATATATGGAAGTACATTTTCTAAATACGGTACGTCCAACTCAGTCTCTTCAAATTTATGCACGAGGTATAGTTCCCCATTACGAATGTAGTCTCCATCCTCAACGACGATATATGGAAAACCGCCATTTACACGCTGCGCAATAAGTCGATCTTGCACAATTTGATAGTCTTTATCGGAGATTTTATATTGACTTCCTTTTTTCTCAAATACATACATATCTTCACTTTGAATGATTTCTTTCGTTAAATAATTGCGGACAAACGAAATGTCGGAATCCATTTCCCGCACTTCAAACATTTTCTCTCTCCCTGTTCCAGGACGCACACCTAATTGCATCATTTCTTCTGTCGGCTCGTTGTAGCGGCGTTCAATGTCCTCAAAAATTTTCAAGCCTAAATAATAGGGATTAATTGACGTTTTGGATGGCTGAATCACATTTGCATTCAACTTGGCAAATTCAATTGTTTCGTCAGCTGTCAAATCCATCTCGCGTAATATACGCTGATGCCAAAACGTCGCCCATCCTTCATTCATAATCTTCGTTTCCATTTGTGGCCAGAAATACAACATTTCCTCACGAATCATCGTTAAAATGTCCCGCTGCCACTCCTCCAATTCACGACTATGCTCTAACAAGAACAGGAGCAAATCTTTTTCGGGTTGAGCAGGGATTTTTTTTCTTTTCACTTCATTAGATGGTGAATTCAATTTTTTGTAATCCAATTCCCATAAGTCGTCGTACGCAGTTTTTCGTGAAACTAGCGCTAATTCTTCTTGCTCGACTTCTTTATTACCATCACGCCACCTAACGAGTGATGGATCGATATGCTCCTGAATAGCGAGGACGGCATCCAAAAATTGTTCAACTTCATCTTTGCCATACTTCATTTCATAATGTGCTATCCGTTCAGCAGTGGCCGTCATACTTTCAACCATGTCCCGTCGTGTATTCGCAAAGCGCGCATTATTTTTGAAGAAATCGCAATGCGCGAGGACATGTGCAATGATTAATTTATTTTGAATAAGAGTATTACTTTCCAATAAAAATGCATAACATGGGTTGGAATTGATGACCAGTTCATAAATCTGGCTTAACCCTAAATCATATTGCAGCTTCATCTTATGAAATTGTTTTCCAAAACTCCAATGACTGAACCTTGTCGGCATTCCGTATGCACCAAACGTATAGATGATATCTGCGGGACAAATTTCATAACGCATCGGATAAAAATCCAATCCAAATCCTTTGGCGATTTCTGTAATTTCCTCCACGGCACGTTGAAGTTCTATATGTCCCTTCATCGAGATCCCTCCAGATCTTTATAGAAGAACTTCTTCAATGCGTGGTACACGTCTTTATGGTCCTTCAACACATAATGGCGGAACTTCGGGTCATCGATTTTGTTGTACGTATTCATCAATGTGGAGTATCGGCTATGGGCATTCACTTCACCATAGCCGAACATATTGCTTTGTTCCATTAATGCCTCCACGAGCGTTAAGCATTTTGCATTATCTGAAGACATATTTTCACCATCCGAAAAATGGAACGGGTAAATATTGTAACTCGATGGATTGTATTTTTTCTCAATTAAATCGAGTGCTTTTTCGTATGCAGTCGAGCAGATTGTTCCGCCACTCTCCCCTTTTGAAAAGAAGTCTGTTTCCGACACGACTTTTGCTAATGTGTGGTGCGCAATGAACTCAATGTCTACCTTTTCATATTTCGTCCGTAAAAATCTTGTCATCCAAAAATAGAAGCTTCTTGCAGCGTACTTTTCAAACGTCCCCATTGACGCACTTGTATCCATCATCATGAGCACAACCGCTTTCGATTGTGGTTTGACGATCGGGTCCCACGTTTTAAATCGTAAATCATCATTGTAAATCGGCAAGATATCGGCATGCCCTTCCATCGCATTTCGTTTGAACGCTGCGATGATCGTTCTTTTCTTATCAATATTGCCGATCAGCCCTTTTTTCCGTATATCGTTAAACGCGATATCTTCGTCAGTAATCTCGTATTGATCGCGCTGCTCCAAGTTCGGTAACTCCAACTCTTTGAATAAATGATCTTCTATTTCCGCAATGGAAACTTCTGCTTCGTAATAGTCACTACCTGCCTGATCGCCAGCTTGCTTTCCTTTACCGGCATTTTGGCTCCCATCATTTGCAACAACATCCCCGACTTGACTCTTTCCGTTGCCTTGCCCAACATGCTTAGATTTGTCATGGTTATAACGAATTTTATATTCATCTAAAGAACGAATCGGTATTTTAATGACATCTTTTCCATCGGACATGACAATACTTTCTTCGCTGATCAAGTCGGGCAAATTATTTTGAATGGCCTTTTTCACTTTATCTAAGTGACGTTGTTGATCTTGGTAACCCTTACGGTGAAGCGACCAGTTCTCTTGGGAAACGACATAGGATTCGCCTTTTTCGTCATTCATTCCTTTTCACCTACCCCAGTCCACTCGTTTTTAGTAGTATATGCAACGACTGGCGTTTAATTGTAATATTCGGATAAATCATCTGTTAAGAAGACTGCCTACGTATTTCAAAAGTTCATTCGCAGAAATGGAATTGTAGCCATGCTCCTCGATAAGACGTGCTACGACCTCGTTTATCTTCTTCAAATGTGTTTCATCTGGCGTCGAAGAAGACGTCGTAATTTTAACGACATCTTTCAAATCGGAGAATAATTTCTTTTGAATTGCTTCACGTAGTCTCTCGTGCGATTGGTAGTCAAAACGTTTTCCTTTTCGTGCATATGCAGATATTCGAATCAGAATCTCTTCACGGAACGCTCTTTTCGCGTTTTCTGAAATGCCGATTTGTTCTTCGATGGAACGCATTAATTTCTCGTCTGGATTCATTTCCTCACCAGTGAGCGGGTCTTTCAACTTATGCTTGTTACAAAACGCTTCAACATTATCCAAATAATTGTCCATTAACGTTTTCGCGGACTCTTCGTATGAATAAACAAAAGCTTTTTGGACTTCCTTCTTAGCAATTTCGTCAAATTCTTTGCGAGCGATTGAAATGTAATTCAAGTATTCTTCTTTGTCCTCTTTCGATATGGACGCATGCTGATCGAGCCCCTCTTTTAATGCGCGCAATACGTCTAATGCATTAATGGCATCGACTTCTTTACGGATAATGGCAGAGGAAATCCGGTTAATGACGTACCGTGGATCAATGCCGTCCATGCCTTCATTCGGGAACTCCTTCTTCAATTCTTCCAAGTCGGCGGAATTGAACCCTTCTACATTTTCCCCATCATACAACCGCATTTTCTTGACGATGTCGATGCCTTGTTTCTTAGAAATTTTCAACCTCGTCAAAACGGAGAAGATCGCTGCGACACGTAAAGCATGTGGCGCGATATGCACGTGATGCATATCACTTTCCCGGATCATCTTTTCATAGATTTTTTCTTCTTGGCTCACTTTCAAGTTATATGGAATCGGCATAACGATAATCCGGGAATGCAACGCTTCATTCTTTTTATTGGAAATGAAAGCCCGGTATTCCGTTTCGTTCGTATGTGCAACAATTAATTCATCCGCACTGATTAACGCAAATCGCCCTGCTTTGAAATTCCCTTCTTGCGTCAACGATAATAAATGCCATAGAAATTTCTCATCTAGCTTAAGCATCTCCTGAAACTCCATCATTCCTCGATTTGCCTTGTTAAGTTCGCCATCAAACCGATAAGCACGAGGATCGGATTCCGACCCGTACTGGGCAATTGTTGAGAAATCAATACTTCCCGTTAAGTCGGCAATGTCTTGTGATTTCGGATCAGATGGTGTAAACGTTCCGATTCCAACCCGTTTGTCTTCTGAGAAAAACATTCTTTCAACAAGCACATCTTCAATACGGCCATCGTACTCCGTTTCCAACCGCATTGTATTCAGCGGCGATAAACTTCCTTCAATGCGGATGCCGAACTCCTCAAAGAAGTCATCTCGTAAGTGCTCAGGGATTAAATGCAATGGATCTTCATGCATCGGACAGCCTTTTATTGCATAAACCGCGCCTTCCTCTGTTTTCGAATATTGTTCCAGACCTCTCTTTAACAACGTAACAATGGTAGATTTCCCACCACTCACTGGTCCCATTAATAACAATATCCGTTTGCGGACATCAAGACGTTTTGCCGCTGGATGGAAATATTCATTCACAAGACGTTCTACAGTGTCCTCGAGTCCAAAAATTTCATTTTCAAAAAAATGATAGATGGTATGCCCATTTTTCTTCGTTTCACCGTGACTTTTTATCATTTCATATACTCTTGAGTGCGCCGTTTGTGCAACTTCTTTCCGTTCACGCAAAATGTCCAAATACTGTGCAAAGGTACCTTCCCATTTCAGCTTGTTCTCTTCATCTCTGAATCGTTCAACCTTCTGTAAAATGTCCATTCATGTCCCTCCAATGTGGAGCTTGGTTTCAATTAGTGTATGCAAGTACGCGCCGTAAAATGAAGCAAACAAAAGAAGCTGCTAAACGAAACGACTCGTTTAACAGCCTCAACTTGTTGACAGACACGTTCATCCATTGTTGCTCGACATATTTGAAATTTTACGCCCTATATAGATTGACAAATCTAATTTATAAACACAATCGTTAGTTACCGTCAGGATAAGTTCTCCGAAGAAAGTCGATCGATTGGTCAATCAATTGTTTCAAGACATCAACATCGATGTCAGCCACTTTATTAATATAGACACACGCTTTCCCTGATGTATGCTTCCCAAATTTCGCAAGTGTTTCTTCTCTTGCAGTGTCTCCAGGAGCAAAGTATAGGCTAATCTTTGCTTTTCTCGGAGAAAACCCGACTAACGGTGCATCTCCTTCGTGACCGGTTTTGTATACATAATGATACGATCCGAAACCGATAATACTCGGCCCCCACATTTTTGCCTCATAGCCCGTAGCTTCCGTAAAAATATCAAGGAGCTTATAGGCATCCTCACGTTTTTTCGGGTTATCCACAGCTTCAATAAATTCAATCACACTATTATCAGTTTCTTTCGTTTTTAGTTCATACATTCGGTTTGCCCCTTTCATATTAACTGAATAATGCTATCACTTGAAATTCCATTGAAATTATTATAACGTTAATAGCTACAAATCCAAAACAACCCTAACTGTAAGCGCAATTTCGTGATAAATTTTTTAGTTCATGTAATCAGATTTTCACGGTCAAACTTTCTTCAATTTCAACGAAGAAAATGCATTGAATTTCCTATTTAATTAATCGGTTGTAAATTATCTTGACTCACCCTTTTTTTACTTTATAATTAGATTGATTTTATTACAATGGCAATGGTTGTCCCGTAAGATTGAGTGATGTGGAGATGCTTGAAGAGATGACAGTTTTACACATTTTACTCATCAGGAATTTTACGGTTCTTGCTAGCCTGATACCCGAATAGAAGGAGTGATAGTTGGGTTGGAAAATAAGCTGAAATTGTACGGCTTTAACAACCTCACAAAAACACTTAGCTTTAACATCTATGATGTAAGCTATGCAAAAAGTGAGCGGGAGCAAAAAGATTATATTGCCTATATCGATGAGCAGTACAATTCTGAACGGCTGACAAACATCTTATATGACGTCACAGAAATCATTGGCGCACATGTATTGAATGTGAGTAAGCAAGATTACGATCCGCAAGGCGCTAGTGTCACAATCCTAATTACGGAAGAGACATTACCTGTCGCTTTAATAGACGAATCGTGTAATCGAGGGGCAATCGATATTTTAAAAACCCGGGATTCGGTTGTAAGTCATTTAGACAAAAGCCATGTCACCGTCCATACGTACCCTGAATACCATCCGGATAATTCTATCGCCACTTTTCGTGTAGATATCGAAGTATCCACATGCGGTGAAATCTCTCCGCTCAATGCACTTGATTATCTAATAGGAAGCTTCGATTCGGATATCATTACGACTGATTATCGGGTCCGTGGGTTTACACGCGATGACAGAGGGAAGAAGTTGTTTAGAGATCATAAAATGACATCGATCCAAGACTATATCGATAGCGAAACGTTACAGAAATACGATGCCATTGATGTCAATGTATATCAGTCCAATATTTTTCATACAAAACTGCTGATTAAAGACATTAACTTACAAAATTATCTTTTCAATACGGATGTTTATGAAATCCCTCCGAAAGAGCGGTTATATATCACAAACAACTTACGTAAAGAAATGATTGAAATATTCAGCGGTTCCAATATATATGAAGAGTGAGAGGAGCGTATCATGAACATTCTTTCACAACAAAAAGCCCCAATTATGGAGGCGCTTAACAAATACAAAAAAATGAGGGTCGTTCCATTTGACGTTCCTGGCCACAAACGTGGTAGAGGGAATGAGGAATTGACCGCTTTTTTAGGCGAAAACTGTATGTCTTTTGACGTCAATTCCATGAAACCATTGGATAACCTTATTCACCCTGTTTCTGTTATTCGAGAGGCTGAAGAACTTGCTGCCGACGCATTTGGTGCGAAGCATGCCTTTTTCATGGTGAATGGAACGACATCCGCAGTGCAAGCAATGGTGATGACGGCTTGTAAAGCGGGCGAAAAGATTATTATGCCAAGAAACGTACACCGGAGTGCCATTAATGCGTTAATCATTAGTGGCGCCATTCCGGTCTATGTGAATCCGGGTTCCAACAAAGAACTGGGCATTCCGCTTGGGATGGCGGTGGAAGACGTCAAACAAGCGATTAAAGAACATCCTGATGCGAAAGCAATTCTTATTAATAATCCGACATACTATGGAATTTGTTCCAATATGAAGGAAATTACTGCTCTCGCTCATCGACACGGGATGCTTGTGCTTGTAGATGAAGCACATGGAACACATTTTTATTTTAGTGAGGAATTGCCTGCTTCAGCCATGTCTGTCGGTGCAGATATGGCTGCCGTCAGCATGCACAAATCAGGTGGCTCATTGACTCAAAGCTCCTTGCTGTTAATTAACAACGAAGTGAGTGAAGGGTATGTCCGACAAATTATCAACTTGACGCAAACAACGAGCGGTTCTTATTTACTCATGTCATCTCTTGATATTTCAAGAAAAAATCTCGCTTTACACGGTGAAGAAATTTTCAAGAAAGTGATGAACATGGCTCGTTATACGCGTGAGGAGATTAACAAAATTGGCGGCTACTATGCTTTTGCGGATGAGTTGAAAAATGGTGATACGATTTACGACTTTGACCTAACAAAGCTGTCTGTCCACTCGTTGGATATCGGACTCGCTGGTATCGAAGTGTATGATATTTTACGCGATGAATACGACATTCAGATCGAGTTCGGAGACATCGGCAACTTCCTTGCGTACATATCCGTTGGCGATCGTCATTTAGACTTGGAGCGCCTCGTCTCCGCACTCGCAGAGATTAAAAGGCGCTATAGCACCGACAAAAGTGGCTTATTCGATCATGAATACATTAAACCACAAGTCGTTTACACTCCTCAAAAAGCGTTCTATGCTCCAAAAGAAACATTGCCGATGGCGCAAAGTGTTGGCCGTATTTCAAGTGAATTCGTCATGGCGTATCCACCGGGCATTCCGATTCTTGCGCCTGGTGAACGAATTACAGGTGAAATTCTTGAGTATATCCAGTACTGCAAGGATAAAGGAAGTTTCATGACAGGGACGGAAGACAGGGAAATTGAGCATATCAATGTCGTAAAGGAGTCTGAGCAATGAAATTATGGTTTACTGAAAATCACTCGCCCAATGTGACATTTTCCATGAAAGTCGATGAACATTTGTACACTGGCAAAAGTGAGTTCCAAAAAATCGACATCTTGCAAACAGCAGAATTCGGACGGATTTTAACGTTAGATGGTCTTGTAATGGTAACCGAGAAAGACGAATTCATTTACCATGATATGATTACGCACGTTGCAATGGCGACGAACCCGTCCATTAAAAAAGTGCTCGTTATTGGTGCTGGAGATGGCGGAACAGTCCGCGAACTGACGAAGTATGCCACCATTGAACATATTGATATGGTTGAAATTGATAAAATGGTCGTGGATGTGTGTAAGGAATACTTGCCGCAAACAGCATCGAAGTTAGAAGATCCACGTGTTCATTTACATTTTGAAGACGGATTGAAATTTATCCGTTCAAAAAATGATGCATACGATTTAATCATTGTCGACTCCACTGATCCATTCGGACCGGGTGAAGGGCTATTCACGAAGGAGTTTTATGGCAATTGCTACAAAGCGCTTAATGAGGAAGGAATTTTAGTCAATCAACACGAAAGTCCGTTTTATGAAGAAGATGCTTTAGGCATGCAGCGTGCGCATCAGCGGATTATCGGTTTCTTTCCGATTTGCAAAGTGTACCAAGTCCATATTCCAACCTATCCATCCGGCCATTGGCTATTCGGATTTGCTTCTAAAAAGTTTGATCCGATAAAAGATTTGCAAGCGGATGATTGGAATAATCTTGGGTTGCAAACGAAGTATTACAACACGGACGTCCATGTCGGATCGTTTGCCTTACCTAATTACGTAAAGGAGCAATTGGAAGATGTTGAATAGAAATGTTGAAACATTCATTGGCTGTGACAATGAATATGATGAGTCTGGCATTGTGATATTTGGTGCTCCTTTCGATTCCACTACGTCTTTTCGTCCAGGTACCCGTTTCGCTAGCAAAGCGATGCGTGGAGAATCTTTCGGAATCGAAACGTATAGTCCCTACCAAGATAAAGACTTAGAAGATATGAACGTCTTTGACGGCGGGGATTTGGAGTTAAGCTTCGGAAACACCGAAAGAGCTTTAGGCCAAATCGAAGCGTTTACGAGCAAAATTGTGAAAGACGGCAAAATACCTTGCATGATTGGTGGAGAGCACTTAGTGACGCTTGGATCAGTTCGCGCTGTTGCTGAACAGTATCCAGATTTGCACATCGTACAATTCGATGCTCATGCCGATTTGCGGGACGAGTACCTTGATGAGAAACTTTCACACGCATCCGTCATCCATCGCGTATGGGATATTGTCGGAGATGATCGGATCTTCCAATTTGGAATCCGCTCCGGTGATCGTAGCGAGTTTGCGTGGGGCAAAGACCATGTATACACAAACAAGTTCAACTTTAATGGCTTAGAAGACATTGTTGAGAAGTTGAAAGGGAAACCTGTGTATTTAACAATCGACTTGGATGTGTTAGACCCTTCGGTTTTCCCAGGAACAGGTACACCAGAAGCTGGCGGTGTTTCGTTCATGGATTTATTGCAAGCGATCTTGACGGTCAGTGAATTGAATATCGTCGGTTGTGATGTGAACGAATTATCACCGGTCTACGACCAAAGTGGCGTTTCAACTGCCGTCGCTTGTAAAGTACTTCGTGAATTACTATTGGCAATTCATAAACAAAAATAATTATGGGTGGTGTTTTGATTGGGTAAAGCGTTAATTATTGGTGCAGGTGGAGTAGCAAGTGTAGTTGTTCATAAATGTTGTCAAGTTCCGGATGTGTTTGAAGAGATTTGTATCGCAAGCCGAACAAAATCAAAATGTGATGCGTTAAAAGAAAAGCTTGATGGTGGGCGTACGAAAATCCAAACGGCACAAGTGGATGCTGACAATGTGGACGAACTCATCGAATTAATTAACGATTTCAAACCGGAAATCGTCATTAACGTTGCACTTCCCTATCAAGATTTAACAATCATGGATGCATGTCTTGCAACAGGTGTGCATTACTTAGATACAGCAAACTACGAACCGTTGGATACTGCGAAGTTTGAATATAAATGGCAATGGGCGTACAAAGAGAAGTTTGAGCAAGCTGGACTTACAGCACTATTAGGTAGCGGCTTTGATCCTGGTGTAACTGGTGTATTCTCTGCGTATGCACAGAAGCATTATTTTGACGAAATCCATACGATCGATATCGTAGATGCAAATGCAGGTGATCACGGGTATCCATTTGCAACAAACTTCAACCCGGAGATCAACATCCGTGAGATTACAGCAAACGGTCGTTATTGGGAAAACGGTGAGTTCATCGAAACACCGCCACTTTCTGAAAAACGTGTGTACGATCTTCCTGAAATCGGACCAAAAGATGTGTACCTTCTCTATCATGAAGAATTAGAATCATTAGCTGTTAACATTAAAGGAATTAAGAAAATCCGTTTCTGGATGACATTCTCCCAAAACTATTTGACACATTTGAAAGTGCTTGAAAATGTCGGAATGACATCGATTGAACCAATTGAATTCGAAGGACAACAGATTGTCCCATTGCAGTTCTTGAAGGCGATCCTTCCTGACCCGGCTTCTCTTGGACCACGCACAAAAGGAAAAACGAACATCGGCTGTATTTTCCAAGGTGTTAAAGACGGCGAAGAGAAAACGTATTATGTATACAATATTTGTGATCACCAAGAATGTTATCGCGAAGTCGGTTCCCAAGCGATTTCTTATACAACGGGTGTTCCAGCCATGATCGGTGCAATGCTCATTATGACGGGTGCATGGAAAAAACCAGGCGTGTTCAACGTTGAAGAGTTCGATCCAGATCCGTTCATGGATGCATTAAACAAATACGGACTTCCTTGGCAAGAAGATTTCAATCCTGAACTAATCGACTGATGGGAGGCATGCAAACAATGAAATTGAATTTCGATCCAAACGCTGTTCCCTCCCCTTCCTATGTTGTGGATGAAGCATTGCTTATCAAAAACTTGGAGTTGCTCAAGTCGGTCATTGACAGAACCGGTTGCAAAATCTTGCTCGCACAAAAAGGGTTTTCGATGTTTTCCGTCTATCCGCTCATCGGCAAGTATTTGAATGGTGTTACTTCAAGTGGGTTGTTAGAGGCGAAACTAGGGTACGAGGAAATGGGGAAAGAAGTGCATACGTATGCACCTGCTTTTTCGGAAGTGGATTTTGATGAAATCCTTTCCTACTCTGACCACTTAGTGTTCAATACGTTTGAACAATGGCGACGTTTCCGCGACAAAGTGAAAAACTATCCGAAGCAGATTGAATGCGGCATTCGCATCAACCCAGAATACTCGGAAATCGAAGTCGATATGTACAACCCTTGCTTTACGAATTCTCGGTTTGGTGTGACGCTTGAAAACTTCGAACCGGATGAGTTGGAAGGCATTAGCGGATTGCATTTCCATACGATGTGCGAACAAAACTCCGATACACTGGCACGTACAATCAAAGTTGTTGACGAGAAGTTCGGCAAGTATTTACACGGCATGAAATGGATTAATTTCGGTGGTGGTCATCACATTACACGACCTGATTACGATATCGAAACCCTTATTGAATCCATCTTGTTCATGAAAAATAAGTATGACTTGGATGTGTACTTGGAGCCGGGCGAAGCGGTTGCCCTTAACACGGGTTTCCTCGTTTCGACTGTATTGGATACAATGCACAACGGCATGCCGATAGCAATTGTTGACACTTCCGCATCTTGTCATATGCCAGATGTATTGGAAATGCCATACCGGCCGGAAATCGTCGGAGCAGGCGTCGCAAATGAAAAAGCAATTACGTACCGATTAGGCGGACCAACATGTCTTTCGGGGGATGTCATCGGTGATTATTCATTTGACGAACCGTTACAACCTGGCGACAAACTCGTATTTTGTGACATGGCCCATTACTCGATGGTGAAAAACAATACGTTCAATGGCATGAACTTGCCGTCTATCGTATTAAATACGGTGAATGAAGGACCAAAAGTCATTAAGTCATTTAACTACGAAGATTTTAAGGAACGGTTGTCCTAACGGATTACATGGCTACAAAGAGGTGATCTTGCTTCTTTGTAGCCTTTTTTCAATGCTCAAACGTTTACAACGGGCCTACGATATCTTCCGCTACAGTTAAGCCTTCCAATTTTGTTGAACCAAAAATGAGCAGGAGCAAGAAGAGCACGAGAATCACTTTATTGATAAAGGATGGAGCGTCAAATTCTTTTTTCTCAACCATTACTGTCCCTCCTCCTCACTGTTCATCCGTTTTTTAATTCCTTCAAACACTTCATCCATTGTCAAATCACCGTTTGCTGCCAAGAAATCCGTTAACGTATTCACTTGATCGGCTTTAGATGATTTGAATTCACCTAACAAAGATACATAAATGATTGGCTGACTTCTATAAATTTGTACGGAGTCCACTTTTAGTTTGCCGAGTAAAAGAAGCGTTGCTGCAATGATTTCAATGTCTTTTCCTTTTAAGAGGTCACTAATTGTATAGGATGATTTTCCATGTTGCTGAAAATGGTTATACATTCGTTCACTCACCTTTTGCTTCCTTTCTATACTATATGGAAAAGCAGGATGGATTGTTCAATCATTTGATTTTTCATAAACGCTCCTTTACAATGAACTTCCACTATATCTTACGCAATAGTAAAAACAATTCGCATCGAGGTGTTCATCATCATGAAAAAACGACTAGCCTTATTTTGTGGTGCTCTCCTGCTCGCGGGATGTGCAAATGACAAGGCAGAAGAACAAGTGAAACCAGACTCCGCCCTAGAAAGCAATGAACAGGCTGAATCACCATCCAAAGACGTTGAAACAAACACGAGTGCAGATCATGTGGCTGACTTGACTGATTATGAAGAATACGATGTTCTGTCAAGCGAAATTGACGTAGATGCCTACATAGCAAGTGTTGTGGAAGACAATGAAGGAAAGCGAGTCATCCTGTTTTCCAATGAAGTCGGAGAGAAAATCTATAAAAGTATTTTCGTTAAACACGATCAACGCCTAAAAATTATCGACTTACACGATGATGGCCTACTATTTAACGACACTATCAACGAATGACAAAGAAAGCCCTACGTCTCTGCAGCCTTTAGAAGCAGAGATGTAGGGCTTGTTTATGTTTGGATTAAGTTGACCTTATTGGTTGTAGAGTTGTAGAGTGGTCGTTCATCATCTTAGCAGAAATGACCTTATTGGTCACTTAACATTGCATCTAAAAAGTCCTCTGAAACATAGGTCTTATTCCCACCAATCAATTCCGGTGCGATTGCAAATTGTCGAAGGCTTTTATTTAGACCATACTTCTTTTCTCCACGTGTAATCGTGAAAGAACGGTTTTCCTTCTTTACGAGCGCTCCATTGATATGCCCTTGAGATACGACTGTGTAGCCTAGAGCCTCTGCAACTTTGCGCAGTGGAATCATTTTGACCCCGTCTTTCATGTAGTGATCCGCTTCAATGATTTTGTTAACAGTTGCTTCTTCAGATTGTTCCAATGGATCCAAAGCAATCACTTTTGTTGGTGTCGTTTGTGGGGGAATGCTTCTCGTTGTTGCTGTATAAAATACCATCAGCTCTTTCCCTTTCAAGCCAGCTTTCCCAATCGCTTTGCCCTGTTGGTTTTGGAGGACTGTATCTTCCGCAATCGTCAATTTCAATTCTTTGTCTAAACTAAGGAATTCATCATCGAATTTGTTTACCTTTACGTTTTGGCCATTTTCATCTTTTACAACGACAAGTTCAGGTGTGTATTGCGCGGGATAGATTAAAATCATCGGTTTGTTTTTGTCAGTATAGGCTTCCACATGCATTCCCTTTTTCAAACGATCGCTCGCGATCGTTGCTGTCGTTTTGTTGCTCAATAAGTATGATTTTTCGTTGATGATTAAAACTTCTTCAATTCCTTCCTCATTTTCAATTCTTACTCTCAAAGAACTTTTAGATGCTTCGACTGCTGTAATGACACCACTCGCTTTCATATAATCACTGGCGTGTTCAGCTTGCTCTTTGCTCACTTGTACGTTTGCCTCCTTTGCTGATACCGAGTGAGCGACAACTGGGCTTCCTGCTAGAAGTATGGTTAATGCCACTGCTCCTAATTTTTTCATCTCTTTCTCTCCTGACATTAGGTATTCACTGATTAGACGGAAAACATTGCTAAAAGTTACAACTCTTTTTTCAAATATGTATAGCAATATTCAATTTCGTGAATGTTAGAAATGACTATCAAAAAAGGGAGTGCACAGCATGTTGGAATTGCAAACAGAATTGGAAGGAAAAAGAACCCATTTTGGAGAATTCCTTAATTTGATTGAGCCCAAAGGCTATCATTTAGGCGGCGGATGGGATTACCATTCAGGTTGTTTTGACTCTATATTACATCGTGAAGGTGGAGAAACCATCTATTTGCGTATGCCCTTCTTAGTTCGTGACGGGATACTAGATGACCAAT
Source organism: Sporosarcina sp. OR05 (assembly GCF_041414805.1). Lineage (NCBI taxonomy): Bacteria > Bacillati > Bacillota > Bacilli > Caryophanales > Caryophanaceae > Sporosarcina > Sporosarcina sp. OR05. Next base: position 62,284 of record NZ_JANKJL010000002.1, on the reverse strand, counting down.
ATGCAGGTATCGAATTTACAAAGCCTTATGTCATTAAACATGTCGTTAACGTTGGACTAGACAGTGACATGAGTTCACTCGGCACTGCTACGTTTAACCAATTCCAAGAGCCGATCGACAAAGACGCAACAATACACGATAAAAGCAAATGGGCATTAGCCGGCGAGCAAGCAATTGAAGAGATTATCCCGTATTTGCAGTGAAGGTTGAATTGAAGAAAATGCGAAAGAGGAACTCCCACAATAAGGAATTCCTCTTTAACGTTTATTACGAAATAATTTTCCGATCTTTTCCGGCTTGCATGCCACATAAGAACAGTAGCAATGATCCGATCAGGAAGATGAACATTGAGCTGTTCCATGAGCCAGTTAAATCATGTAGAAAACCGAATAGAACTGGTCCACTGGCCGCGAGCAAGTACCCGTATGACTGTGCCATGCCAGATAAAGTAGCGGCTTCCATATGTGTTTCCGTTCGGAGCGTGAAGAACATCATTGATAGGCCAAAAGATGAACCGCCAGCAATACCGATAGCCACCATCCAAAGAGCTGTAAAAGATGAACCTCCACTTAACCAAACCCCACCATATCCAATTAAGTAAAGGGCAACAATTCCCACTACAATGCTGCGTTGGTCTTTCACTTTTCCAGCAAGAATCGGAATGATGAATGTCATCGGCAATTGCGAGAATTGTAACAAAGATAACATCCATCCCGCTTGAGCGGCACTCATCCCCCCACTCGTAAGCATTTCAGGCATCCACGCAGAGGTCGAATAAAACAATAACGATTGCAATCCCATGAAGAATGTGACCGCCCAAGCAATTGGGGAACGCCAGAAAGGATTGCCTTTGTTCGCTGTTCCTGTAGATGGTTTTGCTTGAATGTCCATTTTTCTTCTCAACTGTGGAAGCCATAAAAAGATGGCGAGTCCGGCTAAGAGCGCCCATATTGCTAACGCCCCTTGCCAACCGAATTTTGTCTGTTCCACAATTGGTACACTAATTCCCGAAGCAATTGTTGCAGAAATGTTCATCGATACTGAATAGATACCTGTCATTAATCCAATCTGAAGCGGGAAATTCAGTTTTAATAAGCCTGGCAATAACACGTTTCCAAATGCGATTGCGACACCTATTAAAAAGGTCCCGATTAATAATAAGGGAATTGCTCCAATAGATCGGATAACAATGCCTATCGTGAGTAGACAAAGCGATACAAACAATGTCAGCTCCATACCGAACCGATTTGCCAGTTTAGGCGCAAAAGGTGAAATGATTGCAAAAGCTAATAATGGAATGGTTGTTAAAAAACCTGCTAACACGTTCGACATGTTCAAGCTATCTCGGATTGGTCCTATGATTGGTCCAACTGAAGTTAAGGGTGATCGAAGGGTTGAAGCGATGAAAACAATGCCGATCACTAAAAGCCATGTCTGCTTTGTAAATGTAAGTTTTCTAGAATGATGTTGAGCATCCATGACATCTCCTCCTCTTTCTTTTTAAATTCACTCTAATTCAAATGTTCTCTGAATAGTATCCACCAACATTTTAGAGGATTCAATCCACATTATATAAATGCTTAAAGAGCATATCATATGGACACATTTCTTAAAAGAATTGAAATGATGCACGTTAAATTTAGTAGTATTCAGAACACTCTTCCCCATACAAAAACGGATCCCCCCAGTCCGTGAGATCCGCCTTGTATGTACCTTTATGTTCTTGTTTGTTGAATAGTGTTTCACCGAAGCACCTTAATTCAATATAGTCATTACTTCAAACTTGGTTCAAGCAAAATGGCCGTTAGCCGTTCGATCGCTACGTCAATCTCTTCATTCGTCACAGTTAGTGGCGGTAGCAAACGGATAACGTCCTGACCCGCTGGAACGAGTAGTAATCCATTCTGTTCAGCCTGTTGGATAAAAGGTGCGACATCTTCCGTACATGCAATGCCGACTAATAACCCTTTCCCGCGTACACTGAATCGCTCTGCTGGCAAAACGGCTGTCAGCTTCTGTTTCATGTATGCTGCTTTTTGCTGCACTTCCTTTAAAAACGATTCGTCAAACACATGATCAACGACCGTTTGCGCGACAGCTACAGCCAACGGATTGCCACCGAATGTCGTACCGTGTGTACCCGGTCCGAATGCTTCAGCTAACTGCGCACTTCCAAGCATCGCGCCAATCGGAAAACCGCCTCCTAATCCTTTCGCAAGCGTAAGGATATCCGGTTGCAAACCGATTTGCTCATACACATAGCGTGTTCCCGTCCTTCCGATTCCGGTTTGTACTTCGTCAACAATGCAGAGTATTCCCTTCTCCTGACACAGCCTTTGAATCGTGGATGCAAACTGCGGAGTAATTGTATGCACGCCGCCTTCCCCTTGAATCACTTCCAACATAATTGCAGCTACATCTTCATCAATCGCTTGTTCTAATGCAGTACAGTCATTGAATGGGATGGTTATAAACGTTTCAAGCATCGGACCAAAGCCTTGCTTCACCTTTTCTTGACCAGTTGCGGCCATGGCCCCGAATGTGCGTCCGTGAAATGATTGTTCAAACGTGATGATGGCGTGCTTGCCTGTATGTTTCCGTGCCAGTTTAATGGCTGCTTCATTCGCCTCTGCTCCACTGTTACAAAAGAACGCTTTTGAAAAAGGCGTGTGTTGCACGAGTGAATGTGCCAATTTTTCCTGTTCAGGGCTTTCAAATAAGTTTGACGTATGCCAAAGCTTCTCGCTCTGTTTCGTAAGTGCCTGCACGATTGACGGGTGCGCATGCCCTAAACTGACGACCGCAATCCCGCTTGTAAAGTCAAGGTACTCTTTTCCATTCGCATCGTATACATACGTACCTTTTCCCTTCACAAGATGAATGGGTCGTCTTGCATAGTTGTTGAACAACGTACTCAACTGAACACCTCCTCAATTTCAATGACAGTTCCTTCAAGTTGCTGGTCAACAATATGCACCGCAGGAATACCTGCTTCTAGGCATGTAAGCGCGGCTTCCACCTTCGGAATCATGCCACCATAAATTGCTTCTTCCGTGATCCATTTTGCAAGTAGTGAAGGTGTTGCGGCATGTTGTTTAGCATTCCCGACATGAATTCCAGGCGTATCAGTGACGAGCATTAAACTTTTTGCCCCAATCGCAAGTGCAACTTCACTGGCGACTGTATCAGCATTAATGTTCAGCGCTTTTCCTTCAGCAGATGCACCGATGCACGAAACAACTGGCAATATGCCTGCTTTAAGAAGCGTATCGAGTAAATGTGCATTCACTTTTTCAATTTTGCCGACAAGGCCATATCTTGCCTCATCCAACAATGAACATGTCAGCAACTTCCCATCAAAACCACTCAGTCCGATTGCTGGAATGCCCTCCTTGTTTAACTGAAAGACAAGTGCTGTATTCACATCGCTAATTAACACGTGCTTAATGACGTCGCTCGATTTTTCACAAGTCACCCGTAATCCATTGTCAATTTTGCTTTCTATTCCGGCATTTGCTAGCGCAGCGTTAATTGATGGGCCACCTCCATGGACGATAACCACATCAAAACCATCCTGTTGAAGCTGATGGAATTGCTCAAAAAACGTCGTACATAATCCTTCTAACATACTTCCACCTAACTTAATGACAATCCGTTTACGAGCGATATGATGCGTTGATTTGGACGTAGTCATAAGTCAAATCACACCCCCATGCGATTCCTTTACCGTTTCCATTATTTAACTCGACATGTATTTTCACTTCTGGCTGCTTTAAGTAAAGCATGACAAGTTCTTCTGAAAATACGACAGGTTCACCATTTGTTACGACAACATGCTCCCCAATTTTTATTGTAATTGTATTTGGATTAACCGCTGCACCGCTATAACCGATTGCAGCAATGACACGCCCCCAGTTGGCATCGCATCCGAATACAGCGGTTTTAACGAGCGGTGAGCCGACGACCGTTTTAGCAATTTTTCTTGCTTCACTAGCTGTTACCGCACCTGACACTTCCACTTCGATCAGTTTTGTTGCCCCTTCCCCGTCTTTCGCAATCATCTTCGCGAGATCTTGGGAAACTGTATGCAGTGCTTGGATGAACGCTTCCCAATCCGGATGATCAGGGTGTAACGGTTCATTGCCCGCCTTTCCGTTTGCAAGCACAAGTACCATATCGTTCGTCGACGTATCTCCATCGACAGTAATTGCATTAAACGTAACGTCGGTTATGGCTTTTAATGCATCTTGTAAATGGTTGGATTCAATTGCTGCATCCGTCGTAATGAACCCGAGCATTGTTGCCATATTTGGCTCGATCATGCCTGAGCCTTTTGCCGTTCCTGCCACAATTACTTCTTTCCCGTCCACTTCGGTTCGGTACGCAGTGTTTTTCGTCACCGTATCCGTCGTTAAAATGGCTTGTGAAAATTGGATGGAGCCTTCAAGACTATCGACCGGATTCAATTTCTCAATTCCCGCTAGGACAGGTTCCATGTTTATTTTTTCCCCGATGACACCTGTTGAAGCAACACCGACTAACGAAGAGGAGATCCCGAACTTCTCAGCGGTCTTCTCTTGCATCAGCAATGCATCCAACATGCCTTGCTTACCTGTGCATGCATTGGCATTGCCAGAATTGACAATCACAGCTTGCATTTGCTTCTGTTGTTGGACCACTTCTTTTGTCACGATGAGAGGGGCAGCTTGCATCGCATTCGTCGTAAATACCCCTGCCACACTTGCAGGCACTTCACTTACTAACACCGCCAAGTCGTATTTCTTATGTTTTAATCCACAATGGATGCCAACTGCTTTAAACCCTTTTGGCGTTACAATATTTTTCCCAGCAACGCGCTTTAGTTGTTGAACTGCTACTGCCATACAATTTCCTCCCTCTATGTTCGTGTCACTTCAATACGGAACTTCTTCAATCACATGATTCTTCTTTAAAAATCTTCAGGTGCTTCATTAAATGAATAAAGGTACATGCGTGAGACCGGTTGTTTCATCCAATTCCATCTGTATATTCATGTTTTGGATTGCTTGCCCAGCAGCACCTTTCACGACATTATCAATGACTGAAATAATTGTCGCCCGATTCGTCCGTCGGTCCAATTTCACGTGAATATCACAGAAGTTCGATCCATAAACTTGTTTCGTACAGAATTTCGTGGCATCTTGCATCACTCTGACAAACGGGCTTGATTGATACGTCTCCTGTAAACAATTCAGCAGATCCTCTTCCGTAATCCCTTCATAAACGGGTGCATAACTCGTTGTCATAATTCCACGCGTCATCGGCACTAAGTGTGTTGTAAATGTCACGGCAATTGATGCATTCGCAAACTGCTCAATCGCTTGCTCAATTTCCGGGATATGCTGATGTGCATGAATCTTATAGATTGAAAGATTTTCATTCGTCTCACTAAAATGCGTCATTTGGCTCGGTGTATTCCCTGCACCCGACACACCACTTTTCGCATCAATCACCAATTGTGTTGGGTCAATTAACCGTTCTTTAATAAGTGGCAATAAAGAAAGGAGCACCGCAGTCGGGTAACAACCCGGATTTGCGAGGAGACGAGCTTGTCGGATTGCATCCCTGTTCCACTCCGTTAATCCATATGTCGCTTGTTCAATCACTTCGATCGGCGCAGGCTCTTTCTTGTACCAGTGCTTATAGACAGCTGGGTCCTTTAATCGAAAATCACCGGACAAATCGATGAGCCGCCGTTCCTCACTGATGAGTGGAGGCAGTAACTCACTTGTCACGCCAGCAGGGGTACTTGCAAAAACGACATTACAACTACTTAACGAATCTTCATTAATTCCTTTTAGTGCACGGTCATACAATGTTAACGTATGAGGAAATTTCGCTGAGAACATAGACCCTTCTTCCGACGAAGTGAATAAATCAATTTGTTCGACTTCCGGATGCTGATGTAGCAAACGGATTAGTTCGAGCCCACCATACCCAGAAGCACCAACGATTCCAATCTTCATAACGGCCACCCCTTTTATCGTTAGACCTAGTATACGTATGCATATTTATAAAGTCAACTGTATTTTTATAAGTTTATAGATTTTTTATTTGTGAATTAATCCTTTCATAGTTTTGTAACGCAAGCGAATATGGTATACTGAATTTATTATCTGGTACTAATATAAGGTGATAGGTTTTTTACCGATTGAGGAGGCTATTATGGAAGACTTATTGAAGTTAAAAGGGAAAAATATTGTAGTCATGGGTGTAGCGAACGAACGAAGCATCGCATGGGGCGTCGCTAAATCACTGTTTGAAGTTGGTGCAAACGTCATTTTCACGTACCGTAAAGAACGCTCTCTTGCAAAACTTGAAAAAGCATTAGATAGCAATGGACTAGCAGCAAAAATGATTGTCCAATGTGATGTCAATGAAGATGAAAGCATCCAACAAGCATTCGCTACAATTGGTGAACAACTCGGAACGATCCACGGACTCGTCCACTCTGTCGCTTTCGCGCATGCAGAAGACCTTCACAACGATTTCGTTGAAACAACAAGAAGTGGTTATGCATTTGCACAAGATTCAAGTGCTTACTCACTAGTAGCAACTGCACGGGAAGCTCGTAAATACATGACCGACGGCGGATCCATCATTACGATGAGTTATTTAGGAGCTGAGCGCGTTCTTGACGGATACAACGTCATGGGTGTGGCAAAAGCTGCACTTGAGGCATCTATGCGCTACTTAGCAAACGACTTAGGAAAAGACGCAATCCGCGTAAATGCAATTTCTGCCGGCGCTGTCCGTACGCTTTCTGCAAAAGGTGTGCCTTCCTTCAACACGATCCTAGGTCAAATTGAAGAAAAAGCTCCATTAAAACGCAATATTACAAATGAAGAAGTTGCGAAAATGTCAATTGCTATGCTAAGCGACCTGTCCAGTGGCGTAACGGGCGAAGTCATCTACGTCGACGCAGGTTATCATATTATGGGATAAAGAAAAAGAAGCCGTTGGGGGCTTCTTTTTTTGATGGGTTAAAAAATTGTAGTAATTAGGCGTATACCGAGTGAACCCAAAGCACTAAAATGTTCGTTAGAATTGTGAAAGTGATTGATAGAACCGTCAAACTGAGCGATAGAACGTGTCAAGTGATTGATAGAAAGGCAAATTTGATTGATAGAGAAATTGGTGCGCAATGCAGAACTGATTATTTTATATTTTTAATTAAAACTATCCAATTTTGTAACTTCCACAAGTCAAAATCGTCCTACTAGTGAGGTGATGACATTGAAAAGTAAGCCGATTTACGTGGAAATTGACATTCAGGCAACAATGGATGATGTGTGGCAAGCGACGCAAGAACCTGACTTGCATGCAAAATGGGATGTTCGGTTTTCGTCCATTACGTATTTGCCGAAAAAAGCTGATGAACCGCAAGCTTTCACTTATGAGCGACGAGTTGCTCCTTTTCTTACGGTAAAAGGCTGGGGGAAGAGTTCGGGGGCTACTAACAATTCAAATGGCTCACGGTCATCCGCTCTTCATTTTGGGACTGACCAATGGTTTTCCCCTATCCGAGAAGGGAGAGGATACTGGAAGTATGTGCCGATTCAAGGGGGCGTGAAGTTTTTAACACAGTATGATTATGAACCGAATTTCTCGTCATTCGGAAAAATCGTCGATCGTTGCATTTTCAAGCCAATGATGGGCTGGGCTACTGCGTTAAGTTTTGATGTCTTAAAAAGATGGCTTGAACAGGGGGAGGCTCCTCGCTCGCAATACATACGATTTTTTTACTCATATGGTCTCGCCCTATTGTTTGCATTTGTATGGATGTACCAAGGACTCATCCCCAAAATACTCGCCAAACATCCTGAAGAAATGGCGATGGTGGCAAGCGCGTTTTCCACTAGTCCGGCGCAAACTTTGTCAATTGTGTTTGGCATTGGGATTGCCGAAGTGCTCTTCGGATTACTTTGGCTGTTCTATCGAAAGAAAAAGCACTTATTTGCGTTACAGCTTGCGATTTTTCCATTGTTGACAATTGCCGCGATTGGAGCTGTTCCTGAGACTGCAGTTCATCCATTCAATCCTGTAACATTCAATGTGGCTTTACTAACCCTATCACTCATCGGCTATTTTAGTAGTGGTGATGTTCCAACCGCTAAAAGTTGCAAAAGAAAAAGGTGATTCGACAATGTCTATCTACAAACATGTTTTAGGTGATGACTTCACTAAACTGCATCCTATGCTGCAAAAGCGTTATCACATTGAACCGGATACCCCTTTTCACGGAAAGGGTACTATGACAGCCATTACAGGTGGGCAGAAATGGCTATATCCTCTTTTCAAGTTAGGAGTCGGCTGGAAACTGTTATTTCCTGAACGTGGAGAGAACATCCCTTTTACGATTACAAACAATGCGCGATTCGGCGCAAATGGAGAGGCGCAAATTCATTGGGAACGGGTTTTTCATTTTGGTTCTACGCATCGATATTTCAATGCATTAATGAGTTTGGATGGGAAACGTGGGATCATTAAAGATTATCTCGGGGAACCTGCATTGCTGTATGCAGACTTGGCGTTTACTGTAAAAGATGATGGCGCGCTCACGATTGAGTCTTTGCAACAACGACTCGTACTCGGAAAGATTGAAATTCCACTTCCTCGATTGTTGCAAGGTTTGGCGACAGTGACCGAAAGCTATGACGATGAACTGGAAGTGTATCGCATTGCTGTAACTGTTCGGAATCCTTTGATTGGCAATCTATTTTCGTATGAAGGGGAGTTTGTTCAACATGCGTAAATTCGCTTTCTTTCATAGCTTTTTATTCATCGTTATCGCATTCCTTTCAAAAGATCCTTGGCCCTATCTCTTATTAACAGTTGCTCAACTTGTCTATGTGCCGATTGCGTTGAAGATGGTCATGAACAAGTCAGATTGGTTTTCCAAATACTATTCTTTCTTTAGCATCCCTGCCTATGTGTCAATCGCGATTTTACAAACAACAACACCAACATTTCCGGCACTATTCGCTTTCATCTATTTTGCATTTACCGTTTGTATCGCTTTGTATGGATTGACACGATTTTTGAATAGGGGTTTTTCGAATTGTGAAGAATTCGCGATTGACCTCGGTATGATGTATATCGCTTTAGGAGGAGGCTGGTATTTCGCCTATATTGCTGGAATAGATACAGGTTTTACACCACTAATCACTTGGTTAACCGGTATTCATTTTCACTATTCCGCTTTTCTATTGCCCATTTTCATCGGTTTGGTAGGCAGATTGTATAAGCCCCGTTCGTACCGATTTTTTAGTACGTTATTGCTCGTTGCTCCTATGATTGTGGCAATCGGCATCACTTTTTCGAGATGGATTGAATTGTTTGCAGTCCTTTTATACATCGTCGGGTTAGCGGGGATGATTGGAATTGCATGGCGTGCACGTTATACAAGCCGTATGCAAAAATGGCTACTCGTCACGTCGTTCACTTCTTTAGGCGTCACAATCATTTTTTCGCTTCTCTATGTGCTTGGCAATGGCTTCGGACTCACATCGATTACGATCGACTTTATGCTCCGATTTCATGGTGTTTTGAATTGCATTGTCTTTGCACTGCTAGGTATTATCGGGTGGTCTTTGACCATTCCACATTCCAACGTCCACAGACCCTCATTTTCAGTTAGTCGTATTAGAGGCAAACAATCGGTGACGAAACTTGCCGTGGCCGGGGAACAACGTGGCCTTGTAGATGCAATGGATATTTACAACGTAGACATTGCCCCTACTATAGCCGATTTCTATGAAAACACGACGGACTATCGTCTATTTGCAACCGTTCGATGGAAAAAGTGGTTCAAACCGTTTGCTTTTATCTATTCATTCATTAGCCGAAAAACGGAGCAAATCAATTTACCCCTTCATGCAAATGAAATCGAGATGACTGGGGCAATTGTATCTGTGGATGAAATGGACGGCCGCATCAGCCCCCGCGCATGGATACGGAAGATTGAGGATGAACTGACTTTCATTGCAATTTACTCCTATCACGAAAAGAGTGACGGTCAAGTTTTTATGAATATTGCATTACCCCTCCCCTTCTCAACAATGACAGGCATTTTAGAAGTCTGTGCAGTTGGTGAACATTTGCAGCTCACGAGTAAGAAATCAGATGTGGCATCCGATGCTGGTATTTACCTTTCATCCAAATGGGGCGAGTACAGCAAACTGCCTATTGAAGAAGACTTCATTGTGAAAGAAGGTAAGGAGGGGCAATTGGTTGCGACACACAAAATGTGGTTGTTTTCCCTTCCATTCTTGACGATTGAATACACGATACAGAAAAAGTGAAAACCCGCGTGTAGCCAAGATTGTCTTGGTCTCACGCGGGTTTTTTCATTTTTCGAGTGATTTATTCACCAATTTCCTTCATCAAGCCTTTATTTCCTTTTGTCAAAATGCTTTCGTAGTCAATATAGGCGTAAATATCATCTGCAATATGCGGGCTGAATTGAGCAAGTTCTTCTACAGTCAACTCTTCAATCGCTTTCTTTTCTTTTTCACAATAAATGATGATTTTCCCTACAATTTCATGGGCATCGCGGAATGCAGTCCCTTTGCTCACTAAGTAATCCGCCACTTCCGTTGCATTCAGGAATCCGGCTTTAATCGCCGCTTTCATGTTCTCTTCATTGACCGTCAACGTGTCAATCATCTTCGACATAATTTCCATGCAATCCAAGACGGTATCCAACGCATCGAAAAATTGTTCTTTGTCTTCCTGCATGTCTTTGTTATACGTTAACGGCAACCCTTTTAAGGTTGTTAATAAAGCGAATAATGAGCCGTATACGCGACCTGTCTTCCCTCTTATTAACTCGGCCGCATCGGGATTTTTCTTCTGTGGCATAATACTGCTTCCTGTTGAATAAGCATCCGCCATTGTGATGAACTTGAATTCTTGGCTACTCCACAAAATCAATTCTTCACTTAAACGGCTTAAATGCATCATGATGATGGAGAAATCAGACATCAGCTCAAGCATGTAATCCCGATCACTGACACCGTCCAAGAAATTATCAACCGGCTTTGCAAAACGCAACAGTTCAGTCGTAACGTTCCGGTCGATTGCATGTGTCGTCCCAGCTAACGCACCACAGCCTAACGGGTTTTCATCCAATAGTTCAAGTGCGTTGCTAACACGTTTTTTATCCCGCTTGAACATTTGCTCATAAGCACCTAAATGATGGCCGAATGTCACAACTTGCGCACGTTGTAAATGTGTGTAGCCCGGCATAATGACATTGTTCGTTTTTCCTTTTTCATGTAACGAATCAATTAACGTTTGTAAGCCATTCATCACGTCGACTGCTTTATTTTTTGCATAAAGGCGCATATCGACAGCGACTTGGTCATTCCTGCTCCGTGCTGTATGCAATTTCTTACCGGTTTCACCAATTCTTTCGGTCAAATGCATTTCAACAAATGAATGGATATCTTCGTAATCCCCTTCGATGACGAGCGCACCCGATTCAATATCTTGTAAAATGGATTCAAGACCTTGTACTAACAGATCCCCTTCCTCCGGTGTTAGTAAGTCACAATGAACCAACATCGTAACGTGAGCAAGGCTACCCGCAATATCCTCTTTGTATAGTCGATAATCTACAGGCAAAGATGTATTGAACTGTTCCATTATTTCATCCGCACGACTAGAAAAACGTCCTCCCCAAAGCTTCATCTATAATCAACCTCTCGTATGTATTTTTATTCACTTTATTGTATTATAATGATTTGATGTATGGATTGCAATGACGCGATTGTTTTCACTTAAGTATACATTATTAGCTTTGATATGTTTGTTTCGAAATCCTGGTTACATCCTTCAAACTCTTGGTCTTTTGGTTATCTGCTTGCGCAGTCCTAGAGCGTTGTCGTTCATAAGCTGCTTTTTGTTAAAAGGGACTTTTCGCTGCCTCCATGTACAAGATAACATTGATAATTCTCCATTAACGGGAAAAATATATTTCTAACTTACCGTTGTTCACGTTTTGTAGCACTTGCAGGCATTTAGAATACTTCTATTTGACCGTTACTCACGTTTTGTAGCACTGACGGGCATTTAGATCACTTCTATTTGACCGAGGTTTGAGTTTTGTAGTGCTAGCGGGCATTTAGATCACTTCTATTTGACCGTTACTCACGTTTTGTAGCACTGACGGGCATTTAGAACTCTTCTATTTGACCGTTACTCACGTTTTGTAGCACTGACGGGCACTTAGAACGCTTCTATTTGACCGTTACTCACGTTTTGTAGCACTGACGGGCATTTAGATCACTTCTATTTGACCGTTACTCACGTTTTGTAGCACTGACGGGCATTTAGAACTCTTCTATTTGACCGAGGCTTGCGTTTTGTAGCACTGGCGGGCATTTAGAACGCTTCTATTTGACCGTCAATCACGTTTTGTAGCACTGACGGGCATTTAGAACTCATCTCTTACAATTAAAATACCAATGTACAGTTTTTTACTTAGACAGGGGTGTTAAACCGCTTTTCATGACGCGCTAACAACCTTTTTCCTCGTCAACGTGTCATAAAACGTTTTTATCGACGCGTCAGCAAACATTTTTCACTCTAACGTTTCATTAAACCTCTTATAATGACGCGACAGCAAGTATTTTTCACTCTAAAGTGTCTTTAAACTACTTTTAGTGACGCACACCATACTTTCCTGTAACTCAATCATCCTAAAAAAAACAATCAATAGCATTTCGCTTTGTCAAATTGTTGCTCGGTTAGTTACATAGTGATATGCTTGTAAGACTAACCGATAAATGAGTGATCAGAATGATACTGACAATAAAAGACGCCACTAATCTAATTTTTCCATTCATCCCTTGACAGAACGTTGTCAGGGGTTTTTCTTTCCTCTAGGAAAACTTTCAACAGGAGGTTGTACAATGACAAATAAGCATTCACATTCCATCGCTTCCATTTTTGCCATTTGGATCAGTTTAATGAGTAACATCGTGTTGACTGTCGTTAAAATTCTTGTAGGGGTTCTCTTTAATAGTCCCGTTTTGCTTGCTGACGGCTTTCATAACGCGGGAGATGTTGTCGCTTCCGCTGCAGCCTTGACCTCGATGCGATTCTCACAAAGACCGGCTGATGAAGACCATCCATATGGACACGGAAAAGCTGAAGTGATTGGATCGGGACTTGTTGCAATTATTTTAGGGATCGCTGCCATTTATATTGGTTTTGAAGCGGTCAAAACATTTTTTGAGGAGCCCGCAAAAGCGAGTGTTATTGCGTTAATTACGGCAATTGTTTCCCTTGTCTGGAAACAGGTTCTCTATGTGTATACGATGCGCGTCGGTAAGAAAGCAAATAGTAAGGGGTTGATTGCGACTGCTTATGATCACCTTGCAGATGTGTATGCATCGCTTGCGGCTGTTGTCGGAATCGGGTTGGCTTTGATCGGGGATGCATATGCCATTCCTTTTCTTTCATACGGGGATCCATTTGCCGGTGTGATTGTTTCCATTCTCGTGCTCCGTTTAGCTTATGGAATGGGGATCGAGGCAATGGATGTATTAATGGAGAAAAATGTACCTGAAGCGCGTTTGCAGGAGTTTGCCGCATTGATTCGCACGGTGCCTGAAGTGAAGCGAATTGATCGACTTCGTGCTCGAGAACACGGCCATTATGTGCTCGTCGATTTACGGATTGGTATTCCTGGGACGTTGACCATCCAACAAGGTCACGACGTATCGAGTAAAATTCGTAATATGATTATTGAAGCCCATGCTGATGTGGATGAAGTGCTCATCCATCTGAATCCATGGTATCCAGATGAAAATTAATTCTTCATACTGTGCAGAACGAAACTTCATACGCACAAATGAGGTATACTGTTGAATGAAAAGGAGTGTCACACATGCTAAAAGAAAAACTTGCACATACGATAGAGCAACAACCAATTGCGCTATTTTCAATTGAAAAAGAATATGCCGAAAGAAATGGTCTGCTGTCAGCTAATCAGTTGGTCCAACCAAAACAATGGGATTTCTCCGCCATCGAGTTATGCTTAAAAGAGACAGAAGAAATGCTTGAAGAAAAGGCGCCCTCATTCATGAATGAGCCGGTATCCTATTTCGGTGTTAACATTGATCAATTTGTCTATGTCGAGTCAGAAGCATTTACTACAATCGGTGTCGATGCGATGGCAATTGAAATGGACGATGTCTTTCAAACCATTACAGTATTATTCGGATTAAAGCTTCAGAAGAAATGGGGAGCTTTCATTAAGGAGCATTTGGAAACGAACGTCGGTCTAAAAACGTATAGTGCGATGTTCTCGGATCAGGACGGTCTATGGGACATTAACATACCGCTTGATGCACTTGAAGGATTCCACAAAGATTTACCAATAAAAGATGCGGTTGATCTCGCTTATCGCTTCATTTTCAACATGCTCGCAGCACTTGAGGCGACAAATTGAAGCAGGCATTTGAAACACATCAACGTGAGTATGCCTACACGTATATCCGGCAAATGGATGAACACGATCTTTGCCGTTTGGAAATGCGGTCGTTCTTCGGGTACGACAGTCCATCAAATGCCTTGATTAGCAAAGTAGCCATTGACCCTAGCCGCAGCCCTTTTATGAAGGAGCGATTGGAAATAGTGTGGACAGCACACGATTGGGCAGATTTACTTGCACAAGCTGAAGGGTTCGTCAGTCACTCGACATTTAAAGTCACTTGTATGAATGACATCGCATTGAATGACACGGCTAAAATTCATCATCCAGAACGAAGAGCGATGGAACGAGAAATCGGTGAAAAAATTGAGGGAGAAGCAGATTTAGACAATCCGGCAGTCAATTTTGGCATTCTCTCTCTCGATGGACGTTGGTATTTCGGCATCCTTCAAGTCAGTGAACCGATTTGGCGATACCATATGCAAAAACCGCATATGTATTCGACTGCTTTAAGTACACGCGTCGCTCGCGCGTTGGCTAATATTGCAGTTCCTCATCCTGAAGGGGTCCGTGCGATTGACCCGTGTTGTGGAATTGGTACGGTGTTAGTCGAAGCACGTTCAATGGGGATTGATATGGTTGGGAGAGATATTAATCCACTTGTCTGCCTTGGTTCCCGCAAAAATCTTGCCCATTTCGGTTTGGCTGGTGAAGTCGTTAAAGGTCCTATCGCTGAAGTGACAACTACATATGATGCTGCAATTATTGACATGCCGTATAATTTGTTTACCCATATTACTGCTGAAGGACAATTGGATATTTTAAAGAATGCCCGACGCATTACGTCAAAACTCGTCGTCGCCACCATTGAACCGATGGACGATATGATCGAGGAAGCCGGTTTCCAAATTGTCGATCGGTGCGTTGCCAAGAAAGGAACGTTTGAGAGGCAAATTCTTGTTTGTATATGAATTACTAAAGCGTGCTCCCACAAATTGGGAAGCACGCTTTTCTTCACTCCGAAATCTTCACAGCATAGTCAGCGAGCAAACGTGCTCCATACCCTGTTGCGGATTTAGCATAGTAACCAGAATTACTTGATTTGCTCATCATGCCGGCCATGTCTACGTGAAGCCATTTACTGTCTTTTGGAACAAATCGACGAAGGAATAGAGCAGCTGTGATTGAACCGCCATAGCTCAATGAACTGATGTTGTTCATGTCTGCATAGTCACTCGCCAATGATTTGTCATACGCTTCGACTAACGGCATTGGCCATACGAAATCACCGTTTTCATCTCCGACTTTTTTCAGGATGAATGCCTGCTCTTCATCGCCAAATACACCACCGATTTCCGTTCCTAACGCATTGACGACTGCACCCGTAAGTGTCGCGATGTCCACGATGTATTCTGCATTCAACTCACCTGCACGAATGAGGGCATCCGCCAAGATGAGACGACCTTCTGCATCGGTATTTCCGACTTGTACTGTCGTACCGTTTTTGTACGTAATTACTTCACCAGGAAATACGGATGTGTTGTCCGGCGTATTTTCAACCATCGGGATGAGTGCAACGACATTCACTTTCGCTTCCGTTTTTGCTAACAACTGCATTGCACCAGCTACCGCAGCCGAACCGCCCATATCCATACGCATGTCACTTAAATCTTTCCCACTCTTCAAGCTGATGCCGCCCGTATCGAATGTGACTCCTTTCCCGACAAGCGCCACTAATGGTTTTGACGTATCTCCGACATACTTCATTTCTACGAATGAAGGGCTGTATTTACTACCGCGACAAACAGTCAACACGCCGTTCATGCCCATCTCTTCAATTTCCTTTTTTCGATACACCGTCACTTCGATTCCTGTGTCTGCATATTGTTTTTTCAGAACATCAGGATACGTTTCAGGATTTAACACATCAGACACTTCATTCATCAAGTCGCGGGAAAACGCAGTAGCAGCGGCACGGATTTTTCCGAGTTCGACAGCAGATTGGACGTCCTTCCCTTCTACTTCTAGTGTAGTTTGGAATGACTCTTCTTTTGATTTATACGTAAGGAATTGGTATGAACCAAGATCCCAACCTTCTGCAAATGCCGTGTATACTGTTTCTTTTGTAAGGTGTTCGAAAGCTGTTTCCAACGTTCCCTCTAGTACAACTGCTTTCTCCACTTTTTGACTCGCAAGATCACGTGCAATGTTTCCTGCTGTTGCACGTACTTTTTCGATATCCGCTTCTTTTGCAACTTTCACGACAACGTACTGCGTTTCATTGACCAAAACAGAACAATGCGCCCCTTTTTGTTGGTCGACAAATTTCTTTAAAGGCTCATTTCCAGCAATCAATTCATTGCTCGCACAAATCACTTTCACTTCTGTCATACTCGTTTCCCCCTACTTATCTATTTCGATACTAGAAATAGTTTACCATAACAATGTCAAAATGAAAGAATTATCTTTTTTCTGCAATGACTAGACAGAACGTTGCAAAAGGGCCCAGGAGTAATGACAACAAAAACCAATTCAATCCACTTCTATTCTTCCCTTGCGCGATACCCGCATTAATGAGTGCCAACGTACCCCAACCGACAAAATATTCGCTTTCCATTATTTTTCCTCCTTCACAAAGTTGCTTGTTCCTGTAAAAATGCTTTTGCCTCAGCTATATCATTTGTACACAAAAGTATTTTTGCAGCATTAAATACAGCCCGATCTTCTGCATCTATGTAGTCAAACAATGGAATGGTATTAAAGAACTTTTTCCATTTATGCTTTTGCTCGAGCGCTTTAATTTCAATATTAATCGCTTCATAATCAATTTCATTTATCATGAAAAAAGTTTTAGACTGATCCACATTTAGGAATCGCTCTCCTAAAATATTTAGCTGTTCTTGATCCCATTCATTATGAACAATCGAACTCGTCGATCCTACATTATCCGCTACATCCATTAGTTCATCAGACCAATCTGAGTATTGTTCATCTGTCAAATCTTCGATCCAAACAATCCCTACACTAAAAAGCCGCTGATCCGATTTGTCTTTCTGCTTCTTTTTCCTACCAAACATACGAAACACCTCCAGTAACTCTCTTTTTATACGCATCAATATTAGGGAAAGTTTCAATATTTTTATAGTACCTTGCATTAAACAATACTACATGATATATTACTCTTAACCAGTACATTAATTAACACGGTAGTGTTTATTAAACAGTACCAGAAAGGAGTGAACGTATGAACATTCAATTTAAAAAAGGCGTTTTGAATTTATGCGTGCTCGTTCTTTTAGATAAACAAGATCGATACGGTTATGAACTGGTTCAAAAGATATCGGATCAGATTTCCATCTCTGAAGGATCTGTTTATCCCTTATTGCGCCGCTTGACGAAAGAAGGCTATTTCACAACTTACTTACAAGAGTCAACAGAAGGCCCACCCCGAAAATATTACAAACTTACGGATAGTGGAAGGGAATATCTCCAAGAACAACTTCAAGAATGGCGGAGTTTTACAGAAGGTGTCAATACATTAATTGAGGAGAGTGTTACACATGACTGAAAACCAATTTATTCAAGAACTTGAACTAGCCTTGAGCAGGCTTCCTGAGGATGAAAAAAGAGATATTTTGAATGATATTCGTGAATATTTTGCGGATGGCCGCGAGGATGGAAAATCTGAGCAGGAAATCGCTAATTCCCTTGGCTCACCTGGAAAAATCGCATCAGAACTAGTAGAAACCTATCCATTTAAGGCTGACAACAAGAAAACAGAAGTAACTAGTAAAGTGTTGAAAATTTCGGACAACAACTTTACAAAAGTAGAGATCGATGTTCAACACGGCGCTCTTTTTCTATCCCCTTCCGATACGAATGAAACCACAATAGAACTAAGTGGTGCAACGGAAAAACTTGAACTAATTGCAGACGTAATACATGATACATTAACCATTAAACTTAAGAACAAGGGACACTGGCTATTCTTTTTCAATTTTAATATGAAAGCGGTGAATCTAAACGTGTTTATCCCCAAAAAGCTCTATCAATCTATTTCCATGAAGTCGGACAACGGGCGAATTCAAGCTGAAAAAATGATTAGCAAACGAATCCAAGCGAACACGGATAACGGTCGCATTTGTTTAACGGAACTTGCAGCTTCTTCCCTTGAAGCTGAGACGGATAATGGGCGAATTGAACTGACAAGAGTACAGTCAGACCAACTAAAGACAAAAACAGACAATGGACGGATACTCATGAATCATGTCGAAGCGGATACTATTCATGCTGAGTCAGATAATGGACGAATTGAGATGTCACAAGTGGACGGTGAGCTTGTAGCAACAACCGACAATGGACGCATTACTTTGGATACGGAAACGATTGATCGGAACATAGATTTTAAAACGGATAATGGCAGCATTGAAATAAATTCTACATGCCGCCCGACAAATGCTTCGATTTTAGCTAAAACAGGGCATGGGAGAATCGATATTTACGGAGAAAGAAATTCACGGACTGATTTTGGTGCTCAACAATATACAATCCGTTTGAAGTCAGGTAACGGGAGAATTACGGTTCGGTAGTAGATGAAATAGGAATTGGTTAAAGGGGCAGAGTTGGTCACAACTCCTGCCCTTTCATGATTGTTACCTCAACATATGCCCCTCTCAACTCCACTCTCTGTATGAGAAAGAGCTTTCTCCTTAGGTTAGAATTAATAATTTTCCGGTGAATATGATATAGTGAGACATTAATCCTTCCTATTTTTTACGAGCACTTATCTACTTCATACGGAAAAGGGGTTCTGTCATGGTAACGATTTTTGTAGATGCTGATGGCTGTCCTGTTGTGAATGAAACGATTTCCATTGCCAAGAAATTCAAGATGCCTTGTACCCTTATTTGTGACACAGCCCATGAAATGCATCGGGACGGGGCCGATACAGTCATCGTTTCAAAAGGCGCGGATGCAGTCGACTTTGTATTAGTGAACAAAGTGAACAAAGGCGATATTGTCGTCACGCAGGATTATGGGCTAGCGGCAATGGTTTTAGCGAAACAAGGTCATCCGATCGATCAAAACGGAAGACGCTATACGAATGACAATATTGATCAACTCCTATTAGCAAGACATACCGCCCAAAAAATCAGGATGGCCGGTGGTCGCCTAAAAGGACCTAAAAAACGATCAAAAGAAAGCAATGAGAAATTCATCAATAGTTTGCGGGAATTATGTCAATTTTTATTATCCCAGAAACAATGAGCCCTCCTTTACTGGTGGGCTTTCATATTTGCCAAAATCCTTTCATATAATGAGGCATGTCTTTCCTTCTCCAACTACTAAGTATTGTTTGAGATTGCGATTAAAAAGAGAATTTGATTCAAATTTAGCAACAGGCTTTCCAATGTTTATGTACAAGCTTACGAGGTTAAAGAATGATAAACGTTCCGGAGGTTACAAAATGCCAAAAATCCTATCCGTCAGTACCGTTCTCCCTCCCTATGAAGTAAAACAGCAAGAAGCTGTTGAACTGACCCGCTCCCTTTTTAGCAACAGGTTTAAAGACATTGAGCGTCTATTAAAAGTATTTCAAAACGGTGATATCGAAAAACGAGATGTTTGTATGCCGTTGGAATGGTATGGACAAGAACACGATTTTGAAGAACGCAACGATTTGTATATTCACCATGCAACGCATTTAGGCATTAAAGCCATTCAATCTTGCCTGCAACAATCGGACTTTTTACAGACAGATGTTTCTCCTTCTGAAATTGATGCCATCATCTTTGTTTCCAGCACAGGCATTTCCACGCCAAGTATCGATGCACGCATTATGAATGAACTTCCTTTTCGGGACGACGTTAAACGGATCCCGTTATGGGGATTGGGTTGCGCTGGAGGCGCTGCCGGTTTAAGTCGCGCATTTGAATATTGCAAAGCATTTCCGAAAGAAAATGTACTCGTCTTGGCGGTTGAGTTATGCAGTTTAACGTTCCAAAAAGACGATTATTCAAAGAGCAATCTCGTCGGTGTCTCATTATTTTCTGACGGCGTCGCATGCGCACTCATCGCTGGTGATCAATCTGAAATTGCCGTCGCTGGTGCTGTTCCTACAATCGTCGCAACTACATCAAAACTAATGCCCAATTCAGAAGATGTGATGGGTTGGGATGTTAAAAATAATGGTCTACACGTCGTATTTTCAAAAAGCATTCCTTCAATCATTACAGAGTGGTTAGGACCATTTGTACATGAATTCCTGTCTACTCACGGTTTGACGAAAGATGACATTGCGCACTTTGTCGCTCATCCAGGAGGAAAGAAAGTGTTGGCTGCCTATGAACAGGCTTTAGGATTCGATGCATCCATGACGGAAATTTCGCGTGATGTACTCCGGAATAACGGCAATATGTCCTCACCAACTGTCTTGTATGTCCTTCAACAATTCATGGCATTGACGCCCCAAGCTGGTGAATATGGCATCGTCGCTGCATTAGGACCAGGATTTTGTGGAGAATTACTCCTCATCCAGTGGGATTGAGGTGACTTCAACTTGATGATTCCAATCGTACTTTCTGTTGTCATCCTTCAACGCATTGTCGAATTATTCATCGCAAAACGGAATGAAAGATGGATGAAGCGCCAAGGCGCATTTGAAGCAGGTGCTCAGCATTACCCTTTCATGGTTGCCATGCACGTCTGTTTCTTTCTCTCATTGCTCATCGAAATCTACATCTTTAACCGCCCGCTATCACCGATTTGGGGCTTGCTCTTATCGATCTTCCTTCTTACACAACTATTGCGAATCTGGTGCCTCACTTCACTAGGAAAATATTGGAACACAAAAATCATTGTCCTACCTAATGCCACAGTTGTACGAAAAGGGCCTTACAAATGGATTCGGCACCCGAACTATGTCATCGTCGCAACTGAATTACTCGTCTTGCCATTACTGTTCAGCGCTTATTTCACAGCAATTCTCTTCACAATCCTTAACGTATGGATGATGTCCGTCCGTATACCGGCAGAAGAGAAAGCACTAAAAGATGCTACAAATTATCGTGAAGAATTTTCGATTGATTAACGCATAAAGGCTGAGACAAAAAATGTCTCAGCCTTTCATTATATTTGCCCATCTTGGAAAAGCGCTCAAACTCCTGGATTGGCGCAAGGAATAGATTCTTTTTTAAAAAAACCTTTAGTTTGTCAAAACCATTTTTAACGCAACAAATTTATCCAGCAAATACACTTTCCCGCGGTACAAGCAATCAAACGGCTCATAAGTTCTCCAAACGCCGCATACTTCAGAAGAATGCAGCATATCCAAGCAAAACGCGGCATTATTCCGAAGAACGCCGCATTCCCCTACTGAACACAGCATAACGCTAAAAATCGCCGCATAATCTCATTCATCAATCAACCCGTGTCAACGTCTTCCCAACATATCCATAGCCAATCGTCAAAATCGGCGACAGCAAACAGAAAAACGCAAACGGTAAATAAGCAAGTGGCGATACACCTAGCACATCTGCGATGAAAATCCCACATACACTCCACGGAACGAGTGGATTCACCACAGTTCCCGCATCCTCCATAACACGGCTCAAGTTTTTATTCGCAAGTCCAACTTTTTCATACGGCTTTCTAAACGCTTGCCCCGTCAATAATATTGATAAATACTGTTCGCCAATCAAAAAGTTAATGCTGATCGCGGTCAATGCAGACGCCAATATAACGGATGACACTTTCTTCAAAAGTGCTTCAATTGTTGCCAATAAACGTTGTACAATGCCAAGCGTGAACAACAATCCGCCCATACTTAATGCCAATAATACTAAACCGACCGTGAACATCATGCTGTTCATTCCACCGCGTGACAACAAGACATCCACTTCTTCCACTCCTGTCGAAGAAACAAATCCTTTAAATAAAATGCCCATCACTTCCGATACACCATACTGGTGATGGAAATAGGAAAGCCCAATCGCAACAGCAGAACTAATTGCCAGTGTAACAAGTGCAGGTACCTTCTTCATGCTCAATGCAAATAACACGAAAAGCGGAATAATCGTATACCAATGAACGAGCTCCGTTTTGAGGAGCGTTTCTTGAAAGAGCGTAATTTTGTTAAACTCTCCTCCACTAACGGAAGGCGAAAGAATGCCAAACAACAGTAGCGACAACAGAAACGCTGGAATCGTCGTCCATCCCATATTGCGGATATGCGTAAACAAATCGACGCCAACAATCGATGATGCTAAGTTGGTCGTATCCGACAATGGAGACATTTTATCCCCAAAGAAAGCACCGGACACAATCGCACCTGCAGCTAATGGCAAAGACAGTTCCAGCACATCAGCCATACCAATGAAAGCTACGCCAATTGTCGCAACGGTTGTCAATGAACTACCGATGGAAATCCCGACGATCGACGTGACGACGAAGACGATGGCGAAAAAGAAAGCAGGTGTAATGAGATGAAATCCTGCATAAATCAATGTCGGAATCGTACCGCTCATCATCCAACTACTAATGAGAATGCCGATAAAGAAGAACAAAAACACTGCACTCATCCCTGCTCCGGCACCTTCCACCAAACCTTTTTCCAAATCTTTAAAAGGAATCTTTTTAAAGAATCCGTATCCCAATAACAACAAGATTGAAAACAAAATTGGTATATGCGGGACAGATTCGAAAATAATGATACTTGTACTCATCAATACGACAATACTAAAAGTAAGTAGTGCGGATGCTACTACTGAAGGCGAATGGATCGCTTTAATTTGAAACATCATGGATTCCTCCCCAATTGTATTTTGAACATAAAAAACCCCTTCCATCCCTAAAAAAGGGACGAAGGAGTTCTCCGCGATACCACCCTAGTTGACGATAGGCACACCTATCATCCACTTCATTGCAATTGGAGAAAAGCTGTTGATGTACTTCACCTTTGTTGCTGCCTGAATTTCCACTGTCCATTCAGTCTCTGTTTGCTGCCCACAACAAGATTACTAGGTCAACTCTCCATTTTTATATTAAGAAATGCTTACTGGATTGTTCATGTATGTTTGATATACTACCATGTCTGTGATAGAAGTCAATAGTCTGTGTTGAGTGGCTATAACATTTGATGTAACAATTAGATTGACATTGAGCTTAGAAAATTTATAATTCCCTTTCCTTTTCAAGCTTTTTCATCTCTAATTCTAACTTCTTTTGCTCCAACTCTATTTGTTTTCCTTTTAATTCGTAGCTTTTCTTTTTATCATAACCATAATAAATAAGAGAAAAACCTGTTATGATTGTTATATAAAACCAAATACTCACCACTTCACCTCCAATACTTCCAGAACTTTACTTACGGTTGACTACCCATTCACTTCTTAAAAAAGACAATGTTGTCCTATTTAAATGCTAGTACTTTGAAAATATGCTACCTAATCGTATAACAGAAGTTGAAGAACTTATACACTATTTGAATTGCCCGCAAACATTAACAATAATTATAATTCATCTTAATTAATTTCAAATTCACACAACGCCAAAAACTGTAAAAATCGCTAACTCCATATAAGTTAGAAGTTTTATACATTCATTCTTACGAGCCTAGCACTTTCCAATTCAACTCGCATTGTTCATCAAAATCATTTCTCACTAAACTAGTGTAGATTTCATGTAATAGCCTTCCCACTTTTTCTTTCTCATTACGCTCTATTAACTTTTCCAATGAATGTTCATCGTATTTTATCTTCGTAAACCAAAAAGCAAATGCAATTGAATAAATGTCACTTAACACATTTTTTTCGTCCACTGTTAAAGGTCTTTCAGTAAGATATCCCTGAATAAAATGCTGAAAAAGACTAGCTCGATCGTTATCTGTTAATCCAAAAGATAAATCCATTTCATATGCTAGTAACAATCCCTCTAGTACCATGTCACCAACAAGCGTTTCATCACCTGCAATGTTATAGTCAAAAATACCAATGGTGTCGCCTACGTACGTCAAATTATTAATGGAAATGTCACCTTGTGTTGCAAACCTCGGTAACGTGTTCCAATGTACCCTAATTTTTTCTAGCCTCTTATGATAGAGCTCTTTTATTTTCTGGTACATTGTCACATCTATGTTGTGGGTTTCACTTAGCTCGCAAAACGTATTGTACCCACTGACTTCGTTATATCCAAGTAAATCGAATATCGTACTTTGTCCAATTAGACAGTTTCCATTCTCTGAAAGTGTATGTATTTTCCCCATCAATTCCCCTACTTTCATGGCAAGATGAGCGTCAAGAGTTCGTATTTCCTCACCTATGTAATCCTCAACGGTAATATCTACATACATATAATCCAGTTTATATTGAATACAGTACTTATCTTCGCTCAAATATCTTCTTGGCGTCGAAATCCCTTGACTTCTCAAGTATTCAGAAAAGGCACTTTGAGATTCAATAATATGGGAAGGATGTTTATCTTCCCTTACGAATTTTATTACGAGCGAATCTCTATCGGTAAAATCCACTTTAGATATTATTTTTAATTCGTTCTCATCACGATAATGAATAAAATCATAAACAGTAGTCACTTGTCCTTTAATGTTATAAAGAGACAATACTTCTTTTATAATTTCCAATCCGATGGTCATAGAACTCTCCCCCTTGAGTCATAGCTGAGTTTCTTTAGAAAGGCACGATTGATTCATATTCGATATTTACAATACGTTTTATCGCCAACCAGTTAAAAAGTAGAGCCGTCAACCAATTTTAAAAATATTAAACCCATGCCACTTGCTCGCCTCAGTAAAAAGATAACATCTCGTCTTTTCGATCTTTCAATTCCTTCAGTACGAATGCGCGATGTGCTACAAGTTCAGGAAACTGGTAGAAGAAATTCACTTTTCTTTCTGGTACAGTTTGTGGATTATCATTGTATGGCGTTAACATAAAATGAGAAAAAGTTTCTGCTATATCTTCATAAGGATGTACCGTAGCATACGTTGACACGAAAGAATCTTTTTGTTCTTCATAAAAAGCAAGTCTTTCTTCAATAGTCCCGTAACCAGTTTGCAGCCATTGCTCGTCATAATCCTTCCAAAAAGCTTCATAAAATAGGGTCATATAACTGTCATCGTTATAACACTCTTTGAATGGAATGGAATGATAGCGATCTGCAGCACAGTTATCCGATTTGACGAAATCCGTTTCATTCCATGTCAGCATATGGCCAAATTCATGCATGAGAATTCTGATCATATCTGCTTGCAACGTTTGTGTGATCATATTTGAAGGTAACACCAATTTCCTTTCATATATATCAACATGTGGGTACACATCCTCCTGGAACACAATCATTTGAATATTAGCTTTGTCTCGATCGAACAACACACTCACAAGCTCAACTAGGTTCTTAAAAATACTCACTTCTTCACCCTGTGTTCTAACAAATGCGTTGTCTACTAATTCATAGCGAGCGCTAATTATTTTTTCGTCTTCTGTGTTACGCGCCGAAATTTAGAAGGATCATCACTTGTATTCACTTTCAAATAGGACATGTGATTGGTAGTTTTCAGGAAACCATAAAAACTAATAAAATGTTCATCTCCATATGTGTCCCCTAGATCACGGCACTCGCCAACTGTTTGACAGATCTCTGATTCAATCGACATTGACCAATAATGATCATCGACTTTTGCATCTGCTTGACCGTCCACAACTGCACTCTCTTTCTCTTCCGAGTCTACTGCTGGCTTTTCATCCTCCACACATCCAGCGAGTAAAATTCCAAACGCCGCTACCATCGCTGCGATTTTTCTTTTGAACATATCCTTTCCCCCTCGTTCAATTACATTGATAGGTGTCGTGTTCTTTACAATCTAAAAGAGTACACTGCCTAATTCTTCTTCCATATATTATAAAAAATTACACCTGATGTATTAGTTTTATAATATCAAACTTTTCGCAATTATTCAGACAAAATCTTTTACACAATAAGGCCAACACTATTAAGTTGACAAATTCCTCATTCTTTATTCTTCAGCTTTATATTTTAGGTCCAAATGGAGATGTAATACTATTGAAAAGGCCAAACAGAAACGTTTAATCTAGTTTGTTAAAAACACTCCTTAAACATGTGTCTACTTAGCATAATTGTGGTAAACTAAGGATATACTAAAAAAGACTAGGTGCGCTAACACCCAGTCAATGCAGCTGACATCCGCATGAAGTGCGGTTGACCAGTTGATAAGATGTTTGAATAGAAAAAGTAACCACCTCATCTACTTTGGTCGTAGCGGAGGGTGGTTACTTTTTTCTGTTGATGAATAGAGCAATTATCGCTACAACCGCTGTTACCGTTGCTACGAGAAACATTCCAAATTGGAATAACATATTCATTGCATCGTATGTCACCATATAAACACCCCCTTTCTCAAGGGAGTGTCAACCGCCCATCCGCTTTATGTAGCTGCTTATACCATTCTAGCACGTTTATGTATTGTTAGCAGGTTAGTTAGATTAATGACCTCTGCAATAAATTTCAGCAATCTTTTTTTGAAATAAATTCATAAAAAAACCGCCAACCCCATACAGGTTGACAGTTTTCTCATTTTTCATCCTTCCCAGCCAAACACTTTCCGATCCCAATGGCGATGTGCCGCCACTGCATCGACAAATGCTTTGCCGAACTTAGAAGAATCTTCTCCTTTAATGACTCCCGGGCCTTCTTCTGCGTCAGAAGCTTCAAAGAACGTTTTTCCAGTAGATGCAACGGCAATCGGTTTGTAATGCTTATACGCTTCGTTGATGAACTCTACTGTATCCATCGTGAATTTTTTCATGTTGTCAGCTTCTCCACCGACTACATAAATAGCGTCATACAACGTCGAATGGACAGTTAAAAATGTTTCATCGACTTCAACTGCCAAGTCGTTTTTACCGTAAACAACACCAAATTTATCGCTGACGACGTCAACGGTCATGCCAGCTTCCACACATGCATTGACGACTGACTCTACTTCCTCACCGTCAAATCCTTTGCCGATCAGCACGGCCACTTTTCGTGTGTTTGGAAGTTTCGCTGTCGTCAGTTGGCTTAATGCCGGTGACGTCTCGGTCACTTGAGATTCTTCAACATCTGTCGGGAACTCAGCCCCTACTGCTTCCGCCACTGCTGTTGCTAGACCGACATCGACATTCGCAAACATGTCGACAACTTGCTGGCGAATCTCTTTGTTTTTCACTTTCCCGACTTCGAAACTGAATGCATCGACAATATGTTTTTTCTCGGTTTTCGACATACTGTTCCAGAACAACTTCGCTTGGGAGAAATGATCTTTGAATGAATCGCTTCGTGCCTGGATTTTCCGTCCTTCTACTTTTTCTTCATAATGCACATATCCACCCTCTTCTTCACTCGAGGTGGAAGGTGTATTATCCGCTAAAGAGTTTTTATGGTAACTTACTTGGCCGACATTGATTGTCTGCCTGCCATAACCGTCCCGCTGATTATTATGGAACGGACAAACAGGGCGATTAATCGGCAACTCGTGGAAATTCGGTCCGCCTAACCGAATCAGTTGTGTATCCGTATAGGAGAACAATCTGCCTTGTAGCAGTGGATCATTCGTAAAGTCGATACCCGGTACAACATGACCAGGATGGAATGCGACTTGTTCGGTTTCAGCGAAAACATTGTCCACATTACGGTTTAACGTCATCTTCCCGATAATTTTTACAGGAACTTGTTCTTCAGGCCAAATCTTTGTCGGATCGAGAATATCGAAGTCAAACATGAATTCATCTTTCTCGTCAATGAGTTGGACACCTAATTCAAATTCCACAAAATCTCCATTTTCAATCGCTTCCCATAAGTCGCGACGATGGAAGTCGGGGTCTTTCCCACTAATTTTTTGTGCTTCATCCCACACTAATGAATGCACACCTAGTTTCGGCTTCCAATGGAATTTCACGAAATGCGCTTTCCCTTCCGCATTCACAAAACGGAACGTATGGACACCGAAACCTTCCATCATTCTAAAACTGCGTGGGATGGCACGGTCCGATAGATGCCACATGATCATATGGGCAGACTCTTGGTTGTTCGCGACAAAATCCCAAAACGTATCATGGGCGGAAGCTGCTTGAGGCATTTCATTATGGGGTTCAGGCTTTACTGCGTGAATTAAATCCGGGAATTTAATGGCATCTTGAATGAAAAATACAGGCATATTATTGCCGACTAAATCGTAATTCCCTTCCTCTGTGTAAAATTTCACGGCAAATCCTCGCACATCACGAACCGTCTCAGCCGATCCCCGACTCCCTGCCACTGTAGAAAAACGCGTAAAAACAGGCGTTTTGGATCCAGGTTTTTGCAAAAATGCTGCCTTTGTATAGTCTTTCATTGACTCGTATAATTCAAACTCGCCATGAGCAGCAAATCCTCTTGCGTGGACGACACGCTCTGGAATACGCTCATGGTCAAAGTGTGTCATTTTTTCACGGAAATGAAAATCCTCCATTAACGTCGGTCCTCTGGAACCGGCTTTCAAGGAATGTTCGTCTTCGGATATTTTTAATCCTTGATTGGTCGTCATTTTCTTCCCTTTATCGAGTGAACGATACTGATCGAGCTGTTTGTCTTTGCTTAAGCGTTCATTGTTTGCGGTCAAAACAATTCCTCCAGTCGATTTTGTAGTCACCTACTCTATTCCCGACTGGACCGACTCAAAACGTATAAAATTTTACACATTCACACCAACAGAATAGCCGATCAACGCACTAAACAAACCCAACCCGTATGTAGAGAGAATATATCCTACAAACGCCTTCCGATTTCCACTCTCCCATAACAACACAAACTCCTTATTCAACGTGGAGAAAGTGGTTAGAGAACCTGCTAAACCGGAAACGAGAAAGAGCGTCCAAAGCAGCGATAGTTGTAAGCCGAAAACAACACCAAGTAGTAATGATCCTGTTACATTGACGACAAGTGTACCAATCGGAAGCCCGTCCTCTTTGTTTAACTTAGCGGAGAAAAAATAACGGACAATCGCACCGATACATCCACCCATCGCTACAACAACACCCTCCATCATCGTCATGCCCGCACCCACTTTCGACCGAGCCGCATACCGACAAACCCTAAATAGAGCCCTACGGTAACACTTGCCAATAAATAGCTACTAGCAATCATTCCATTACCTCTTTGGAATAAATCAACCGTTTCCATACTGACTGCGGAAAACGTCGTAAAGGAGCCAAAAAAACCTGTCGTCACAGCAGTTTGAGCTGTACCATTTTGAACGAACCGTTGCAAAAGCCCTCCTCCAAGTAAACAAAGGAGGAACGTACCGATCATGTTTGCGATGAATGTGGCAAGCGGAAATACGGTTAATCCATGCAAAAACTCCCCTATAGCCACTCGGCTGAGTGCACCGATCGCTCCTGCTATGCCAACATATAACGCTACCTTCATACGTCCACCTCTTCCAGTAAGCGTCGCGTTAAAATCATTTCAAGAGAAAGGCGTTTTTCAGACTTATCAAATTGAATGTGGATGTCGGCTTCCCCGATGTCAACAATCGTTCCTCGCCCAAAAACGCGATGGGAAACGGGCATACCGACTGCTAACTTTCCTCTCTCACTAATACCATTTGGATTGTCGGCTTCATTCACTTTTTTACGTTTCAATAATTTCTCTTTTTCAATGATGCGATCTTCCGGTTTCATGAGGATGGCCCGCACTTCATTGACAAACTGGGAATCCTCTTTCGATTTCCCATTGTGCTGTTGGTACGAAAGTAATTCTAACCGTTCTTTTGCACGTGTCATCCCGACGTAAAATAACCTGCGTGCTTCTTCCAACAGGAGTGGATCCGTCTCATCCTCTTCAGACGGAATGACCCCTTTTACTAAGTCGATCATGAAGACGCGTCTAAATTCCAACCCTTTTGCGCTATGGAAAGTGGATAACGTCAACGCATTTGCCGGGGGATTAAATTTTGCTTGTTGGACAGCTACTTCCAACTCTTTCAATCGATTTGCAAATTCCACCATCGTCCGTACTTGCGACGCAATGCCTTCAAGCGTATCCAAAATTCCGAGAAGGTGTTCAATCCGGTAACCGAATTTTTCTGCACGGCTTTTTAGCGCATCTTCATATTCCAATTCGTAACGAATGACTCGAATCACTTGAGCCGGGCGCATGTCAGGAATCTTTTTGTATACAGCTTTATAAGCAGTGAGCTTATCCTTTTGTGTATTTTTCAGTTGGACGGTTTGCATAAAAGCATCAAATACATTGCCATCCGTGTCTTTTCCAAGGAATTCATTGAGCATCGTACGGGAAATGAATAGATTGAGCTTCATAGCGATTTTTGCAAAAATGTCTTTCCGTTCGACATTGAAACTGAGGCGCATAAAGTTCAGCATATCTTCAACGACCCAATGGGAGAAGAATTTGTCGTCAGCGTCTTTCATGTAAAACGGAATGCCTCTACGATGCAGTTCATTCACATACAATGTCGAAGACGCATTATTGCGGAATAAAATCGCGATTTCGTTCAAATGCTGCTCATTTAACAATTCATACGTAATGTATTCAAGTTGACGTTTCTGATCTTCAAATTGCCGAATATGTATGGGTCCTGCATCGCCATTTGCGGTCATCATTTCTTTCTCATAGCGGTGTTTATTTCGCTTAATAAATTTTGCAGCAGTCTCAACAATTTCTTTTGAAGAACGATAGTTTTGTTCCATCATGAGCAGTTGTGCATCGGGATAAACCTTTTTGAAATCGAGCAAGTATTGAGGGTCTGCCCCGCGCCACGTATAGATCGATTGGTCATCATCCGCCACAACACAGAGATTTCCATGATGGGCGACTAAGTGCTCTACTATTCGGTGCTGTACAAGTGACGTATCTTGGCTTTCATCCGTCAACAAGTAATCGTATTGTTGTCGGAATCGATCTGCAATCTGCTCATCTGTCCGTAAAGCTTGTTCCGCAATCGTTAACATATCATCGAAATCAAGCAACAGATGCCCCGGTGTTTTTGATTTCAATTGCTCATATTTCAACGCAATTTCACCAGCCCGACCAAACGGGCAAGAAACGTTTTCCCAGTCTTTGAAAGGGACCATCTGATTTTTCAACGCACTAATGAATGTGGAGAGCGCATTCAATTCATCCTCTGTTCCATCGTCTTTTAACACTTGTTTATACAGATTTTTTAGGATTTGTGATTTGTGGAGTCCTGTTTTCCCTCTCCCACCTTCAATTAATTCATACGAGACGCCAGTCTTTGTCATGTACGTTCGCGTAATGGCAAATCCTAAGCTATGGATTGTTGAAAAGTCAATCGGTGGGTGTTGAGGAAAAAGACGTTTGAAACGTTCGGTCATGTCTTTTGCAGCCGATTTACTGAACGTAATCGCTTTGATGCGGGATGGATGCACGTTTTGCTCTTCGATTAAATAGCCGATTCGCATAATCATCGTCGTTGTTTTCCCTGAACCTGGGCAAGCTAATAACAACAGCGGACCATCCGTCTGGACGACTGCCTGCTGCTGGACGCTATTCAATTCAATTTGTAATTCGTTCTTTTTCCTAGTAAAAAAATCAGTCATGCATAGATACTCCTTCTTCTGACGTTGTATATAATTTACCATATGTATGTACAATTGTAGAGCTGATGCTCCATCGAACACAGTTCCATGAAAAAAGTAGAAGTTCGGATGATGAACAACCCGAACTTCTACTTCCCATTATACGATGTTAAAAGCCACCTGATTCAAGGCGATCGTTTTGGATATCCACTTTTTCCTTCTTGCTACCTTGGTACGCAGTCGACGCCACTTCATTCGTTCTTCGTTGTTCGTCTGTATACTCGGTCTCTGTAAACTCTGCTCGGTTCGTGTCGGTTTGACCTGTTTGCTTGTTGTGTTTGTCCTGTTTTGTCATGGTCATCACTCCTTCATGAGTAGTCTTATTCAGAATACCCGAAAGAAGAAGATTTACTCATGACAAGTCCATTCCGTATGCAACAAGGAAAAGTTGGGCATCATACGACTTCCCGCCTTGCCTTAAATAGCTACGGAGGATCCCTTCTTTTTGAAACCCGAATTTCTCTAAAAGACCAATGGAAGCACTATTTTCTAAAAACGTGACAGCACCCATTCGATGTAGGCCTAATTCTTTAAAAGAATAGGTCAATACTGCTTGTAGTGCTTCAGATGTAATTCCACTACGCCAATAGCCCGGATGGATTTCATAACCGATTTCTGCCCGTTTCATGCCCATCGACAAAAGATTTAATCCAATCGTTCCAACGAAATGTTGCTCATCCTTCAATAGGATTGCCCAGCGTATTCCTCGTTTTGCTTCATAGCTTGAGTTGAAATGATGCACCAGTTTTTCTGCTTGACCAACTTCTGTCATCGGCTCGCTACCATAATATTGAAGTAGTTTCTGGTTGGAAAAATTTTTGAATAAGGCTGGTGCATGTTCTACCTTCACTTCAACTAATTGAAGCCGCTCTGTCGTCAATTCAGGGAATGTCATCTGCAACTACCTCCGATTTACTACGAATGGGTAATGACTGTATGTGCAAGCTTGATTGGATTGTATTCCTTTACATACTGTTCTTCTGCTGGAAAATACCTATTTTCATATTTTGCAAGAATAGCCGCTTTGTCACCTATATAGCCATCTCGGTCAAGAACACGCGCTAGTCGGGTTTCTTTATTAACATCGATATAGTACACATGCGAAAAATAGGATCGAAGTGTGGCACGTTGAAGAAATACGCCTTCAAGAATAACCGTTGACCCTACCGGAATTTGTATTCTTTTTAAATCGTACGTATCGGTTTCTTTATGATAAAATTGGATGATTTGGTCAATCGGTTCACCGTCAAACAGAGGACGGATGAGTGTTTGCAACAAATAGTCATACCGCCACTGAGCGTGGTAGTAAGCTTCCCATTCTTCGTATTTTTCGTCGTAACGAATTTTTCGCGGGTGTATAAAATCATCCAAGTGAAACAAGTACGCTCTCTTAAATGTTTGTTGCAACCTTTTCGAAAAAGTCGTTTTTCCTGACCCGCCTAATCCATCCACTCCAATAATGGTCGTTTTCACTTATTTCGGAATCCCGATTGAATTAAATGGATAAAACCTAAAGCCTACTTTTCCAACGACTGCACTTTCATCGATACAACCTATTGTTCTACTATCTGTACTATTTCGTCGGTTATCCCCTAATACAAACAATTGTCCTTCCGGCACGGTAACTTCAAAGTCCTCAGTCAGTTTCTGATTTTCGAAAATCCGTTCTTTGTTCGCTTGGACATACGTCTCTTCATATTCTTTTCCATTAATGAAGAGTTTGTCATCTTTCATGACAACTGTATCGCCTGGTAGTCCAATGACGCGCTTAATATAGTCTTCCTTTGAACCAGGTGCATGGAAGACGATCAGATCAAAATGATCGAGTTTGTGGATCTTGGAGATGACAACTCGGTTTTCCGATTCAAAAGTCGGTTCCATTGATTGACCTGACACGAGGACGGGTGCAAAGAGGAATTGTCGGATGACAAAAACAAGTACACATGCAATGACGATGGATTTAATCCAGGACCAAACTTCTTTTTTCGTTTCTGTTTTCAATGAAAAGCCTCCCATTCCAATACGTCGTTGGAAAACGTATCGGTTCGTTCTCTTATTCTATGTTTATCGATGAAACAACTTGCTCTCTTTTTAGCATGAGCATTGACCAAGGACCCGTTGACGCGTGTCTCTTGCTTGTCTAACAGTCAATTAATTACGATAAATGTTTTGTACAATTGAACAGTTCACATCGGTTTTTATCATCCGCTAGTTCAATTACCGTTAGTGATGTATTCGCTAAACTTTTTTCATAGGCAGGATCAGGGACAAGTGCTTGGATCATTCGCTTTATGAAACTGCCATGACTAACAACTAACACTCTTTTTCCTTTGTGTTGTTGTTGGATTTCCGTTAAGCATTCCGTACCTCTTGCAAGAATTAATTCGGCAGGTTCAAAGCCCATATCGAGTTGTCTCCAGCCTTCTCCCCACTTTTCAATCCGTTCTGCTTCTGTCGTCCCTTCAATCTTTCCGCCTCCCACTTCACGGAGGCGAGGATCAATCCGAACGTCCACATTCCCCATTTTTTGCGCAATGACTTCAGCAGTTTGCTTTGCTCGGAGTTGCTGGCTTGAATAGATGACGTCCCATTGTTCATCCGCCAAACGATCAGCAACACGCGCTGCCATCTCAAATCCCTCTTCGTCTAACGGGATATCAGAGCTCCCTTGGGCCCTTCCTTCCTTATTCCAAGCTGTTACACCATGTCTTACAAATCCAATAATTGTCATTCGAATCCCCCTCATGTCATTGTACTACACGATATAGCCGAGTGAACGGAGAACATTATTCATGAACGATTCGGTGTACAAGTAAACTTCTTCCCGTTCAGGCTCTTGATACAAATCATGGTAGAGATGCTTCCATTGTTTATATTGAAACTCGGTTAGTTGTTGTTTTAGTAACCATTTCTTAGCAAACGCCGTTTCTGTAAGTTTGTCATTGCCGCCTGTTTGCAGTAAGACGGGGACGTTAAAGATCGTGTCCTCATGAATATTAATAGACTTCATCATCGCTTGTAGCTCACGATACCAAGAAGCAACAACTGTGGAACTATAATGCCTATCGTTTTGAAACTCGACATACATATCATAGTTGCGCGTCAACAATTCAATCGTCACGTCATGCTTCACTTTCATGGAGCTCGACAACTTTGTTAACATCCCTGAAAGTCTCGGGGGTTGATGGGACAGTGCTAGCCATGGAGAACTGAGGATTACGCCCGCACATTCCAGTTTTTCTTTTTGCAAAATGTCCATAACCAATGTTGCACCGAGACCATGCCCTACTACAAAAAGAGGCAAATTGTCTTGCAATGCTACTTCTATTAATTTCTTAATGTGCTCTATGTAAGAAGCAAACGATTCATCATGCGTCTTTCTTCCACTTTCGGCACCATGTCCAGGCAAGTCAGTCGTGACAACATGAAAACCGCCATTACGCAGCTTTTGAATGAGCCATGCATACCTCCTATGATGTTCATATGCACTATGGACAATGACGACGACTGCTTTTGGCTGTCCTTCCGCTTCCCATTTCCACATGCGTCTCACCTCCGTTCCTTTCGCTACAAGAAAGAGATTCCCTTTCTGTACGGAAAGGATTTATGATACGATAAATTATACACGATTTTAAGGAAAGAGGAGATGTTGATGATTTATCCATACAATGGAAAGTCACCACAAATCGATCCTTCTGTCTATGTGGCAGAATACGCGACAATTACTGGGGATGTCACGATTGGCGCAAACAGTTCGATTTGGTTTAATACGGTCATTCGTGGTGATGTTGCGCCAACAATTATTGGTGAACGAGTTAGCATTCAAGACCTCAGTTGTCTTCATCAAAGTCCAGGGAAGACACTACTCATTGAAGACGATGTAACAGTTGGCCATAAAGCATTATTACATAGCTGTATTATTCGAAAAGGAGCGCTCATTGGAATGGGTTCCATTATTCTCGATGGTGCTGAAATTGGTGAAGGTGCCTTCATCGGCGCAGGAGCGCTTGTTCCTCCGGGTAAGAAAATCCCACCTGGTTGCCTTGCATTAGGGTCTCCTGCCAAAGTTGTCCGCGATTTAAATGAAGAGGATCGCAAAGAAATGGAACGCGTTGTCAACAGTTACATCGAAAAAGGGCAAATATATAAGCAAATGCAAAAGTAAACGGGTCGTTAGAGACGAATTGTGATAGCTTGTAACATTAAAATACCATTTAAGACTGAAACAGGTGCTGCTCACTCGAGCTGCACCTTTATTTCTTAACTGCTACTAATAGGATGATAATCGCTGCTATGCTAACTAGTGCTATCCCGCCAATGACCAATAATAATAAAATGCTCAAAGCCAACTACACCCCTCACCCTCCTCCGACTTATAGATTTAGACGCTTTGCTAATGGAATAGTTTCCTACTATTACGGTGTCCACTGTAGCCAAAAAAACCGAGAAGCAAGGATGCTTCCCGGTTTGTAGATACTTATTGCGTGACAACGCCAGCTTTTTCCACTAACGCAGCCGCTTTATCTGTTTGTTCCCATGGCAATTCGATATCCGTACGCCCAAAATGTCCATAAGCAGCTGTTTGTTTGTAGATTGGACGACGAAGGTCAAGCATTTTAATGATGCCTGCTGGACGAAGGTCGAACAATTCTCGAACAATTTCAACGAGCTTGCTTTCAGCGACTTTTCCTGTGCCGAATGTATCGATGGAAATGGATACTGGCTTAGCAACACCAATTGCATATGCGAGTTGCACTTCACAACGTTCAGCCAATC
This sequence comes from Sporosarcina sp. OR05, assembly GCF_041414805.1. Classification (NCBI taxonomy): domain Bacteria; kingdom Bacillati; phylum Bacillota; class Bacilli; order Caryophanales; family Caryophanaceae; genus Sporosarcina; species Sporosarcina sp. OR05. Next base: position 25,357 of record NZ_JANKJL010000002.1, on the reverse strand, counting down.
CTGCTGCTACGATATTTTTTGCCACATAGCGTGCCGCGTAAGATGCAGAGCGGTCCACTTTTGTCGCGTCTTTCCCTGAAAATGCACCGCCACCATGACGGGCGTAACCGCCATACGTATCAACGATGATTTTCCGTCCTGTTAGACCAGCGTCCCCTTGAGGTCCACCGATAACGAAACGGCCAGATGGATTAATGAAGTATTTTGTTTCATCATCTAACAATTCCGCAGGGACGACTGGCAGAATAACATGCTCTTTTATTTCTTTTTGTATTTGTGCAAGTGGCGTATCCGGGTGATGTTGTGTTGAGATAACAATTGTATCGATGCGAACTGGTTTGTCGTTTTCGTCATACTCAACGGTCACTTGCGTTTTACCGTCCGGACGTAAATAGGAAAGAATTTCTTCTTTACGCACGTACGCTAGTCTACGTGAAAGTTTATGGGATAAACTAATTGGCAACGGCATGAGTTCAGGTGTTTCATTACACGCAAAACCGAACATTAATCCTTGGTCCCCAGCTCCAATTGCTTCAAGTTCCTCATCTGTCATTGTTCCTTCACGCGCTTCAAGTGCTTGGTCGACACTTGCTGCAATATCCGGTGACTGTTCATCGATCGATGTCAAGACGGAAGATGTCTCCCAATCGAAACCAAATTTAGCACGCGTGTACCCAATTTCCTTCACAGTATCACGAACAACTTTTGGAATATCCACATACGTTGTTGTAGTAATTTCCCCAATGACGAGCACGAGACCAGTTGTAATGGTCGTTTCACACGCAACACGTGCATTCGGGTCTTCTTCAAGGATTGCATCCAAAATGGCATCCGAGATTTGGTCACACATTTTGTCAGGATGTCCTTCAGTTACCGATTCTGATGTAAACAAACGGCGATTAGTCAATGTAATTTCCTCCTTAACAGCTTGCAAATATTGATACGGTACTCTATTTGTCCCAGTTTTGTTCCACGCCTGAAGAGAGTCGACGTCAACATACACAAGGATTAAGGGCATATAAAATCGATTAGGCCTCGGCAAATTTTGACTTCCGCCGTAGGCTTATATTTATTTAGTAGGCATTTCAAACGCCAGCTAGAGGTTCGTTGACCGTCTTACACGTCTCTCCCTCTACAATCATTGACATAAAGCTAAATAAATATAAAAAGCCCTTCGCTCACGTAAATACATGAGGAAAGGCATGATTTCAAAAGCAGCACCTTTCACTCTTATCGTCCAAGGAATCGTACCTTGCTCCAGGTTTGGCACCTTTTCGCAGACAATGTCCGCGCAGGTTGCCGGGCTTCATAGGGCCTGTCCCTCCGCCAGCTCGGGATAAGAGTATCCGTTCATTTACCTATGCTACGAAAAAGATTGGATTTTGTCAAATCTTTTCTGAGTTTAGTGCTTGAGTTTTTAATTAGTATAGATTATTATTCTAAATGTGTTATACTATTTACGGAAATGTGATGAAACCCACACGATGGGATTACATGCAAAGGACGGTAAGATACTATGATCTCAGCGAAAATTGAAAATGGACTAAACGAGTTGCTCTCAGGCAACAACGTCAATGTACAGCCTTCAGTGGCGGAATTGGTTGAAAAGGCGACTGCTCGCGGAGAAGCGAAACTTTCATCAGATGGCGCAATTACTGCAAAAACTGGAAAGTACACTGGCCGTTCACCAGAAGATAAATATATTGTAGAAGAAGCTTCAACAAAAGATAAAATCGATTGGGGCAAAGTGAATCGCCCGATCTCATCTGAAATTTTCGATTCCCTATATACGAAAGTACTAAATCACTTGAAAACGAAAGACGAATTGTTCGTATTCAAAGGCTTTGCAGGTGCAGATAAAGACTCTCAATTGTCACTTCAAGTGATTAATGAATACGCGTGGCAAAACTTGTTTGTCCACAATCTATTCATCCGCCCAACTGCGGAAGAGTTGAAAACACACGAAGCACAATTTACGATTCTTGCTGCTCCATCTTTCAAAGCAGATCCTGCTGTTGACGGCACAAAATCCGAAACATTTATCATTGTATCACTTGAGAAGCGAATTGTGTTAATTGGTGGCACAGAATATGCTGGAGAAATGAAAAAATCTATTTTCTCTGTTATGAACTACTTGCTTCCTGAACAAGGAATTCTTCCAATGCATTGCTCCGCAAACGTTGGAGAAGAAGGCGACGTAGCTTTATTCTTTGGATTATCAGGTACTGGTAAAACTACCCTATCAGCAGATGCTCACCGTAAATTGATCGGTGATGATGAGCACGGTTGGTCAGATAATGGCGTATTCAATATCGAAGGTGGATGTTACGCGAAATGTATCAATTTATCACAAGAAAAAGAACCTGAAATCTTTGGTGCAATCCAATTTGGTTCAGTTTTAGAGAACGTAGTGGTAGACGAAGAAACACGAGTACCGGACTATGACGATAATTCATTGACTGAAAACACACGTGCGGCATATCCGATCCACAACATTGAAAACATCGTGACACCTTCTGTCGCTGGTCATCCGAAAGCAATCGTATTCTTGACTGCGGACGCATTCGGCGTATTGCCTCCAATCTCTAAATTGACGAAAGAGCAAGCGATGTACCACTTCCTAAGTGGCTTCACGTCCAAACTTGCAGGAACAGAGCGTGGTGTCACATCACCAGAAGCGACATTCTCAACTTGTTTCGGATCTCCTTTCCTACCATTGCCAGCAACTGTGTATGCTGAAATGCTAGGAAAGAAAATTGACAAACACGATGCACAAGTATTCCTCGTCAATACAGGCTGGACAGGTGGCGTTTACGGCGTCGGACAACGTATGTCGTTAAAACACACACGTACAATGGTTCGCGCTGCAATCGCAGGTGAATTGAATGACGTTGAATACGAAATCAACGAAGTATTCGGTTTGGCTATGCCAAAAGCAATCGAAGGTGTTCCAACAGAAGTGTTGAACCCGCGCAACGCTTGGGCTGATCCAGCAGCATACGACGAAAAAGCAAACGAACTTGCGGACTTGTTCCGTGAAAACTTCAAGAAGTTCGGTCACGTTTCAGAAGAAATCACGCTTAAAGGTGGACCAACTGCTTAATAAATACCGAAAAATCCAAGTGCTCATTGCGAGCCTTGGATTTTTTGTTTGTTATAGTGTATTTCTCAACTCAACTAGTTGTAAAACTAGTATTTAACGTAGATTTGTTCAGGGGACCCCATTCACGCTAAGAATATCCACTGTATCTTTGTAAACCGATATACAATTCTAATCCCTGTTTCTATCTTTACATCCTGCTAGTTTCATCTCTCTTATTCGCGATCTCATCAGCACGGTTTGCTATTTCGCGTTTCAACACTTTTGTTCGTCTGTATGCAAGGTTCCATTTACTGACGAGCTGTTGAAATAGTTCTTTGAAATTTTCATATGGTGGATTCTGAAGCTTTTTTACTGCTGTTGAATTTTTAACTGATGCCAAGTCGATGGAATTCTTATTTAAAAATAGCCAATAAACAAGCCTGTGTCTTTGAATACATATTGTTTTGTGATGGACAATAGGGTAAAGTTAACATAATTTTATAAATATAACTAGATAAGCATTGCAAATCAATCATAGTCATTTGATTCCTAACAATATCCGTGACGTTTGATACATCCTACATAAAAAATAGGGAGGGTTATTCATCAAAAGGATTTTATTTTCAAGTGTAATCTGTCTCTTGTTCTTAACGGGTTGCAGTAATTTGTCAGCCACAAGTGAGGAAACAACTAGGTTTCCTGGCCATAAAAGCGCGTGGGAAGATCCTATAAATATTACACAAGAGGATGCAGAACGAATCGCATTAGATCAAGCTAAATTAGATGGACACGACTCACCTAAAATTTCTTCCGACTGGAATACAATGATGCAAAGTGTATACTCTATAAAATATGAACGGGATGTTTTAGTATATAGAATCCATGTAAATTCTGCTGAAGGACCTGCTAAAGAGTACTTATTCGATGTTTTATACTATATAAGTACTAATAGTGGAGAAATAATTGTTTCAAATCATTAAATATTGATTAATAGACTTATAACAAAAAAGTCATGTTCTGTGATATAACGTCAGAACATGACTTTTTATTGATTTTCGTATCATCTATCCACTCTAACAAAATGGAAGTAAGAATGGTTGGTTTGGGCGTGGGAAGGCTTGTTTTACACGATTTCCATGAGTAAAAGGTGATATACTAGGACATCACCCATCTACTCCCCCTATTGAAGATCTCTTTTACTAAACATTTTCATCCCGAATGCTATCAAGACGATTCCGAGTAGTACGACCAAACTAGCTATTGTACCATTCACCTGTTCAATCGGCACCTTTGGGACATAGCCGAAGGGAGATAGCTTGCCTAGCCAGTCTGGGAATTGCAGCAGACCGCCCATATAGACGACAATAAAAGAATAGATCAAATAGACCCATATCGCGTTTGAGCGCGACGGCAACAGCCCAATTAGAAGGACTACCATCCCAATCATCACAAGAATCGCAGGGACATTTACGTATACCGCTTTCAGTAACAAACCAATCGACAGATTTTCTGTTAATACGGCAGAACTAGCACTCCATAATCCAAGAGCACCCACACCTAACATGACGATGGAAGTTAGAAAGGATAATAGGACGTATTCGCTCAGTAATCGAATCCTTGAAACCGAGCGACTGAGTATTGCATCTAACCGTCCTTTCTTTTCCTCACGTCTCACTTTAAGCATGACCATTAAGACAGGAATTGTACCAATCATGGCGATGACCGACATGAGCATCGGAATGAATTGTTCCAGTAATGAGAACCCTTCTACAGGCTGTAGCATTTGTGCGAGCATTTCATTTTCCAAGAAAAATGATTCCAAGTCTCCTAAGACGGATCCATATGAAAGACCTAGAACGAACATACCGATTGCCCACGAATAGAGGGCTGTTCTCTGGAGCCTGAAAGCAAGGCCAAATGAAGTTTGCAGGAAAACAGAGGCACTTTTCCTCCCTCTCCTCGCTCGTATGTATCCTGCCCCTAGATCACGTAAAGCGTGCAAGTAGAAGGCAATACAAGCGATCACTAATGCGCCTGCCAACGTAAGCACAATTGGCCACCAATAATTATTCACAAATACTTCTGCTGCTAACACCCAACCTAGAGGTGAGAACCAGGAAAGAATAGCGTTTCCTGCGTCTCCGACAGCTCGAAGCAAATAAGCTAATCCAAGGATTGAAAATGACAAACCAATCGTACCTCTCGCACTTTCAGAAAGCTGGGCAAAGAGAGCAGTAACTACTCCAAAGAAAATTCCAGTTACACCTAACGCTGCACCGTACAGCATTGAACCGACTAGATCGATACTTTCAATCTGTAAAGCGAGTAGACCAATTGCTGTTACGATCGCTAACAATACGTTGAAAGCTCCATTTAGTAACAGTGTCGCCCCAATATTTGTTAACCCACCGACTGGCAATGCCCGAAGCAATTCGAAACGACCATCTTCTTCCTCTGCTCTTGTATGTCGGTTGACAAACAAAATACTCATAATGGCAACTGCCACTGCTGTAAACAACAACATTTGATGAGCAAGCATCGCGCCAGTTGTATAGGCATCTAGTCCGTATCCTTTTCCTATCATTGCCGACATGGCTGGATTTTTCATTGTTTCTGCAATGGCTTGTCGCTCTTGTTCAGTTTGATAAAGACCTGTAAACGAAATCGCGGTCAACCATGTCAGCGCACTTATTGAAAATAGCCACACGAATAACCTGACACGATCTCTACGGAGGATAAACCGACTCATTGTGAATAGATTCCTAAACATCTCGGTTCGCATTAGGAATCAGCCCCTTCATAATGGCGCATGAACAAATCCTCCAGTGTCGGCGGGGCACTTTCCAATGAAACAATTCCAAATGTGCTGATCGTTGCCATTACATGCTCCATTACATCAGCATCTACTTGAAATGAATAAGCATTTCCAGTTTGATTGATTTGGTGAACTCCCTGCATTGTATGAAGGGCAGTAAGGGGCTCTCTCGTTTGAACGACAAGATGTACACGGGTTAAATGACGTAATTCATCCAATGTACCGGCTTCTATAATTTCGCCTTGACGGATGATGGCAACCTTGTCACAAAGTCGTTCTACTTCGGATAAAATATGACTGGATAAGAAAATGCTTTTCCCTTCACGCTTCAATTCCTTGACACTTTCTTGAAAAACCTTTTCCATTAACGGGTCTAAGCCGGATGTCGGTTCATCGAAAATGAACAAATCGGCGTTTGAAGAGAAGGCTGCTACAAGCGCAACCTTTTGGCGGTTTCCTTTTGAATACGTTCGGCACTTCTTTGTAGGATCAAGACCAAAGCGCTCCAGCCATTCACTCCGCCGATTTGAAACATTTTCACCTCGAAGCTTGGTAAACAAATCAATAACTTCGCCTCCGGTCAAATTGGGCCATAAATTTACATCCCCAGGGACATAGGCCAGACGTTTATGGATTTCAACCGCATCCTTCCATGCATCCATTCCAAAAATTGTGGACTGTCCGCTTGTCGCCCTCAACATGCCAAGTAAAAGTCGAATCGTTGTTGACTTACCAGCCCCATTTGGCCCAATAAAACCATATACCTCCCCTTCTTCAACCGACATACTTACTTTGTTCAGTGCTGTGAAATTCCCAAAACGCTTCGTTAGTTCAATCGTCTCCAACACCGCCATCTTAATGGCCCCCCTTATAAAATGCTTTTTTCATGACGCCAACATATTCATGAAACTCCGCAAAATAGTTCTCCAAGTTTCGCACATCTATGTTTTCATTCTGCAGTCGAACCGTTATTTCTTCTTCGTATCCGCGAAACGCCCATTGAATAATTTTGATCGCTTTCTCTGAATCAATCTCTTCACGAAACAAGTCCGTATCAATTTTGGAATACAAACGTTGATGTGTTTTTTGCTCCAACACTCGAATTTTTTCTTTTATGGTTTCATCGAGCTGCTCCGCATCATTGATCATTACTTTCGCCATGAAATTCATTGCATTCGGATACTGTGTTAAAAATGCCAACTTTTGAATGGCTACGTTTTTAAATCGTTCAAACAAATCAGGTGCATCAGACAGTTTATTTAAAAACTCCTTTTCCGTCTTTTCAATTGCATACTCAATAAGGAATAAAAACAGCTCATGCTTGTTCGTAAAGTAATAAAACAACATCCCCTTTCCAATCCCTGCATTTTTCACAATTTGGTTAGTAGAAGCTAATTCATAGCCTTTTTCAGTAAATTCATTGAATGCTGCGTTTATGATTTTTTGTCGTTTTTCAACTTCTAGATTAGAAAATGCCTTCATCGTTTACCCACCTTTACCCATTAGACCGATGTGGTCGAATCCACTATATCAATCATCGACCACATTGGTCAATACAAATTTTTCAGAACATACAAAAACCCTTCACTCGTATTGAGCAAAGGGCTTGAACATTTTTTACAAAGGCAGTAATTTCACTGTATCTTTCTGTTTTAACATATCGATCATTTTCAACCACTTGTCTGGTTTGTTGGAGAGGACGGAATAGTAGTCCGTTAGAAAATCAACAATGAGTGTAGATTGAACAGCATTTGTCTCTTCATCCATCGGCATAAAACAGAAATCTAAGCCTTCCACTGCTTCCCCATCATTTTTCCAAGATGGATGCACGTAGGAGAAGTCTAAGCGTTTGTAGCCAAGATGCGACAACACTTCCCGGCGAACATACGGATTCATCGCATACACATTTCCGAATGCAAAATCTTCACGTGCTTGCGGATTATAAATTTCGGCAAACATCCCGAACAATACTTTACCGTTTTCTGCTGCTAACTGTTTTAAATCCTCTTCACGCTTTTTCGCGAGGAATCGACCAATGCCCAACCCTGTTTTCCCAATAATCGTAAAATCGGTCATTGCAATATTCCATTGCGGATAATAGCGGTATTCTGTAGACCCAACGACTTCCCCATCATGTACTGCAACAAACACCCGGATGCTTGGATCTTCCAATGGTTCTTTCCAAAGATTGAATTCCAACACTTCTTCAGGTGGAAACACTTCACCGAGTAACGTATGCATTTTCGGAAACAATGGATCTTCAATTGATGTGATGCGAACATATTCCATGTACAATTCCCCCTAATTGACAGTTACGTATGGAACGGATTTTTCCATTCCATGAGCAACGCATAATTTTTTGATGCTTCATCTTCCAAGTAATCTTCTATAAGCATGACTGGCATTCTACCCGTCGTTAATAGAAAGGAAACGACTGGATCTCGAAGCGTCCCTGCGACTACTTTTTCAATGTATTGAGCTGCAGTCATTTCGTTCGCAACTGCCCCATATCCTGGCATCCTGCCGCCACCGAGTACTCGTTGCACGTCGAGTTTGATGACAAGGTGGTACATTGCGTTCATGAGCCATTTTCCAAGCCCCGCTTTCCGAAATGCAGGATGAATACAAATGTCGACAATATACAATGCATTGCCGTTTGGATCGTGCGTTCGAATATAGCCGTTATCCGTTACTACTTCCCAACGATGTGACAGATCATTATCGTTCATTGAAACACGTAAACTCGTAATTGAGCCGATGAGTGTGCCGTTGCTTTCAATACAAATCGCACCTTCAGGAAACCGTTGTACATGTTCAATCAGTTGCTGACGATTCCACCACAATTCTTCCGGAAAGGGCGGCGGAAAACAAGCTGCTTGCAAAGCAATCATCTCGTCAAAATCAGCCTCTGTATAATTTCGGATTACTATCGGCATGAACGTCCCTTCAAACAGAACAAATTGTTCACTGCGATACGTCATTGACTGTACCTCTTTGTGTACTGGAACCCCAATCTGTATACAAATCTGTCCGACGATCTCGCCATGTCGTGACAGAACCTTTTTCCCGTACTTCGTACAATAATGACAAATCCAAGTCAGCCGTCACCAACATATCGTTATTCAGTTCTCCTTCTGCTGCAAGCCCTTTTGGTGGGAACGGGATGTCATTTGGCGTAATGATGGCTGCTTGCCCGAAGTTTGCACGCATTAAGTCGACTGTCGGCAATGAACCAACTGTCCCCGTCAAGACAACATAGACTTGGTTTTCGATGGCACGTGCGTGACTCGTATACCGAACACGATGAAAACCGTGACGGTCATCCGTACAAGAAGGACAGAAAATGACATCGGCACCTGCTGCTTTCACCATACGTACAATTTCCGGAAATTCGATATCATAGCACGTTAAAATAGCAATTCTTCCTTTTGCTGTATCAAAAACTTTCAATTCATCGCCCGCAGCCATATTCCAACCTTCGATTTCAAAAGGGGTAATATGCAGTTTCGCCTGTTCACCAATTGTACCGTCTGGGAAAAACAAATGAGCGACATTATAAAGGCGCCCCTCACGCTGAATGACATGAGTGCCGCCCACGATATGCATGTTATAGTGTGTTGCAAGCCTTATGAACAATTGAAGATATTGCTCCGTAAAGCCAGGTAATGCTTCAATCCCCATCGCTCTACCGTTTTCATCCCCAATTGAAAGCAATTGTGTGGTGAAAAATTCGGGGAACAAAACAAACTCCGCTTCATACTCCTGAGCATTCCGAATGTAATGCTCACATTGATTGGCAAACTCCTCAAAAGAACGAATGGAATGTAGATGATACTGAACAGCAGAAACTCGAAGTTTCATCGTCTGACCTCCCTTAAAAACTGTTTAGCCTCATCATAATATAGGACGCTCGGAAAGTCATTGGTTATTTGCACAATTTACTGTTCAATAAAAAATTTACAAGTGATTGTCCATTTAATGCGTCTGTTGCTGTTTCATCCATATACATAGGTCCCGCACAGTTTGTGCATTTTGAGCAGCCGGAAAGTAATGAGTATACTCCGGAAAATACCATGTCTCATACTTACGATCGTGTTCTCGTAACGCATCTTCCAATAGGATCGCCTGCTCGAATGACACATTCTCATCTTTCATCCCATGAATGATGAGAATTGGTGCATTAATCTCGTTTACTCTAAATAACGCCGTCCGTTCCCGATAGGCATCAGGCATATTAATAGGCGTTCCGCCAATAACCCTTTTCATCATACGTCGCATATCTTTTCGCTCATTGTATGTGAAAATCACATCTGAAATCCCTGCCCAAGTGACGATGGAAGTAATGTCTTCACGTAGGATGGCGGTCCAAAGCGCCATGATTCCCCCTCTTGAAAAAGCGAAAAGATGGATACGATCTTGTTGAACATTGGGTTGATGCTTCAAAACATCAACAGCAAAGATCGCATCTTGCCTATCGTTTCCAGCAAATTCATCCCGTCCTTCGCCTCCTCGATTGCCTCGATAATAAGGCGCAAAGACGACAAATCCTTGTGACGCAAATTGGGCGATGCGAGCTGGCCGTACCATGCCGATATGTTGCATGCCGCCTCTCAAATAGACAATGCCTTCATACTTCCTGTCAGCTTTAGGAGTAGCAAGCATCCCTTTAACCCTTAATCCTTCTGACATATACGTAATTTCTTCCAATCGAATATGTGGATTGGGTGATGGATAGCCTCTTCTATGTATAATTGTCGCATTAGGAACCATTGGCATTCACCCATTGCCGAATTTTCTGCATGCCTGCATCTTTCATATGAAAACTCAAGGTTGTACAACCCTGTAATTGTTCATCCGTCAACCAAAAAGCCCCTTCTGTTTCATGCAATGTCGGCTGTTCGTCGATATGTGTCACGGTTCCTGTAAACACTGCCTTACAAAAGGGCTCTTCTCCATTGACAATGTATTCCGCAAAACGGACGAGATTCGTTATCGTTACCCCAGTTTCTTCGATTGTTTCCCGAATGGCAGCATCGATCACGGACTCACCTACTTCAGCTTTCCCACCAGGAAATTCAATTCCACGAATGGAATGACGAGTTAATAACCATTTCCCTTCGTGCTTCACAACAACGAGCACATGCCTCGCTTCCATGCCAAATCGATTCTCTCCAAACGTCAGCTCAACATGTGCTCCTTTTAAATCTTTGTAAGTTGTAATCATCGCCATCATCGTCCTTTCATTCCGATCAACGGACGAAAAACGAGCGGCTCGTTCATTTACGGAAGTGCCGGTCTTGTGAAATACGGCAGTCCTTCAATGAACTTTTTCGTTTCTTCATCCGAAAATTCATGGATCAATGCATAGATTTTCATTGTTTTGTCGTCTACTTCGTGGTTGTTCTTATCATAATGATAAGGGACGTACGGCAAGTGTGCACGTAAGAAATTCCTGAACTCCAACCGATCCATCTCTCTGAAGATCTGTTCAAATATCGGAAGAAATTCTCTACTCATTTCCACTTCGTACTCCCATGGTGATGCGTATTTATGCGGATAAACTTGCTGGCTTTGAACGGACACGTACATTTTCACTTTATCGCTTTCCATATGAACCCCACCTTTTTTTCGTAGTATGGTTCTTCGGAACAAAACGATTCATGTACAATTGTAGCAGAATAAAAAGCACGAATTCCTTCTCTCATTGGAATTCGTGCTTTTATCAGTTACGCCTTTTGATCGACGACTAATCCTTTATGAGGATGGGATGCTGTGGATGGCTGATTCGGTAAGCTTTGCAACATATCAGTTGCTGCAGTCGTATTCATTGCCATCGCTTTATGCATGACACTCAATTGAACAGTCGATTGCAAACTTCTCAATTGACTTGCCATAATGGAATTTAACTCCATTGTCCATTCCTCCTTTCACACTTCTATTATCGGAGGAATTGGATGAGGATGAAGGATTATTTATTATCTTCACCAAGAAATGCATTGAGCATCCATTGATGTTTTTCAATGCTTTGATAGACCGCATTCAGAATATCTTCTGTCATATCGTCTCCATTGTCAGCAGCGAACTCCATTCCTTTTTTCAAGGATTTCATGATTTTCGCAAAATCGTCTGCAATGGTTTTAACCATTTCTTCCGCATTTTCTTTGCCTGTCGCTTCTTTGACGACGGACTCTTCCAAATGCTCCTTTAATGTTGCAGTTGGTTCTCCTCCGAGTGTTAGGATTCGTTCAGCAATTTCGTCCATATGAAGCGTCGCTTCGTTATACAGTTCTTCAAACTTCTCATGTAAGGTAAAAAATTGTTTACCTTTTACATACCAATGATAATTATGCAGTTTTGCATACATTACCGACCATGTAGACACTTGCTTATTCAATTCCATCATCAATTCTTTACTCATTGTAAAACCTCTCTTCGTTTATAATGCTTCTCCCTGTTAATTTACCACTAAAACAAATAAACTAAACATACAACAGAAAGCAAGGTGTTTAGAATTGAAGGCCATACTAATCGGTTTCATCAAAATCTATCAAAAAATCATTTCCCCTATTATGCCACCGACATGCCGATTTTACCCAACGTGTTCCCACTATGGTGTTGAAGCGATTGAAAAACACGGTGCGCTAAAAGGAGCATGGTTAGCAATACGTCGAATTTCTAAATGTCATCCTTTTCACGAAGGTGGTTTTGATCCAGTTCCTGAAAAAAATGAGAAGATTGTTAAATGATTGTGCCGGCAATTGCCGGTTTTTTTCTTTTTTTATTGCCAAACTAATAATCATCTTGTATAGTAGGTATTGTTCAAATCGTAATCATTACTATTATTAGTCGGAGGTACAATATGAAAAGAACAAAATGGCTACTATTTATCGGGCTTGTTCTGACATTAATTGTCGGAGCCTGTGGGCAAACAACCAAAAATGAGGAAGCAACAACGGTGACTGATGGTACATTATCCATCTATACGACTGTTTACCCGTTACAATTTTTCACGGAACAAATCGGTGGAGAGCATGTCCATGTTCAATCCATTTATCCTGCAGGAGCAGATGAGCATACATTCGATCCTACCCAAAAAGATATGATGGCATTAGCAGATGCAGACTTGTTCTTTTATATCGGACTTGGTCTTGAAGGTTTCGTCGAAAATGCACAAAAGACGTTAAAGAGCGAACACGTCGAAATGATTGCCACTGCAGAATCCATTTCGGAAGATCGTTTAGGGGAAAATCACCACCATCATGATGAAGACGGGCATGATGAGCATGGTGAGGACGAACATGGTCATGGTGAAGACGGGCATGATGAGCATGGTGAGGACGAACATGGTCATGGTGAAGACTGGCATGATGAGCACGGTGAGGACGAACATGGACATGGTGAAGAAGGACATGATGAGAATAGTGAGGAAGCTCACCACGACCATGACCATGGTGAATTTGATCCACATGTGTGGATTTCTCCAACGTTAAGCATTGAATTAGCAAACTCCATTAAAGAAGCTCTCATCGCAAAAATGCCTGAGCAAAAAGAAACATTCGAAAAGAATTATGATGCGCTTGCTGATCAATTAATGGATTTAGATGAACGATTTGCTGACATGGCAAATAAAGCCCCATCCAAAACCTTTTTTGTATCACATGCTGCTTTTGGTTATATTGCGAATGCATATGGATTAAATCAAGTAGCCATTGCTGGGTTGAATTCCCAAAGTGAACCTTCCCAAAAAGAGCTTACAAAAATCGTTGACCAAGCAAAAGAAGAAAACATCCAATACGTGTTGTTTGAGCAAAACGTATCGTCCAAACTGACCGATGTCGTCCGTAAAGAAATCGGTGCAGAATCTTTACAGCTTCATAACCTTGGCGTCCTTACGCCTGAAGATGTTCAGAATAATGAAACCTATTTTACTCTAATGGAACGAAATTTAAGCGTTTTTGAACAAGCGTTGAGTAAGTAAAGAGAAACCAGTGCGAAGAAGGTAATCGCACTGGTTTTGTTTGTGGTAATTTTTAGTCCAAAGGTCATGAAATGGCGAGTACTTTGTGAACTTGATTGATAACTATTCAAATACAATCGAAAAGATTGTGAACTCGATTGATAACTTTACCGAACTACTCGAGACTTCATCCAATTTAACCCTCTAATACGCCACAAAACACATTACAACCATTCCTTTAATTTACGTCGTACTAATTTATTCGAAGCATTACGCGGTAACTGTTCGACAAAATGAAACGCCTTCGGAACTTTGTAGCCCGCTAAATGTTGCTTACAATAAGCCACTAGATCGCTTTCTACAATTTTACCTTTACTGACAATAAATGCAACGGGTACGCTTCCCCACTTCTCATCTTCTTGACCACAAACCCCAGCTTCCACCACGAGCGGATGAGAGGCCAGGATATTCTCAATTTCAGCAGGATAAATGTTTTCGCCTCCTGAAATGATTAGATCTGAGCGTCGATCGACGATAAAAAGATATCCATCCTCATCAACATAGCCAATATCCCCTGTTGGGAACCAGCCATCAGTTGTGGGACTAACTGCAGCTGCATGTCCGATATACCCTGGAGTTACGTGCGGCCCCGCCACAAGTACTTCACCGACTGCGTCATTAGCTGAAACATCAATTTTAATTTGATTGAAAAAGAGCGGTTTGCCTGCTGAACCGATTTTACTTAAAGCATCTTCAGCAGATAGAGTCGCTGTTTGCGAACTCGTTTCCGTCATACCATACGTTTGTAGGACGGGCAATCTTCGTTCTCTCGCTCTTCGTAAATAGTCAACTGGGATGGGTCCCCCACCTGCCAACATCGTTAAAAAAGCTGTTGAGGCATACAGATTTTGTTCTTCCATAACCATTAAAAGCCGTTGCAAACTTGCCGCAACAACCGACATTCGTGTCACTTGCCCTCGCTGTATCTCATCTGCAACTGCATACTCATCAAATTTCTCATACAGACGTACAGTCATGCCGTAAATAACGGATCTGGCTAAAATTGAAAATCCGCTAATATGAAACAACGGCATTGTACATAGCCAACAATCATGTTCTGTCAAGCCTAGATTCAGAACGGAAGAAAGTGCACTGGACGTATGGTTCTCCGCTGTTTGTCGGACACCTTTCGGAAAACCTGTCGTCCCTGATGTGTACATAATCGTTAGCGTCTTGGAAGGCATCCACCTATCCACGATGGATAATTCGGATTTGCCACTTGCATGTATATCGGAAAAAGACAAGATCGGTTTCGATAAATTAGTAAACTGAAATGAACTCTGATCATCCAATAATAGAGCTACCGCCTCACTATCGGCCAACTGCCACTTCAATTCACTAGATGTCAGCCGTGCGTTTAGC
Source organism: Sporosarcina sp. OR05 (assembly GCF_041414805.1). NCBI lineage: Bacteria > Bacillati > Bacillota > Bacilli > Caryophanales > Caryophanaceae > Sporosarcina > Sporosarcina sp. OR05. The sequence goes on along the minus strand of NZ_JANKJL010000002.1, from coordinate 10,081 downwards.
ATCACAATCTCAAGTCCTGCTAACAAACAGCCATGGATCATCAACACCATATCCGGTGTTGATGAACCTAGTAACGCAATACGTTGCCCATCCTGTAACCCATTTGTCCGTAGTTTTTGAGCTATGTTTGTTGCTTCGTCCAACAGCTGACGAAATGTCCACTCTTTCTTGTCAAATGAAAGTGCAATTCGATTCGGAGTTAAATTTGCTCTTTGTACCAACCAATTTGGAATCATCTTTTTCACCTCTATTCATCAGAAAAGCTGTTGAAAAAAGTGTAGACAAAGCCATATTTGACTTTGTCTACACCATTTTAATGAGTGCCTTGGAGTTGCATCAAGGGAAACGTGGGAACTGACCAAAATCAGGTTTACGCTTCTCTTTGAATGCGTCACGACCTTCTTTCGCTTCGTCCGTTGTGTAATAAAGGAGTGTAGCATCTCCAGCCATTTGTTGAAGACCAGCTAATCCGTCCGTATCAGCGTTCATTGCCGCTTTAATGAAACGGAGAGCTGTCGGGCTCATTGCAAGCATCTCTTCACACCATTGGACCGTTTCATCTTCTAATTGTTCATAAGGAACTACCGTATTGACGAGTCCCATATCCAACGCTTGTTGTGCATCATATTGTCGGCATAGATACCAGATTTCTCTCGCTTTCTTATGTCCGATAATACGTGCTAAATAACCTGATCCATAACCAGCGTCAAATGAACCAACTTTAGGACCTGTTTGGCCAAAACGTGCATTGTCTGCAGCAATTGTCAAATCACATACTACATGCAATACATGTCCACCACCAATTGCATAACCTGCAACCATTGCCACAACCGGTTTAGGTATTACACGGATCAGTCTTTGTAAGTCTAATACATTCAAACGTGGGATCTCGTCGTCTCCAACATAACCACCATGTCCGCGTACAGATTGGTCTCCACCTGAACAGAAGGCTTTTTCCCCTTCGCCAGTTAGAATGATAACACCGATACTTTCATCATCACGCGCCCGTGAAAATGCATCAATTAGCTCCATAACCGTTTTCGGTCTAAAAGCATTACGCACTTCTGGACGATTAATCGTCACTTTACCAATTCCATTGTACTTTTCGTATTTAATATCCTCATATGTACGGATAGTTTCCCATTGACGTGTCATACTAGTGCTCCTCCTTTTGTATAGCTAAAATAAATTCCTTTACCATTGTAGCAAACAATGACGGTTTTTCCACGTGAATTGCATGACCTGCTCCAGGTACGATCGTATGTTTCCACAACGATGCAATTTCGTTCATTTCCCGGGCAATAGTGACAAATTTTTCATCTAACTCTCCAGTAATCAACAATACGTTTTCCTTTAAATTACCAATTAATCCCCAATACGATGGTTGACTACCTGTCCCAATTCCACGCAAGCTGTTTGCTAAGCCTTGGCCGCTTTGTTGTAACCGCTCGTTTCTAATTTGGATACGTTTTTCTTCTGGTAACTTTTTTTGGGATTGAAACAACGGGATGTTTTCCCAATTATCGACAAAAGGACGAACACCTTCAGCTTCAATCCTACACGCTAACTTTTCATCTGCTTGGCGTCTTGCAATTCGTGCTTCTTCTGTAGCTAACCCTGGTGAAGCACTCTCTAACACAAGTGCTTGGATTTGTTCTGGGTATTGAATTGTATAGGCAAGCGCAATGCGTCCACCCATCGAATAACCGACTAACACGAAGGATTGCAAGGACAGCTTTTGAAATAACATATGTAAATCAGCAATCTGCTCTTCCATTGCATACCGGGCAGGAGCTTCAGGTACACCTGTCATGCCATGTCCAGTCAAATCAACAGCAATTGTTCTGAACTCACTTCCTACATGTTCAAGAACTTCTCGCCAAGTCGTTGTTGCACCTGTAAACCCATGTAGAAAGACGATTGTCGGTAATTGTGCATCTCCGTTCATGACAACGTGAATCGGTAATTCACGAACAGTAATTGTCAATTCAACCAATCGTCTTCACCCTTTCAACCACATCAGCCCAATAAGCACGGTGATTTTGTACATTTACAGGTCTGCTTGTAAATACTTCGATGATGCGGATAGGTTTAACTTTGTCCTTCTGTATTTCCTGCACAAACTCTTCTTTTGCGTGAACGGACGCATACTGTGCATCATACATTGCACCAATATGTTCAAACGTCAAGCCGGTCGGTGTCCCAAATAACTCCTCGAAGTGATTTGACTCAGATGCTTGTGGTAAATAAGAGAAAATACCACCACCATCGTTGTTTAAGATCACTATGGTTATACTCGTTTCGTGAAAACGCGACACAATTAGGCCATTAACGTCATGGAGAAATGCTAAGTCCCCAATAAGCAAAAATGTAGGTCTTTTACGAGCACGTTCGATGCCAAGCGCAGTTGACACAACTCCATCAATCCCGTTTGCACCCCGATTGGCAAAAACCATGAGTTCCTTTTCTGTTGCACAGAAAAACGTATCGAGGTCTCGGATTGGCATACTACTGCTGCTTATTAAGTCACTGCCAGTAGGAAGATTATCTAGTAGACATTTCACAATGATTCCTTCGTCGCCTAACGTCCCTTCATAATGACGTGTACATTGTTCGGCTTCTTGATTAGCTGTCGCCCATAACTTTGCATATTCCGTACGCTGAAGTTGATCAACAGCTGTAAACAAAGCATGCGGTGATGCTTGTACATGGTGCGTAACTACACCTAGCGAATCACGGAATTCAGGAGACTCATCAAACACGACATAAACTGTAGGCTTTGTTTTCTTTAAAAAAAGAGACAATGGTTTGGACACCGGTTGTGGGCCAAAACGAATAACCGTATCAGGCACTGCGATATCTGCAAAATGCTCACTCTTTAGCAATGCATCATAATGGGCTATGCACAGATGAAGACAATCTGTCGGAACCTCTGAACGTAAATTGGACAATGGATCACATAGTACTGGCCATTGCAGGGATTTAGCAAAATGCCAAAATGCTTTTTTATCAAAATTAATCGGCATTTCACCTACAATAAGCAAACCTTTTTTTGCATTCGCAATTAGATTATTTAGCTGTCCCTTCATTGGCAAAGAAAGTTCATTCTCTCCTACAATACGTTCCATAAACGTTATCGATGGTGCAGGTCTATCAAAATCGATCAGTAATGGTTCACGTAAAGGGATGTTTAAATGAATTGGTCCGATTGGCTGTGTCATTGCGATAGCAACTGCCCGTTGCGTATGCCGTTCAAGAAAAGTATCCAATTCATCATTATCCTCAGCCAGCGGTAAATCCACACTGAATTTTACATGCTTGCCATACATATTCAATTGGTCGATTGCTTGAGGGGCACCGACACCTCTAAGTTCGTGTGGTCTATCGGCAGTCATGACAATTAATGGTATGCGTGCATAATACGCTTCTGTCACTGCAGGATGATAATTGGAGGCTGCGGTTCCAGACGTACACAAAAGGACGACAGGATTGCCTGTCGCCTTTGCTAAGCCAAGTGCAAAATAACCAGCAGATCGTTCATCAACTTGCATGAAAGTTTGTATGTGTTCATTCGCTGCAAATGCATAAGCGAGCGGTGTTGATCGAGATCCTGGACTAATGACGACCGATTTCACTCCAGCTTGCATCAAAGTCTGCGTTAATCGTAATACATGGTTGGTTAACACTTTTCGTTCATCCATTCAACTTTCCTCCAAGCGCCCTTAACACCGGTCTAAACTTGACCCAAGTTTCTTCATATTCTTCTTCAGCAACAGAATCGGCCACAATTCCTCCACCTGCGTACAAATATGCTTTGTTTCCATCCAACAATGCAGATCGTATGCCGACAGCAAACTCACCATTCCCTGCCGTATCAGTCCAACCAATTGGCGCTGCATAATAACCACGATCTAATCCTTCCTCGTTCCGGATCATGTCAAGAGCAACCGTCGTCGGGACACCACCTAATGCAGGGGTCGGGTGCAATGCTTGTACAAATGAGAAAATGTCACTCTTCTGCTTAATTGTGCCTTGAACAGGTGTGTGCAAATGCTGGATATCCCGGATTTTCATTAACTTCGGCACTTTCGGAACGCACACATCTTCACAATACGCCTCAAATACATCAGATATCATACTCACTACATGTTGATGCTCTTCGCGATTTTTCGGATCGCCTAACAATCGCTCACCTAATTCTCGGTCTTCTTGAGCAGTTTTTCCCCTACGAATTGATCCAGCGACACAAGCGGAATAGGCTTCTCCATTTTTCACCTCAATTAAGCGTTCAGGTGTAGCACCAAAAAATAAGGACTTTCCTTGTTGAAGTCCAAAATGATAACTTTCTTGTTGTTCATTTGTAATGGATTGCAATGTACGTGCAACAGATACCTCTTGTTCAAATTCAAGTTCAATTGCTCGTGCAATGACAACTTTGTCCGCTTTTCCGAGTCGAATTTTTCCAGTCACATTTTCAACAGCTTTTAAATACGCCTCTTTGCCACGCTCGGTTGTTGCAATGACTTGATTTGTATCTGTGAATGAAAGCTCCTCCACTTGTGCAGTATGAATAAGTCTATCCCGTTCTTCACGTAGTTCATCAAAAGATGATAAAACATCTTTTTGATCCGTCACCATGTTAATCGAAATGTACGTCTTCCCATGTTCAATCTTTAATTGAAAGGCCGGAACAATAAAATAAGCAGATGGGAAGCCATCCCATTCTGACGACCGTCTGTTCCGTTCATCGTATGAAAAACCACCAAACAGAACTGGCTCGATATCTTTATCTTCTTTTACTAACAGTGCACACAACTGCTTCCACTTACTTGCGATCTCCTCATAACGCTTGTCCTGCTGTTCACTGACAATTGTATAGGCATGCCCCACACCGACAAGCGTCATCGTCTTATCAGCATTTTGCCAATAGAACCGCTCGTTCTTATAGTGCGATGCACCTGCTTCGAAAAATGATAAAGGAGAAATCCTACCAACCTCCACTGTCTCAGTGAAAAACTGGGTATGAGGAGACAGTGGCACTTGTTTCGTGCTGCTGACATCCGTTATTTTGTAGCTCATCATTTTCTCTCCTTCAGTGTAATCAATTAAAATTCCGTTCACCATATAAGTTGTTTTATTTACATCTTACTTACATTATACCGAAAATCATAAGAACACGCATATATAATGCAAAGAAGGATACCTCTTTTCGTCGATTTAGAGTACAATGAATAACGGAAACCTTAGAATAGGAGAGAGGAAATTGCAACATACTATTAAAGCAGACACCGGTTGGCGAATTTGGTGGCAATTGACAAGACCCCATACGTTAACAGCAGCATTCGCCCCCGTCTTTTTAGGGACAATGATCGCACTCACATACGGCGACCTACATTTCCCATTATTTTTGGCTATGCTTATCGCAAGCTTATTCATACAAATGGCAACTAATATGTTCAATGAATATTATGACTTCAAAAGAGGTCTGGACACAGAGCATTCTGTAGGTATTGGTGGAACGATTGTCCGAAATGGCATTAAAGCTCAAACCGTTTTAGCCATCGCCTTGGCACTTTACGCTGTTTCCATGTTGATTGGTGTATATATCTGTTCCCAAACCTCTTGGGGATTAGCACTTGTTGGGCTTGTGTCCATGCTGATCGGATACTTATATACAGGTGGACCTTACCCAATCGCCTATACACCATTTGGCGAACTTGTTTCAGGTGTCGTCATGGGGATGCTGCTCATATTAATTGCGTTTTATATTCAAACCGGTACAGTAACCGCACTAGCCATACTGATTTCAATTCCAAGCATGTTGCTCGTTGCAGCAATCATGTTAGCCAATAACATTCGGGATCTTGAAGGAGATAAAATCGGAGGCAGAAAAACACTTGCCATTCTCGTCGGCAGACCCGCTGCCATTAAAATACTTGCGACGTTTTTCTGCATCAGCTATTTATGGGTGATAGGTCTTGTTATTCTTGGTCAATTGACACCATGGGCATTACTTGTTCTAATCAGTATTCCTAAACCGATTAAAGCTATTACAATCTTCCATGCACATCTTCTCCCATTGGAGGTAATGCCTGCGATGAAGCATACAGCAGTGACCAATACAATATTCGGTCTACTGCTTGGAATTGGTATCCTGATTGGACATTTGGTCTAAACACCCATCATTTATGTCAATAAAACACATACGAAACCGCATGATGTCAAAGTTTGTTATACTTTGCGCCATGCGGTTTTTTTGATTAAATCTGACGAAGTTATCGATAAATGTTTAGTTTCTCTACAGCATAGGGAATTGAATACTACTTAGCATTATTTCTTAGCTATGAACTTGCATGAAATAGACCATACTACGAAAACAATTTCAAAGGAAGTGCTAATCATGTTAACAGATCACCAAAAAACGTCTCTTCGAGAAGAATTATTGCAATTGCGAACGCAGTTAACGAAAACTGAACAAGAAACTGACATTAAACAATCCTCTCAAAATGATGTTGGCGAATTATCCATGTACGACAATCATCCTGGTGACATGGGAACCGAATTATATGAACGGGAAAAGGATATGGCGATTAATGTACATGCTGGAGATGAATTAGAAAAGATTGAGCACGCTCTAGAAGCGATGAACGAAGGTACTTATGGCTATTGTCAAGAGTGTCAAACAGAAATCCCCTACGAGCGTTTGGAAGCAATTCCTTACACGTCCTATTGTTACGAACATGCAACTGAGCGATCCATTCCTGAAGACCGACCAGTTGAAGATGAATTATTGGTTATGGCAAAGGCAAATTCCTTTGCAGATCGAAGAGAAGGTATACGGAGAGACAGTGAAGACAGTTTTCAAGAAATCGCCAAATCAGGCACATCAGAAACACCATCAGATTTTATAGGAGACCATGATGACTATAATTCTTTATATGACGATGAAATACTTGATGGGGCAGCTGACCAAATGGAGGAATTCGTCAGCACAGATATTACCGGAGAAAAACGCGGTTTTGTGCGATCAGAGAAATCTGAGGAATACGAACAAACGTTAGATGATGAAGGGTTGGAGTCATCCATGGGCAATATCCCTTATCATCAAAAAGATAGCTATTTGAATGAAAGATGAGATGGTGATAATATGTTGAAGTCTACTGTTATTACTATTGACCCTGTAAAAGCAATAAAACCGTCAGTTCCTTTTCAAAGGGGCATGACGGTTTTTTCCTTAAAAATATAGCTAACTCAACGCTCCCTTCCTCATATCAACTCCAGACAACGAAAAAAATTGCATCCATATTGAACGAAGGAAACACTCTTGTATACTAGAGCTCAAGTAAACGATACGCTTTTAGCAATCAATACTTTATAAACTGTTCATCCGTCGATGTAACGAAAGTAATACGGATGCAGCGCTGAGGAAATTGAAGCATCCAGCATATTAAAGAAGCAACAGGCCAATCCATATCCATCAAGTGATCAATTGCACGATGTTAGGAATCGTAATTAATTGTCTAAATTGAGAGGAAAGGAAAGGGCAAGAGCAAAACAGAGAAAACACATGATGATGAATATGCCTACATGTATTATATTGAATTTGTACAAACACTCCAAGAAATATTATAGAAACAAAATAAAAAGAACTGCATTCGTATAAATGAATGCAGTTCTTTTTCTAGTTATGACCCCTACGGGATTCGAACCCGTGTTACCGCCGTGAAAGGGCGGTGTCTTAACCGCTTGACCAAGGGGCCAACAATATGGCGGAGAAGGAGGGATTCGAACCCTCGCACCGCTTTCGCGATCTACACCCTTAGCAGGGGCGCCTCTTGAGCCACTTGAGTACTTCCCCGAGTTAATATGGCTCCGCAGGTAGGACTCGAACCTACGACCGATCGGTTAACAGCCGATTGCTCTACCACTGAGCTACTGCGGAATATGGTGGGCCTAAGTGGACTCGAACCACCGACCTCACGCTTATCAGGCGTGCGCTCTAACCAGCTGAGCTATAGGCCCATGGAGCGGGTGAAGGGAATCGAACCCTCATCATCAGCTTGGAAGGCTGAGGTTTTACCACTAAACTACACCCGCAAATAATGGTGGCTCAGGACGGAATCGAACCGCCGACACAAGGATTTTCAGTCCTTTGCTCTACCGACTGAGCTACTGAGCCACAAGTGACTTAGAAAAAAGTTTCTATCTTTTAAGATCAACCTATTCTAAAATCGAAATCTTTATGTAGTACTAAAGAATGGCGGTCCCGACCGGGATCGAACCGGCGATCTCCTGCGTGACAGGCAGGCATGTTAACCGCTACACCACGGGACCTTTGGTTGCGGGGGCAGGATTTGAACCTGCGACCTTCGGGTTATGAGCCCGACGAGCTACCACTGCTCCACCCCGCGATAATATTAGTTGTAGGAACTTTAAATCCTACGCATTCGGTATTTCGTGAGACTTTGTTGTAATTTCCTTTTAGGAAATTACACAAATCACATTCTGCGTGATGTGATTTGCTCCACCCCGCAATAATATTAGTTGTAGAAAATTTAAATCCTACGCTATCAGTGTTTCATAAACCTTCCACTACTGTTTTAATACATTATGGCGGAGGAAGAGGGATTCGAACCCCCGCGGGCTTTAACACCCCTGTCGGTTTTCAAGACCGATCCCTTCAGCCAGACTTGGGTATTCCTCCGTATTCACTATTCAAATAGTGGTGGACCTTGCAGGACTCGAACCTGCGACCGGACGGTTATGAGCCGTCTGCTCTAACCAACTGAGCTAAAGGTCCTTTAGGATGGCGGCAGAGGGGATCGAACCCCCGACCTTACGGGTATGAACCGTACGCTCTAGCCAGCTGAGCTACGCCGCCAAGAAAAGTAATAATATTATATTGGTGGAGCCTAGCGGGATCGAACCGCTGACCTCCTGCGTGCAAGGCAGGCGCTCTCCCAGCTGAGCTAAGGCCCCAATATGATGGTCGGGAAGACAGGATTCGAACCTGCGACCCCTTGGTCCCAAACCAAGTGCTCTACCAAGCTGAGCTACTTCCCGTCGTTAAGCTTAATGGCGCGCCCGGCAGAAGTCGAATCCACAACCTTCTGATCCGTAGTCAGACGCTCTATCCAATTGAGCTACGGGCGCATATCGATGTTTCATTGACTAAAAATAATGGTGCCGAGGACCGGAATCGAACCGGTACGGTAGTCACCTACCGCAGGATTTTAAGTCCTGTGCGTCTGCCAGTTCCGCCACCCCGGCAATTATTCATATGGAGCGGAAGACGGGATTCGAACCCGCGACCCCGACCTTGGCAAGGTCGTATTCTACCACTGAACTACTTCCGCATTGAAAGTGCGGGTGAAGGGAGTCGAACCCCCACGCCTTGCGGCACTAGATCCTAAGTCTAGCGTGTCTGCCAGTTCCACCACACCCGCATAATTGGTTCAAAACAGAATTTATAAATGGTGAGCCATGCAGGATTCGAACCTGCGACCCTCTGATTAAAAGTCAGATGCTCTACCGACTGAGCTAATGGCTCAAAAGTGGTGCCGGCGAAAGGACTTGAACCCTCAACCTACTGATTACAAGTCAGTTGCTCTACCAGTTGAGCTACACCGGCTAAGTGTAATGTATAGATAATATGGTGGAGGATGACGGGTTCGAACCGCCGACCCCCTGCTTGTAAGGCAGGTGCTCTCCCAGCTGAGCTAATCCTCCATGGTTTAAATGTGATAAGCTGTGCACTTCTTTGTCAGCTTCATTCACTCAATCGTTTCTTCGATCCACTTGCTACTTCGCTTTAAACGGAAGTTGTCCTTGCGTGCTGCATTATGTAATGAATCTTGCAGGCCCGGCGACGTCCTACTCTCACAGGGGGAAGCCCCCTACTACCATCGGCGCTGAAGAGCTTAACTTCCGTGTTCGGTATGGGAACGGGTGTGACCTCTTCGCCATCATCACCAGACCTTCGTCTCGTTCAATGAGGACAATATTCATTATACCAACTTTGGTGAGTTTTACAAGCACTTTTTTTATAAAAGTATTTTCAAAAAACTCGATAGAACGAAAA